>JAGOUZ010000011.1 GCA_018060985.1 Minisyncoccota bacterium
GATGCTCAGGGCATTTCGTTTGCTACGGCGCTGCAATACGCCAGCGAGGCCGAAGCGGCAACCGGCGTGCGCGCAGCATTTATCATGGGCGTTTTGCGCCAGGAGTCTAACCTGGGCGCTAACGTCGGCACCTGTATTATTACCGACCTCGACTCGGGTGCTACCAAACACGTAACCTCGGGCAAGGTATTTCCAAACGGTATCCATCCTACGCGCGACCTACCAACACTTCAAACCATTGTGCGAGAACTTGGTCGTGACCCCCTACAAACCCGCGTCTCATGTCCGCAGTCGGTAGGGTACGGTGGTGCTATGGGGCCGTCTCAATTTATCCCTTCAACGTGGAAGGTATACCAGGCGCGTATTGGCGTTGCTGTGGGAGTAACCCTTGCTGACCCGTGGAATGCCAGACACGCTATTATGGCAACGGCACTGTATATGAAAGACTTGGGTGCAGGTGCAAAAACGTACAGCGCCGAGCGCGAGGCAGCGGGCCGCTATTATGCCGGCTCGGGCTGGGCTACACGTGGCCTTGGTTATGCCGCCAGCGTGCTCGCCCATGCCGAAAAGTTCCAGACAGACATCAACTTTTTGAAAGATAACTAGGGTTTAGGCGACGCTTGCAGGGTAGGTTTTTTTGAGTTATATTATTGTCCATGCAAACAGAGGCACATCCAGCATATTTCCCTCAGGCAAAGGTTACCTGCGCATGCGGGCGCTCTTTTACCGTGGGTTCTACCAAGGAGTCAATCCAGGTTGAAATCTGCTCAGAATGCCATCCGTTCTACTCTGGCAACGATAAGGTTATGGACACTGCCGGCCGCGTAGAGAAGTTTAGGGCTCGTCGTGCAGCAGCATCTACGAAGACTAAAAAGTCGAAGTAGGGAATGGACCTCTCCACATATAAAAATAATCCTAAAACTGCGTACCTCGCGGCCGAGTATGAGCGCTTGGCAGGAGAAGAGGCAGAAGTAGCGTCCTTAGCGGAGGGCGATCTTGGTGCGCTTGCCGAAGAGGATCTTAAGCGCCTCGCAGAGCAAAAGGCGGCCGTACTGGCCGAGATGGAAAAGATTACTGCCAGCGAAAAGGCGCAGGAAGAATTCCCGAACGAAATCGTACTCGAAGTACGTGCCGGTGTGGGTGGCGAAGAGGCGGCATTGTTTGCCGAAGAGCTTGCTCATATGTACCAGGCGTACGCTACGACGCAAGGCTGGAACTCTCGCATACTCGCCGAGGCCAAGAGTGATCTCGGGGGTTATAAAGAGGCAAGTATCGAAATGCGCGGCCTTGGGGTCTATAAGCGTTTGCGCTATGAGACCGGTGTGCACCGCATCCAGCGTGTGCCCGCTACAGAGAAGTCAGGCCGCATTCACACTTCAACCGCCTCGGTCGCTATCATGCCTATCCGCAAAAAGCACAAAATAGAGCTCAATCCTGCCGACATCGACATGGAGTTTTCCCGCTCGGGAGGCGCAGGCGGTCAGAACGTTAACAAAGTAGAAACGGCGGTGCGCCTAATCCACCGTCCAACTGGTCTTGATGCACGTGCCACCTCAGAGCGCTCACAGTCTGCCAACCGCGAGAAAGCCATGGCCGTGCTCATATCTAAGGTAGAAGCTCTTGAGGAGGAGAAGGCCAATGCGGCACACTCTCAGGAGCGCAAAGACCAAATCGGAACCGCAGACCGCTCGGAGAAGATCCGCACCTATAACACCCTCCAGGACCGCGTTACCGACCACCGAATTAAAGAGTCCTGGCACAACTTGCCCGGTATCTTTGCCGGGGGACTGGACCCTATCCTGGACGCGCTCCAGGCGCGCGAGGGGACAGGTCTTCCTGTTGCAGAAAGCGAGGAAGCGTGATACCTTAACAATCACTTTTCAGTATGGAAAAGAGCAACATGATAGAAAAGCTTTTCGCCGTGGGCGCCCACTTTGGGTATGCCCCATCGCGCCGACACCCGTCGGTCGCGCCTTTTATATTTGGTTCTAAAGGGGGTACTGAGATCTTTGATCTCGAAAAGACCGTTCAGTGTCTCGATGAGGCGCTTGAAGTGGTTAAAACCCTCGCCGCAGCCCGCAAGACCGTCCTTTTCGTAGGTTCTAAGGCAGAGGCTCGCGTTCCAGTAAAACGCGTCGCAGAGCGCCTTAATCAGCCGTACGTAGCGTCTCGCTGGATCGGTGGCAGCCTCACTAACTTTTCTGAAATCCGTAAGCGCCTTAACCGCCTTTCTGAACTGACTGACATGCGCGAAAAGGGTGAGCTTACCAAGTTTACTAAGCGCGAGCGCCTTCTTATCGACCGCGAAATCATTGACCTCGACCTTATGTTTGGTGGCCTCCGCGGCATGAGCAAACTCCCAGACGCTCTTATAGTTGTTGATCCTAAGCGCGAAGCCATTGCTGTAGCCGAAGCTAAAAACCTCAACATCCCAGTTATTGCCGTGCTTAACACCGACTGTGATCGCAAAGTAATCAATCACCCAATCCCGATGAACGACGCCACACAGGAGGCCGTGGCATTTGTGCTCGACGAAATTGCAAAGACTTATAGTGAAAACTTGGGTGCAGCACCCATGACAGGAGCAAATGGCAGTAACTAGCGAACAGGTTAAAGAGCTCCGCGATAAAACCGGAGTATCAGTCATGGAGTGCAAAAAGGCACTCACGGAAGCTGATGGCGACATGGCTAAAGCCTTGGAGATCCTTTCTGCACGCGCTGCAGCAACAGTAGGCAAGAAGGCAGACCGCACCCTTGGTGCTGGCGCTGTTGCATCATATGTACACAGCACTGGGCAGATGGGCGCTATGGTTCTGCTCGCCTCAGAAACAGACTTTGTTTCCAAGCATGAAGAGTTTTCCGCACTTGCTCGCGACATCGCTATGCACGCTGCCGCTATGCAGCCCGCTACTGTAGAAGAGCTTGCAGGGCAGCAATTCATCAAGGACCCAAGTAAAACCATTGCAGACCTTATTTCTCTTGCTACACAGAAGTTTGGCGAGCGTATTGAGGTCTCAAAATTGGCATTTTTCTCGGTTAAGTAAATCTGCTACAATAGACGGCCTATGGTTAGTGTGTTAACGGTTACGCTCGGGGTGTCAATTGTGGGGCTGTTTTCTCTGTTGGCGCTCAAGCGTCGGGAGATGAGGACGGGCCGGGTTGCTTTTCGTGGGCTCCGTCCGCGCTTACGCAGGTTCTTTCACATCATACTTGTCGTTATCGAGCATGTGATCCCGGGGCTCGTAAAGCACCTGGTGCACGGTATCCTGCGCTTTATGCGTGGAGGTGTGCAGCGTGTGATTGCAAGAGCTATCCTTATGTTCGAACTCACGCTCGAGCGTGTGCTCCATCGCGTGCGCTCAACCTCAACCGCGCCACAAGGCAGTGGTGAGGTATCAAACTTCCTCCAGGAAGTTGCAGCTCATAAGCGAGCACTTCTTAAACGCGCGCCGAGCAAACGTGCGATATTTGAAGAGTAAAACGTTCGCTACAAGTTAATATGTGCCGCCTTAGCTCAGTTGGTAGAGCAACTCTTTTGTAAAGAGAAGGTCCCCAGTTCAAATCTGGGAGGCGGCTCCAAAGTACGTTACTACTGTGTGGAAGAAGTCGAGGTAGCGAGTGTCTTAAGCTCTGGTATAAGCGCCTGGGTCTCTTGGAGGTCTTTAAAGCCGTATACTGGAGCGCGGTTGTTGATGATAAGGGCAGGGAGTGCTGGCTGGATCTTGCGCAGCGCTATAAGCGTTTGTAGTGCGCCTAGGTCGAGGTTGTAGTCAAAGGAATACACGCGGAGGTCTGGGTAGGTCTGGCGGAGATAGGTCAGGACTTCGCCCATGCGGCCGCAGTTTTCGCACGTACCTTCTTCGTTGGAGTAGAAGTACAAAATAGAGACCGAATTGGTACCGCACTTGCGGGATATTTCCTGCATTAGAAGATAGTCTTTAATCTGGAGCAGAGAGTACTGCTTTTTAAGCAGAAGCACCTGTTCGTTATCGCTACCTAAGTTGTTTTCGGTATAGGAGAGGCGTTCTGCAAGGGAATTTAGCTCTTCAGAGAGTACCGGGTGCTCGCCGAGGAGTTCACAGTCGAGGCTGCCTAAGAGCTCAAATTGAGTTTCAGAAGAGAGGAGGTCGATAGAGATAGCTTCCTGGATTTCGCGGATGTCGGCGATTCGGCGGTTGTCTATATAGTCAGCAATATAAAAGGCCGTCGCAAATATTGCGGCTGTTATAAAAAACGCCAAAATATATCTCTGCCATTGCATACGTGTTAGGTGAGCCAGCCGGTCTCTTTAGAGCGCACCGTATCCCAAATAGCCCGTGCGAGCCATACCGGCGCGATAAAACCGAACAGGGCAAAGTAAGAAATAAGTGAGTGAACGGGAAGCTTGGTCTGTGCGATCTGCTTACCGATAAATACAGCAACGAGCGTGAGTGCTAGTACCGTAAAGACGAGTACCGTTGTCATGCTGGTGTCCATATAAAACCACTCAAAGCGCGGCAGGCCGGGGAGCTGTGGTGGAATGCCGGTTATTGCCATATCGAGCACGCTGGTTACAAAGGCAGAAAGGAAGGAGTACGCCAAAAAGATCGCGGAATAAATACCGGCCACAAATGCCGCGACTCCGAGGGGAAGCGCCATAAAACCAAGGTTGCCGTAGCGCGGATTAAAGAACATGTATGAGTAGTCGCGGGCATTCTCGAGGAAGCCGCGCGACCAGCGGACGCGCTGGCGGATAAGTGCGCCAAGATTTGTTGGTACTTTGGTCGAGACAATAGCCGTGTGAGCGTTGGCTATTCGCAAACCGTTAGCGTGCATACGGAAGGCCATTTCCATGTCTTCGGTGTGGTGTGCTTTGCGGAACTTGCCTATCTTGGTAAAGACTTCGCGCTTGTAGATTGAAAAGGGTCCGGGGATCACGGTAAGGCTCGACAGGTTGTCGAACATCTTGCGGCAGAAGACACCAAAAACATATTCAACCGCCTGCATAAGCTCAAGAAGATTCTTTGGGTGGTGCACGCGCATTGCTGGCGTTACGGCCATAATTTCGGGCTCATACTCAAAACGTTTTACGACTTCAAGAAGGGCGTCTGGCGCTACAAAGGAGTCTGCGTCTAGGCAGCCCACAAGTTCGCTTTCTGAATTGGCAATACCGAAGTTGAGCGCAGAGAACTTACTGCCCTCATTCTCCTTCCTCAGAATTCTTACTTGAGGCTCATGAGCAAATTGCATAGCTGCTTCATAGGTTTCGTCGGTCGAACCGTCGTCTATAATCAAAATAGAAAGCTTGTCCTTGGGGTATTCAAGCGCCAAGAGCGACTCTACGGTAGCGCCAAGGGTCTTGGCCTTGTTCCAGCAGGGGACCAAAATGGTGGTAGTAGGGTAAAAAGACGGCTTAAATGCGGTCTTTTTCCCAGGAGTCTTCTCAAGGAAGGAGATAAGCAAAAAAACCTCAAAAAAGAGGCCTAAAAATAGGCACGCATAGACGCCAAGAGCCCCGATGTCCATAAGGTACAGTATAGCATTTTAGGCCCTTTTGAGCCATACTAAGGCCATATTTATGGCTGAAACGCCTCGTGGACATCTGCATCCTATTTCCTCGCTCATTCGCGAGGCCAATGCGATTTTTAGCAAGATGGGGTTTACCCTAGCCGAAGGGCCTTTGGTTGAGACCGAGTGGTACAACTTCGACCTGCTTAACGTGCCCAAAGATCACCCGGCGCGCGACATGCAGGACACCTTTTTTATTAAAGACGAGCCGGGTATGGTTATGCGCACCCACACCAGCAATGTGCAGGGTCGCTATATGGAAGAACAAATTAAAAAAGGCATACAGCCGCCGTACCGCGTGATTGTGCCAGGTAAAGTGTTCCGCAACGAGGCAACCGACATGACACACGAAGCCGAGTTCTTTCAGATTGAAGGGCTTGCGGTTGGGAAAGATGTAACCCTCGCGAATTTAAAAGGCACGCTCGAGCAATTTTTCAAAGAGTTATTTAAGGGTGCGTCAGTTGAAATCCGTTTTCGCCCAAGCTTCTTCCCATTTACTGAGCCGTCGGTAGAAGTTGATATGCGTCTGGTTGGCAGCAACGTACCAGAAAAGCTTAAAGACAAATGGATCGAAATGATGGGCGCTGGCATGGTGCACCCGAACGTATTAAAGAATGCCGGTCTCGATCCGGCAGAATATCAGGGCTTTGCGTTTGGCATGGGGCTCGACCGCTTGGCAATGCTCCGCTGGGGTATAGATGATGTGCGCCTAATGCACTCTGCTGACCTGCGCTTCATCAATCAATTTTAAGTATGTTAATTTCTCGCCACTGGCTTTCAAAGTTCTTCGATGTCGAGCTGCCACATGCAGAAACGCTTTCTGAGGCGCTGACATTTCATGCGTTTGAAATAGATGGCATTACTGCTGTTGGCGACGATTCGATACTGGATGTCAAAGTTACACCGAACCGTGGTCACGATTCTTTGGGCTATCGCGGCATTGCTAAAGAAATCTCGGCAATTCTAAAGATTCCGCTTACGCATGACCCGCTTGCACAAAAGCCCGACCTCTCACTTAAGGCGCCCAATCTTGAAGTGTTCATAAACGAACCTGCGCTTTGCCCGCGCTATGTCGCGGGAGTAATCGAGGGCGTAAACGTTGGCCCTAGCCCAGAGTGGCTGCGTAAAAACTTGGAGGCGATGGGTCAGCGTTCGATAAACAACGTCGTTGATGCAACTAACTTCGTGATGTTTAACCTCGGCCAGCCGTTGCATGCCTTTGATGCAAAACAGCTTATGGCGCGCGATGGGAAGTATTCTATTTCAGTGCGCCGAGCGCGTGGAGGTGAAGGGCTTACAGCTCTCGATCAAAAGCAATATATTCTGGCAGACTCGATGCTTGCGATTGTTGACGCAAATGCCGATGCACCTATCGGTGTTGCGGGTGTTAAGGGCGGCTTGCCGGCGGGGATTAGCGAAGCCACAACAAACATTATTTTGGAGTCAGCGAACTTTGATGGCGTCTCGGTACGGCGCACGGCGCAGGGGCTAAAACTGCGTACAGATGCATCCTCGCGCTTTGAGCAGGGCCTTAGCCCCGAGCTTGCTGCTTATGGCATGCAGGCCGCTGTAGAACTAATTCTTAAGCTTGCAGGAGGCGAATTAAAGGGCTTTGTAGACACATATCCTGAGCCGCAAAAAGAATCCCGCGTGTCTGTATCTCTTTCTAAAATAAATGCGGTATTAGGCACTCATTTAACTGCTGCAGATGTTGCAGATGCGTTTAGCCGCCTTGGTTTTGCCTACAAAGAAGAAGGTGGTGTGTTTGAAGTAGTTGCGCCATTTGAGCGGCTCGACCTTTCAATACCTGAAGATTTGGTAGAAGAAGTAGGGCGTATTGTGGGCTACGACAAAGTGCCCGCAGTAGTGCTTCCGATGGAGGGTGTTCCAGCGCAAAATAACAATCACAACTCTGCCGAGCGAGCGCGCGAAGAACTTGTGAGCCAAGGCTATTCAGAAGTGTTTACGAGCGTGTTTGCCGACAAGGGCGAGCGTGCAGTCTTAAACAAAGTCGACTCAGTGCGGCCATATTTGCGCGCCAGCTTGGTGCAAGGATTAACCGAAGCGCTGGAAAAGAATAAACAAAACAGGGAACTTTTGGGACTTAAAGAAGTAAAGTTATTTGAAATCGGTACCGTGTGGAAGGGTGGGCAGGAAGTGCTTATGCTTGGGACGATAACAGAAAAACAAAAGGCAGCAGAGAAAGTACTTGATATTACCGATGCTTCTCCAGAAAATTTGCCGCTTTCTACCACTGAGCGCTATAAAACATTTTCTCGCTATCCGTACATGGTGCGCGATATTGCTATGTGGACCCCGGCAGGTACTAGCGAAGCTGAGGTACAGGATTTGATTAAAAAAGAAGCGGGAGAGTTGGCACAAAATATGTGGCTCTTTGACCGATTTGAAAAAGAGGGTAAGGTCTCACTCGCCTATCGCATTATCTTCCAAACATTTGATCGCACGCTTACGGAGCCTGAGGCAAACGCTGCTATGGAAAAAGTCTCATCAATGCTTAAAGGTAAAGGTTTTGAAATTCGTTAAATAAAAAGAAGTCCGCCGCGTATGTCGCGGCGGACCAAGTAGTGCCCTGTCTTCAGGGTGCAGGAGGGTCGACGAAGACGACCCTGTCTCCGTCCATGTCCCAGATGAGCACAGTGAACTTCTGCCCGCTGATGTAGCAGTTCAGGATAGGATCCGTCCCGAGCGCCATAACCCAGAACGAGGGGCTGGGCAGGTTGAGCCGGATCCGATCCATCGCTTCCCGCACCGGGGACGGGACACGTAGGTACTGACCGTTGAGGTAGTATTCGCCGTCGTCGGTCGTGTCGCACTGAATCCACTGAAGCTTCACGTACGCGAAGCGATCCCAGTAGTCGATGAGGAACAAGTCCTTGAGCGCCTTTTGCTGTTCGGCAGCCCAGGTTTCCGAGAAGTAGAGATTCTTGTCGCGGGTGAAGATCATCTGCACCACACTGGCCAGACCGGCAAGGATCATGGTCGCGAGCAGAATCACTCCGCCCAGAATGGCGAGGGTGACGTTCCACGCCAACGCCCAGGGCGGTCGGCGGTGTTGCCTCAGCTGCTCGCTCTTGTAGCTCTGGACCGCATCTTCAGGCCAGAGCGTGTGACCGGTCACCGTCTGAATGAGCGTGGCAATCGATGCAGAAGGCAGTTGAGTCGCTGAATGGTACTTCACGTATCACCTCCGTATCCAGGGATTTAGACCGATAAAGGACTTTTTCGGTCTGCGGCCAACAGTACCATACTTAAAAATACGTAAAAAGAAGTCCGCCGCGCTATGTGCGCGGCGGGCGAGGGCGAGGAGTGGGCGGCCACTCGGGGCGTAGGCGGGGGAGCACTTGCACCTCTGGTCCGCAGATAGGCCAGAACTCTGAGGCCTGTAGCGCGTTCATTCCGAGCATTTCTTCGAGCTTGAACCCCAAAGGAAATCCGCCCTGCTCCTCAATCCACTTGAGTATGTCGGGGCTTTGTTTTGTAGGAAACCTTTCAGCAATCAATTCTCCACTCTCAACTCCCGCGTACCACTCGGGAGTCCCTGGCAAGGGCATTTCTATACTTGCGACAGGGTCTTTGGCTTTTGTATACGTTGCCATGTGGAAGTAGAAGTTGGCGTTTGCCGTGATGCATACATTTGGTCGAGCGGTATCGGCAATGAGTGCACAAGCCGACGCGCAGTATCCATCGATGACGAGCAGAATGTTAGCTTTCCGCACAGTGATCGCTACGCTGTTGAAGAGTGCTATGGCCCCTCCGTCGTTGTCTCTTACGATACAAGGGTCGCCGCAGTCTCCAAACACAGTCGAGACGGGCAGGCTTAGCGGAGGAAAGCTATCCCAGAAGTCTTCAGAAATTCCAGCTCGCGCACTGTAGGAAAGGCAAAAAAAGGCTATCGCATATATCAATCCACGGATACGCATGGTCCAGCCTCCTTTTTGGCCAGAGATGTTGAGTAGCTTCTACCGCAACCGTACCACCATGCTTTTATTGTGCAAGGAATGATATGAACAAAAATAAAACCGCCGCGCTTACTTAGCGCGGCGGATCACATTTGGGCCAGAACTGAAGTCCTTCGAGGTAGCTCATAGGGAGCCAGCCGTAAATAGGCGCCGGTCCATTATCATTGAGCCATTTCATGATGTCAGGGCTCTGAACCGGATCGTAGTACACCGTCGCGTCGGCTCCGCGCACCTTTCCGTTCCATGGGTACGGACGGTTGTTGGTCGTGGACGTGGTTATCTCTTGCCTCCACCACCATGCATGGAAGAAGAATTCCGCGTCGGCCTCAATGCATACGTTCGGCCGTGCCAGGTCTGCAAAAAGAATGCATCCCGAGTAGCACTTGCCGGAGATTCTTGTATAGAGGCCGTTTTTCTTCGCATACTCCGCGGCCTCTACGAACTTCTCAGGCTCTCCGCCAATGTTGTAGCGGACATAGCACGGAATTCCGCATGCGCCGAAGACATCGGTGACGGGATTGTCGGGCGGTCCTAAGATGGTAAAGAATACAGGGGGGACTGGCGGCGGCTCCGGTAGCGTAACCAGAGGGAGTAGTGTTGCCAAAACCCATCCGAAGATATCCATAGGCGAGCACTCCTCTTGCGCGGACTTTGTGAAGAATTCGTCTAAAACAACTATACAACACATTTATATATAATGCAAGGGTTTCTCCCCACTTTTGCCCTTTCAAAGGGCTCCAAAATTTGCTATAATTTGACTAAGGTTCAAGCGAGCCTCTAACTCAAGAAATGGCTGACAATAAGGCAAAGAAAGGCTCGTATGACGCATCGGCAATTACCGTCCTCGAAGGTCTCGAGGCGGTACGGCGTCGTCCGGGTATGTATATCGGGACCACTGGTCTCGATGGCCTCCATCACCTTATCTGGGAGGTGTTCGACAACTCTCGCGACGAAGCGATGGGCAACTTTGCCGACGACATTGAAGTCGTGCTCTTGCCTGGCAATGTTATCCGCATTGCAGACAACGGCCGCGGTATTCCGGTAGACATGCACAAGCAGACCAAGGTTTCGGCGCTCGAGACCGTAATGACCACCCTCCACGCCGGCGGTAAGTTCGGTGGCGAGGGCTACAAGGTTTCCGGCGGTCTGCACGGCGTGGGTGTTTCGGTAGTGAACGCACTTGCCGAGTGGATGCGCACCGAGGTGCACCGCGATGGCGGGTCACACGTACAAGAGTACGTTCGCGGCAAACGCAAAGCGGCAATTAAAAAAGTCGGCCCTTCAAAACTCCACGGCACGGTACAAACCTATTTTGCCGATGCAGAAATCTTTCAAAAAATTGAATACGACTTCGACAAAGTAGTCTCGCACCTCCGCGAACAGGCCTACTTGGTTAAAGGGCTTCGTATCACTATTATCGATGCGCGAGAAAGTGGCATGAAGTTTACCGATGTCGGCAAAGAGCTCTACATCCGCGACTATCTCTCTAACTCGCCGTCACAGACGTTCTACTTCGAGGGCGGTCTGCGCTCCCTTATTTCGTTCTACAACCGCTATCAAAAGCCGATCCACAAGAATATTTTCTACATTGAAAAAGAGGCTGATGGCGTTGCGGTAGAAATTGCGCTCCAATATGTGGACGACATTACGCCTCGCGTGCTCGCCTTTGCTAACAATATTTACAATGCCGAAGGCGGTACGCATGTAACCGGCTTCCGCACCGCGCTAACCCGCACACTCAACGCCTATGCTAAGGGTGGCGGTGGCGGCAAAGAAAGCGATGAGAGCTTTACTGGCGAAGACGTGCTCGAAGGTCTGACCGCCGTTGTTTCTGTAAAGATGGGCGAGATTCAATTTGAAGGTCAGACCAAGGGCAAACTTGGTTCAGTAGAGGCGCGCGGTGCAACCGACGCGGTGTTTGCCGAAGCGTTTAATATCTTCCTCGAAGAAAATCCAGAAGATGCTCGCGCAATAATTGGTAAAGCAACGCTGGCGCTCAAAGCCCGCAAAGCCGCTAAAGCTGCTAAGGACTCGGTGTTGCGCAAAGGCGCAATGGAAGGCTTTGGCCTCCCGGGCAAACTTGCCGACTGTCAGACCCGCGACCCAGCAGAATCTGAACTCTTTATAGTAGAGGGAGACTCGGCAGGCGGCTCGGCCAAGCAAGGTCGCGATCGCCGTACGCAGGCAATCCTCCCGTTGCGTGGCAAAATCCTTAACGTCGAGCGCGCACGTCTCGACAAAATGCTTGCCTCACAGTCAGTTAAAGATTTGATTCTCGGCCTCGGTACAGCTATTGGTGATATTTTCGACATCAACAAACTTCGCTATCATAAGATCATTATCGCTACCGATGCCGACGTGGACGGTGCACACATTCGCACACTGCTTCTTACATTGTTCTTCCGCCACTTTAAGCCGGTTATCGAAGGCGGCTACGTCTACATTGCCCAACCACCTCTCTATAAAATAAAGAAAGGGAAAGAAGTAAATTACGCCTACACCGATGACGAAAAGAATAAAATAGTAGGCAAAGAACAGGTGATTGAAGATACTGAAGAAAGTGAGGTTGAGATGACAGAAGCCGAGGAAGCAGAAGCCGCACAGAAGAGAGCCAACAAATATCACATCCAGCGTTACAAAGGTCTTGGAGAAATGAACCCAGAGGAACTCTTTGAGACAACTATGGATGCAACCAAGCGCGTGCTTAAGCAAGTAACGATTGAGGACGCACAGGATGCTGATAAAGTCTTCGATATTTTGATGGGCGAGGATGTATCAAGCCGCAAGTCATTCATCCAATCAAACGCTAAGTTAGCAAATCTGGATATTTAAATCTCTTACGATCTCAAACAAAAAACTCCGGCCAAAGCCGGAGTTTTTTGTTAGTTGGTTATGTTACCAAACGTTGACGGAAGCGCTGTTGTTGTATTCGTTGCCTTCGTATACGCGGTTCTGAGGGTCTACTTTGATCGTTGCTGAGCGATTGCCAGTTTGTGGGTAGTAATAGTAGTCATCATTGTTGCGGTCGTCGCGGTCATCGCAGAAGTCATCGTACCAATCTTCCCATTCGTCAGTGTCCCAATCTTCGCGAGAGTCGCTATTGGTGTCGAATGCGTCCTGGTACCAGTCAAACCACTCTTCATCATCCCAGCTATTGTGGTTGCGATTGCACTCATCGTAACGCTCGTCGTCATTGTTGCGATCGTTGTTGTAGTCGTACGGATAGTTGTAGGTCGTGCGATCAAACGTAAGGGTGTACACAATCTTGTCGCCTGGGTTCAGTGCGCGCTGTTGCGGAGCAGTGTAGGTGTACTGCGAGTTGATAGGGAGAATCGCATTAAAGTTCCAACCGCTGTAGGCAACGTTGGTGCCAACGTTTTCTACTACGAACTGCATTACGTAACGGTTGCCGCTCGGAATTGCCGACATGATCGACGTGCGGAGGTCGGGCAAACCGTAGAGCTGTACTGCAGCAACTGGTGCTGGCGTATACACGTATGTTGGCTGAGTAGGGGTTTGGGTTGGTTTTGCAGGAGTAGTAGGCTTAGCCGGTGTTACAACAATCGGCACTTCTATAACGTCTTCTTCATCATTTTCCTCTTCGTTTTCAGTATTGTCGCCACGGGTAAAGAGGCCATTTACGGAGTCGCTAACCGAGCCGAGGAACGAGGGGAGGTGAAAGGCGAGCAAAATAATGCCCCATGCGCCGAGTACCAAAATAACAATAAGCCCAAGGAGTGCTATCCCGCGGAGAAGAGTGTCTTTAAAGCTTCTTGATGCCATATACGGTGATTGGTGCCCTTATGCTTGTATGGCGGCACGTTATCACCGGTATAGGGCTTTGTCAAGCCATAAACTTGACAAAGTGTCCAGAATGGCGTAGTATTCTATTAGCCCTTTGAAAAAGCCTTTCAGGGGGCCATTTTACAACCATGGAGCGTAATAAACACGGCGTAGTGGGCGGAATTGCTAGGCACCCGGTATCCTTCGGCGTGTCCTTCATCCTGCTTTTTACCCTTACCTTTATGGTGCTTGGAGCGGCTGATGTACTGCCAGAACCCCTTAGTTCTAGCGATCACGTGGCCGACGAGCTCCCTGAAGAGGAGGTGGTTACTAACCCGGAGCTTCCGGTGCGTATTGCTGCACCAGCCGTCGGGGTTAACGCAACTGTCTCTAACCCAGCCTCTACAAACATTGCGGCGCTTGATACGGCGTTGCTTACGGGTGCAGTACGTTACCCAACTACGGCACAGCTTGGCGGGGATGGTAC
>JAGOUZ010000006.1 GCA_018060985.1 Minisyncoccota bacterium
CTGCATCCACCCCTGCCTCGCCCTGAACCACCTTTTCAAACTCGGTGAGCCAGCCGTAGCCTGCATTCTTGTCGAGCGAGACATCCAGCCCCTTAAAGTCATACTCCTCGCGCTCGCGCGACCATTTAGCCTGGTAGCGAAAGCCTGCACTTAAAAGAATACGATCAAGCTGCTCAAGGGTTAGATCTACTTTTTCTTCAAACTCCATACGCTTTACCCCATTGGAGCTCGTGTCATCCCCCACCGATGCTTTAACCACCAAAAGCACCTCGCCATCTTTGTTGCGCGTGCGGACCGAAATTTCAGTAACTTTAGTAATCAATTCAGAAAGTTTCTTAAGCGCGTCGAACGAAATACTGCCTTCAACCTTTTTAACGAGCGCGTCCATCGTACCGCCGGTAAAATAGTGGTTCAGCTGCTTATTGCGAGAGATGAGCTTCGTTGCAGGATCAAGATCCAGCATTTTTTGCCGCAGGGCGTCAGCGTTTTCCTTGCTCCCGAGAAGCGACTTAACCTCTACTTCGTACGTTTGCATAGGTTAATCGTACCCCTCTCGCTCTCCACAAAAAGTGGATAATCGGTGGATAGCGCACCATGCTATAGTCGTGCCATGGAGTCAAAGAGGCCTCGTATAAGCGCTATCGTTTCAATAGGAAAAAACCTTGTCATTGGGCGCCAGGACAAGCTTATGTGGCCTATCCCCGAGGATCTGAAGCGCTTTAAGCGGCTCACCATGGGCCACCCGGTCATCATGGGCCGGAAGACATTTGAGTCTATTTTAGCTTCATTAGGCAAGCCGCTCCCTGGCCGTACCAACGTGGTCATTACCCGCGACCCTGCCTATGCACCCGAGGGCGCAGTGGTAGCGCACTCGCTCGAAGAAGCGGTGCAAAAAGCGAGCGACATTGACCAAGAAGAGATTTTTATAGGAGGCGGGGCGCAAATTTATGAACAAGCGCTTCCAATGGCTGACCGCCTGTATATGACACTCATTGACGATGAGAAGCCGGGCGACGCTTACTTCCCCGCTTTTGAGCACCTGTTTACCAAAAAACTCGCCGAGGAGTCTGGCGAGCATAATGGTTTGAAATACAAGTGGGTAGATCTAGAAAGATAAAAACCCCTCGCGGGGTTTTTATTACTTAACGTCTACTCCCATGCTCCGAGCGGAGCCTGCAACGACTTTCATCGCTGCGTTTATGTCGGTCGTATTAAGGTCAGGGAGCTTGCGTTCAGCAATCTGCTTAACCTGAGCCTTTGTAAGCACACCCACCTTAGCGGTGTTTGGCTTGCCTGAACCCTTTTCCTGACCGAGAGCCTTCAAAATAAGAGACGAAACCGGAGGAGTTTTAAGGATGAAGTCGTATGAGCGGTCTTCGTAGACGGTAATAACGGCTGGTACCTGGTCGCCGCGCATCTCTTTAGATGCCTCGTTAAATTTCTTAACGAATTCACCGATGTTAATACCGGCTGGGCCGAGCACCTGACCCATCGCAGGGGTAAGCACGGCTGCCCCGCCGTTTGCTACAATCTTGATTTTCTTTACTACCTTCTTTGCCATAAGCTTTGAGATACTACCTTATATACGTTTTACTTGCAAAAAGTCGAGTTCGACAGGAGTTTCGCGGCCAAACATAGCCACAAGCACCTTTACCTTGCCGCGAGCCTCGTCTACCTCGCCCACTTTGCCTTCGAGTTCCTTAAAGGGGCCGTCAACGATGGTAACTGCATCACCAACACCAAGGTCGATAGCGTGACGAACCGAACCCTGGGTGGCCTGCATGCGACCAAGGAGTGCATCCACCTCGTGCTGCTTAAGTGGCACTGGGTTAACACCCGATCCTACGAAGCCGGTTACGCGAGGCGTGTTACGTACGACGTACCACGACTGGTCATCTACGAGCATATCTACCAAGACGTAGCCTGGGTATACCTTTTCTTCCTCCTCAACGCGGCGACCGCCTTTAATTTTGACCGTGCGCTCTGTTGGTACTACTACCTGAAAAATTTTGTCCTGAAGGCCAAGACTTTCAATGCGCTGGCGCAAGTTACGCGCAACCGCATTTTCATATCCTGCGTAGGTATGTATTGCATACCACGCCCTTCCGACTGATGTGTCTTGTTTTGCCATACCAAATATGTTTTTAGGTTAAACGATGCGGAAAATAATCCCTGAAAATACGTAGTCGAGAAGGCCCAGATACACAGCCGTCGCAAGCGAGATGCCGATAACCACTAGTGTGTACACAATAGTCTGCTGTCTAGTTGGCCAGGACACGTGTTTCATTTCTGCGCGCACTTCTTTAAGGTATTGAATCATGGATGTTTTTCTTAAGAAAAAACCCCCGCTCGGGGCTTTTTCTTATCATACCCTATGTAGCCCTTTCGTCAAGTTAGCGAATTTCGTAGGTTACGGTCACGTACGACGTAACTTTATTCTCCCCTACAGAGATATCTGGGGCCTTATTTACCACCGCAGATTCTGCGCCACCCATACCCTGAGCCATATCGCGAGCATAGTACGGACTTACTGGCATTGGGTAGTTGCTACCTTCAGTAAAGGAAACAACACGCACCAACTTTACTCCAAGAGACTTAGCGAGCGTCTCGGCCTTTTGCTTAGCGTCAGCAATGGCTTCATCGCGCGCTTCAGCTTGTACTGCGTCCGGATCGTCAAAGGTAAAGTTAAGACCAGAGACTTCCGTAGCACCTTTTCCACCTACACCCGTAAGAAGATCCCCTGCCTTAGCAGTGTCACGCACTTTTATAGTTGTCGTTTGGCGAACTTCATAGCCACGAAGTCTTTGCTGACCAGAAGGGCAGCTACCGCCTGGCGTACATGCTGGCTGGATCCAGTCATACTGCGGATATACCGAGTAGCCAGAAGTCTGAACATCGCGGTCCTCAACACCTGCCTCTTCGAGGTAGGCCGTTATGGCATTAGCTTTTGCAGTGACATCATCTTGTGCGGCCTTTACGGTCGACTTTTCTGACACTACGCTAAAGGTAAAGGTTGCAATGTCAGGCACCGCAACGGCTTCGCCAGTGCCAGAGATATTAATAACGTTGGTAGGCGGTACGCCGGCGCCAATGTAACGCAAGCTCTTAAGCTCTCCGAATGCTTTTACACCCAAAAACACCGCTAGGAGTATGACGGCTGCTAATACTGCCAAGCGTAACTTGTCCCCGCGAGGACCTTCAAACATTGCACCTTCCATAATAGTTAACTATAAAAACTAATAATTGCGCTAATAACGCTACTATTGACGGTCCTTCACCGAATTAATTACAGCCTTAAGCTGGGCATACGGGAGTGCGCCACTAATGGGAACCTGAGTGTCTCCTGCGACCACTACGGTAAACGGTGTGCCGTTGCCGCCATTTTGGCCTGCCTCAAGAGATTGAGCGGCAATTTTTTCATCAAACTCACCACTCGCGATGCAAGCGGAGAACTGCTGCACATTCGCTCCGAGCTTGCCTGCAAGGCCCACATACTCTGCTGCATTCATTTTTGTCTGGTCAGCAAACATCGCGTCAGCAAACTGCCAGAATGCCGTGTTGCCTTTTTGTTTTGCGATACACTCCGACGCTATCGCGGCCGGCATAGCCTCTGGATGGATACTGCTAAGCGGCAGGTGACGATACACCCACGCAATTTCTCCATTCGACTCTTCTACAATCTTTTTTAGATCTGGATGAATGCGCGAACAGAACGGACACTGAAAGTCAGAGTACTCAATCAGCATAATAGGCGCATCGAGAGACCCTATGAGGTGGTCATCGGAGGTAGCATCTGAGACCTTAACCGAGACCGTAGGCTCCCCTGTCTCGACAACAGGCTGAACGGGATGCATGTTTACGAACACGATCGAACCGGCAACAAGTACGCCGGCCATAAGTATCGAAAGTGACGGAGTAAGTTCAAACTTTTTCTTCTGAACAGGCGGTTGCGATGTGTCTTCCATATCTAACAACGCTAACTTAGTTCTTCTCTTTGAGCAAATCGCGAATTTCTTCGAGCAGGCGCTCCTGCGCAGGCTTTTCGTGCGGCGGGACTGACTTCTCCCCTTCCTTAAACACTTTGCGTCGTGCAGCCGAAAGAATCTTAAATACTACAAAGATAGATATTGAAATCAGAAGAAAGTTAAACATGGCCTGCAACAGTGAGCCATACTTAATGATCACACCAGGCTTTACGTCCACCGCCAGACTCTTAAAGTCGACGTTACCGGTCGCGAGGCCGAGCGCAGGCGTGATTACATCGCCCACGAGAGACGTTACGATAGCAGTGAAGGCGTTACCAAGAACAACGGCGATGGCAAGCTCAAAAGCATTGCCTTTAACGGCAAAGCTTTTGAATTCCTGAAGTACGCCGCGAGTTTTTTTGAGCATATGTTCTTTAGTGAGTTTTTTCCGAACCATCTTCTCACCTTACTCCACCAGTACCTAGAAAGTCTATGAAGTGACCCCCGGTTTCTTTACCCCCTTCTCTTCTTCTATATCTTCCTGAATTTCACCCACGTCTTCCTGAATTTCGTCGACGTCCTTTTCAATTTCGCTCACATCCTCCTGAATCTCATCAACGTCTTCCTGAATTTCATCAATATCCTCTTCAACCTCTTTAAGACTCTCGCGCGCGAGGTTAAGGCTCATCTGAATAAAGATAGCGAGATAAATCGCCTCAAGAGACACGATGGTTGTGAGCACCAAGAGCATCCGGTCAAACGTTAAGAGGTCTAGAAAAACCGCAAGGAACGAGCCTGCGAAAAAAATAGTGTGGAGTATGATCGAAGGCACCGAACCAATCCATTTCGTTACACCAAGCGACACTCCTTCAATTTTTTTACGCGGATCCATACGAGATTAGTGTACCCTACAAATTTCCAATAACTGCCAAGCTTCCTTATTTTAGGGTGTCCTGTTTGCTCCTCAACGGAGCTGCACTGGACTTCCCTAAAATATAGTCGCTTCGCTCCTTATTTTAGGGTGCCTACTGGGAATCGAACCCAGATTGCGAGTTCCACAAACTCGAGTGTTAACCGTTACACCATAGGCACCATGCGCTAGAGAATACCCTTTTTTAAGAATCTGCGCGAGGCTGTTCCGGCTCTTCCTTTGGTTTAAACGGATAGGCGCTACCGGTAACGCCAGAAGGTTTGATAACGAGGCTGAGCAGAATCGAGCCCAGCAGTATGCTCATAGTTACAACCAACGACCACACAACCGAAATATGGAAGATATCCATGAGGAGCATCTTTGCGCCGATCACGAGAAGAATGATAGCGAGGCCATAGGAGAGAAGGTGGAAACGCTCGTGGAGTCCCGCGAGCAAGAAGTACATTGCTCGAAGACCCAAGATAGCGAATACGTTGGATGTAAGGACAATAAACGAGTCGGTCGTAACGGCAAAGATAGCAGGTATTGAGTCAACCGCGAATAGGAGGTCAACTACACCAATAACCACCACCGCAGCAAAAAGCGGCGTGGCCGTTTTAACTCCCTGATGCCGAGTAAAAAGTTTTTCTCCCTCCATGTGCGGAGAAATCTTTAGACTTTTATTGAGCCACTTGAGCGCTGTGCTGTTCTCAAAGTCAGGCTCTTTGCCGATAGACCGCCACATCTTAATGCCGGTATACATAAGAAAGAGCCCGAATAGGTACAGCACCCAATGGAATTCGCTAATGAGCCATGCGCCCACAAAGATCATTGCCGCGCGCAGCACCAGCGCAAACAGTATGCCGAACATCAAGAGCCGCTTCTGATACTCTCGCGGCACCGCGAAGTAGGTAAATACAAGCAGGAAGACAAAAATGTTATCTACCGCGAGCGCTTTTTCAATGAAATAGCCGGTGATAAACTCAAGCGCCTTGGTGTTGGCGATCTCCCGCGCCACCAGATCGGTGCCCGTACCGCCTAGGTACCACCACAGCCACCCTACAAATAAAAAAGAGAGTGCGACCCAGATAGCAGACCAGATGCCCGCCTCCTTAAGCGAAACGCGGTGAGCCCCCTGCTTGCTCATCGCAAAAAAGTCGACCAGGAGCGCAACAATAACAACTGCAGAAAATATAATCCAAAGCATGTACTTAGTATGTTACAGACGGTGCGCCAACAGAAACAAACACGGGTGCCCAGGAGAGGACTCGAACCTCCAAGCCTTGCGGCATATGCACCTCAAGCATACGCGTATACCAATTCCGCCACCTGGGCATGTAACTATTCTACTGCACTTTGCACTTCTGCAGGAGCTGCTTCAGGAGCAACTGCTTCGCTCTCCACTACTGGAGCAACAACCTGCATCTGCTTGCGCATAGCGCGCTTAACGTCGCGAGCAGCCTTGCGACGAATAAAGTAAAGCTTGGCACGACGAGTGCGCGTGCGGCGCAATACTTCTACAGAATCAATAACTGGTGAGTACAGAGGGAAGATTTTCTCCACCCCCACTCCCGATGCGATACGGCGCACGGTAAACGTAGCACCAGCCTCGGTACCATGCTTAACCGCAAGCACCGTACCCTCAAAAGCCTGACGGCGGGCGTTCTTAGTAACCACCTCTTTCTTGTTGGCAGCCTTGCCCTTTTTAAGTTCAACGATGTTTTGCCATACACGAACAACGTCGCCTGCGCGGAGATTAAGCTCGGCACGCGCTTTCATGTTTACTGGAGAAATTTTGACTGCTGATTGCATTGCTCGAGTACTCTAACACGCCTTTATACGGCTCGCAAATGGCTCTCTGCGGCCACAAAATCGGGCGGCAGCGGCGCCTCAAAACTCATCTCTTTTCCACTTGGATGAGTAAAAGAAAGTGACAGCGCGTGAAGGGCCAGACGATTAAAGCCTAGGAGGGCTGGGCGGCTGGGCGCATAGAGCGAGTCGCAGACAATAGGATGTTGCACTGATGAAAAATGCACGCGGATCTGATGAGTACGACCGGTTTTAGGAAACACTTCTACATAGGCACACTCTGTTCCATTGGCGATCACTCTATAGGTAGTAAGCGCATCGCGCGTAGTGCCATGCGGCAAGCTAGCGGAACGCGGCCCTACCCCACCGCGCCCAGAGCCAATCGGCTTGTCTATCACCCCCCGTGCTTCTTTGAGAGGGCCATATACGAATGCGCGGTAGGTTTTTTTAATCTCGCGATTCTTAAACTGTGACTTTAAGAACTCAAATGCTTCTGCTGTTTTGGCAACCATAAGCACCCCCGACGTCTCGCGATCGATACGGTGCACCAAATAAAACTCCTTGTATCTTTTCTCGAGCCAGCTCGTGAGCGCTGGGTAGTCGTGCTTACCGTCCGGGTGCACAATAATCCCGGCAGGCTTGTTGATAACTACCAGTGCGTCGTCTTCGTAAAGAATATCCGGCTCCATTTGTGGGCGATACAGGACTCGAACCTGTGACCTTCTCTGTGTAAAAGAGTTGCTCTACCAACTGAGCTAATCGCCCGCACATTAACTATATACCTTGGTCACAGATAATTTTCCACTGAACATCTCTGCGACCCCGCCTCGACGCCTTTGCGCCTCCGGCTCACAAGTCGTGCCCCTCACAACTTGTGCCCTCGCGAGGAATCGAACCTCGATAACCGGCTTAGAAGTCCGGTGTTCTATCCGTTGAACTACAAGGGCAATACTATAGCACGTGCACAATACCATAATACAGCGGTATAGTAAGCCTCATGTCTCTCCCCGCCCTAGACCCCTCCGCCCTCATTGAAGGTCTTGGGTATGTAGGCCTGTTTGCGATTGTATTCGCCGAGTCGGGACTCTTCTTCGGATTCTTCTTGCCAGGCGACTCACTCCTCTTTACCGCAGGCCTTTTGGCATCGGCCGACATCCTCAATATATGGACACTCCTTATAGTGATACCTATCGCCGCTATGTTGGGCGACCAAGTAGGCTACTGGTTCGGGTCGTGGATTGGCCCGAGGGTTTTTAGAAAAGAAGATTCCTTCTTTTTTAGCAAGGCACACATCGCACGGGCAGAAAACTTTTACCAGAAGTATGGCCCTAAGGCCATCGTACTTGCCCGCTTTGTCCCCATTGTCCGCACCTTTATCCCCATATTGGCGGGCGTTGGGCGGATGAACTACCGCACGTTTGTTACTTACAACATTATTGGTGCACTCCTGTGGGGAGTAGGTGTCACTCTGCTCGGCTACTTTTTGGGACAAGTATTCCCGCACGCAGAAGAATACTTGCTGCCCATAGTGGTTGGTATTATTTTAATTTCTCTTATACCTATAGTGCGCGAGTGGCTCAAAGCACGCAAACACAAAGACTAGCGCACGCGGGCTCCTGGAGTGCCCGTAGTTTCAAAAAGTGCGAATGGAGTTTCGCCGTCTCCGCCCGTAGCCAAAATCATTGCCTGGCTTTCGAGCCCCATCATCATTCTGGGTGCTAGGTTTGTTACAAACGGGCACTTCTTCCCTACTAAATCTTGTGGGTTAGGAAAATGTGCAGCGATACCCGAAAGTACCTGACGGTCTTCGCTGCCAAAGTTCACTAAAAGTTTTAAAAGCTTCTCGCTTCCCTCAATTTTTTCTGCACTTTTAATTTCGCCGATTTTAATTTCTACTTTCTTAAAATCATCAATACTTAGAGGTTCCATATTACTTTCTGTCTAGAAACGCTTGTAAAATAAGTGCCGCCGCAGATGCGTCTATATCTTCTTTCTTGTTCCCCTCGCCACGCTTGTCCAAACCTTGGCGAGCGGCTTGAGCGGAGGTCATAAATTCGGGCTCGTACTCTACTGGGAGTTTGGTCGCCTCAGCAAGCGCAGCCTTAAACTGCTCTATGTCCTTCATAACCGCATTTGCCTCACCAGCAAAGTTCTTCGATTCGCCGATAACGATCTTTTCGATCCGGTTATCGAGCGCCAACTGAGCCACTTCCTGCACCGCCTGCGTTCCAGCGGTTACGGTAGCCAAAGGGAACGCAATCATGCCGCCCTCGTCGGACTGCGCTACCCCTATTCTCTTGGTTCCGTAATCAATGCCTAAATACTTCATGTGCGGAGGAGGTGAGATTCGAACTCACGGTCCCTTGCGAGACTCCTGTTTTCAAGACAGGTGCGATAGACCACTCTGCCACTCCTCCAATGCACGACAGAATACACTTTTTCTTCTTAATAGTCGAAGTCGCTAAAGGAAGGGTTGTTGACGCGCCCGGTCTGCGGCAATGCATCAATCTGTGCCAAATCTACCTCTTCCATCTCAAAGTCTGCCGACTCAAGGTTTTCTTTGATGCGTTCCGGGTGAGAACTTTTAGGAATGGTGACCATGCCGCGTCCAATAACCCAGCTGAGCACGATCTGTGCGGGCGTTTTACCGTATTTTTGTGCGAGCTCTGTAATGAGCGGCAATTCTGTTTCGCCCCCCTTAAGACTTGAGTACGCAGTAATAGAAATATTTTTAGCGGCGCAGTAGTCGCGCAACACTTTCTGATTAAAGCTCGGGCGCACTTCTATCTGATTGTTTGTAATCTCTACCCCCGCTTTAAGTGCATCGTCGAGGTGGTGTGGCGTAAAGTTAGAGACACCGATAGCTTTTATTTTGCCTTCTTTTTTAAGCTCATTCATTTCTAAGAGCGTTTCTGCAAACGGCACTTCCCTATTTGGCCAATGAATTAGCAGGAGATCGATATAGGTAGTACCAAGTTCCTGCAAAAATCTCTCGCCATCCGCGCGCACTGCCGCTTTGGTGTAGCCACTTGGGTATACGAGCTTTGTGGTGATAAAAAACTTCTCACGCGCCACGCCGGATTTCTCAATCCCCGCCCGAACCTCTGTATGGTTGCCGTAGCCATCTGCGGTATCGATGTGCGTGTAGCCGTTTTGGAGCGCGTACGCCACCGCGTCAGCACAAGCATTCCCGGTTAACTGCCAGGTGCCGAGTCCCAACACGGGAATGGCCGCGTCGCTGTTTAATGTTTTTGATTTCATACGGTGAGTATAACAAAACCTATCTTCGTGCAGTGGTATACTTATAGGCAAATGGACGAAGTTCAGGCAATTTCGTGGACTGTTGGAGGCGAGGAACCCCGACCAAGAAGCATTGACTGGTATTGGGGGCTCGGCGTTCTTGCCTTTGCGGGTGCTGGCGCCTCGCTATTTTTTGGTAACTTTTTGTTCGCAATCATTATTGTGATCGGTGCAGTTTGCGCCGGATTTTTAGCAGTACGCGGACCGCGCGGACACACCGTGTCGGTTGGCCCGCGCGGTATTTCAATAGACGGTACCCGCTACCCTTACGACTCTGTGTATTCGTTTTGGGTTGAGCGCGAAGCAAATCCGCCACACCTTTTTCTTTCGATGCACGGCATCATAGCGCCCCACTACTCTTTTCCTCTCATTGACAGCGCGCAAGGCGAACAAGTGCGGGAAACGCTCAAGCGTTTTGTCGCTGAGGAGGAACAGGGGCCACGTGTTGGAGACCGCCTCGCGGAAATCTTCGGTCTCTGATATGGTACGGACATAGGCTTGGCCGTAAGGTTATAGAAAGATGCCCTCGTCGTTCAATGGATAGGACGCTAGCTTGCGGAGCTGGTGATGTAGGTTCGATTCCTACCGAGGGCACAAAATGTGCGGAGTGCTGATAAACACGCTTCTGTAGTTCAATGGATAGAATATCTCCCTCCGAAGGAGGTGATGCAGGTTCGATTCCTGCCAGAAGCACCTAAAAATAAGAAGGCTCGGCGACTATATTTTTAGTGTGTACCGGGAGCTTTTTTAAAAGCGAGACGGTGAACCTATTACGCCTTGAGAGCTTTAGCAACTTTTGCCTTACGGCGAGCGGCGGTGTTCTTAGTGATGAGACCGCGCTTCATTGCTTTGTCGATAGCCTGGTAGGCAGCTGCGAGGGCCTTAACATCCCCCTTAGAAGCTTCACGAACACCTTTAAAAGCCGCGCGGAGTGCGTCGCGACGGGTGTCGTTTCCTACTTTCCGGCGCTTGCTCTGACGGTGCGCCTTCTTGGCTGATTTGGTAATTGCCATGCGGGGATAGTACTCTATAACAGTATGATCGGCAAGCTCCGGGGGGAATTCATAGGCCTGACACCAGATGGAGCTGCACTTATAGAGGTGGGCGGCGTTGGCTATGCTGTGCACGTCTCGGCCAGTACTGTGGGCGAGCTCCAACGGGCCCAAAAAGACGCCTCCCTACTTATACACACTTCGGTACGCGAAGACGCACTCGACTTATACGGATTTGTCACCGAAGAAGAGCTTGTATTCTTTAAACAACTCCTCGGTGTTTCAGGTATTGGCCCCAAAAGCGCACTCGGTGTCATGAATGTTGCCGACGCGACCTCGCTGCGCCGCTCTATAGCCCAGGGGGATACCTCGGCACTAACGCGCGTATACGGCATTGGCAAGAAGAGCGCAGAGCGTATAGTGGTTGAACTTCGCGACAAGCTCGCCAAAGAGGCCGGTACCGGCGGAGAAAGTTCTGGCGATGCTGAAGTGGTAGATGCTCTTATGGCGCTTGGATACCGCGCCGACGAAGTGCGCAAAACACTTAAAGACATGCTTGCAAAAGATGGCGCGAGTGTCACCGAGCGCATTGCGGCCGCGCTTAAATATCTTGGTTCACGTTCCGGATAAGCAATGAAAGCACTCATCAAAAAATTCGCCCCCGACTCCCTCTTTACGCTCTACTACCTTATGTGGGCGTACTTTGGAGCACTTCTCTATCGCTTTCCATCAAACAAACTATTTGTCATTGCTGTTACCGGCACCAAAGGCAAGTCGACGACAGTAGAACTACTGCAGGCAATCCTAAAAGAAGCCGGATACAAAACTGCGTCTGCAAGCACCATACGATTTACCGTTGCGGAAACAAGTGAGCGCAATCTTTTTAAGATGACCATGCCAGGAAGAATGTTTCTTCAGAGCTTTTTACGCAGAGCGGTTGATGCAGGCTGCACCCACGTCGTCGTTGAAATGACTTCAGAGGGCGCAAAACAATTTCGCCACAAAGGCATCTCTCTCGACGCACTCGTCTTTTTAAACCTCCAGCCGGAACACTTAGAAAGCCACGGGGGCATGGAACAGTACGCCGCAGCAAAACTCCTGCTAGCAAAACAACTTGAGGAATCATCGAAGCGTCCGCGCTACATTGTGGCAAATGCTGATGACAAATATGGCGCTAGGTTTTTAGCTGCAACGGTTGAGCGCTCTGTTCCGTTTTCGTTAAAGAATGCCGAGCCATATAACACCGACGATAAAAGTGTCCGCTTTGTATGGAACAGAGAACTAATTACTGTTCCCCTCCCCGGCCTCTTTAATCTGCAAAATATATTAGCCGCACTCTCACTTGCAGACGCGATGGGCGTACCTCTTGAGGCGTCAAAGCGCGCCCTTGAGCGTATTGAACCCATCGCAGGCCGCGCGGAGCGCGTACAGAAAGGTCAAAACTTTACAGTGATTGTCGACTACGCGCACACTCCCGACTCACTGAAAGCCTTGTACGAAACATTTAAGAATAGTCGCATCATTGCACTCCTAGGCTCAACAGGTGGCGGGCGCGACAAATGGAAACGTCCTCTCATGGGCAGTATTGCGGAGCAGTACGCCGATGCAGTATTTTTAGCGAACGAAGATCCGTACGATGAAAACCCGCAGACTATCGTAAATGAAATCGCAAAAGGATTTACCAAAAGAAAACCTTTTACTATTCTCGACCGCCGCGCAGCCATACGTGAAGCTCTGCGGGAGGCAAAACCTGGCGACGCCGTGCTTATAACCGGCAAAGGCACTGACCCGTACATTATGGGCGCAAACGGCACCAAACAGGAGTGGAGTGATAAAAAAGTGGTAGAAGAAGAGCTTTCAAAAATGGGGTATCATTAACAGCCTGTATGGCGGAGGAAAAAAAGCCCGATGAAAGCGGTTACGAAATATTGTGGTTTGTACTCGGGGGCCTTGCAGTGTTGATTACGCTTTGGTGGTTTACGGGCGGTCCGGAGCGTGCAGATTTACGAGGACTTTTCCTATCTCCGCCCCCCGAAGCCGGTGGCACGGGAGAATCGTATGGTCCTGAGTTTGGTCAACCTAATCCAGCTATTAATAACCAGGAGGAATAATATTTATGCTTAATCCATTTCCAGATCTTTTGTGGCTTGGTTTTTTTGCCCCGACGGTGCTGCGCCTCGCCGCTGCAGCCGTATTACTGATTGGCGCCTACGCGCACTATACATCAAAGGGGTCTAACTCAACTGCGCTTGCCGCCGCACACGCGCTCCTAGGTGGCATGCTCTTTTTTGGCTGGTACACCCAGTACGCCGCATTGATTGGCATAGTGGGTATTGTCGCGTGTTACGTACTCCCTAAGAAGCTACTTAACGTTGACCCTCTTCCGTGGGCTACATCCCTCCTTCTCTTTGCAATTTTTCTTTCACTCCTCGTTTCCGGAGCAGGGGCGTTTGCATTTGATCTGCCTCTATAGTTCACTCACGGAGTGATACTTATACTCGACAACATACGGAGCGTGCATAATGTGGGGAGCATATTCCGCACAGCAGATGCCGCGGGTATAGAAACGATATATCTTGTGGGCTATACCCCTACCCCACTCGACCGTTTTGGTACCCCACGCAAAGACTTTGCCAAAGTGTCACTCGGCGCAGAACACTCTGTACCATGGGAGCAGTTTGAATCTATTGAAGCCGCCACTACTGCCGCCCGTGAACAGGGATACGTTGTGGGGGCACTAGAGCAGTATAAAGACTCAACAGATCTTTTCTCCTACACTCCGCCTAAGAAATTTGCCCTCGTGGTAGGTAACGAAGTCGACGGAGTCTCCTCCGCTACCCTCAAAGCCTGTGATGTTGTTTTGGAAATACCAATGCAAGGCACCAAGGAGTCGCTCAATGTCTCAGTAGCCGCAGGAGTCGCCATGTTTACACTCCTCAACAGCAAGTCTTAGTGGGGACAATACTTCTTGTCTTAAAGAGAGGGCGCCTGCATTATTGACGCATCGGGACTTTTATTATTTAACAACTCCCCATGCAACGAAAGCGCCGCGTACGCACTCTCTCTTCCTCTCATCCTCAGTGGAAAATTATCACTCTCTCGGTGCTGACAGGTTTTGCATCTTTTACCACAGGCGGAGTACTGGCTTCTAGTGGAATAATTTCGGGCACATCTAACGCTGCCGCTGTTGCCCTAGCCACTGAACTTGGTCTGGAGAAAGACAATAACTGCGACGAGAGAAAGCTCGTCAAATTTAAATCTCCTGGGAGCGGCACGACTAAGGAAGTCTATAGGCTCGATGGCCCGTGGCACGACAGCAATGGATGCCTGCTTGATATCCTTAGCGCAGCTGAGGGGCAAAAGGCGGATAAAGCTATCTACGATTTTGCCTATTATCAGATGCTCTATCTACTATCACTACCCGAGGTACGTTTTGAGGGTGGAGATACAAAATTAAATAACGTACTAGACTCCAACGACGAACTTAGGCACGACAAAATAAAGCGTGTTACGTGGGTCGGGGCAAAAGGAGAACCATATGACGCCATGGGGCAGTCCGATCTTGGCGGATGGGCAATAAACATGTACAGACTGACTTCAAAAAAAGATGCGAACAAAAAGCAGGTAGAAGGATACAAAACTGTCGCATTTGGCGCAATGGATACGATACTTACCCCCGTAAGCGACGGAGGGCTACTCTCTCGTAACGACTGTAAGGAAAAGAAAAGTGAGAAGTGCTCATTCTTCCACTCAAAGACCAACGAAAATGTAGAACCCAGCAAGGCGTGGACTATGAACAAGCACATGTATGCGGCCAACAACCTCTGGGTGTTTGGAAAAGATCTTGAAAACTCGGGTGAGTCTACTCTTAAGTCCAAAGCGGACAAATACAAAAAGGCTGCGGTTGAAGGCATGCACCAACTTGTGTACGGCGAGAGTATCAAGACCGGCAAGACACCTACTCTTTTTGACTACGTACCTCGGAACAACGGCAAGGCTATACAGAATAGCTGGATTTACTACAGCATAGACACCGATACTCGTAATGGTTATTACCTTGATGCCAAGGGTAAAAACTGCAATTACCACCAACTTGTCGTAAGTCTCCTCGTAAGGAACTTCAAGGCTATGGGCAATGAGGTAAAGATGGAAGGCTTTACGGAGAAGCGCAGCAACTTGGGCAATAAGTCTATTCTTGAGTACTTAGTACGCTCGTATGAGATCAAAAAGGAAGACGGCCTCTACAAGAACACCAAAACGGAAGATGGGGGTAATTTTACTGAATGTCTGGACGATAATATCACCAAGGACGACATAAAATATCTCCGTAGTCTTTAATCTATTACTTACATTTAATTAAACTATATATGGGTCAAAAACGCTCAGCTCGCCGCAAGCACGCTCTCTCTCACTCGCATTGGAAACTAGGCTCGCTTTCTAGCTTAACGGCAATTGTTTCAGTTGTAGTAGGCGGCGCCCTTTTTACCACTCTTGCAACAGGCACCGCATCTGCTGCCCCACTTGCAACTGATCTCGGACTTGCTGCGGATAACGCGTGCGGTACAGAAACTGCAACCTTTAGAGTTATTGACGGCGCACCACAGCATACCGTGTTTAAACTCAACGACGTGTGGCACAAAGCTAATCCGTGTCTTGAAGATCTGACCGAGGCTCTGCGTAAGCAGCCTGCAACTGCACTCATCCACAACTTTGTGTACTACCAGCTGCTCTACCTCCTTTCAAGACAGCCGGTTCAATTTTCTGACGCGGGGGCTACAAAAGATTGGACGATAAAAAATCTCATAACCGTTCAGGAAAAGCTAGATCTCGCCAAACTCAAGCGACTCATTTATACCAGCGCTGAGGGCGAACCCTACGACGGCATGGGTCAGTCTGACATGGCAGTCTGGGCAATTGATACCTATCGCGCCATGCTGAGCAAAACTGGCGCCAACCCTGATTACACTGCTGCATATAAAGCAGTAGGTCTCGCTTCAATGGAAACCATTACGGCACTTACTAACAACAAGGGTTTGCGTTCACAGCGCAACTGCGCAACTAAGGCGGGCGCAAAGTGCTCATGGTTCCACTCAAGAACAAACGACGAGGGCAGCGCTGTAGAGGGCCGCACCCTTAACAAACACCTACAGATCGTACGAGACCTCTGGGACTTTCAGAAAGTCCTACGTGCCATCGGTTCGGCTGACTTAACTCCCTTCGCAGACAAATACACCGCTGCGGCAGTAGAAGGAGCCAACCAGCTTGCCTACGGCCCAAGCATAAAGGTAGGCAATGTTGCACCGAACCTATTCGACTTTGTGGCACGCAAGCCAAGCGGAGAGCAAATTCAACGTAGCTGGTTCATATATGGCTTTACCCCCACTGGGAAAGGGTACTTCCTTGAACAAGTGCCGGAGAAAAACTGCGGCTACCACCGACGCAATATTAGCCTCATGGTAGATATCTTTAGGCGCTTCGGAGGCTTAATAGACAAAGCGGGTTTCAATACCCCACCCGCAGACAATAGCCTAGGTACTAAGTCAGTACTCGAATATCTGGTGCGCGCATACGAGATAAAGACAGAAGAAGGCCTTAACACGAACTCTACCAGCTCTACTGGAGGCAACTTTGGCAAGTGTTCGGACGACATAGGGGCAGCAATTACCGTAGACGATCTCACCTATTTGCGCAGTATCTAAGTCTCCCCAAATAGGGCTATAAATAAGGACACTTTTTGATATTGCTGTAAAGTACTTGCCAAATACTTGATTGTATGTTAGTATATTAAAACACCCACTTTAGGGTGTTTTTAATTTACTAGTTTCTCGCAATTATCATGCAGAATGCATACGCACGTCAGGTCTTAGTAATTGGTTCCCTATCTATGAAGATAGGTGCTCTTTTTGTGCTTGCGCTTGCTACTTTTGTTGTAGCAAATGCTCTTCCTACCACCGTAAAGGCAGCTGGGTTTATTGAAGATACCTACAACTTGCCCACGGAGGGAAACGCGTGTATCGAGTTCGACACCGTTGGGTTTAACGCTACAAATGGTGCCCCTGAACATCGCGTCTACAAACTCAACGACGTATGGCATCAGATCAACCCATGTCTCAAGTTCCTCAGAGGCGAGGCTTCTAAGCGTGCCTCGACTGACCCACTGTACGACTTCGTGTACTACCAGACCCTCTACGTGCTTTCTCAGCCTGAAGTAGAGTTCTACAAAGGCTCAAGCAAGAAAGGCGCATCTCTTAAGAAGATTGTAAGCAAAGAAGATAAGCTCGACCTAACTAAGTTTGACCGACTTACCTATACTGGGGAAAAAGGCCAGGCGTATGACGGCATGGGTTCAGCAGACTTTGGCAATTGGACACTTGATATGCATCGCGTCTACTTAGCCAAGTCTAAGGAGTTAGCAAAGACTGGTCAGACCCTCGACACGGCAAGCCAGGAACAGTCTGCTTCATACATCTCAGTTTCTCTCGCCACGATGGAGACAATTATTACGTCAACAGACAAGGGCGGTTTGCGCAACACAGCGACCTGCGGAGATAAAATCAATGGCAAGGAGGCAAAGTGCTCATGGTTCCATTCAAAGACCAGCGATGATAAAGACCCTGAGGACGGTCTTACTATTAACAAGACGTTGAGCGTTGTTCGTGACTTGTGGCGCTATGGCCGAGACCTCCGTTTAACTCAATCTACGGACCTTGTGGCTCGTGCAGGAAAGTTTGAAGACTATGCGGTAGAAGGAGTAAATCAGATGGTATACGGCAAGGGCATGAAGAAGGCAAAAACTCCTACCCTCTTTGACTTCGTGCCGCGCGACAAGAAAGGCAAAGTTATTCAGGACAGCTGGATGTACTACGGTCTTGGTATAAACAAGAAAGAGAAAGACGGCTTTAAAGGATATTATCTGAAGACAACTATTGAAAAGAATTGCGGATACCATAGACGCAATATCAGTCTCTTGGCTACGATCTTCCAGGAGATGAGCGGAAAAATAAATATTAAAGGCTTCACCGACGAGCGTAAAGACCTAAACAATAAGTCTATTCTTGACTTCATGATTAAGGCCTACGAAATTAAAGAGGATGGCCAGTTGCATAAAAACGAAGACACTACCCCTCCAGGTAACTTCCAGCGCTGCTCTGATGAAACAGGCGCAGATGTGACCCCAGAGATGTTCGCCTACCTCCGCAGCCTATAATCCCCGCCTACATCATTGTAAACAAAACCTCCCATGTGGGAGGTTTTGTCACTTATAAGTCCGCCCACTTGGATTCGAACCAAGGACCTTCTCCTTAAAAGGGAGCCGCTCTACCGACTGAGCTATGGGCGGAGAATGAGGCCAAAGCGAAAACTTGTTTTTGCTTTAGCGCCGAACGAACCGCCCATATCAAGCGAAGCGAGGATATGGGCGGATGTGTGCTTAAAATACAATAAAACCCCTTATTCCGCTAGAGTTTTAGTGCGAACCGCTCAAGAAGTAATTCTAGGTCCCCCGCGCCGCGATGGGAGTCGTGATACATAAACGTAAGCTCGCGACTAAGCTTTATGTCTTTTAATGCGCGCGCCTTCCATGCAAGCAAGCCTGCAACGGCTTCGGCTTTTTCCCCAGCACGAAATGCCTGCATAAGCCCGAGCCACAGACGCTTCTTGTCGTGCGCGGCAAGCGCAAATGTCAGTCCAAACTGATCAAACTTCCATTCTTCTTTCTTTACCTTAACTTCTTTTATCTTTATTCCTGCTGCGGTAAGCGCGTCGGTATGCTTTTTAAGAAGCTTGTCTTCCTCAAACACAAACGTATGCGGAGAGTCTTTAAATGCTTTTGCTTCTTCGAGCACCTCTTCCCCACTGTCGCCCGTTAATATGCCGGCATACATAAATGTCTGCACACCAAAGAGCGCTGGAGTGGTCGCTTGTGCCAGCAACTCTTCTACAGATATTTCTGTAGTATTTGCCGAGACGTTACCGACAACAACGTGCATCATATCTTTAGTTTTTCCATCTCGCCCCAGTTCCTCCCCACCTTGCCTTCAGCAAGGATCGGGATATCGCGACGATCCTTTGCAGGCACAATATTTTCCATAATTTCTTTTATCTTTGGCGCCAACTCTTCTACCTTTGTATCTTCAATTTCAAATACCAATTCGTCGTGCACTTGCAAAAGCAGATGGGCACTATTTTCAAGACCCTCTTTTTTAAGCATGGTGTCTATCTGCACCATGGCGAGCTTCACAATATCGGCCTGCGTTCCCTGCATCGGTGCATTAATGGCCATGCGCTCCGCTGACGCGCGCACAAACGGTATTGGTGAGTGGATACCATCAAAGTACCTGCGGCGGCCAAAGTAGGTCGTTGTGTAGCCCTGTACTCCTGCCTGACCCTTAACCTCGTCTATATATGCAGCGAGTCGCGGGAAGGCCTCAAAGTACTGGTTGTAGAACTCCTGTGCCTCTGCGCGGCTGGTGCCAAGACTTTCTCGAAGTGCGTTCACTCCCATGCCATACAGAATGCCGAAGTTAATTACTTTAGCGACACGGCGCTGATCGTACGTGACCTGGTCTGGCTGCACATGGAACACTCTCGAAGCAACCTCGGAGTGCGCATCCCTCCCCAGCTTAAATATTTCCATCAGACCCGGGTCTCCAGAAAGCCACGCGGCAATACGGAGCTCTATCTGACTATAGTCAAAGGCAACCAACATAGAGCCTTTTTCTGCAACAAAGGCATTGCGTATGACACGTCCAAGCTCTGTCTTAATCGGGATATTTTGAAGGCCTGGATTTTGTGTGGCCAAGCGCCCGGTTGCAGCGCCCATTTGTATAAACGTAGTGTGCACGCGATCTTCACTATCAACCAGCGTGGGTAGATTGTCGATATACGTCGAGAGAAGTTTTTGCAATTCGCGATACGAGAGGATGTCCTCAATAATCGGATGCAGGCTCTTCATCTTAATAAGTTCTGCTTCGCGGGTTGAGCGCGCACCGGTAGGAGTCTTTTTTTGTCGTTCGGGTTTTATGCCGAGCTTGTCGAACAGCACCTCGCCCAACTGCTTCGGCGAGTTTACGTTAAACGGGCCTCCTGCGTGTTCGTAAATACGTGCCGCCAAGATTTCAAGTTCTTTTGTGTAGTCTTTAGACAGCTTCTTCAAAAAGTCGCGATCTATTTTTACTCCCCTCTTCTCCATTGCGCGTAGTACCGGCATGAGGGGCAGCTCGATCTCTTCGTATACATACTCAAGCTCTTTTTCTTTTATCTCTGCAAGAATATTTTTTGACGCCTCTGCAAACGCTCTGGTTTTCCCAAGGCGATATACATCTTCTATGTCGGGCTTAGCAATGTTTGAGTCGAGCACAGACACCGCAAGAAGGATCTTCTGTAGCTCATCTTCCGGAATGTTCTCAGCATAAGTCTCATTGCCGGAGAAAAAGTCTGGCTGGCCAGGGTCGATAGACCCTAGGGATTTTTCTGAGGCAGCAATGTTGGAGCCTCCCAATACCTGCTTAACGCGCGGCATAAGAGAACGAAATTCAAACTCGGCGAGCATATCAAACGTTTTCTCAGGTTCCGCGCCCTCCTTCCACGTTTTTTCTGGGAGCACAAAATCTATCGGCGCATCGCGATGTATGGTGCCAAGCATCTTACTAAACTCCGCCGCCTCCCTTCCCTCTTTAATTTTTTCTAGTGTCTTCCCCTTAATCCCTGCCTTTTCAAACCACTCTGGATGCTTGTCGAGCGCTTTATAAATATCTTCTACTCCACCAAACTGCGAAATAAGTACCGTGGCGGTTTTATCTCCAATACCCGGAATGCCTGGGATGTTATCAGACGGGTCGCCGCGAAATCCTTTGTAATCTGGCAGTAGCTCCGGTCCAAAGCCGTAGCGCTCTTTTACCATATCCTCGTCATAAATAACGGTATCGGTCAGACCTTTTTTGAGCGTATATACTCGAACCTTATCGCCATCAACGAGCTGCAGCGTGTCCATGTCGCCTGATGCGATTACCACCTCGACATCATGTTTGTTTTTTAGCTTCTGCACTATAGTGCCAATAACATCGTCAGCTTCAAAGCCTGCCTTTTCATACAACGGAATACCAAACGCACTTAATACATCACGGGCGCGGTCTATCTGCGACACCAGCGCATCTTCTGTTTTAGTGCGCTTGGCCTTGTAGCCATCAAAGGCATCATGACGAAACGTAGCGCTCGGCAAATCGTACGCTGCCACAATATAGTCGGGACCCAGATCCGTAATTATCTTAACGAGCATGGAGATAAGCCCGTAGAGCGCGCCTGTTGGCTCACCCTTGCTTGAAGAGAATTCGGGTAGCGCATGGTACGCACGGTGCAATATCGCATGTGTGTCGAGCAGTACTAATCTTTTTTTATCGGTTTTACTCATACTATGGTGATCTGCCGCTCATGATGTCCCACCCCTTCCGATGAAAATTTCAGCACAACATCCGGCGCAGGGAGCACACCTACTACTTTTTCCGGCCACTCAATGCAGACCACATTTTTACTATCTTGTAGAAACATTTCTGGCTTCAATGCCGCAAATTCCTCTGGCTTTTCTAACCGGTACGCGTCTATGTGTACAAGAGTTGTAAAGTGCTCGTGGGTAATCGGATAGGATTTCATTAGAACATACGTTGGGCTTTGTACGGTACCCGTAACGCCGAGCTCCTTTGCGAGCGCTTGTACAAACGTAGTCTTACCTGCGCCCAAGTTCCCCTGGAGCGCGACCACTACTGCAGTGCTTTTTCCTACCGGCAAACGCCCCACGAGCTCTTTTGCTATGTCAGAAAGATTTTCGAGTGCCACGGCAGCCATGCGCCTAGTGTACAATATATGAGTATGGTGGTCTTTAACGACCAGGAGGAGCAGAAACGTATAGAGTTTTTGCGTAAACGCGAGGCGGAAGAGCTCGCGCAGCTTTTGTCGCAGAAATATGGCGTCGAGTACGTTGACCTTTCCCTCATAGCGATTAATACCGACGCGCTGCGCCTTATACCCGAACAGGAAGCAAGGGCTGCAGAAGCAGCGGTATTCGGCCGCGTAGGCAAACGTATTACCGTTGCCGCGCGCTCCCCTGAAAACCCCAAAGTAAAAGGCTTGGTACAAAAACTAGAAGGCCTCGGATACGAGGTAACCATGTTTATTACATCCGAAGAAAGCCTTAAGCGCTCTTATGCACGCTATGCCGACCTTTCGTATGCGACTGAAACAAAGGCCGGCGTGTTTGAGCTTTCCAATGAAGAGCTGGAGCAACTCTTAACCAAAGTGACGAAGCTCGAGGACATCTCTGCACTCATCACGGAAGCTATAACACTGAAGCACACCTATAGAATTACTCGCATCCTCGAGGTTATTTTGGCAGGCGGCCTAGCCACCCACGCCTCTGACGTCCACTTTGAACCAGAGGAGGAGCATGTGCGTTTGCGCTACCGCCTCGACGGAGTCTTGGTAGACGTACTGACGTTCGACCACGAGACCTATCGGCTTACCCTTTCACGCCTCAAACTGCTCTCCGGCCTCAAACTCAACATTGTCGACGAAGCACAGGACGGCCGCTTTTCTATAAAAATTAAAGGGAGCGAGATCGAGCTACGCACCAGCGTACTGCCGGGCAATTATGCCGAGACCTTAGTGCTTCGTATTTTGAATCCTGCGTCAATCGGCGTACAGCTCGAAGAGCTTGGTCTTGAAGAAGACTTGCGCAAGCGCATAGAAAAAGAAATAGAGAAACCAAACGGCATGATACTTAATACCGGTCCGACCGGTAGCGGTAAAACCACGACCCTCTATGCCTTTTTACGCAAGGTAAACTCCCCGGGTACCAAGATAATCACTATTGAGGACCCTATCGAATACCATCTTCCGGGCGTCGTACAAACGCAGGTAGATAAAAAGACCTACACCTTTGCAAATGGCCTTCGCTCATCGCTCCGTCAGGACCCAGACATCATAATGATCGGCGAAATCCGTGACAGCGAAGTGGCCACTACCGCTATTAATGCTGCCCTTACCGGCCACTTGGTGTTTTCGACCCTTCACACCAACAATGCCGCAGGCTCCTTCCCTCGCCTTATTGACCTTGGCGTTGATGAAAAAGTGCTTTCCTCTGCTATAAACGTCGCCATGGCACAGCGCCTCGTGCGGGTACTATGCAAAACATGCAGGAAACAGCGTCCTGCCACTCCAGATGAAAAGAAAATTATAGACAGAATTCTTGGTGGCGTTGTAAAAAAAGAGCTCATACCCGCCGACCCCTCACAAGTATACGAAGCTTCCACCGCTGAGTGCCAGGAGTGCCACGGCAGAGGCTATAAAGGGCGTATAGGCATATTTGAAGCCATTTTTATGGACGACACTATTGAGACTATCCTGCGAGAAAGGCCGTCTGAACGCGAAATTGCCCAAGCAGCGGCGGCGCAAGGCATCCCAACCATGGAACAAGACGGGGTTCTTAAAGTATTGCGCGGAGTAACCTCGCTTGAGGAACTCGGACGGGTGGTAGACCTCACCTAAAAGCAGGCCCGAGACGAAATTATTACGCGGTCAACATTGCGGAGCCTCTACAACAAGGTAGAGTTTAGAGAGTGTTCGAGAACAAGCACCTCTAAGCAATAACCATTTCAATCTAGTGAAAAGCAGGACCACTGCTGAGGATAGTTTCCGCACGCCCCGCCGAAGCGGGGTAGCCAAAACGTCCTTACGGAGGTTCAACGTATTGCTTAGAGATGTATGCACTCGAGCCCGTTACAAAAAAGAAAACTCCCGGTTACGGAAGTTCAACTAACAATAGCTTAGCATACCAACAAATACATGTCAAGCGAAGCCTTTCTAGACACAACTCTGCGCCCAGCCTCCTGGGATGAGTACATTGGGCAGGATAGTGTAAAAAATAATCTCCATATTTTGATCAGTGCTGCACGCGAGCGTGGCAACCCCCCGGAACACATCCTCTTTTATGGTCCACCTGGTCTCGGCAAGACCACCCTCTCCCACCTTATCGCTCACGAACTTGGTGGCGTGATGCGTTCAACCTCAGGCCCCGCAATAGAACGCGTGGGAGACCTTGCCGCACTGCTTACCAACCTGGGTGCCGGTGATATTTTGTTTATCGATGAGATTCACCGCCTGAATCGAAGTATCGAGGAAGTCCTCTACCCTGCAATGGAGAGCGGGGTACTCAACATTATTATCGGCAAAGGCCCTTCGGCACGCACACTAGAACTCCCCCTCCCTCCCTTTACCCTCATTGCAGCCACTACGCGTGTTGCGGATCTCTCTGCGCCGCTGCGCTCGCGATTTTCAGGCGGTGTATTCCGTCTTGAGTTTTATAGCGAAGATCATATCGCAGCTATCGTGCGTCGCTCAGCAAAAATATTGGATGTAACCATAGATGACAGCGGTGTACGCGAAATTGCAAAAAGAAGCCGCGCCACGCCACGCACGGCAAACTACCTCCTTAAACGTGCGCGCGACTACGCTCAGCTTAAGCGCATTCCCCTCTCTGCACAGGCTGTTATGGAAGCGCTCGGCATGCTTGAAGTAGATCAGCTTGGGCTCACACCACTCGACCGCAAACTCCTCTCTACACTTATAGACCGCTTTCAGGGCGGCCCTACCGGCGTGGGTGCCCTGGCTGCAGCGCTTGCAGAAGAGCCCAACACCCTCTCTGAAGTGCACGAGCCGTTTCTCCTACAGTTAGGACTTATCGAGCGCACACCGCGCGGGCGCGTTGCAACGGCGCTTGCCTACGAACACTTGGGCAAACCGGTTCCGGCCAATTTGAATCAGCGGCTTATTTAAGGTAAAAAGTATTTACTATGGCAGGACACAGCAAGTGGGCAAAACTTAAACACACTAAAGGAAAAACCGACGCGCAAAAGAGTAAACTCTTTTCTAAGTTAGTTCGTTTTATTTCAGTCGAGGCTAAAAAATCTAAAGGTGACCGCACCTCACCCGGACTCCGTGCCGCAATCGATAAGGCACGGGCAGAAAACATGCCGGCAGAAAATATTGACCGCGCTATAGATAAGGCCTCTTCTTCAGGAGAACTGGAGCCGGTTGTGTATGAAGCCTATGGCCCCGGCGGTATTGCGATCGTCATTGAAGGCTATACTGACAGTCGCAACCGTACGGCACAGGAAATAAAACACTTACTCTCTACCCACGGCGTTGAGCTCGCTAACCAGGGGGCTGCGAGCTGGGCATTTACCCGCACGCAAGGAAAGCTAGAGCCTCAGACTACTGTCGAGGTGTCAGAAGAAGACGGTACCAAACTCTCCGCACTCGTTGAAGCGCTTGAAGAACACGATGACGTCAACGAAGTCTATACAAACGCAGCATAAGCGCGTACTCGCATTTGACCCAGGCTTTGAACGCCTTGGTGTTGCTGTGCTAGAGAAAATAGGAAGCAAAGAAACACTGGTTCACTCCGAGTGTGTCCGTACACCCAAAACCCTTCTCTTTGCCGAGCGTCTAAATATACTTGGCGCCGCTGCGGAAAAACTTATTCAAGAATACGCCCCCACCGCAATAGCACTTGAGGATGTGTATTTCGCAAAAAACGAAAAAACGGCCATGAAAATAGCTGAGGTCCGTGGCATGCTTACCTACATTACCCTTAAGAATAAGCTTGATCTCCACCAATACACCCCAAGTGAGGTAAAGGTGGCTATTACTGGTTATGGCAAGAGTGACAAATCGGCTATTGCCGCCATGGTCCCCCGCCTCGTGGTGCTACCTATTAAAAAAAGGCTTGATGATGAGCTTGATGCCATTGCGGTAGGGCTTACTTGCCTTGCCTCAGTGCGTTAACGTGTGGCCAAATGCAGATATCCACACTGGACCACACCAAAGTGTATTGCAAAGGACTATAGGTTTGGTACAACTCTTGGCATTGGGAATTGCAGGCATTATTAGGTAGCGAGTTTAAGACTATGTACGATGAGTTTGCACCTGATGAGTTTTTGCTGGATGGCGGAGTAGATGATGACACCGAAGACACCGACGATAAAGACTCTGATGAAGACGAGGTAGAGGGCGAAGACGAAGAAGAGTTATAACAAAACACCCGCCTGATTGGCGGGTGTTTTAGTTTTTGACTGTGATCTTTAGAAAACGGTGTTTCCCTATTCTGAGAGTTATATCTTTTGTGACCACTGAGTTTACATTTGAAATAACTTCTCCGCCCACCTCGCTGACAGCACCGCCTTCTATAAGACGGCGCACTTCGCTTTTAGATAATTGAAAGGAACCCGATATTGCTTCTGAATATTTAACACCTGAACCTACAAATGTTTCCTTTATGTCTTCCGGAACTCCGCCTTCACTAAAAGTATTAACCCAGTCTTTGGCGGCTTTTTCTGCTGCGTCTTTGCTGTGGTAGATCATAACAATTTCTTTCGCAAGGCGCTGCTTTGCTTCTTTAGGGTGGCCTTTCAGTATTTCCTCTACCTCATGCATAGGGACACGCGTGCAGAGCTCAAAGTAGGTGTGCACCTGTGCGTCGCCCATACTCATCACTTTTCCGTACATATCGCTTGGCGAAGCCGTAAGAGCAATAACATTACCCTTGCTTGAACTCATCTTTGTTCCATCAAGACCGTCGATAAGCGGGTTCAGCACAATATCTTGCGGGCGCTGTCTAAAATGTTCCTGTAAAGGACGGCCCGCAAGCACATTAAACTTTTGATCGGTACCGCCAAGTTCTACATCTGCTTGTATTGCCACACTGTCGTAGCCCTGCATGAGCGGGTACAAAAGTTCGCGCAACGACACGCGCTTACCAGCATCGAGACGGCGTTTAATATTGTCGCGAGCAATAAAGTCTGCAACAGAAAATAGGTCGGCATGTTCACCTATCTCACGATAAGTAAGTTTTTTAAGCCACTCACTGTTGTAGCGCATTTCTACTTGTGAAAGATCGAGTATCTTCCCCGCCTGCTCAAAGTAAGATTTCTTATTTTTCTCAATTACTTCAGGCGAGAGCATGGGGCGCTCCGCATCTTTGTCAGATGTGTCGCCAATAACAGCCGTAAAATCTCCAACAATTAGCACAATCTGGTGACCGAGCTGCTGAAAATCTCGCAACTTAAGAAGCGGCACTGCCCGACCAATATGAAGATCGGGGCTCGTAGGATCTATACCAAGCTTAATGCGTAGTCGCTCTCCCGAGCGCAGCTTCTTTTCGAGCTGCTCTTTAACAACAACTTCTGACACTCCCCTTGTAAGTACGTCAGAAATTGCCTTTTCATCCGTCGATACTGTAGGCCGAGAGGAAAACCACCCCATATGAAGACTACTTTAGCACAGCCCGTGCCCTGTGCATTATCACTATAACTTTGATACCATTATCTTTATGCGTTTTCTGGTCTCCTGGTTCAATCACTACGCTCCCCACGCACTCCGCCTTGCAAAACATATGAGCAAAAAAACTGGGCGTTTTATACGCCGCCACTTTAAGGCCATCATGGTCTGGGGAATTGGCGCTGGTTTTCTCCTTGCAGGAGCATTTGTCCTTTGGGCAGCAACGCTGCAGATCCCCGACCTCGCCTCCCTCTCTGAGCGCCAGGTACGCCAGTCGGTAAAGATATTCGACCGTACCGGTACGGTAATGCTCTACGACCTACAAAAAGAGGAGCGCCGCACTATTGTGCCCCTTGAGGAAATCTCTCCTGCACTTCGAAACGCCGTTGTAGCTGTGGAAGATGCACATTTTTATGAACACAAGGGCTTGCGTCCCACCTCCATACTGCGCGCCATAATCACCAACCTTCTTGCAGCAAACCCTCTCGGAGGCCAAGGGGGTTCGACTATCACCCAGCAGGTAGTAAAAGGTTCCCTGCTCGTGAATGACAAAACCATCGCCCGAAAATTTAAGGAGTGGGTATTGGCACTCAAGCTTGAAAAAGTCCTTACCAAGAATCAGATTCTTGAGCTGTACCTAAACCAGTCGCCGTTTGGAGGACAGCTCTATGGGGTGGAGGAGGCCTCACAAACATTCTTTGGCAAGCATGCCTCAGATATAACCGTGCCCGAAGCAGCATACATTGCAGGTGTACTCCCCGCTCCCACCCGCCTTTCGCCCTACCGGACTGATGACAGCGGCAAAAACACGCGTCTGGAGACCCGTAAAAATCTAACACTCGAGAAAATGCTTGAGCACGGCTACCTAAACGAAGCCGAGTACGAAGAAGCAAAAAAGGCTGAGGTGGCGTTTCTACCTCCTCGGGAAAGTAGTATTGCCGCCCCACACTTTGTTTTTTACGTGCAGCAATATCTTGAAAATAAGTATGGAAGTGACGCTCTTGAAGAAAGCGGTTGGCGCATCATAACCACTCTCGATGCGGACCTGCAGATCAAGGCGGAAGAGGTGGTGCAGCGCAAAGCGCTTGAGAACGAAGTAAACTTTAATGCAGAAAACGCCGCCCTTATTGCCCTAGACCCGCAAAACGGCCAGATACTTTCCATGGTTGGTTCACGTAACTACTTCGACACTGAGATAGATGGCGCCTACAACGTAACCACTTCCCTCCCCGGACGCCAACCGGGTTCTGCCTTTAAGCCGTTTGCGTACGCTGAGGCATTTATTAAAGGCTATACGCCCGAGACGGTGGTCTTCGATGTACGCACACAGTTCTCTACGGCCTGCCAACCAACGGAGATGAACAACGAAAACCCCTGTTACTCCCCTGTTAACTATGATGGTCTTTTTAGGGGTCCTATGACTCTCCGTAATGCGCTTGCCCAATCTATCAACGTGCCTGCTGTTAAAACGCTCTATCTGGCTGGCCTGACTGACACGCTACGTCTCGCTAAAGCAATGGGCATCTCTACACTTGGCGACCCGGGACGTTACGGCCTTACGCTTGTGCTCGGAGGTGGTGAGGTAACGCTGCTCGATATGACGAGTGCCTATGGTGTTTTTGCAACCGACGGTATGCGCGTACCTCCGATCTCGGTACTGAGGGTGGAGGAGGCAAATGGCACCGTGATTGAAGACAATGAACGCAACCAGGGTTCACAGGTACTTCAGCGCGACGCTGCACAAAAAATTAACGACATTCTCTCTGACACTGCGGCGCGTGAACCCTTAACCGGTGGCAGTGCGCTGTTTAACTTCAGTGGACGCGATGTGGCCCTAAAAACCGGTACCACAAACGATTACCGTGACGCATGGACCATTGGCTACACACCAAACCTAGTAGTGGGCGCTTGGGCGGGCAACAACGACAACTCTTCGATGGAACACCGCGTCTCAGGCTTTATTGTGGGCCCCATATGGAGCGAGGTTATGAAATATGCCATCGCGAGACGGCCTGACACTGCATTTACCCGCGATGAAACCGGTACAGAGCAACTAAAGCCAGTTCTTCGCGGCATATGGCAAGGCAATGAGATCCAAAATCAGAATGGCATTGAGTATGTTAAACAGGAGGTGCACGACATCCTCCACTGGGTTGATAAAAGCAATCCTAACGGGCCTCTACCCTCCAACCCTCAGGGTGACTCGCAGTACACACTTTGGGAGGTTCCTGTGCGCGTTTGGGCGCAAACAAACGGATATAACGACGGAGCAACAGTGCCAGTTGGATCTACACAAAACCAAAACTAGCGATTCATCGGCATTGCTAGGTAGAAGAACGAATCATCGGCAACATCTTTGATGAGGATGGGCTTTCCTGGACCGTTTGACTGTATACGTACGCTCTCGCCTGAAATCGTTTGTAGGCTATCGGCCAAATAACGGCTATTAAAGTTCATTGTAAGCCCGTCGCCAGAAATGGTGGCGCGGATGGTAGAAACTTGTTCTCCTACGTCCGGATTACGAGAAGACAGCAGAACTGCTTTTTTTGCAGGATCAATGGTAAGTGATACCTGTAAAAACTTATCTGAAAAAATTGAGAGGGATTTGAGTGCTGAGGCGAGATCCTCGCGAAGCACCACTACCTCAGTCGTAAACGCCTTAGGAACAATCTGGCGATAATTTGGGAATGCCCCATCAATGAGACGGCTCGTGTAGTAGGTAGTATCAACCTGCGTTGATATTTGGTGTTCATTGAAATATACCTCTGTTTCGCCATTAACACCCTCAAGAAGGCGCATAAGCTCAGCCGCGTTGCGTGCCGGCAAAAGAAGCTGCGGCATGCTGTTATTGCCTCGAAGTGAAACTGTTTTTTCCGCGAGGCGAAATGAGTCCGTTGCAGCGCTTACCAACTTCCCCCCTTCCCCGTAGAGCAAAATGCTTTGCAGTTCAGGCTTAACTGCTGAGGTGGATGCGCAGTACACCACGCTGCGTATAGCCTTAACCAAGTCACCTGTTTTAACCGCAAACGACGTCGTAGCAGAAACCCGAGGGAGAACGGGGAAATCTTCATGCGGCAGCGTTTTGATTGAAGCTGATGCGCGGTCAGTCTCGAGTTTTAACACTTCCCCCACAAGAGAGGCTGTAACATTTTTCCCTTTGGCATTTCCTAAAAAGCCGGCGAGCACCGCCCCAGAAACGGCAACCACGCCTTCGGCTTGGACTTTAGCTGGGACAGAAAGTTCAACTCCGCACTCAAGGTTTGTAGCGCGCAGAGTAAGTCGGCTTTTTTCTGCCAAGACCAAAATACTCGAAAGAACAGGAAGGTTCGCACGACGCTCAATGAAGCGAGCCGCAATTCCTACCGCACCTGCAAGGTCATCTGTTCCGCATTCGAATTTCATATTCCTTTATTACTATTAATTAAATACTTATTATTACTAGTGCTGTGGATACTGTGGGAAACTCGAGAATAGTCTTTTGCTGAAAGGGTTTTTTGAGAAACTGCGCTGTGGAGAGTGTGGGCAGATGAACGGACAACACTGTTGATAAGCTTGGGGTCCCTAAACTCCATCCACTTTTTTGTTTGTTTATCCACATCATATACAAGGTTATTCACACTACTTAAGCATGAGGCGAATCTGGTGAATTTCTTGCCCAAGAGTGCTGTCGAGCGTGAGGTCATTTTTTATTTTGTCGCACGAGTGAATCACTGTGGTGTGGTCGCGGCCTCCAAGCTTCTCCCCTATGGTTGGAAATGAAATATGAAAGTCTTCGCGGAGCAGAAACATAATTACCTGACGCGGGCGTACCACTTCTTTACGGCGAGTTTTTTCGTAAATGCTCGCTTCTTCTATGCCATAAAAGTTAGCAATTGTTTTAACCACCTCTTGTACGGAAATTGCCTTCTTTGCAGCAGTATTAGCGCCACGGAGGAGGATTTTTGCGTCACTCAAGGTGATAGGCCTCCCCCGCATCTCAAACTGTATGAGAAGCGCATTTAAAGCGCCCTCAAGCTCCCTTACGTTGCCTTCTATGGTTGTTGCTAGGTAATCCATAACCTCGTCGGCAAGGATAAAATTATGCTGGGACGCCTTGGCGCGTACAATCGCCAGACGCGACTCATGATCAGGGGGGGTGACTGAAACTATCATTCCCGCATTAAAACGGCTCTTGAGGCGATCCTCGAGGTTCTGGATCATGTTTGGGTGCTGGTCAGAGGTGAACACCAACTGCTTATTGCCATCATGCAAATAGTTAAAAAGATGAAAGAATTCTTCCTTTGTTTTTTCCATCTTAGCGAGGAACTGAATGTCGTCCATGATAAGTAGGTCGTACTGCCGGTATTTTTCTTTAAAATACTGGACTTTATTGCTCTGAACCGCAGAGACATAGTCCATAGAAAACTTTTCGGATGTTAGGTACAGCACCTTTCGCTCAGGTGCATTAACCCGAAAATGATTTCCAATAGCCTGCACGAGATGGGTTTTGCCTAGGCCGGTAGGTCCGTATACGAGAAGGGGGTTGTAGGCAATCCCAGGCTTACGCACTACGGCCTGCCCTGCCGCATGAGCAACTTCATTAAAAGGTCCAACAATAAAGGTTGAAAAGTTAAAGCGCGGGTTGAGGTTTGTTTTTGAATGAACTGATTCAAGAGGAAGCTCTGCCCCCTGGGGCGCACGCACCTCTTCGGCCACCTTACGAGGGCTTCTTGAGATGACGTACTCTACGTTGCGTATAGAATCTGAAAGACCGCGTAGCGATCGCAAAATATCCTTATGAAATTTGGTCGAAAGCCAGTCTCGCGCAAATTGTGAAGGCACTCCCAAGTAAGCGGTACCCTCTTCAACCCTAATAATATGAGTGTCTTTAAACCAGGTACTAAAATTAGGCTTCGAAATAGAAAGTTCAAGTTCAACTAATGCATTTTCCCATAGTTCTTTTGTAGTAGTCATAGGTCAATACATGCATCCACAGTAGACACAGCATACGTGAGGGGGTGGGGAGCGTCAAAGCACCCGATTTTGTGTACAAGTTGTGGAGAAACTGTGCATATAGTACAGTTGACATATGTCACAGACGTACCAGCCAAAGAAGCGCAAACGCGCTCGCAGCCACGGATTTTTGAGCCGCACAAGCACTGCTGGTGGCCGCAAAACTCTCATACGCCGCCGCCGCAAAGGCCGCGCTCGCATAGCGGTGTAAATGCTCTCCAAACGCGCCCGTCTTACAACGGCAGAGGTCAAAAAAGTCCTTGATTTAGGCCGCGGAAGGCGCGGTGCGCTTCTTGGAGTCAAGGTGTTGTCAGCACCTGCTCCCTTTAAGTGTGCCGTGGTGGTTTCAAAGAAACTTGCCAAGACAGCTGTAGCTCGCAATCGGGCGCGACGGGCTGCCTACGAAGCCCTACGAAAGAGTTCCCTTCCCCTATCTGGCCATGCGATACTGTTTGTACAAGCGTTGCCAAAAGACCAGGCGGTCGCTGCGTTTACTATCGAAATAAAAAAACTATTACATGTTTGAAACTCTGCTCATAGCCCCCCTTTATAACGCGTTCGTGTTTCTTATAGGTGTGGTGCCTGGAGGCGATGTTGGCCTCGCTATCATTTTGCTCACGCTTATCGTGAGGGCTATTTTTTACCCTGCATTCACCGCTTCTATCCGCACCCAGATGGGTATGCAGGCTGCTCAGCCCGAACTTGATGAGATTAACCGTAAGTATAAGGACGACCCTAAAACCCGCACAGAGCGCACCCTGGCCCTATTTAGAGAGAAGAAAATACGGCCGCTCGCAGGACTTTTGGCGCTTTTCATACAAATCCCAATCTTTATAGCCCTGTACCTGGTGTTTTTCCGCGAAGGGCTCCCCAACATTGAAACATCGCTCCTGTACACGTTTGTCTCAACGCCAGCAAACGTGCAGACCAATTTCTTAGGCATGCTGGACCTGTTGTCTATGCACAACCTTATTCTTACGGCTCTTGTGGGAGCAACGCAGTATGTGGTGACCCGGCTCTCCCTCTCTCGCACTCCTACCAAGGCAAGTACTCCGGAAAAAGAGATGGCACATCGTATGCAGCGCAACCTTATGCTCTATATGCTCCCTGGCCTTATGACGGTACTTACCTACACGTTCCCTGCGGGGGTTGGCCTCTACTTTTTGACGGGCAACCTTGTTTCTATCGCTCAGGAGTGGTATATCAAGCGGCAAAAAACGGCCTAATAAGGCCATATTTGCACAGGGGGTGGTCTTTAAGGTAGGCTACCCGTATGGATGCAAACACGCTCAAGCAACTCGTTTCCTCCATACTCTCAACGCTTGACGTGGCTATTGATTCTATAGAAGTAGCGGGCACCCACCGCACCATTGTTGCTATATCATCCCCTGACTCTAAGCGGCTTATAGGGCCCCATGGCGAACATTTACGGGCGCTTAATATGTTGACGAGACGTTTGGTTGAAGCGAAGCATGGCGAAGAAGCGGCAAACTTTCTCGTTGATGTTAACGGGTATCACGAAGAAAAAATGGAAACCGTGCGGCAAAATGCCCGAATACTTGCCCAGCGCGCACGGTTGTTTAAACACGATGTAGAAATGAGTCCTATGAGTCCGTACGAGCGACTGGTGGTTCATGAACTTTTTTCTGAAGATCCTGAAATTACTACCGCCTCAGAAGGCGAAGGCAAATTCCGTCATATAGTGCTCAAATATCGCGCTGGGCAAGCACAGGGCCACTAGTTGGTGCGTACTCCCCAGAGCGAATAGTCCCCTCTCCGTACAAAAAGCAGGTAATTGTTATCCTCTGAAATACTCATAGAGTGTATTGCTGAATCCACACCCCCTTCTTCGCTCCCTGGCACCGCAAGAATGGTTTCTTGGTCAGTGGCTACATCAAACAGTAAGATAGCATCTGACGTAGGATTTATGCCTTGGTGCCACGTATTGAGATACGCGGCGTCTGTGTAATCTAGGGGTGTTGCACAGTAGAGGTAGGTGGTGGTTGCAGTTCCCCAGATACATTTTTCAGGGTATGGGTCGAAAGAGAGTTCAAGACTCTTTCCTGTAGCGACTTCACGCGAGTAGGTTGTGCCGTTTGTTTGGTATACCACTCTTGCAAAAGATGGGTTAGCCGTGAGGGTAAGGCCTGATGCATAGAGAAGCGGTAGCACTGCACCGCTTGTGGCATTTATTGAGAACGCAATACCTGGCACACCGAACGCGCTCTTGCTCTGAGCAAGGAGGGTGCCTTGCGATGGCCAAGAAATAAGTACCTCCTTGAGCGGAATGGTGAACACCTGTTTACTCTCAGTGCCGTCTGCTTTAGCGATAAAGCCGTTTACGCCAGTTGCAGTTTTAAGGAGGTAAACCACTGAAGCCCCGCTGGGAGAGACGGCAAGATCTTGTATCCCATCTGGCAAAAATTTAATAGTAACGGGGCGAGTGGTCGTGCTCTGCCCTACTGGGAAGCCGAGATGAACCGTCTTGGTGACGCCAGCGTCGAGATACTGCAGTAGGGCTGCGTTTCCTCCTGCGGCCCACAGTACACGTACAATGCCTGGGATAGTGGTGTTTGATATCGATCGGGGCACAGCACCTGAGGAGTCGAGCGTAATATCAAAGACGTGGCCATTATTCTGTTGAACATAGCGAGCCACCGTAGTAGTAGGACGCAGGGTTTGGATAATGGTTGCGCCGGCTACCGGCCCATTCCCAATTTTATAAATCTTACTGTCAACAGAAATAGAAACAGCTTCCCCTTCGCCCGGCTCAGTTGCGGCGATAGCGTCGCCAGTATTTTCTGGGGAATCTACATTAACAGTTTGAGTAAAGTCACTTTGAAGTTCAGGCTCTGTAGTTACGGGCACGACTTCTACTCCAGGTGCGCGAAAAAATAAAAACCACACGAGTCCCACTGCAGCAACTACTCCGATCGGTATGCCTATAATTAGTACTCTGTTCATAAACTATATTTAACCCAACTTACAAATATGGATAGTCATTCCTTCTGAGGCCCCGACTTCCTTAGGAGGAGTTTTCTTTTTCACATCCCATCCTCTCAAACTATTCCATACGCCGCTTGTGCAATTTTCTCTAAACTTTTTTATTTCCTCCAGTACTGTCTTATTATTTTTCTTTGTAGAGTCGAACATGAGGATGTGCTCGTCTATTAAACAGGTGTTGCCACCGCCAGCGGAGGGGCGACAGTCATAATACTCATTTAGTTTTTTTAACTGCTTCGAGTTAAGTGTTGCTTCTTTTACGCCGTCTCCTCCTAGTGTTTTAGTTTTGTCGTCCTCTATAAAGACATAGCCTGGCGCCGGCGATAATAGGCCCTTGTCGAAGGAAAGAAGATCCGGGTTAATAGTGTTAAGTATAATCCACGAGGCTCCTAGGATAAGAAGGCCGACAAATGCAGCTTTGACCCTCTCTCTACCCACGAGTTTGGTAACGGCAGATTCCGACACCATGTAGGTGATGCCTCCGATTACCAGTACGACAACCGCAAGAAATGCCCCTACGTTTATAAGGATACGAAAGAATCCAGCGAGAAGGGTGCCAAACGGTGCCTCGCCACTTTGGTCTACCCCAACCAAGGGCTCAAGTGGCACATAACTCAGATTTATATTTACCGATTTACCACTGGTCTCGTTGTCAGCACCTCCAACTTCGGGGTTTGTGGGTGTGGTGTTTGAGATTTTAAGAATGGCGGAGTTAAACGTAACGGTATTGCCGCTCGAGTCCTTACATTTAAGAGTATAGTTTGCAGTTTTGGTTGGCTTCACTTTAACTGAGCCACTCAATGGTTCAGGGGTTCCATTTATAGAGCAACTCGTTGTATTGCTCGTTGTCCAGCTGAGGGTGGCAGAGCCACCTGGGTCAATTTTTTCTGGGCTTACTTTAACGCTTCCTGAAGGCGGATTAAAGGCGTAGCCCGTTGGCATTGTCGGACAAGAATATCTAGAGGAACCGAGACTTTTACATCCATTGGGGAGATTGGCCACCGTTTCTTCTGGTGATGTGAAGGCACATATATAGGCTTTTTCGAAATCGTCATACTTACAATCTATAGCCGAGGCTTTATGAGGAATCGCAAACAGTATGGTTGCGGATATGACAAAACAGGCACTCAGTACAGAAAAATATTTAAGGTATGTACTCATAAGCCAAAGAATGATGAAATGCCGTCGCTTGATTGTGCGCCAAAGATCATGCGCACCGCTGTTTCAGCTGACTGTAGCAATTTTGTGCCGTTCAAGTTCTGCAATTCTACACTAAGCCGTGTCTGCCCTGCCCCCTCGCCTGTTTGGCGCAAAGTCATAAGGCCGTCATCGGCATTGGGGCCAGTAGTAGTGCGGCCATCAAGCTTCCATTCAAATGTAAGGTCGCTACTCGAAAGGCTGTCGTTAGAAAAAAAGTAGGGCACCGCCTGCACCGTGATCTCTTTTGTGGTGAGCGATATGGCCGAAGGGAGTGCTTCATTCCAGAGGACACCACGTAGCGGATCGCGCTGATACAGAACTATCTGCGGCTTCGTGACTGGTATGGTTATAGACCCCTGCCCTACTAATGCCGTACCCAAGTACACATCCACGCTCACAGATTCGTTGCCTTTAAGCTGATTTCCAGCAAAAGCAAACAAACTGCGACCCTTCCCCGACTGCGACGGTACAGGTTCCCCACCACGCTTCCACTGATAGCTTAGGCTGCTCGCAGAAATAGTACGGCCACCGGTCACTACTTGCGGAAAGGCTGTTACCCGCAGATTTGAACCTGGGGCATACAGAGCTTTGCCGCGATAAAGCGGTGGTACAGAAGTATCGGCTTCCCACATGAGATTGATCGTTGAAGGAATGAAGGTGAATGATCGCGTAAAAATACCCACAGATGGAGAGTCGATGGTCATTTCTATACGGGTGAGCTTTCCTAGTTGGCCAGCCACAAAAGAATACACTCGCTCACCAAGGCCGTTTTTAACTATTTTGCCATCCTGAATCCAGGTAATTTTGGCATCACCTAAAAAGGTCCCAATACCTTGCACCTCTAGGTTGACTGTTTGCCCCGGTGCTGGCATTTGAGGCGTGACACTTACCCGGATAGGCTCAGTGTCCTCCCCGAGGATCTGTGCAGAGACGGGGGTCGCTACAAGCAACCCAAGCAATACAGCACCTACTATGTAGTTAAGCGACTTGTACATTGGATTTATTAGAAGGACGAATGTCTCGCATCGGGGCTCTTTCGGGATACTGTTTTTCACTAGCTCGAATAAGTTCTCTGGCACTTGTTGGCTGCGGAATGTTATTAGGATTTGCGCTGCCAGTAGTATTTTCTTTGATGTTCATAATGCCGCGCACCGGTGCGAGGGCAAGACCGGCAATTCCCAGCACGCCCTTACGAGCTTTTGTGCCGGAACTTTGTGCCCAGATGCAGGAGATAGTAAACATGGTCCAGAATGGAACATTATTAATACCCGGTATCAATTCCGCACCCGACCACCATAGGCGCTTATATGGTTTGAGACCAAAAAAGAGGAGCAGGAAAAACAAGAATCCATACCCAAGCACAAAACTAAGAACCATATTAATAGCGATGCCAATCGTTGCCCCTATGGGAATCGTTACCGGTGCAATAAATGGATTTGCAAATGTTCCCAAGACTCCAAGTACACCGCCTCCTATCCAGCATCCAATTTCGCCCGCAACAGCATTACCACCGGCACACCCCGCCACACCACCAAGGGCATTGCCAGGGAATGCAGCGACAGCCCAAATGCCCCAGGAAATCGTTACCTGAAGGAAGTCGACAAAAAGTGCTACTAGGATGAGTGCGCCATTCTTAACCATTCTTTTATTGTACCGCCTGCTTTTGCTTGCGGAGCGCAAGCACCTGGGACGGATCAGAAGTAATAATCTGGTCTTCGGTGTAGGAAGCGATAATTTTTATGGCGACGTGCTTCATGCCGGCAAAAAAGATCCCCTCCCCTACATCGCTCTCAAGAAGCAGGAATTTCTCTTCGTCTGATAGGTTGAATGTCTTTTGCAGGCTGTCTATGGTCGTCGGCGATTGTTTAAGCAGCAACTGAAGTGATGAGTTAGTAATCATCGGGAGCCCATAGGGAGACTTTAAGAAGTCGTCTACGTCTTGAGTAATAGTTGCAAGACCAAGATAGTACTTGCGCCCGCGCTTTGCCATACCGTACAGGAAGCTTGCCGTGTCGTCGGTCTTCATCATCCACCATGCCTCATCGATAACCAACAGGCGTTTTTTAAGGGTTTTGCGCACCGCGTTCCAGATAAAGTGCGTAATAAGGTACATAGCAACCGGCTTAAGGTCGTCTTCCATGTCACGAACAGAAAATACGACAAACTTTTTGTTGAGGTCTACGTTCGTAGGTTGGTTAATAAATCCTGACCACGTACCCTTGGTGTACTTGGAGAGGCGCGCTACGAGGGACTCGCTGCCCGACATACCTGCGAGCACAAGTTCAAAGTCAGAAAGCAGAGGTGGTTCGATCTGAGAGAAGTCGGCGTCAGGGGTAATGTCTTTAAGGGCGTAGGTCTCCGTGATTGCTTTGTCTATAGTTGCATCTTCTTCCGGGGTAAGTCCGCCAAGCATAATCCTAAACATGCCGACAAGCGCCACAATGTTTGAGCGCAGCACATCAGCACCCGACTCGTCTTCACGCGGGGGTGCCAAGTCAAAGGGGTTAATGTGGTGCTCGGAGTTAAGAGAAATATTGAAATAGCGCCCCCCTACTGCCTGGGAGAGGTACTCGTATTCGCGTTCAGGGTCGATAACAATAACCTCTGTGTCGAACATAAGCGTACGAAGTATCTCGAGCTTGGTGGCATAACTTTTACCGGAGCCGGATTTTGCAAATATAACGGAGTTGTAGTTCTCGAGCGAAAAGCGGTCAAACAACACCAAACTGGCGTTGTGACGATTAACTCCGTAAAGAATTCCCTTGTCAGAAGTAAGGTCAAAAGACACGAACGGAAAAATAGATGAGAGTGGTGATGAGTTGAGTTTTGAATTGACGCCGAGTTCGTCGCCCCCAAGCGGCATCACTGATCTAAAGCCCTGTTCCTGTTGGAAGAGTGCCGGTTTCACATATACGAGGCGGCTCTCGAGCATGGATTTAATCTCGGACTCAGTTTTATCAAGTTCATCAAGAGTTTTACCGTAGATGCTGATGTAAACGCCCACGTCAAAAATCTTCTCCTGTGCCTGCTGGAGGTTGTCGCGCAGGTCCTCAAGGTCGTGATAGGCAGTGTCGAGAACCGGGTCGCGCACCAACCCCTTTTGTTCGCGGGTCATAATCTGCGACTGTACTTCCGCCACCTTTTTCTGGAACTTCTTAAGGATTTCTGCCGAGTCTATGGGGTGGATAAAGATAGAAATGTCGAGCACTCGGTCGAGGTTGATAATGGGCGCAAACCAGCTGTCGGTAAGAACGCGTGGATACGACATCACAAAAAAGGTGCGCGCTATCTTGTCGCCCAAGTTAATTTCTCGCGGTGTAATTTTAAGTGCCGAAGGCGCGATGACGTCTTGGAGCTCCAATACGCCCTGCTTATAAATCTGTTCCGGCAGTATGGATGCAACCGGGACATCAACCTGTTTCTTTTTCCCAAAGAGATCAAAAAGTGCCATATGGTTACTGTTGTTTGGCTAACTGTAAGGGCTTTTCAAGCTCGCCGGGATTAAAGAGCTTGTAGAAGAGCTCAATAATTTCTTCGGTTCCGAGTTTTACTACGCGCACACCGGTGCGGGTCAGCCCTTGCTCAACGACTGCTACACGCTGCTCGAGCTGAGTCCGATACTGCTCGAACTGCGCGTCGCTCAGGGCAACTGCCTCCCCTTTGCTGGTTGGGAGGAGTGCGCTGATGGCGCCGACACCCCCACCTCCGCGTGCAATGAGTGCCGGATCGTAGGGTATAACAATAAAAAAGTTCTTGGTCATAATGTTTGCACGCTCGGTAAAATCTTTGATGAACGCGATATATTCGCGTATCTGGATCTTCATAAGATCGTCGAGCTCAACCGCATTACGCTCTTCGAGGAGTGCCAAGTACGGTCGTATGTCGAGTTCGCGCGACTCGATAAAGAACTGGAGAGGAAACTCAAGCGAGTTCAAGAAGTTTTGAAACTGACCGATAATTGCTTGCTGCTCATCGCTGCTTTTGAGTGCCAAGTTAATAGATGAAGCCATTAGAAGCATGCGCAGTGAGCCGTCTTTAAGTATGACGATACCATCACGCACTTCTTTGAGCGGAACAAACTCCTGAGTACCTTTAGCTTTGACCTTAGTATGGGTGGGCATAGTGTCTAAATTTCGAAATCATCTCTCGGGGGGCGTATGCCCATCTGGGCTCGGTCTTTGATGTTGAGGGACCACGAGAGATCTTTAAGTTTGCTTTGCGAAAGCGTAGGGGCAACGAGGCCGCTCGCTAATGGCTTGGTTACCTCTGGTGCTGCGGGAGAATTCTTTTGTTCGCGTTGTTTCCACAAGTACAATTTGTTGCCAAAATAATAGCCAAACGCATGTTCCATTGAGTTGATAAACGGCCTACCGTTTACCTGGTAAAAAGCCAAGGCGGCCGCAAGGACCAATACCGGGATCATGAGTGGGATCGCCAGCCAAATGGGCAGAAGCGTAAAGAGCATAAGACACAACCCTCCCCCTCCTGCGAGATAGAGAAACTGTTTGAGTGTGAGTGGGCCGAAGATCTTATCCTCGATCTCAATAAATTGAGGAACTTGGTACTGAGCCATTACCCTCAAATTATATCGCACTTTTTACTCAACTAGACTTCAGGAGGTTCGCGATACGGGTCTGCTTTGTAGTTCGTAGGTTTTTGAGGTGGCGCAGCGGGAGTATTGGCTGGAGCTGGCGGTACCGTTACTGTCTTTTGTGAAAGCATCATGTCCGATGGGTGCGATTGTGGTGCTGGAGCGCTTGGTACGGGGGGTACTGGGGCAGGTTTTGGTGCCACTGGGACAGTCGGACTCCCTACTCCGGATGCTGGGGGTATAACATCTTTCGTTGCCTCGCTCAGTGTTTCCAGTAAAGAACTCTCTTCGAGGAAGTCCTGCATAGACTGTCTGATAGGAAGAAAGACTTCATTGCCAAGATCTTCAGCAATAGCCTGCGCTTCAGATTGGGCTATGCCAATCTGACTTGCTAGGTTGGTCGCAAACTCATCTGGTTCTGCAAATCCAAGCATCACGAGAAGTGTCTCATCTTCAAGTTTACCCATCTGGTCAAGATGGAGGCGGTGTTTGCCACCGATGGTTTGAATTTTTTTCTCCAAATCCGAAGACACAATCGCTTGACGGACATTGTCCGGCAGTTCTGCCATGCGAGCGCTTATCTTTTGTTCAAGTGCGGGGTCCATATAGCAATTATACTAACTCACTTTTTATTTTCTTCTGGTAGTTTGGATGTGGGATTTACTGGGGGAACTGTGGGCGGTTTGGGGGCGGGGTTAGATACAGGAGGCACAGGTTTAATCGGCGGTGGAGGTGGTATTGGTATGGTTCGTATAAGTGATGGCTTCGCACCGTAAGCGTGGTCATTCTCGCTACGATCGGGGGTTCCTTCGCGTGACCTGCTAAACCCTTCTTTCATGATTTCCTGCCCTTCTATTGTGGCATCAATGAGTTCATTGGCGTGAATCTTGCTCTCTATGGTTCCTTCCTTAACGGTCCTTACCAACTTTCCAAGAGTCTCGCCCATCTTCTCACTTCCCTTCTCTGCCGCTTCTGCATTATGTTTCAGACCCTCGCGGATGGCCTCAGCGGTCTCTTTGCCACTCTTCTCGATTGAGTCGCGAAGCTGCGTTCCAGTTTTTTCAGAGTTGTCCGTGGCAACTGCACGCTCAGAATATACTTGAGAGCCTGCCTGTACTTCATCGTCAATAGAATTTTGACGAGGTGATGGGACAGGTGTTGCGCCAGGTGTGATACCCTGCGCTAGCCTCTGCGCTTGATATTGCCTATTTCGGATTATTTCGCGCTCCTCATTGCTCATATTGTTCATAACACCCTTATGCTGCTGCATTGTTTGTGGTATCGCGTGCCCTTTCAGCGCAGTCTGATTACTCTTTACGTTTGTTTTGGCAGTATCTGCGGGGGCTACCGTCACGGCAGTAGGAGCAGCTGCTGCAGCCGATTCCACGTCACCGTACTTTTCTTTAATGTAGTTCTGGAATGTCTTTGACTCGTCATCCTTTTTCAAACCTCGAATCTGCGAAGCGGCCACTCGACTAGATTGCATAATAAAACCGAAGTTTCGCGCAGATTTCGTTTCGAGTGTTTTACCTAACTCCTTCTTATTATCAACACCCGCAATCTGTTTTACGCGCTCAGAAAATCTCATACCCTTAATCTCAATACCCCCATCCTTCGCACTTTTATTAAGCAGGTCTGTGTAAGCTTTTCGTGCTTCTTTTACTTCTTCTTTGTCAGCAAGACCGGCCTTCTGAAGATCCATTTGTGTGTTATAGGCCTTTGCTGCAAGGGCGAGGCGTACACGGTCAGCGGGGGCCATTTCTTCAATTGCTTTTCTGCGAGCTGCCTCAATCTGCTCGTCGCTCGGCTCCAAGTATCCTGCAAATGCGATCTTTTTAGCCACACGACTTTTAAGTGAGGCTTCGTATCCACCTACCCCGGCGCCCTTACCCAAATCAAGTCCTATTCCTGCTGCGGCAGCCTGAGTTGTACGGAGGCTACGCGCGTCATAAGACCGCTGACCGAAGAATTTTCCTGTACGCAGAATGCCACCCCCCAGCAAGCCCTTAACTCCTGTTTGTGCAGCAAGATTACGCACCGTAGCGCTCTGGCTCCCTCGTAGACCCATATAACCAACTGTGTTTCTGCCAAGCCAGCCAACGCCTCCCAAAGAGGCGCCACCCATGAGGCGCTGGGCGCGGCCCGATATACCCTGTGCAAACTTAGAGCCTGCTACCCCCATCTTTTCCGACACCTGAAGGCCGATGTATAGCAGGGCGATAACGAACCCAAGTCTTATGGCAACGATGGCAATCATTGGCGCCAAATATGCCAGCCCGCCACCCTCAATCTTGCTGAGGTCGAGCAATGTATCTTCCAAGATCGTTGTCGTTCCACCCTTCGTAAGATCTTCCATGAGCTCTGTAAGAATGTAGAAGATAAACAGAAATACGGCTGGGTAGAACGCGTGTTTAATGAGCGCATCCTGCCACTGTTGGTAGTACTTCTTCCCTTCCTGAAGGGTGTTGGCAACAAGTGCAAGTGGTGATGCTATGATGACCAGCCATAAAACGGCAATGCGCACGATAAATTTGATTCCCACCGTTAGGAACGCCGCCGCAAGCATGAACATCATGGCACCCACCACTATGTACAAGAAGGACAGAGTAACCAGTGTGCTAAAAAATCCTCCCAAGCCGCCATTGTTGCTTCTAAATGCGTCAAACGCGTCGCTACCGAGGATGCCGTGCACCCCTACACCTTCCATGATATTTGCGGTCAGGTCCTTAGTGTCGGTGCCAGGGCCGGTGAGTTTGGTGATCTCATTCGGAATACCTGTCATAAGAGGGTTCTTTTCTACTGTCTCGCTGAGTGGCTTCGAGGGTATGGCGTTATAAAACTGTATAGCGAGTAGATTGCCGGCGTCGATAACCACGCGCGTAAAGAAGAAACTAAAGTTGATGACGAGTGCGATAACGATAACCCACGCCAACTTCTTGGCGGTGTCGTGTGTATTGGCGCGAAACATAATGGTGAGCGCGATATAGACCAAAATAAGAACAAAGAACATGTTGGCAAGGTCACGCATGGTGGTCCACCCTTCTGTTATGAAGGTGAGTGCGTATGCAGTGCTATGCAGAGAGAGGGCCGTTGCAAGGCTAAAGAACCAGGCTCCTACATAGGCTGCTGCGCTTCCAATACCTACCGTAAAAAGATAGACGACTTCTGCCAAACATTCGGCAAAACCTATGGCGCAGCCAGAGTCAGTCGAGTTTGAAGCAGTGGGTTCAGCAGCAGGCGTTTCTTGTGCAGCAGCATAAGGAACATTGACTATTCCTACCGCTGGTGCAAAGAGTGTCGTGGCTAAGATGCCAATGAGGAGCGCCTTACTCGCATACCGTCCGATGTTAAATTCAGAGACTCGGTTAAGAAGCATTGCATTGTGCGAATTCGGTGTCTATTAACCTTTCTTCGTTGTCCATTTCACGCTGAAGGACATCGCGGTCCTGTTGAGCGGTTGTAACATCTTCCTTGGTGTATATGCGATCCTTATCTTGACGGTTCTCAAGTCGATCAATAATATCTTCGATGTCGCTTTTATCCTTGGCACTTAGCGCCTGGCTCTGAAGTTGTTCGACACGCGCAATAGACTTGTTTGCCTGCAAAATATTGTTGTTATACACCGTAACCCGCTTTTCCAGCACAACAACTCTTGCTGCAGCATCATTTGCCTTCGTAGTGTTGTTGTGATCTATCCAGCAGTTCTGGAGGTCGGTGAGGTAGCTTTGTATTGCTTGGATGTCTTCGATACTCCCCCGCTGTACGGCGCCGTACTTCTCTGACTGATTTACGGCTGTTTTCAGATCCTTAAGCAGTGCACCTGCTGCCTTAGACGCTGCTTTTTCTGCGGGTGTCTTTCCTTCACCGTCGGTAACGTCGCCTGCATTTAAGTTGCTGAGGCCTTCATAGAGGGTTTTAGTAAGGAGTTGGTTTGCAAGTGCGCTAAGTATCTCGGTAATACTATCAGCGAGACCGAGTGAATCGAGATTGGTTTGCATGGTGGTCTCAAGTGCAGACTCAATCGTGCTGCCCGGTGTCACAATTTTACAGTTGGTAGAGCCAGGTGGGTCGCACTCTTCCTTTGAGATAAAGCCGCCATCAGAGACTTTGCGCTCAGCCTCAGCAGTATCAAATAGGATCTGGTTGTTAAGCCGTGCCTGAGCCGTTACGAATGCGCCGAACGGATTATTAGAAGGTTCAGTGGTAAATGAGATAAGCCCCGGCCAACCGCCGTCAGCAAAGTTGCCTTTTGCAAATCCCTCCACATTGCTCACTGCATCGGAAAGAGAGCAGGTTTGCTCTGGGGCACTGTTGCGTTGAGCATAGCTGGTGGCGAGTGCTATGCGCACATCGGCCTGGAACGGACTGCATAGGAAAGAAAGTGCTGATCCTGAGAGAAAGTCTCCTGCAGCCTGTTCGGCCACCTGGTTAAAGAATTGTCCGAAATTCTGCACGAAGGCTGGCTTACCCTCGAATCCGGAGTTAATCCAGTTAACGGTCTGTGCTGTAATCGTTTGTATGGCCGCCTGTGCAAGTGAGCGTATGACACACTCAAACATGTTGTCCGTTGTCGCGTTTGCGTCACCGACGGCGTCATATACAGGGTCTGGTGCGGCGCCACCTATGATCGGTATACTGCTCAGAAGTCCGCTTACAGCAGATGCACCTTTATTTATTGCTAATACAGGAGCCCGTTTAGCCGTAAATTCCCCTGCACAGCTTAAAAATAGCCCAGCTATATCTACAAAACCAAAGAAGTCGTTAAATTCGTCCTCTGTGACATCTTTATCAAATTGAAAATACGCCTTACCGCTAATAGTGCCATCGTCGACTTCGTTTATATCGGTTGGGTCAAAGAATACACCTGCCCCGCCCCCGCTTCCTCCGCTGGGAGTTGTGGTGGATATGGTTGAGGTTGCCGGGGTATACGAAGGCCCCCCAGCGTAGGGGGTGTAGGGTGTCGGACTGTATGGTGTTGGATTGTAGCTGCCATCAAGCCATACCGCCCCCGGTACATATAGATAGTCTCCTGAGGAGTAGGAGCTGCCTCCCGAATATGAAAACCCCGATCCCCCAGAATAGTTAGAGTAAGGGGTGTAAGAGTCCTGTATCTCGGTACCTACCGGACCAGCTTCCTCTTCTCCCAGCCCATTCTCATTATTAACATTCTCGGACCCCGCATCTCCTCGTGTGGCGTCTTCTCCAGTACCAAAGGTGCCGCCTTGCTCATCCGTACCTGATCCGCTAAAGAACCAGAACCACAATAAAAACATAAGCCCTAAGATAGCAAGGGCACCTGCAATAATTATGACAATTCTTCTGGTCATAAATCTCCTTCAAAAGTAAGCAACAAGCTCCAGACAGCGCCTGGTTCGTCACTTGTAAAAAGTATACCGCCTTCGTCGAGAATTCGGGCTACGCTTGTTAACAGGCGCTGAGTTTCGAGCACAAGCGTTTGGTGTAACTCTAGTGCGCCAATGGCACGTAGTGGGTCTGTAAACATCACCTTGATGTCGGGGTAGAGCAGTACGATGCGTGCCAAGTTATTTATGATCTGGAGATGGAGAGGTTGTAGGGTAAGGGGTACGGGTGTGCGAATAAGCTCTGTCGTCATTGAACGGTACTCCCCCTCGATGGCAGTAAGCGGTGCTAGGCTCTTAGACCCCTTCTGTAGTCCTTCAGCCACAACGTACACCGTTTCCTCTCTTGAAGTCTTTGGGTACTTCTGCAAAATGGCTGCAAGGGCGTTACCGTATGCTTTTACGCTCTCTTCGGTTTCGGGGATTACGGTAACATCGGATCCGTCATAGGTAGGTTCCCCGCGAGTGATAGCGGATTGGGTTGTTGCTTGGGCCACCAAACGTTCCTGTGTTGGAAAGTCGCTTCCCAACCCCTGCGACTTTGCCTCTGCAAGGTTAAGGAGGAGGCTCCGTGCAACCGTGCCCGTTAACGTGTCGGTCTTTGTTTCAGCCTGCAGACTGTCGAGCGTGGCGGCATCAATGGGTTTTGCTGCTGTATTTTCACCCAATATGGCAGTAAGTGACCCCTTCCAGTCCATAGTTTCCATATCAGTAGGCGTATCTGTTGCCACAATTGCCCCACCGCCCT
>JAGOUZ010000002.1:0-20164 GCA_018060985.1 Minisyncoccota bacterium
CGCTTCGCCAGCTGTGGGCATTGGCTGGATTATTGCCGGGGCGCTCGGTATTTGGATTATCTTTGAATTGATGCCGACTGCGCACACCCACGTACATGCAGGCCACGATGAGCATCCGCCTATTGATGCGCGCCGCCTTATTGTTACCGACGGCATACACAACATGGCAGACGGCATTTTTTTGGCTGCCTCATATGCGGTCTCACCCGCACTCGCACTTGTTGCTGGTATTAGTATTTTTATCCACGAGGCTTTGCAGGAGCTCTCAGAGTTTTTTGTGCTTCGCGATGCAGGCTACTCGCCGCGCAAGGCGCTGACCATCAACTTTGCTGTATCGTCCACAGTACTTGTGGGAGCTATCGGCGGTTATTTCCTGCTCGACACCTTTGAGATGCTCGAGACTCCGCTGCTTGCCCTCGCTGCGGGCGGCATCTTGGTAGTGGTGCTGCATGACCTCGTTCCTCACTCGTTTGCGCATTCTAAGAGCCGCTCGCATACCGCGAGGCACATCGGCTGGTTCGCGCTTGGTGCCATATTAATGGTGCTCGTGAGCCTCATTAGTCCTCACGAGGAAGTTGCAGCCGAGGGAGGGCACGCCCACGAAGCCGAAGATCAGGAGCATATAGGCGAAGAAATGCACTAGCGGCTTCGTTGCAAAGGGGGCACCCAAAGAGTAGGATAGGGAAAGAACGGGCTAGGCAAGTTTTATCCTTTAATCTGACTTCTTATATGACGTTATTCCGGCTTTTAGTCGCTTCTCTGGTGCTCCCCGCGATACTGGTCCCGCAGTTTGCATTTGCTAATCATAACGATGATGACGACACAGCGCGTCTTTTTGTCTATGTCCGCACCGCAAGTGGCTCGGGCGTCGCCGTTGACCCGTGGCGCTTCCAGGTCTCTATTTCTGGCGATGCTGACGCTCACCCTTACAAGTTTGAAGGCTCGCCAAACGGTACGGTAGTCGACATCGACGCCAATGAAGAGTTTGAGGTAACTGTCGACGAACGCTTTGGCTATGACGCACGCTATTCTGGTATGTGCGACGGCGAGCTCGACGAAAACGAGGTAGCTTCCTGCTACATCACACTCGCAGACGAACGTGGTGGCAGCTATCCGTACGATAATCAGCATCTTCCTCAGTATCCGTACTCGTACTACACCGCACCGGTTTATGCGCAGCAGCCTGTCTCGCTTGTTACCAATTACATTCCAAGCCAGCTCCCAAACACTGGTTTTGATCCGTCTCTCTTCTATCAAATCATTGCATTCGCCATAGTGCTTCTTTTCGGCTCTGGCGTTGCTGTCTACCCGTATGCCAGGAAAGCTTTTGCTTCCATCCGCTAGGTCTGGCGTTCTACTTACAGCCCCGGCACCGCGCATTTCTCCTTGGTGGCGTCGTATTGCCGTAGCGGTTGGTATCGTTGCGATTCTCATTGGCGCTACCGACGCCGCTCTGCGCGCTGCCGCGTACGTATCAACGGCTGACCTGTCGTTTACAGATATTTCCTTCTCCGCCTTTGCGCCTGGAGTACTTGTAACTGAGCCGGGCCTCTTGGGTCGTGTGCAGAGCACGAGCACTGCAATTGTGGTGCCGGTCACACTCCGCATTCCAGCTATCAACGTAGAAGCATCAGTAGAGAAAGTGGGCAAAAAAACCGACGGCTCAATGGACACGCCGAAAAAGCTCGCCAATGTTGCATGGTACGAGCCCGGGTCAAAGCCAGGCGAAGAGGGTAACGCCGTTTTTGCCGGACACGTTAACAACTCACTTGGGTTGGCTGGCGTTTTTAAAGATTTATCTCAGTTAAAAAAGGGCGACACCGTAGAAGTTGAGGGGGAAGGAGGAGTGCGCCTCACCTACGCGGTTGAGGAGGTCAGTGAGTACTTTTTAACTGACGCTCCGCTCGAAAAAATCTTCGCACAAACGGGTCCATCCAGCCTGGTTTTGGTTACCTGCCAAGGCTCGTGGGACTCTTCGGCGCGCACCTACGACAAGCGTTTGGTTGTGGTTGCACGGCTAATAAACCCGTGATAGCGTAAGGGCGTTCGAGTAAGTTCTCCAATAAGCTCATCCTGGGCTCGGGCGGGAGGGTCGCCTTACGCGAACGGTAAGAGTTAGTTGAAATATTCGCGTATATGGCACGCAAGTTGTTCATCGGCGGTCTTCCGTACCGCACGACGAACGATGAGTTGCGTGATGCCTTTGCCAAAGCTGGTGAAGTAGCATCCGCCTCAATCGTGACAGATCGTGAGACTGGTCGCTCTCGTGGCTTCGGCTTCGTAGAGATGGCCAACGACGCAGACGCTGATACCGCCATCGAAATGTGGAACGGTAAGGAGTTTGGCGGTCGCACCCTCACGGTCTCAGAAGCTCGCCCAAAAGCGTAGTCTTTTGGTCGGTCTGCAAAACACCCCGCACTCGCGGGGTGTTTTGTTTTGATATGATGCGCACATGCATGAGCTGCTTAAAGCCTTACAAGACATTCAACTGCGCGACTTACCGTGGCGGCACACGCATGACCCATACAAAATTTTGGTGTCAGAGATAATGCTTCAGCAAACGCAGGTGGACAGGGTAGTGCCGTTTTATACGCGCTTCATTCGCCAGTTCCCAACACCGCAAAAACTCGCCACAGCGCCACTCAGTAAAGTCCTAAAAGCCTGGCAGGGCTTGGGTTACAACAGAAGGGCGGTGTACTTGCAACGCTCCGCGAAAATATTAAGCGAAACAAAAACCTTTAGCTTCGCTGATGCCCACCGCTCCGGAGAGATGAACACGACCCCAACTCCTCCGCGGCGGGCATCCGCTTCGCAGGGTACGTCTGTGAAGCTGTCCGGTGTCGGACCGTACACGGAGGCAGCCGTAGAAGCTTTTGCATACAACAAACCAACAGTTTTTATAGAAACAAATATCCGTACGGTATTTTTCTACCACTGTTTCCCAAATAAAAAACACGTTTCAGATAAAGAAATCCTGCCACTTGTAGAACAGGCGCTTAAAAAATCTAAGATGGAGCCGCGTGAGTTTTATGCGCGGCTTATGGACTATGGCACGATGCTTAAAAAACAGGGGGTTAAGTTAAATAGTCAGAGCAAACACTACTCTAAACAATCTAAATTTGAAGGCTCCTACCGCCAAGTGCGTGGGCAGATACTCCGTGCGCTTTTGGTCGAACCTGCTACCCTAAACCAGCTGATTAAAATAACGAGCCGCAAAAAGAGCGAGCTGGTAAAAGTCGTTGCAGTCTTAAGCAAAGAGGGGATGATAGAACTCAAGCGAAATAAGTTCTATATAGCTGGGTAGTCAAAAGGCGGGCGAGAGTAGTCTCGTCCGCCTTCAGTAGTGTCTTTCCGCCCAGCGTATTGGCTTTCTTGGATACTTTTCTCCACGCTGTAAACGGCTTTGATAAATAACCCGCCACCTCTTTTCCGGCGGAAGATAATAAAATACTTTCTCCAGCCGCTCGGTTTCAGGGGTCTTTATCGGATTTGGGTTCTCAGATGCGAGTCGTAACTCCATTCAGCGCTCCTGATTCTATCCTTTTGGACTATAGCACCAACTACACTCCCAAGACTACTGGTATCACAATCGGACGCTTGTTAGTTTTTTCGAAGAGGTAACGGGCAACGGCATCAGTAACGTTGTTTTTCACAAAATCAAAGTTAACCGGCTGCTGGTTTTTGGTGCTGTCTTCAATCGTCTTTTTGACCAAGAGGCGAGCTTGCTGGAGTAAGTCTTGTGATTCACGGAGATACACAAAGCCGCGCGAAATAATGTCTGGGCTCTTGCGTAGGCGGCCGTTCTTTGGGTTCACCGTCGCAATAATCACAAACATACCTTCTTGGGCAAGCACGGTGCGGTCGCGGATAACCACCTCCTGAATGTCGCCAATAGAGAAGCCGTCTACCAAGCGGAGGCCTGCCGGCGCACTTTCTTTGAGGCGGACAATTTTGGTGCCCTCATTCTGAATTTCGATAACAGCGCTGTTGTCGGGGATCACGATCTCTTCTTCCGAACGGCCGCAGGCCTTAGCAATATCTGCATGCACGCGGAGCATGTAGTGGTAGCCGTGCATCGGCATAAAGAAGCGTGGGTTGATCTTCTGGTGGATCCAAAACGTCTCATCGCGGTTGGCGTGGCCCGAGGCGTGCACGTCCATGGTGTCGCGGTGGATTATCTTGGCACCCTGGCGAGAGAGGTTGTCCTTAAGCTTCTGCACGCTGCGCTCGTTGCCTGGGATGACTGATGAAGAGAGTACCACCGTATCGCCCTTTTTAATTTTGACGTACTTGTGCGTCTTCATGGCAATACGCATCAGCGCAGCAAACTCGTCGCCCTGCGCGCCGGTTGCGAGAATTACTATCTTAGAGTCGGGGAGCTGCTCCAGCTGCTCGGGGGTAATAAATGTCTTTTCATCTACCTTAAGCAGGCCCAAATGTTTAACAATTTCAATGTTGATCTTCATCGAGCGGCCCTCTACCAAAATCTTGCGGCCCACGCGCTCGGCCTGCTCGATCATGCGCATCAGGCGCTCGAGCTGGGATGAGAAGGTGCCAATAACAAGTCGGCCTGGCGTTGTGGCGATAATTTCGTCCAAGTTCTTTTTAACGACGCGCTCAGGGAGCGAGAAGCCAGGGCGCTCTACGTTGGTAGAGTCTGCAGCCAAAAAGAGCACCTTACGTTCTTTAAACCAAGCAAACTCTTTTTCTTCCTGCTCGGTCGGCACGCCGTCCATGTGGTCGAGGCGCAAGTCGCCGGTAAAGACGAGGTCACCGTAAGGAGTCTCAACAACAATGCCCATCGAGTCGGGAATCGTGTGATACACCGAAAAGAAGCGCACGCGAAGCTCTCCAACCTTAACGGTATCGGTCTTTTCTACCTCGTGGATATCAAGCGGCTTCAGGTTAGGAAACTCCTCCTGACGCTTTTTAATCATTACGGATGTAAGTCCGCGGGTATAGATCGGCGGGTAGCCAATGCGGTCAATAATGTAGGGGATACCGCCAATGTGGTCCAAGTGTCCGTGCGTAATAAAGAGGCCGCGGATCTTGTCGCGTCGCTCTTCAAGATATTTAGTGTTAGGCAAAATGTAGTCGATACCCGGTGTATCGTCTTCGCGGAACTGAAACCCGGCATCGATGATGATGATGTCGTCGCCCATCTCTACCATAGTCATGTTGCGGCCGATCTCCTCTACGCCGCCAAGCGGAATAATGCGGATATTGCCCGGTTCGAGCGGCGGAATAGGCTTCTCGTCGGCATTGCCGTTCATGCCATCAAGCTCGGGGCGTGGCGGATGCACCTGGTGCGGGCGAGGGCCACCGGTACGAGGCCTGCCTCCACGTTTGCCGCCAAAGGGGCGACGTCCACCAGGAGGGCGGCTGCCTCCCGGCCTGCCACCAGTTCTGTTAAATGGTTTTTTCTGTTCTTCCATCGATCTGAATAAAATTAGTAATCTATTGTTTTAGCGCGCAAAGACTTTCCACACGTAATCTTCTTCTCTGTGCCAAGCGGCTGCGGAGAGAAAGCGGTCACTTGGGCTTTCGATAAAGCCTAGGTGGAGACCAAGCACGTCGTTAGGTACACTATACACGAAATCCGGCGCATACAAAAATACGGCAGGAATATCCTTCTGTATCTCCGCTTCAAACTGTTTATACAGCGCTACACGTTTAGACGCTTCGCTGGTCTCGCGAATCTCTTTCAGGAGGCGATCGGCGGTGGCGTTGGCATAGAGTGAGATGTTAAGGCCCGGGTCGTTGCGCTGGGATGAGTCCCAAAACGCGTAGAGGTCGAGCTCGCGGCCAACTACTTCGCCAAATAGGAGCGCGTCGTATTTGCGCGGGCGTATCACATTCTGCGACAGGTCGCCCTGGTCAAATACTTTTACCTCAACCTTTGCGCCCATGCGCTCCCAGGCATTTTTTACAAACTCGGCAGCGGCGCGCAGCTCAGGTACGTTGCCGGTCGAGATAGAAAATGAGAGTTCAATAGTTTCTTCGTCCTTACCTTTGCCGGTTGTTTTAGTAAGTACTCCTGAATCGTTTAGTTTCCACCCGGCGTTTAACAGCCCTTCGCGCGCCGAAAGTGCTGGGTCGCCCGCAGAGGTGTGTAGAGGAGTTTCTGAGCCAATAATACCGGGCGGTACGGGGCCTTCGAGTGCTACGCCGTAGCCTTGGAGTACGTCGCGCACGAGCGCCTCGCGGTCCACGGCTTCGTTAAGGGCCGCACGCACATCTTTGTCGCGCAGTACCACCGATTCATTCTGGTTAAAAAATACGCCAAAGACGCGGTTAAGAGCCGAGCGTTCAATATGCTCATTTTTAAGTTCTGAGACCGAGGCGGGAGAGATGCCGCTTGCGGCTTCAATGTCGCCGCGCTTAAGCGCTGTCAACAGTGCCTCCTCGTTTTGATAGAAGTGCACAATAAACTCCGAAAGGTACGGTTGTCCGAGCGCATAGTTACGAAACGGCGTCAGGGTATACGAAGCTGGTATGCCAGAGGGAGTGCGCTCCACCGTGTCTACCTCAAACGGCCCCGTGCCGATAGGTGAGGTGTTAAGGTCGCTAAACGGAAACTCTTCTGCCGAGACCCCCTTCCATAAATGTTCTGGCAAAATGCCCACGGTCGCATTTTTAATAAATGGTGCGTACGGGCTTGCCAGCGTAAAGCGCACCGTGCGTGCATCTACTACCTCTACTTGTATACCGTCCCAATTAGCACGCGCCGGGCTTTTAAGAGCGCCTTCTTGAATTTTTGTAATAGTAAAGACAATGTCAGCGGCAGTAACGGGCTTATTGTCGTGGAAGGTAAGCCCTTCGCGGAGAGTAAAGGTATACACTTTGCCGTCGTCTGAAAGCGTATACGACTGTGCAAGATCCGGCACGTATTCGCCCCCTACCGTTGGTTTAACGAGGCCAGAATATACAAGTCGCGAGAGGTCGTGGTCTGCGTCAGAGACGGCGAGTACTGGGTTTATAAAACGAGGCGATCCAACAATACCTTCAGAAAAACTGCCGCCGTATCCCGGGACCGAGACACGTAGGGAGGTGTTAACAATGGCAAGCAGGCCGAAAGAGCTCCCGACCATCAGAATTGCAAAAAAGAGAAAGAGCCCACGTCCCAAGGGGGAAAACGCGCGGTACGCGTCTTCTGCAGAGTCTACAAACGGCAGATGCACAGGCCGAGAGGCGAGTCGCCAAAATCTACGCATGAATTTTATTTAACGTTAAGTTACTGGAGCAAGAACGTTGCAAACGAAGTCACGGCAAGCAATATGCCGCATGCGATCGTCACATAGAAGAGCACTTTTTCTGATCCGCGGCGCGTGTGATAGGTAGCAGAGAAGTTATCACCACCAAATGCGCCTCCCATAGATGCCCCGGTGCGCTGCATAAGCACACACACGACAATGAGTACGGAGAGGACGATCTGTATGTAGGGAAGGGCCCCGATAACGGCGGTCATTACTAAAACCGTACCATAACTCGTATTTGCCTGCAACGGTTCTTTGTATTACTATGCACCCGCATCTATTAGTCTAATAATCCTTAGCTTATGAAGAAAAAAGCCAAGAAAACTAAGGCTCGTTTAGCAGCTCCTAAAGCAGCAGTGAGCAGTGTTGGTTTTATGCCGGGCGGTGATCGTGTACTTATTAAACCCCTCTCCGCAGAAGAAGCGGGACAGGTGACCTCCTTCGGTATCATCATTCCTGATACCGCTAAAGAAAAGCCGGAACAGGGAACTATTGTGGCGGTTGGCCCAGGTCGCGTAGGAGACGACAATGCCCTCATCCCGGTTGGCTATAAAGTGGGCGAACGCGTGATGTTTAACAAATACGGCTACGACGAGATCAAAATTAAAGGCATCGAGTACTTTATCGTCAGCGAAACAAATATTTTGGGCGCATTCAATTAATTTACCCGGTAAATCAGCACTGACACTATGGCAAAACAGATTCTCTACGGAGACAAAGCACGCAAGGCTCTTAAAAGCGGTATTGATAAGGCGGCACACGCAGTAAAAGTGACGCTCGGTCCGCGTGGGCGCAATGTTGCGCTCGACAAAGGCTATGGCGGCCCGACCATTACGAACGATGGCGTCTCTATCGCTAAAGAAATTACGCTGCGCGACAAGTTTGAGAACATGGGCGCAGAGATCGTTAAAGAAGTCGCGACAAAAACCAACGACACGGCGGGCGATGGCACTACTACATCGGTAGTACTCCTCCAGGCTATTGTCGAAGAGGGTATGAAGCACACCGAAGCCGGCCTTTCTGCCATGGCGGTCCGCGGTGGTATCGAAAAAGCTGCTGCTGACGCTGTTGCTGCACTCCGCTCTCTTGCTAAAAAGATCCAAAGTGACGAAGAGGTTCGCCAGGTTGCCACTATTTCTGCCGAATCAGCAGAGCTCGGCGCTATTATTGCCGACACTATTAAAGAAGTGGGTAAAGACGGTGTCGTAACTGTAGAAGAGTCACAGTCGCTGGGTATTGAAAAGGAGGTGGTAGAGGGTCTCGAGTTTGACCGCGGCTACGTGAGCGCCTACATGGTGTCCGACCCGACCCGCATGGAAGCGGTGATGAAGGATCCGGCCATTCTTATTACGGACAAAAAGATTTCGTCTATCCAGGAAGTGCTTCCTATACTTCAAAAGGTTGCAGAGTCTGGCAAAAAGGAGCTCGTTATTGTTGCCGACGATGTAGATGGCGAAGCGCTTACGACCTTTGTGCTCAATAAACTCCGCGGCACCTTTAATGTGCTTGCGATAAAGGCGCCAGGATATGGCGATCGTAAAGAGGAAATGCTTCAGGATATTGCCACAGTAACCGGCGGCGAAGTTATTTCAGAAAAGACTGGTACGAAGTTTGAAAACGCTACGATGGAAATGCTCGGTCGCGCTGGCAAAGTAATCGCCACTAAAGACTCTACAGTGATTGTGGGCGGCAAGGGCGCTAAGAAAAACATTGACGCGCGCGTTGCACAGATCCGCAAACAAATCGCAGACATCTCCTCGAAATTCGACAAAGAAAAGCTTGAAGAGCGCTTGGCTAAACTCACCGGCGGCGTTGCAGTTATCCGCGTGGGTGCTGCTACCGAGACCGAGATGAAGTATTTGAAGCTCAAAATTGAGGACGCCGTAAACGCAACCAAGGCCGCTATCGAGGAGGGCATCGTCGCAGGTGGCGGAGTGGCTCTTGTAAAAACTGCTCAAAAACTTGCAGAATCCGTAGAGGAAAAAAAGAAAAAACTTTCCCCGGATGAGCTGATTGGTTACATGGTCCTATTGGGAGCTCTAGAAAAACCCCTAAGACAAATTGCTGAAAATGCTGGAGTAGACAGTGGGGTGGTAGTCGATAAAGTTAAGCACGGAAAAGATACGATTGGTTATGATGCCATTTCAAATACGTTTCCAGATGTAATAAAGGCCGGAATTATCGACCCGGTTAAAGTAACGCGCACGGGTCTCGAGCGCGCTGCTTCTGCTGCCGCTATCTTGCTCACGACAGAAGTCGCAATTGCAGAAGAGCCAGAAGAGAAAAAAGACAACCCGGCTCCTGGTATGGGAGGCATGGGCGACATGGACTACTAAATAATAAAAAAGAAGAACCGCCGCGGGAGACCGCGGCGGTTTTCGACAGTTGGCGTCTACCACAAGCCGCCGACTTTCTGGCGTCCGGTTTGGGTGAATCCATGCGGATTATCCGCCACGCTCAGGTGGTAGAAACCCGCATAAACGTGTTCGTTGATTATTGCCTGGTTGGTGTTGGCTTTGCAACACGCATAGTGTGTCCTGGCCATCGCGACATGTCTTGCTCGGAAGGTCCGGTCGTCGTGCTGCCCTGCAGGAAGATCGTCAAGAACGTCATGCATTCGATGGATACTCCGCTCCTGAGAAAGAACAAATAATTTATAACACAGAATATTAACTTCGACCAGTAGCTGACTCGTGTGCAGCCTTGTTTATCTCAATTGTTAGGTTATAATTGAGACATGACTATTCTCTATGTGGTGTTGGGCATTGTAGTGCTCTTCGTGCTGTGGGCAATCTTTGCCTACAACCGTTTTATTACTCTCGTGCAGCGTGCCAAAGAAGCGTGGGCCGACATCGACGTACAGCTTAAGCGCCGCTATGACCTCATTCCAAACTTGGTTGAGACGGTGCGCGGCTATATGAGCCACGAGGCCGGTACCTTGGAAAAGGTGACCAAGGCCCGCACGCAGGCAATGGATGCCGGTGGTGTCAAAGAAAAAGGCGAGGCAGAAAATATGCTTTCCGACGCTCTGAAGAGCCTCTTCGCAGTTTCAGAGGCGTACCCAGATCTCAAAGCCAACACGAACTTTCTTGAGCTCCAGCGCGAGCTTTCTGACACCGAAAATAAGATTCAGGCTGCGCGCCGTTTTTACAACGGTGTAGTGCGTGACCTCAACACCGCCATTCAGAGCTTTCCTGGCAACATTATTGCTGGCATGTTCCGCTTTACCGAGCGCGAATTCTTTGAGCTTGGCGCAGATGAGCAGGCGGCTCGCCAGCCCGTAGCTGTAAAGTTTTAACTTTTTAGTGCCCACTCTGGTACTATACGAATAGGGAGGTCTTAAGAGGAGTTTGCTCCATGGCCGAGAAGCTTATCCGCGACAAGGTTGCCGATAATGCCCGCGCGCGGGGAGTAGAGCTGGAGACTCGCCAAGCCAGCCCGGCAGAGTTTCGCAGGCTTCTCGATGAGAAGCTTGTAGAGGAAGCCGGAGAAGTGGGCAGAACGAAGTCGAGAGGCCGGCGCATCAAAGAGCTTGCCGACCTCAACCAGGTGTTCGAAGATCTGCTGGTCCTCCACGGCATCTCCATCGTTGAGGTGCTCTCCGAACAGCAGCGTAAATGCAAAAAGAGCGGCGGCTTTAGCAAGCGCACCGTTCTGATTACGGAGGAGGGGGGAGAGTAGCGCCTCCCCCTTTCACTTTTTGATCAAACAAGTACGATACAATTTATATATGGCTACTCTGTACACACATAAAGACCAGAACATCGCCAAGACATGGGTGCTCATGTTTATTTTTGCGGTCGTGGTTATAGCCGTGGGTTGGGCGGTCTCTTGGTACTTTGATACGCCAGCGTTGTTGGCGGTTGCTGTGGTCATCGCGACCGTGATGAATGTCACGAGCTACTGGTTTTCAGACAAAATTGTCGTAAAGATGGCAGGCGCAACGCCTGCCGACGAAAAGCAGTTTAGCGAGCTCCATAATATTGTCGAAAACTTGGCAATAACCGCCGGCCTGCCAAAGCCAAAAATTTATATTATCAACGATCCGGCACCGAACGCGTTTGCTACCGGGCGCAACCCAACACATGCGGTCGTAGCAGTTACGACTGGTCTTTTGGCGATGATGGATCGGAGCGAGCTTGAGGGTGTTCTGGCGCACGAGCTGTCCCATGTAGGAAATCGTGACATGCTCGTCTCGACCGTGGCGGTGGTGCTCGTTGGGTTTATCAGTATCATTGCTGATATTTTTCTACGCTCAAGTCTTACGAGGGGGAGTGGTAGCAATGACAATAAAAACCCGGTCATTACGGTCCTTGCTATTGTGCTTATCGTGCTTGCGCCGATTGCTGCGTCGCTCTTGCAGCTTGCAGTCTCGCGCAAACGCGAGTTCTTGGCCGACGCATCGGGCGCGCTATTAACTCGCTATCCAGAAGGTCTTGCTAATGCACTGCGTAAAATCGGCGCGTACAGTGCCCCTATGAAAAAAGCTAACAATGCTACCGCGCACCTCTACATTTCAAACCCGTTTGGTGCGCGTGCTAAAACTACGTCACTTGCGAGGCTGTTTATGACCCACCCGCCCGTTGAGGATCGCATCGAAGCGCTTGTCGGCCACTCTTGAATTTGTGTCCATAAAACGCCTCATACTTATCGCAGTTGGATTATGTGCCACAGGGTTAGGTGTGGCGGGTGTATTCGTCCCCGGTCTTCCGACTACGGTTTTTGTAATAATCGCCCTCTGGGCGTTTGCTAACTCGAGTGAGAGGTTATACGCATGGCTTCTGCGCATTCCCGTCCTTTCTACCGCGTTAAAGCAAGCAAAGAAATTCGAAGAAGATCGAGCGGTATCTGTTCGCGTCAAATACATTGCGAGCGGATTTGCTTGGACGTCGTTTGTGGTTGTCGTACTTACTGCATCTCCGGGGCATATCATAGCTCCGCTTTGCGTTGCGCTTGCCGCCCTTGCGTGCACGATCTTTATGATCGCCATTCCAACAATAGGGAAATGAGGTAAAAGTGTTGACATGAAGTTTTGATGAAATAAACTTATAGACAGGGTGCTGAGTTTTTTCAGGCAAACAGAACGGAGGAATGCGTATGTCGAGTCAGGGTGGCAGTAGTGGAGGTAAACCCCGCAAAAGCCAAATCCATGCCAAGCCCCACCGGCCACGTGGACGGGAGAGGCGTACTAAGCCGCAGGGCGGCATTCATCCCTTTAATAGTTCCAAGCCGGCATCAATGACCGGCGCTCCGGCGCAGTAAATCGACGCTTTCGCGGCGGCCTTCATAACGAGGGCCGCCGTATTCTTTTTATGTTATATTTTGCCGGATTGGAGGGTTCGCATAGTGGTCTAGTGCACCGCCTTGGAAAGGCGGCATACCGCAAGGTATCGAGAGTTCGAATCTCTCACCCTCCGCAATGATTCGCAAAGCCAGCTGGGAGCTGGCTGCGCGAAGCATCATTGTGCGATAGGGGGAGGATTCGAAAGCCGGAGGCGCGACGGCGCCGAGGCAGGGTCGTGAGTTTCGCCAGCAGGCGAAAACTCCTGACCGAATCTCTCACCCTCCGCAATGATTCGCAAGCTCCTGCAAAGGTGCCGCAACCGAGGTGTATACTTTAGGAGGATTTATTTATAACTATTTTTTATATGGATGTTCCAGTAAATTACATGGCCGTAGTGGCGTGTGCCATTGCAGCTATGATTATCGGGTATGTGTGGTACGGACCCTTGTTTGGTAAAAAGTGGGCACATATGAGCGGCGTTTCTCTCGAGCGCATGCAAAAAGGGGGAGGCAAATCGTACGCCATTATGTTTGTGGGTTCGCTTATCACGGCGTATACCCTGAGCCATGTGCTTGCATTTGCGACTACGTACATGCAAACAAGCGGCGTCTCTGCAGGTATCTCGAGTGGTTTTTGGATGTGGCTTGGCTTTGTTGCACCGGTTATGCTCGGCACTGTGCTCTGGGAGGGGAAGCCGTGGAAATTGTGGGCCATTAATTCTGGTTACTATCTTGTCGTGCTATGCACGATGGGCGTGATCCTCACTTCTTGGACTTAGGTCGCATAAAAATAAAAATAATCCCCATGTGTTTTCAACAGTCCCGCTTAAGCGGGACTGTTGCACGCTATACTGTATAAGCCCATGAGGCTTTTCCCGGATAAATACGAGGGGGAATATGAAGTATTGCTGCCCGAGCCTTTGCCTAAACCAAAGGTTCCTGTTCCTACGCGGCCTGATGTACAGCCGCGTGTTGCTGTTGCGCACGTCACACCAACAGCGGAACCTTTCTTAGTGACAGAGTCGTTAGCAGAAGATGTAGTAGTACCCCAAATCTCAACAGAACTTGCCGCTACCGTACCTATAGAGCAGTCAGCAGAGTCTCCTGTGGCGTCGGTGCCCTCTCAGTTACTCGACGATGCTCAGCGCCGGGTGTTTCTTAAGGGTGTGGCGGTGCTTGTGGTTGGTGCCTTTGCAACCACGCTCTTTCCTCGTCGCGCAGATGCCCTCGTTATGGGCAGTACGCCTGGTACGAGTGTGGTGGGGCTAAAAGATGCCTCAAATGCACGCATTAATCCTGCTACAGAAGAGGGTACGGCGGTGCTTAAGAAGACCACCAACCTAAGTTCTTCAGGTACCGTGCATACCCCGGCCAGTGGCAAAAAGGTGCGCGTGTATAACACGCGCTTCTCGCTCGACGCCAATCTCTCTAGTGTTTCATTTCGCTTTACTGCAGGCGGTACCGACTATGAAAAGTACCTCTCGCCGCGTTTAGGAGGTTTGTATGGCACCAAGAATCACCCCAACTATTTCGAGGGTGGGGTAGATGAGGTGGTCTATTGCGTTATTTCTGGCACCGGCAATGTACAAGTGAATATCGACTACCTAGAAGTGTGATTAAATGTAAAAGTATTAACGTTTCATCTTTATTATGGCAAAGCGCGCAATCGAACATCTTTTTACTGGGGCAACGACTCCATATCAAACGTATGCGTCTACCAAGACGGTACTTGGTGATTTGATTAAACAATATACGGGGGCGGGCGCTACCGATAAATTTGCAGGGCCAGCTAAGATTGGTGTTGCCCGACCAAACGAAACAGGGACCGCTATTCCGAGCATCTACCCACACGTTATTTCTTGGGCAGAAAAGCATGGATTTTATACAACGGGCACTGTGGCTGTCTCTGGTACTGCGGTTACAGGTTCCGGCACCGGCTGGCTTGCAGACGGTGTGCCTATAGGTGCACGTATTGGTTTTGGTTCAACCAATAATGCCGAAATCACCACTTGGTACACTATTGCGACTATTCCCTCCGCAACCTCACTCACACTCACTGCCTCTGCGGGTACTATCACCGCAGGCACCTCCTATGTAATAGACAAAACACTCGAAAAGGATTTGGTATTTCTGGCGGACAACGCTACTGCAGCAGCAACACGCCGTATAAGCTGCTTCGAGTATGACAAGCAGACGTCTCTTTTTTCTTGGCGAGGTTTTGTAACGTTAACCTACCCTGCAGGAGGCGGTAACCAGACAATTCGCGGTATGCGCGTAGTGTATGACACCTATACTACTGGCACCGTGGCTGTGTCAGGAGCAACGGTAACAGGAACCACTACGGCGTGGTCAGCCAGTCGTATCGCTATTGGGTCGCGTATTGGCTTCGGATCTAATGACCCAACACAAATTGCGACGTGGTACTACATCAATGCAGTTGGAGGTGACACCTCAATTACGATACAAACTAACGTTACCGCAAGCGGTACAGGCGGTACTGCAGCAAACCTCACCATTGCTTCTAGCACCGAGTACGTCATAGAAGACCTAAAAGTACTTACTGCTACTACGGCTGTGGTTATAGCAGCGGCAGGTCTTTCCATGGCAAACGGCCTTTCGATAGACGACTTTGTCGTTGGAGGCACCACCATAGCCGCCGCAACAACGGTCGACAAAACAAAAGCTGTCTACTCGTTAGTGGACTTGGATTCTATATACAGTACTGGCACAGCAAGTGCCACAGCTTCCGCGACTATAGCGGGGTCGGGCACGGCCTGGGCTGCTGCAACACATCTTGGTTGTAAGATTGGTTTTGGTTCAACTAACCCCGCATCAATAACGACGTGGTATACCATTACCGCCGTAGCCTCCGGTACATCCTTGACCATTAACACCTCTGTAACGGTTTCCGGAGCCTATGTGATTGTTGGAGGTAACGGCATTGCAGGTGGTCTTGCAATTGATGACCGTGTAAGTTGGACGGAGCAGCACGCATACATTATTGAGGTGCAGGCAGGTACTACACCGCAAGTCTATAAATACAATTTTAGAACCGACCTGACCGCTCTTGGAGGCATTGCTACTGGCAAAGCTGCCGCAGCGTGGATGCTTACCACCGGTACACAAACAATCACTGGTACGGTGTCTCAAACAAATAATGGTCGCATTGGTACACTGGCACATGGCCCAGGTTCTGGCGTTAAATGCCTTTATTTTGCAGCAACAACCAGGATTCATCGTGCCCCGTTGTCTGATATCACGCAGGGCAGTACAACCTGGGTTACAGATTCTATGACCGAAGTTCCTACTGGAGGGACGGGTACATATACAGCCTCAAGCCTTTTAACTAGCGTAGAGATTGCCGACCAGATAGATCGTCTTATTGTAACGTCCACGGGCGCTGGCGGCACCACCGCACACCATCGCGCGTATATTACAAAGTATGACGCCTCTGGTTCCTACAAATTCGACCATATTTTTTTAGTTGATACGGCGCAGCAAGATCAGTCGGCTGCAGACTCCGATTCAGTCCCGCATCCAAACCCACAAGGTGCTGCGCTGTCTGTGTGGTCGCAGGCAGGTATGGTGTATATGGCTAGGACTGGTACTGCTTCTACAACCAACATCATGTATGCGGTGCCGCTTGGAGCCGACTGGGATTACGCTACAGGCTCTGTGAAGCAGCGCCTCGTAACTCCTGCTCTTGCTACCACCAATGCGACCAAACTTGCGCGTGTGTATGTTAACAATGCCTCGTACCTCGGAGCCGGTTCATTAACAATGCCCACTGAACCCTACCGTATTTACTATCGAACTACTGGCATTAGTGATGATTCAGGCTCGTGGACCTTGGTGAATCAAACAGGAGACCTGGGTGGGGCAACGCCAGGGAGCGAGGTGCAGTTCGCTATCGAATTCCGTACCATTGGTGCTATATGTTTGCCAAACCGGATTTACAATCTCTGCTGTCTGTACGAAGACGATACTACCGATAGCCATTACCAGCCGTCGGTTGCTAATTCGTCCACATCGAGCAAGCGTTTTGCTTGGAGGTTCTCAACCGCCTTTGGAGGCACGGTGCCAGCCTTGCGTATACGTCTCTATAATGCCGAGACCGGAAGTCTTTTGCTCGACGACAACACCACTGATTCTGCTGATGGTTTGTGGGAGAGGTCTACTAATGACGGCGGCGCGTGGGGCTCATACGTTGCGACCGACAAAGGTAATGAGACTACCTATATTCGTTACACCCCGACGTCACTTGCAGATAATATAAAAGTGCGAGCTTTGCTTACCCAAAACTAATATGATTCATATTGAGCGTGGCCAGCCTCTTGCAACTGACGCAAATCTAAAAGTGGCGACTGCTACCGGAGATTACGAAGATGCGGCCTTGATCGAGTGTTACAATGTTGCCGATCCAGAAGTACTCATTGGGGCGTATCAAGCCCAGTACGTTAAGTATGGTGACCTTGTGTATCGGTTTAATGACCCTGTGGAGCTGGGGAAGGCTATCTTAACGACAGACCCACAAGCAAGCCACTCGGCGGCATCTTATGTACGTATGACCGAGGAGTTGCTTGCAAAGATGAATACCGGGGCGCTTGAGCCAGAGTCTCTTGATCAAGTTATTGCCACCGAGCAGGCTGCTACAGAAGAGTTGCGTACAGAACCTCAACAAGACCAGGAGGTAGCGGAAGAGGCTACAGCTCCAGTGCAAGAAGAACAACCTGTTGCGCCTGCGACTACTCCGGCTGCCATAAGTACTGATGTTTCTTCAACAACACCAAACGTGCTTGGTGCTTCGACTGAAGCTACATCTACACCTGCGGCTTCTGGTGTTATTGATAATGCTGCCACCTCAACACCTATAATGCCGGAAATCATAATACCCGAAGCAACTTCAACTCCGGAGGCCCTACGAAAGGGTGGCAAGAAGATTGCAAAAGTAATGCGGCGTAGTCGCGGTTAGTATATGGCACTTACCGATGTAAATTTTTCTGAAGGGGAGGGGCAGGACTTTGTTGTGGAGGTCCCTTCTGCCGTCTATACAGGCACTATCACTGACGCTCTTTTTGAGCCGAATAGTACGCAGTATCCGGTGAACGAGATCCCTGCACAAGAGGGCGGTAGCAATGTCTTTATTATTACCGAGTAGGTATGGATACTACTTTTAAAAAACTCCTCAACGATTATAGCCCTTATTTTGAGGAGTTGCGCAAGCGTTTACTGGTCTTGGCTATAGCCTTTGTAGGGCTGTTTGCGGCAGGTTTTTTTGGGGCACCGACGGTTATTAAGCAGATGATAGACTTGTTTGCACTCGACAATGTCTCCTATATTGTATCGTCGCCATTTCAAGCTTTCTCTCTTTCGGTTAGTATCGGTCTAAGCACTGCTTTTGCATTTATATTTCCTGCAGTATTGCTCCAGTTGTATGGTTTTTTACGGCCAGCCCTGACGCGCCGCGAGCGTAGCATGTTGGTCCGTAGTGCTGGTCTTGCAGCAGTTCTTTTCTGTTTCGGTTTTTTGTATGGTTTTTTTATACTTTATGCCACGTTAGGCGTTGTAACCTCTTTTAACCAGACACTCGGTCTGGCTAACTACTGGGATATAAACACTTTTTTTGGCCAAATTTTTCTTACCGCAGCCCTCCTTGGCATACTATTCCAGTTTCCGCTTGTAGTGCAGTGCCTTATGTACTTTGGTATTGCGACCCATCGGACACTTGCACAAAACAGAAGAATTGTTTTTGCGGGAGCTGTGGTTATCGTTGCTTTACTTCCACCTACTGACGGCCTATCCTTACTGGTAATGGCTTTGCCATTAGTGGGTTTGTTTGAGGTAGTGTTGTTTTTTAACCGGCCCAAGCGGAGGATGCTCCATGAGGCGCGTGTTCAGTATTAATTATAAATTCCATCTAGCGCTATGTTTGATATCGGATTCAAGGAGTTGCTTATAGTAGCGGTTATTCTCGTGCTTCTTTTTGGTTCTCGAAAGATTCCTGCGCTTGCGCAGAATATTGTCGAAGCCATTAAGACAATGCGCAGGGGGTTTACCGATGATGTTTCTTCGTCAAAGAAAAAATAATTTTTGGTGGGTTAAGCTACTTGCAGGAGGGATATGCGTATTTTCCATCCCTGTCTTTTTTGTTAGCGCATACACCACCTATTTACCCGGGCAGACCATTACCTTGGGCGATTTTGTATACGACGATGACTACACTGCCACCTCAACCAATTGTTATATTTCGGTCTGGGGTCCAACGGGCTCTCCAGAAGTAAATGCGGTAGCGATGACCGAGGGAGCGAACAGCTTCTACTCGTACAACTATTCATCCACGACGGTCGGCACATTTCCGGCACAAATGACCTGTGGCTATACCGGAGACAACTCTTTGCTGAAACAAGATAAGACGTTTGTTATTGCGAGCTCTAATGCAGCCTCCTCAGCTGACTTGGCATCCGCATCGTCTTCACTGGCGGCAGTTATAAATGCCAATACCAATACAGCGTCTTCGTCCATCGCGTCTGTTATAAATGCAAATACTAATACCATTGTGACCGCGGCGTCATCGTCGTTGGGCGCGCGCGTATCCTCAATAATTTCCTCAATAGCGTCCTTGCCAGGAGATGTATGGAGTTATACGTCGCGTACCCTAAGTAACTTTGGCACCCTCGTCACGGATGTGTGGGCCTCGGCAACTCGTACACTCACCGGTGCCGGCTTGACCTCTGGCTCACTTGCCACACAAAGCGACGTGCAAACAGCGTCGAGTTCAATAGTTGCTGAGATAAATGCCAATGGAGGAAGCGGTCTCACGCTCTCTGACCTACAGGCGGCATCTTCTTCTATAGCAGCGGTCGTGAATGCGAACACTAATGCTATCGTTGCCACCGCTTCCAGCTCTATTGCCGCCGTCGTTAACGGTACGACCAATGCCGCCTCCTCGTCTCTCGGGACTGCGATCGCCGGCATTGATGCTGTGTCGCTGGCAGAGTTGCAAACTGCCTCATCCTCAATTGCTGCGGTTGTAAATGCTAATACTAATACCATAGTAACTGCCGCATCTTCGTCACTCGGTGCTCGCATTTCATCCATCGTCACGTCGATTGCTTCTATACCTGCAGATGTCTGGGCCTTTAGCGGCCGTACTCTTACCTCGTTTGGTACTCTCGTGACTGATGTATGGGCCTCTGCAACTCGTACGCTCACGGGTGCTGGCTTAAGTTCCGGCTCTCTCGCAACGCAAAGCGATGTGCAAACAGCTTCGAGTTCGGTCGCTGCAACGGTCAACAACAACACAAACTCTGCGATATCTGGGCTCGACACGGTATCTTCGGCAGAGCTAGAAGCAGCGTCAAGTTCGATCGCGGCGGTTGTTAACGCCAACACAGTAAGCGCTGTTTCCACCGCGTCGTCGTCTATCGCATCTGTAGTAAACGCAAACACAAATAGTCAGATAGGCTCAATTACAACGACTATTAGTACTGCCTCCTCGTCAATCGCTTCGGTCGTCAACGCCAACACCAACTCAATCGTTACCGCCGCTTCCTCATCTCTGGGTGCTCGCATCTCATCCATCGTCACCTCAATCGCTTCACTCCCGTCTGATGTCTGGGCCTTCA
>JAGOUZ010000002.1:20264-123250 GCA_018060985.1 Minisyncoccota bacterium
ACATCCAAACAGCATCCTCCTCAATTGTGTCTGAGATCAATGCCGGCGCCGGTGGCGGTATCTCACTCTCTGACCTCCAGGCTGCCTCTTCGTCAATTGCCGCGGTGGTGAATGCCAACACTAATGCAGTTATTGCGACCGCGTCGTCCTCAATTGCGTCAGTGGTGAATGCCAACACCAACAACGCCTCAACATCACTGGGCACCGCTATTGCCGACATTGACGCAGTTACTCTCGCACAACTTCAAACCGCTTCGTCCTCAATCGCTTCGGTCGTCAACGCCAACACCAACTCAATCGTTACCGCCGCTTCCTCATCTCTGGGTGCTCGCATCTCATCCATCGTCACCTCAATCGCTTCACTCCCGTCTGATGTCTGGGCCTTCAGTGGTCGCACCCTTACCTCGTTTGGCACTCTCGTCGCCGACGTCTGGTCCTCAGCCACCCGCACACTCACTGGCGCAGGTCTGACCTCCGGCTCACTCGCTACTCAGAGCGACATCCAAACAGCATCCTCCTCAATTGTGTCTGAGATCAATGCCGGCGCCGGTGGCGGTATCTCACTCTCTGACCTCCAGGCTGCCTCTTCGTCAATTGCCGCGGTGGTGAATGCCAACACTAATGCTCAAGCAAACACTATAACCAACACCGTTACTACAGCGTCTTCTTCGCTCGCCTCGGTCATAAACGCTAATACAAATTCGGCTGTTGCAGCTGCTTCGTCATCTATCGGCAGTGCGATAAGTAATATCTCTGCAGCTAACGAGGGTTGGACTGTCTCTATGTCTGACTTCTCAAGCGTTCTGGCAGGAAACAACTACCGCGCACGCGTCACTGTTGTGTATGGCAGCACACTGACATCTCCAAACACGGCACCTGCAATCACCATCTATGATGCAAGCCGTAACACAGTTGTCTCTAATGTGGCCATGACGGTGCTCTCAACTGGCGTCTATGAGTACATCTATTCAGTTTCTGGTTCTGCGGGCGAGGGGACCTGGGAGGCCGTAGTGTCGACTGGGGTTGAGTCCGGCAAGACAGTACAGACTAACGACTACTGGGAGGTGGTGACCGCTCCGGCACAGGTGCTTATTCAGAGCATGGGTGCAACCGAGACACCAAACATTTCTGCTAATGTACGCATTACAAACGAAGGATCAGTTGATTACGAATATCAATATGAATGGTGTGTGGTTACCTCACTTTCTAATGCCTGCGGTGGTGGTAACGACACATACTACGGCTCTGCGGCAAAACTTATAGATGCGGGAGATGACTTTGACACCACACTTACGGCAAGCGTGCCACTCGCGGGTACGTATTACTTTAAGACGGTGGTGTACTTTGGTACCGACTCGTCGGGCGCTTCGCGGCAGTTCACCGCAACAGCTCCTAGCGGTTCGGGTAGCGGGTCAGGGAGTGGTTCTGGTAGTGAGTCGGGGAGCGGTGTGGTCCCTAAGTCAGCAGTCAAAGCCGACTTTAACGGCGATTCAAAGACAAATGGTGTAGACTTCTCAATTCTCCTCGCATTTTGGAAGTCCGCTCCACCGTTCAAGAACCCTGCAGTCGACCTTAACAAAGACGGAAGAGTAGATTCAGTCGACTTCTCGATCCTACTTTTCAACTGGGGTAAATAATCAATCTCTATGTATTACTTAAACATATTGCTAGCCCTCGCTTTACTGACACTTGGTGCTCTACCGGTATGTGCCTCGGCGGCAGAACTCTCGTTTGAGTCAGAGCCTGCACAGCCCGCTGTCGGCACTCCATTTGTGGTGCGCGTCATGCTTACTACGGGGGCAGAAGTGTTTAACACGGTAGAGGGTACGATAAAAGTCCCAAGCGATCTGACGGTAGAACGCGTAAGTACTGGTGGTTCAGCTATGACACTGTGGCCTATCTCACCACGGTTCGTGCCAAGTGCTGGTCAGATAGAATTTACCGGAGGTGTGCCCGAGAACGTTGGTCCTAACGCTAAGGTCGAGTTGTTTACTATACACGCGTTTGCGCGCGCTCCAGGAGGCTACGTACTTTCATCGCGCAATTCCCGCGGCTACCTTGCCGACGGCAATGGTACTGAGCGGATGTTACCGACCGCGACTGTCCGTGTCACTGTTAGTGGTACAGGAGGTAAAGCGTATACCCCTGCACGAGACCGTCGCAGTCCTACTTTTGTAGTTGCTGAGCTGGGGCAAGACGAGGCCCTTTTTAACGGTCAGTATTTTGTAACTTTCTCTGCAACAGATGATCAGAGTGGTGTAACGTCCTATCAGGTTAAAGAGGGACGTTTTGGCTCATATGTTCCTGTAGAGCGCTACTATGTTTTGCGTGATCAAAGTCTAGATACTCCTGTGTGGGTGCGCGCAACAGACGCTTCTGGTAATCATGTAACGACACGTGTAGTGGGTAAAAGTGCATCTACTTTAATCGTTCTCGGGGGTATACTAGTGTTGATCGCAGTGTTTTATTTGTGGCGGAGATATAGGGTTCAGAGATAACGATACATGAGCTTTGCAAAAGCATTAACCTGGGGGGTGCTTATATCATTTGCGATGCCGCTCTCGGCCTACGCAGCGCAGCTTTCTGTAAGCGCGACGCCATCCACGGTGCAGGTGGGGAGTACGGTGACAGTTACGGTACATGTGAACAGTGAGGGGGTGGCTATTAATAACGCAGAAGGTTCTCTTACGTTCCCTCGAGATATTTTTGACGTGGTCTCGGTCTCAAGTGATATTTCAATTTTCTCTCTTTGGATTCAGGCGCCTACCTATAACGGTAACAACGCGATCTCATTTAATGGTGGCCTCCCTTCGCCAGGCTATGTAGGTGCAAGTGGCAAAGTCTTTAGTGTGGTCTTGCGCGCAAAAGCGGCAGGTTCTGCTGCTTTTGCATTAGAAAACTCTGCGGTGCGGGCGAATGATGGGTTGGGCACCAATGTGTTAACTCGTAGCACGGGTGGTTTTGCTACCGTACAAGCCCCGAAGACCGTACCAGTTACTCAGCCAGCCACTAAATCAGCGCCCTCTGCTGCAAGTAGTGTGCTTAGTGTCAAATCACAGACTCATTCAGAAGAAGATCGCTGGTATTCGGAAAAACAAGCCGTACTTACTTGGAGTGTGCCGGCAGGAACAGATGCGGTGCAGACCATCTTAAGCGACTCATCGAGTGATATTCCCGCAGTGCTTTATCAGCCACCTATTACTGAAAAGAAATTAGATGATCTTGAGGATGGGGTGTGGTACTTTGCCGTGCGCACACGAGGTGCGGCGGGGTGGGGTAGCGTAGCGCGCTACAAGTTGCAAATAGATACGACACCACCGACACTCCAGGATGTTCGCATGGAGTATGTCGATCAAGATCAGGCGCTTGCCGTGCGCAGTGATGAAGAGGTTTACAGTACTACTCATCTCGCGATTTCTAGTGTTGCCTCTGACAATCTATCAGGTGTTGCGCAAGTCGATATAGTGGTTGATGGGACCGTAAGACGACAGGTAGCGTATACCGAGCTTTCAGATACTACGTATCAATTACCTCTTCAGCTCGATCCTGGCTATCATGTTGCACACGTAAAGGTGTACGACAACGCGGGCAATAGTATTGACTCGCGCCCAGTGCAGTTTCAGGTGGTCGCTCATGATCACGTACCTGAAACTAGCTTCTTTAACATGTTTACTAATGAGCGTGTAGTTATGCTGGTGCTATTGTGCGCGTTCCTATTGTCACTCATATCTATTCTGATGAACTTTGTTTTGTGGCACAAACTTCATCACACCAAGGGTCGACCAGCGGCCGGGAAGAGTTGGGTAAAGCAGGATGCGCGCCAAAAACTCCAGGCGCTGGTAGAGGATATCGGTCGGCATCGCAGAGAGTTTGAAAATGAGCACAAACCCAAGAGTATCTCTCCGGAAGACGCTGAGTATATACAAAAAATGTGGACTCATCTCGCAGAGGCCGAAGACTTTCTAACCGAGAAGATGCGCCAAGTCAGCAAAGAGTAAAAGAAATCGCCCCGCTGACCTATGGTCAGCGGGGCTTGTTCGTTACCGGGGGGTCGCCAGGTAAAATTGTACCGAGACCGGCTTGGCGGCGATATGTACACGCCTCAGCAGGGCGGTCATCTCGCTCTGAACGGTGAGGGCGGGGGCATAGTTGAATTCTTCCGGAGAGCACTTTTCGACCCGGTCGCCCAGAGCAACCAAGGTTCTGCCCCGAAACAACTCCGGGTCGGCGGCGAGCATGCAGAAGTAATTCCACACGCCGACGCAGCGCTCGTGGTGACGCGAGAGCCTTGCAAGCCTCTTCTGTACCGGGCCGACAAGTTCCACCTGTCTGGTTGGCAAGAAGACAAAGGGACTTTCAGATTCAGCCTCCGTCTCGTCGGTCTGGATCATCTTCCGGGTGGTCCATACCAGCCGATCTCTGATTTTCCACGAACTTTCATTCATGGCGACGATCAGGGCAGCCACCGACTGCCCATAGCTTGTATGGTGGGGAAACTGGCGCTTCCGCACCAGACTCACGTGGATGTCGGTGAAGTTCGGCGGCAGCTCCTTGCGGACTGCAACCCGCGCCTCACACTGTCCTTCGTAGATCGTTCTGGGGGATAATGCGAAAAAGTCGCCCAATGCGGCAACTCGTGCGACCAGACGATCTTCGAGCGAACCGTTCACGTTCATTAGCCCCGTCTCCTCGTTGCTGGGGTTTAAGCGTCACACTAAGAACAGAGCACGCTTAAAGTGTTATAAACGATTGAGCTTGAGTGTCAAGCATTTTTAATTTTGTATACTGTACAGAATGGCAAAAGTAATGAATGTGTTTGGCGTTGTTGCGATCGTCGTCACGTTAGTAGCAATTTTTTTCTTTATGCGGCAAACACGCCCTCCTACACCTCAAACTATCGTCACTATTGGCACTACGGAAGTGCGCGTTAATGTTGCCGATACGCTCGAGGAGCGCGTTCAGGGACTTTCCGGTCGTAAAAGTCTAAAGGAGGGGGAGGGACTCCTTTTTATATTTGAACAAGAGGGTGCGCAGGGTATCTGGATGAAAGACATGCTCTTTCCTATAGATATAGTGTGGGCGTCGAGCGACGGCACTATTATTACTATTGCACCCAATGTGACACCAGATACCTACCCAGAGGCGTTTTACGCTAAAGAGCCGGTAGCCCGCTATGTGCTCGAATTGCCCGCAGGGTTTGCCGAGCGCCATGGTATTGCCGAGGGGGCCAAACTTGTGGTACAATAGTATTAGCGCGTTGAGTAATAGCTCCGTCCTGGGACGGGGAGGAAAGTCCGAACACCAACATCGAGAGATGTAAAAGCTTAGCAGGTAACGCCTGTCATACGATTCTGGCGGTCGTAAGAAGTGCGAACAGAGACGAGTCCGTCGCAAGACGGAGTGAAACGGCAAAATCTTTAGGCGGGTGCAAGGCCGTGCTCCAAGCAATTGGAGAGTGCCGCTTGAGCTTCGTGGCGACACGAGGCCCAGATAAATTATTACTCACGACAGAATTCGGCTTACAGACGCGCTCGCTAGATGTGAAAGCTCCGCCCTAAAGGCGGGGCTTTTGCCTATCTATCCACAGGTGTAGCCGCGTAGTGCAGAACTAAGCTATATACTTGAAAGCGGTCAGTATTAATCGGGGGCATAGTGCCCTTTAATCATAATAGTTATGCATACACCTCTTATTAGGTGGTCGCGTAACTTGTACCTCGCGGGTATGGTTCTCGCCTTGGTACTTGTTATTCCGACTGCGTGGTTTCCGTTCCAGTTAGGTAAAGTAGCGATATTTTCGCTGCTCCTTGTTCCTGTCATTATTCTTCTTGCCGCAGGCGGCGGTGTTCGTGAGATGCTCCGTGCCCATGGCGCAAAGATGGCGCTTTTAGTAGCGCTTTTGCCGGTTGTATATTTATTGTCAGGCTGGATGTCCATCAATAAGCCCCTCTCGTTTATTGGTGGCGGTGTCGAAGTTGATACCGTGCTGTTTGTGGTTCTCGGATTTGTTGCGTTTATATTAGCGTTTGCCTTCTTCCGCACCTTGCGCACCCTGCGCCAACTCCTTACGGTGTTGTGGTGGACCATATTCGCTGCGGCGGTATTTCAATTCCTCGTCATCGTAACAGGAGGGGCTATCATACCGTTTGCGGGTGCCGATGCCTCAGTTAACCTCATAGGTAAGTGGAATGATCTCGGACTTCTTGTCGGGCTTCTTCTCCTTATGCTTACCATCGACCTAGAACTGTCGGCTCTTACTCCGATCAGGTTTATGCTCTCCATCGGAGCCGCTGTTGTAGCGCTTATCGTCCTCATCTTCGTGAACTTTACTATGGTGTGGAGCCTTATTCTTGGATTCTCCATTGCCCTCACGCTCATCAAGTTTATGAGCCGAAGAGGGGAGCGCCAGCAGGATGCCCATGCAGCGATGTCACTGTTTGGGGCCGGTAGCATGATCCCTATGTATGCCATAGGTCTTGCGCTTATTTCTCTCACCTTTGTCTTTTTCGGAGCAAAATTCAACGAATGGGCAACCGGTGTATTTCCTGTTTCCTCTATAGAAGTAAGACCTTCAGCGGGTTCAACGTACGACATTGTTACCGCAGCACAAGCTGGCTCGGCCAAGAATCTCTTCTTTGGCACCGGACCTAATACCTTTACCGACGCGTGGCTTGCCTACAAACCGGCAGAGGTAAATCAGTCTGCGTTCTGGAGCTTAGACTTTAACGTCGGCTTCTCTACGCTCCTTACCGCCTTGGGTACCGTCGGGTTCATCGGCGCACTCGTGTGGCTTCTACCGCTCTTTCTTGTGGTGGGAGGTGCTGTGCGTGCAGTGCGCCTTGGAGTACTTTCTCGTGAAGAAAGGGTTGTAGCGATCACCATCACGTTTGCCAGCATCTTTCTTATGGCAGGTGTTTTGTTTTATGTGCCAAGTCAAAGCTTAGTGCTCCTTACGCTTATATTAGCTGGAGCCGCCTTCGGCTTTCTGTGGCGCCAAGGACAGAGTCAGCAAGAAGATTACGTACCTTCACGTCTAGGACTCCTCGCTTCAGGCTTGTTAGCACTACTCCTTATTGTGGTTGTAGTTGGTAGTTCCTTCATTACCGGTCGCCGCCTTATTGCCCAAGCACATATACAGAGTGGCCTTCAGGCTCTGTCAGCTCAAGACGGTGACAAGGCTCGCGCCTCCGCTGCAAAATCACTGGGAGTAGAAACAACGGGAGAGGCTCTTCGTCTAGCAATTGACGCAAGCAATCTAAAACTTCAAATACTTGCTCAGACAGAACCGGCTCCGCAGGATGTTGCGACCGTTCAGCAACAGTTTGCCGGGCTTGTGCAAGAAGCCGTTGGCTATGGTCAGCAGGCGCTTGCGTTCAACAACAAAGATTATCGATCTCAGTTGGCGCTCGGCCGCGTGTATGAGTTCCTCGCGTCTCTTAACGTGGAAGGTGCGTACGAAAGCGCTAAGGCGTCATATCAAGCCAGTGTCTCGCTTAACCCAACTAATCCAACTATTCCGCTTATTCTTGCCCGTCTCGAAAGTTCAAAAAATAACATGGCGCTTGCCCAGGAGCAGGTTACAAAATCTCTCACGCTTAAGCCTAACTACACCGACGCCATTCTGTTTGTCGTGCAACTCAACGTTGCAAATAACGATATTCCTAAGGCTATAGAGGCTGCGATTGCTGCTGCCCAAACAGCCCCAGGTGTAGCACCAATTTGGTTCCAGCTAGGCCTCTTGTACTACGCTTCTGCTGATACTTCTAAAGCGATACAGGCTCTTGAACAGGCTGTCCGCATTGTGCCGGAATACGCTAACGCTAAGTACTTCCTCGGTCTCTCGTACAATGCACAAAAGCGCACGCAGGACGCCATTCTCGTATTTGAGGATCTAGCTCGCACCAACCCAGATAATGCAGAAATAGCGCTCATACTCGGCAACCTAAGAGCTGGCAAAGCGCCGTTTGAAGGGGCCACACCACCGGTCACTCCTCCGGAAGATCGTCCAGTGGCACCGGTATCGGAGTAATTGGGTAAAAAAGGCCTAGTAAAGCCCTGCAATCAGGAGTAAAGTAGTAGGAATGCATCGTTTATTTGCTGTCGTGGGGTTAGAAGTTAAGGGCATGCACCACGCAGCATATGTGCTCGCTGGCTTTGCTCTCGGCTCTCAACTTCTCGCACTCATACGCGATCGTTTGCTAGCCTCGTCTTTTGGCGCAGGCCAGACACTCGACCTCTACTACGCTGCATTCCGCATCCCAGACCTTCTGTTTGTAGGTGTTGCGTCACTTCTCTCACTGTACGCACTCCTCCCGGTCCTCTCTAAGTTAGAGAGTGAGAATCCGGGGTTAGTTATAGCGTTTATGCGCAAAATGCTCATCCTCTTTTTTGTGGGGATGAGCATTGTTTGTGCTATTGCGTACGTATTTGCGCCGCAGCTGATTTCATTGGTGGTGCCTGGGTTAGCAGATGAGCCGGCACGTTTTGCGGAACTTGTATTTCTGACACAGATTCTACTGTTACAACCCATTCTGCTTGGGTTTTCAAACCTGCTCGCCAACCTTACGCAGCTTCGTCATCGCTTTATACTTTATTCCATCTCGCCTCTGCTGTATAACCTCGGCATTATCGGGGGCATACTCTTTCTGTATCCGAAAATGGGGCTTCCGGGCCTAGTGTGGGGCGTGTGTTTGGGCGCGCTTCTTCATGCGCTGGTACAACTTCCGTTCTTTACCCTCGAGCGGGAGACAGTGCGCCTTCCGTGGGCGCGCACCTGGAAGCACTTTAAGGAAGTTCTCATACTTTCAGTACCACGGACTTTTTCGCTTGCTGCAGGGCAGATCTCTCTCTTGTGCGTCATCGCTGTTGCCTCGCTTTTGCCCGCTGGGTCAATCTCGGTATTTACCTTTGCGTGGAACCTCCAGGCGGTTCCACTCACTATTATAGGTGTTTCGTATTCAGTTGCGGCCTTTCCAACGCTTGCTCGCTTTTTTGCAGGGCAAAAAAGCCTGGAGTTTGTCCGCCATGTCGAAGCAGCGATTCGCCACATCATATTTTGGTCCCTCCCCGCGATCGTACTCATTGTGGTGCTTCGCGCTCACATCGTGCGTGTAATCCTCGGCTTCGGCGCATTCGATTGGTCGGCAACCAGGCTGGTTGCCGCGGCGTTGGCACTGCTCGTACTTTCTCTCACGGCGCAGAGTATCTCCCTCCTTATTGCCCGGGCATACTATGCGGCGGGGAATACCGTAAAACCCCTTGTGCTGGCCGTTATAGAAGTGGCCGTTTCGGTTGTTGCTGCGCTATCGCTTGTAGTTGCTTTTGACCACTATCCGTTATTGCGTAGTACGGTTGAAATGATGCTCCGTGTAGACGATGTGCCAGGTACTGCCGTCTTGATGCTCGCGCTAGGGCTTACGTTGGGGGCCATTGCACGCTTTTCCGTAGGTCTTGCCCTGCTAGCCCGAGATTTCAGTATTCCGCTTGGTCCTGCGAGACGTCTCTTTTTTGAGAGCCTTACCGCCTCTGTAACGGGAGGTGTGGCTGCCTACGGCACGCTTCAGCTTTTTGACCCCCTGGTCGACACCTCTACCGTGCCCGGTATTCTGACTCAGGGTTTTGCCGCGGGTACTATGGGTCTCTTGGCTGCAGCAGCCATACTATATATTCTCAAGAGTAAAGAATTAGTAGAAATTGTGAGTGCTGCACGGCAAAAACTCGTGGGAACAGAACAGGTTGCGGTTGAGCCCTCTGATATGGCGCAAGTTCCCAAATAACGGTACAGTCTCTTTGTGCAACAGATACGAAATTTTTCAATCATAGCCCACATCGACCACGGTAAAAGCACCTTGGCCGACCGCTTTTTGGAGGTGACTAAGACCATCGAAAAGCGCAAAATGCGCGACCAGGTCTTGGACTCGATGGAGCTTGAGCGCGAGCGCGGCATCACCATTAAGATGCAGCCGGTCCGAATGGAGTGGGAGCATGATACAAAAAACTACGAGCTCAACCTGATCGACACGCCAGGTCATATCGACTTTTCATATGAAGTGTCGCGTGCACTTTCTGCAGTAGAGGGCGCAGTACTTCTCGTTGATGCTACGCAGGGTGTGCAGGCGCAAACGCTTACCACACTCCGCTCGGCGCAGGCGCTCGGCCTTGCGATTATTCCTGCTATTTCCAAAATAGATTCGCCGCTCGCGCGTGTTGCTGATGTTAAGTCACAAGTTGCGCGCCTGCTTGGTGTGGAAGAAGATCAGATCCTCATGTGTTCCGGCAGAACAGGGGAGGGTGTCGACAAACTTCTCGACGCCATTATTGAGCGCGTGCCACCGCCTAAAGTATCTAACTCCGCAGCCTCGTCTCCGCGCGCGCTTATTTTCGACTTCCAATACTCAGACCATCAGGGCGTGATTGTGTATTTGCGTGTAGTTGAGGGAAGTATAAAAAAAGGCGATTCACTCGAGTTTACCGCGAGCGGAAAAACATTTACATGTCTCGATGTAGGAACGTTTTCTCCGCAGCCAAAATCAACTGGCACACTGAACGAAGGTTCGATCGGCTACATTGTGACCGGCATTAAAGAGCCGGGTTTTGCACGTGTCGGCGATACCATCCGTGCGCGTCTTTCTCGTGTGCCAGGCCTCTCTGGATATGCAGAACCAAAGCCAGTGGTATGGGCGAGTGTGTATCCAGAATCGCAGGATGACTTTACCGCGCTTCGCCAGGCACTCACGCGTTTGCGTTTAAGCGACTCATCGCTATCGTTTGAAGAAGAGTCATCAGGCATGCTTGGTCGCGGGTATCGTTGCGGGCTTCTTGGTATGCTCCACTTGGAAATTGTGACTGAGCGCCTTAAGCGCGAATTTAATTTGTCTCTGGTCGTAACAACGCCGACGATTACTTACGAAGTTGAGACTCGTGATGGCAAACGTCACACGGTATACTCGCCGTCGATGTTCCCGCCGTTTGGCGAGATAACACAGGTGTGGGAGCCAATGGTGGTGGCAGAGATTATTGTGCCTGCAGAATACCTTGGCGCAGCCACGTCACTCCTGTACGACCACGAAGCTCGCGTTGAAGCAACAGAAAACTTTTCCGAAGGCCGTATGATGCTACGGGTGTTGATGCCGCTGCGCGAACTCATGCGCGGATTTTTCGATAAACTTAAAAGTATCTCGCAAGGCTACGCCTCTATTTCTTACGAGCTGCGCGAATTGCAGGTTGCCGACGTAGTGCGTCTCGATGTCTTGGTGGCAGAAGAAGTAGTGCCAGCGTTTACGCGCGTCGTGGCGCGTCAGCGCGTGTACGATGAGGCCGTGGCCGCAGTAGAAAAGCTGTATACTATTTTGCCGCGCCAAATGTTTGCCGCCAAAATTCAAGGAGAGGCGCTTGGCCGGGTGATGGCCTCGCGTACGCTCCCCGCAATGAGCAAGAATGTTACTCAGCACATGTACGGCGGCGACCGCACCCGCAAGATGAAGCTCTGGAAGAAACAGAAAGAGGGTAAGGCAAAGATGAAGGATCGCGGAACGGTCAATATCCCTAGCGAAGTCTTCTTAAAAATGGTCCGGGGCGAATAGGGGAGAGGATATCCCCAGGCCCATTTTTGACAGGTCTATCGCGCCTCGTTAGTATAGCTAAGCAGGGCCGGTTCGCGCATCGTGCGCGGACCGGCTTTTCTCGTCCACGTTTTCTACTTAAAAGAGAAGCGCAAAGGAGCCTGCGATCATACTAACAATCACCACACCACCAATAATGATGCCGTAAATACGATTGTTGCGCTCCCGGTTATCTCCAAACATGCCAAACATATAAAAAATATCCTATCACGTATGAACGATTATAGAAAGCCACAAACCAGTCATGACATCGCCCGATTTTTTGCGGGGGTAGGTGTGGTGCTTGTGCTTTTTGCAATCTCTACCGTTGCAGTTAAAGCGGCATACGGCATGTATCAAACCTTTAGTGTTGCAGCCGTTGAAGCAGATGGTGCTGCCGCAGAACTTACTGCTCTTCAAACTCAATACGCGCAGGTAAACGCAACGCTCGCATCGCTCGGCACATCACGCGGTGTAGAACAGGCGGTGCGCGAACGCTTTGGTGTCGTAAAGCCCGGGGAGGGCGAGATACGCATAGTGCGTGACCAAGGTGTTACAGAAACTGATACTGGTGACGAAGAACGCAATACATTTATGCAGTTCTTTCAGTCGCTCCTAGTGTGGTAAACTAGTCTTCGCAGAATCTTTGCGGGATTAGTTCAGTGGCAGAACGAGTGCTTCCCAAGCATTAGACGCGAGTTCGATTCTCGCATCCCGCACCCGAGCAGACGCTAAAGATATTTTTCTCCGTAGGTACGCATGGCGCGCTCAATAGGACGTAGCCCTTTTCCTTTTTCGGTTACTGCATAAAAGATCTCATCTTTTTTATAGACAATTTCTTCCTCCTCAAGCTGCTGAAGTTTGTTCGTTAGAGTGCGGGTCGAAATACCTTCAAGCGAGCGTTCGAGTTCGCAAAAACGCTTCGCGCTTTCGAGCAGGTCGCGCACGATAAGCATGGTCCATCGGTCGGAGAGAAGTGTCGCAGTCTTTTGGACCGGACAAGCTTTTTCTTTAGCACTCATATGAAAGAGAGTATACCATTGGCTCACCACTTTACAAAGTAAAGCAAGTGTCCCCAAGTACGCTATTTACTTTACTAAGTAAAGCATGGAGGTACACTATCTGTACTAATCAGCTTATATTTTTATGACATACGATACTCTTGCCACCGATGCAGTAATTGAGAAAACCCGAGAAGCTTTAAAGAATCGCAGTTTTGAATCCACGGTAGTTGCGACACGGTCCGAAGCACTTGAGCTAATCAAGACTTTTATTCCCGCAGGTGCGTCGGTGATGAATGGTGCCTCTCGCACGCTCGAAGAAATTGGTTTTATCGAGTATCTAAAATCGGGCGCGCATGGATGGGACAATTTGCACGCTAAAGTTCTTGCAGAAAAGGATCCGCAAAAACAGGCACTCCTTCGTAAGCAATCAGTGCTGTCAGATTATTATTTGGGTAGCGTACATGCGGTCGCAGAAACCGGGGAGATTGTTATTGCCTCAAATACCGGGAGTCAGTTGCCGCACATCGTATACACCTCGCCCAACCTGATTTTTGTAGTCGGTACACAAAAAATTACGCCAACTCTTGAGGATGCGTTTGCTCGCGTACAAGAGCATGTAATACCGTTAGAAGATGCTCGTATGATGAGTGTCTACCAGTCTCACACCGCCCTTAATAAAGAACTGATCTTGCGGGGAGACCCGGCATTCCTAGGCCGGACCATACGGGTCATATTTGTTAAAGAAAAGCTTGGGTTCTAGGCGGATCAAATGATATACTTATTAGGTCTTTAGCTAATATTGTTACTATGAATAAGCATGTAACCATTTATTCGACCCCGACGTGCCACTTTTGCCACATGGCAAAGGAGTTTTTCACTGAAAAGGGGATAGAGTTTACCGCCTATGACGTCGCAAGCGATGCGGCAAAGCGTCAGGAGATGATCCAGATGACAGGCCAGCTCGGCGTACCCGTTATAGTTATAGGAGACGACGTCATGGTAGGCTTTGATCGAAATAAACTCGCTACCAAGCTCGGCGTAGAAGCATAAGGTTATAGCAAAACGCGCCGCAGGGCGCGTTCTTGCGTAGTTTGTGCCCCCACCAGGAATCGAACCCAGATCTCTTCCTTAGGACGGAATTGCTCTATCCATTGAGCTATGAGGGCAATGAGAGCAATTTAACACGTCTGTTATACTTTATAAATGGAGCACGAAATAGAGGAGCTAAAACAGCTCGTCCGGAGGAATATCGAACTCACTAAAGAGACTCGTGACATCGTAGACAAGATGCATCGCTCAAACCGTCGCAGTACCATACTGCGTTGGGGGTGGCGTATTGCCGTATTCACGGGTGCCGCCTATGCCTACTACCAGTTTGTCTGGCCCTACGTGCAGAGGGTGCAAGATGCCGCCTCGAGCATACAAAGCGGGGGCAGCCAGTTTATGGAATTCTTCAAAATCTTCGGAAATTAGGAGGGAAAACAGGGTGCTTGGGGCCGGGCTCGAACCGGCGACATCTTCCTCTTCAGGGAAGCGCTCTACCAACTGAGCTACCCAAGCAGTGGAGCGATTCTACTTTAATTTGAGCGAACTTTCAATTTAGCAGCGCGGCCCTTATCGAGCTTCGGCAAACGGATGATAAGAAGGCCATGTTTCTCACTTGCCTCGGCTTCTTCGAGGTCTATTTCCTGTGGGAGCACAATCGTACGGCTAAACGAGCCCCAATAGAGCTCCTGGAAGAAAAACTCGCTATTTGCTCCTTCTGCATGCTGTTCGCGCTTGCCACGGATGGTCACCATATCGCGCGTAATAGACACATCAAGGTCTTCGGGCCTAACCCCAGCTATCATGGCTTTAATAATGATATGGGTAGAGGTTTGGTAGACGTCTATTGAGAGCTCGCCGTCCATCGGTTCTTCTGGCACAAGCTCAGGCATAGCTTGCTGCTGTATAGGGACACGTTTAGAGGAGGTAGAGGCTGAGCGCGTAGGAATCGTCCCCGAACCGGTTTCGAGGTCGTCAAAAGAATAGTCTTGTTCTGCGCTTGCGCTGCCGGTTAGCCAATCAAATAGGGATTTTTTATTACGTGCCATGAGAAAAAGGAAAATTTAAGTCGCTTAACAATAAAACTTAACAGTTATATTGTTTTCGTTCGCTCGGATATAACTAAAGTTATATCACTCGCTCGCTCAACAATAATCGCGCGACGGTTGCTTTATGCGCTCTATTAAAAGAAGCGCTCCCACAATGCCAAGCCAGAGAATGAGGAAAATCCAGAATATCGAACTGCCGCCTTGGCCCAGTATAGACAAGTTAAAACCCGCATGCAACAACGAAGCGAGGATAACTCCTCCTATGGCAGCTACACGGCGTACAGTGGCGCTTTGGTAATAGGTAAAGGCGATTGCGAGGCCGATGGTAGCAGAACAAAGGGTGTGCAGAAGCGTTGCGCCGACAAAACGGAGGTCGCCGGTAATAATTGTCTGCAGCCAATTGCCGGTTTCAAGCGGAGACATTATAAAAAGCACGTTCTCAAGCGCCGCAAAGCCCAGCGCTGCCGTTACCATGTAAATTACGGCGTCGAGCGGCTCGTCAAACACGCTCCAACGCAGAGCGCCCAGGTATGCTGCGCCAAATTTAAGCACTTCTTCTATGACCGCCCACGATACAAGAAGCATCGGCCCTGTAAAATAGCCGGCCGCAAAGCGCTCTGCCTCAAGAACAAAGGGTATGGAGAGCATGCCGAGGACGAAACACAGAAAAATGTAGCGTTTAGGCTCCGGCTCGCAGCGATCTTCAAGTAGCCAAAAGGTAAGCCACAACAGTGCCGGCAAAACGCCGCCCAAAAAGGCTATAAGTAACACTGGCTCGAACATGCACCTATTGTAGCGCGGTTTATACGGGCCACTTCTCAACCATCAACAGATCTTTCTTAGGCGAGGGGAGGCTTTGCCAGATTTCCTCAGTAATGTGTGGCATAAACGGGTGGAGGAGTTTGAGCGAATCGAACAGTATTGTCATAAGTACTGACTGGCGCGACGCGGCAGCATCTCCACCACTTTTCATAATAGGCTTACTCTCTTCAATTATTTCTGCAGCAAAGCGATCCCAGAGGTAGTGATAGAGCTTCTCGGCGGCAAGGTCGAGCCGGTATTCCTCTAGATTGGCAGTAACGGCAGTCCCCACCGCACGAAATTCTTCAAGCAGCTTTTTATCAGCTTCGTTTGTAGGTCCTGGTTCGGTTACATTTTCAAGTACAAAGCGGGTGATGTTCCAGATCTTGTTAGCAAAGTTCTTGTAGCCTTTAATGCGATCTTCTGCCAATTTTATGTCGTTGCCAGGTGCAGCGCCCAAAATAAGACCAAGACGCAGTGCGTCGGCGCCGTATTTGTCGATCATGTCGAGCGGGTTGATGATATTGCCCAAGCTTTTCGACATTTTACGACCTTGTGAGTCGCGTACGAGGCCGTGGAGGTACACCTGTTTAAAAGGTACTTCGCCAAGTAGGAATCCGCTCATCAGCACCATGCGTGCAATCCAGAAGAAAAGAATATCGTAGCCGGTCTCTAGAACAGACGTAGGATGGTACGTTTTGAGATCTGCAGTTTCTTCCGGCCAGCCAAGGGTCGAGAAGGTCCATAAGCCGGAGCTAAACCAGGTGTCCAAAGTGTCCGGGTCCTGCTCCCAGCCATCTTTCTGCCAGTTTTCGCTTGGCGGATTTGCTCCTACGTGGATGTTTTCACCCTTGTACCATACCGGTATCCGGTGGCCGAACCAAATCTGGCGCGAAATGCACCAGTCGCGCAGGTTATCTACCCAGTGATAGTACGTTTTTGCAAAGTGGTCAGGCTGGATCGCAATAGTGCCGCTCTCAACCGCACTGCGCATGAGCTTTTTGAGTGTTGTTTTGGTTCCATTTTGATCAAACTCCTGATTCACGGCAACAAACCACTGCATTTTGATCTGCGGCTCTATGGTGGCGCCTCCGCGGCTGTTCGTGGCAATGTTGTGCGTATACTTTTCGTCCACTTTCTCGATCAAACCCTTTGATTGCATCTTTTCCACAATCATCGGCCGAGCTTTCTTTATATGCTGGCCGGCAAACTCGCCTGCAATAGGGAGGAGGAGCCCACGTTCGTCGATAACCTGCTCTTTCTGTAGGCTGTGACGATCGGCAATCTCAAAGTCGGTGGCGTCGTGCCACGGGGTAATAGTCATCACACCCGTGCCAAACTCCATGTCGACTGCGGGGTCTTTAATAACCGTCGCGGTTATAGGCCCGTTAATCCATTCGAGTTCAAGCTTTTGCCCGTGGGTGTACTGCGCGTAGCGCTTGTCGTCTGGATGCATAACCACGTACTTGTCGCCAAACTTGGTCTCCGGTCGCGCCGTCGCAATAGTAAACGGCCCGTATTTTAGGTAGTAAAACGGCGCAACCTCTTCCTTCCACTCAATCTCGTCATCAGACACCGTAGTCTGCATCTTTGGGTCCCAGTTAACTATCCGCATGCCGCGGTAAATTAGCCCTGCGTGGTACATGCGAGCAAAGGCCTCCATAACCGCGTTATAACGCTTTTCATCCATCGTGTAGGCGTAGCGCGACCAATCGAGGCTTGAGCCCATGCGGCGGAGTTGGTTAATGATGGTGCTTTTACTGTCTTCAACAAAGGCATCAATGCGTGTCATCAGCTCCTCGCGGCCGATGTCGTGGCGAGTCTTCTTTTCTGTCTTATACAAAATGTCTTCAACCTTTGATTGCGTTGCAATAGCGGCAGAGTCGGTGCCAGGGACCCAGAGTGTTTTTTTGCCACGCATGCGTTCAAAACGAACCAAAATATCTTCAACGGCGAGCATGGCCGCGTGGCCTACATGCAGTGTGCCCGTAACGTTGGGTGGGGGGAGTACGATAGAAAAAGGCTCCGTGCGCTCGCCGGGCAGGTTGTCGGGGTTAAAGTAGCCGGAGTCCTCCCATTTTTTGTATATAGCCTCCTCAACCGCCTTGGGGTCGTAGGGCTTCTTAAATTTCTCGGGCATGGCCTTATAGTAGGCTATTTTTGGCTTGAAATCGAGAGATTACCGACGGCGCGGATTTCGGCTTTGGCCGAGTCGTCGAGGTCAGATAGGGCGCGGGCAAGGGCCGCTTCGGCGATCATAATAGCGTTGTCGCCGGTTATCGAGAGTTCGGGCAAGCGCATTTCGACATCACTAAAATCTTTATCAATCAGTTTTTGCAGACTTTCGCGTATAAAGAGGTTGGCCGCAACACCGCCGCCGATTACAAACGTTTTAGCACCAGTTTCTTCTAGCGCTCTTGTTGTTTTGGCAATAAACACATCAGTTACTGCATCTTCAAACTCTCTCGCAAAGGCTGCCACTTCTTGTTCTGAAAGTTTTTTATCACGCAGGGCATACAGGGCTGCAGTCTTCAGGCCAGAAAATGATACATCACAGCTGTCTGTGTTGAGCATGGGTCGTGGCAACTTCACAGAAAATCCTTCTTGCAAAGGTCCTCGGTTCTCCTGTCCGGCCTCTGCGGCCGGCAGGCCAGACCATTTGCTCGTAGGATTTTCTGCTCTGCTTTGTGCTGCAAGTTTAGAGATAACAGGCCCACCGGGGTAACCCAGCCCAAGCATGCGCGCAACTTTATCGAATGCTTCTCCTACAGCGTCGTCGAGTGTCTCGCCAATTATTTCGTATTTGAACCAATCTTTCATTAGTACAAACTCGGTGTGGCCGCCGGATATTAATAGCGCGAGTACAGGAAGTTCAACATTATCTAACTTTCCAGCTTTAGCGAGCGATGATAGTAGGTGTCCCTCCATATGGTTGGTGGGGAGCAATGGTTTACCCGTTTCTTTAGCTAATTTTTCGGCAAAGACAATTCCTTGCCAGAGCGCTGGCTCGAGGCCTGGCCCTTGAGTGACCGCAATAGCGTCATAGTCTGCATCTTTAAACTGCTCAAACAGTAGGGGCAAATTCTTCTCGTGCTCGCGCTTAGCAAGGTTAGGGTAGACGCCCCCATACTCGGCATGCAAATGCGCTTGGGATAGGAGGGCGTTTTTAACTACTGTAAATTCAAACCCGCCAGAAGTTTTTACTCCCTCTACCACGGCAATCCCAGTCTCGTCGCACGAGGTCTCTATCGCAAGAACTTTCATTTTTTAAACGTAAATGGCAGCGAAGCAGAGTACGGTAGCAAGAATCCTGCTGCATTGTGATGACCGTTACCGCCATACTTTTGAGCGAGCTTGGTCAGATCTACACTACCGTCGCCGCGCAAAGAAAAGTGCCACATGCCGCGGTCGCGATACCAAATAATTGAAAAAGGCGGATGTTTTTTGGCAAGTTTGTTGCCTAACAGTGAGCGGAGCGCCTTGCCTGAGTTTACTGCCAACACAGAGTAGCCTTCAAACTCTACTTCTTCTGCTGCTCTCATCATCTGCTCGCACATATAGTCGGCATACTCGCTGTACGCTTTGCCTTGGTGCACGATCTCCTCAAACGATTCAGTATTTTCAAACTTGGGTAAGAGCTTCTCAAATGTCTCAAAATCAAGTCGTACGGTGCCCAAGTAGGCTCCCACTTCTTTAGAGTTGGGGAGCGCAAAGCGCCATAAATCTATTTCCTGAATGTAAGCCAGCAGTTTTGGCAGCGGAGTCTCTCCGTGGAAGTAGTTCCATGCAATACCCGAGCCAGAGCGGTCGTTGTCGAACACATGTTCGCGCACTGCCTCGGTTGCTTCCTTAACACCTACATGATGATCGAGTGCTACTAGGCGTTTAGCATTTTTTTCGAGCTCGAGCATCGTCTCTTTATCGAAGGTGTAGTCGATTAAATACAACTCTTTACCTGCAAGGCCGGGCGGCAGAGGCTGGTCGCGCTCCATACCAATATAGTCCGCACTGTCACCAAACTTCTTCCACGCAGCAAAAGCACCGCCCATGCCGTCGGGGCAGTTGCCATGGTAGAGCACAACAATATCTTTCATATCACTCATATTAGTTCCATTCGAGTATCATCGGCAAATGGTCCGAAGCCTCGCTGTAAGGGACTTCAAATTTTTTTACTGCGATCTCGGGTGACACAAACGTATAGTCAGCAAATGGCATTATCGCTTTTTTGTCGTATAAGTTGCTACGCGTTGTTTTGATATTGTGTTCTTTGACTAGGTTTCGTAGGTTGGCCTCTTTTTCTATTAATTCTAGACTTGCGCTGTCTATGTTGAGGTTCAAGTCTCCGCACAGTATCTTCGGAGGGTCGAATTTGTTAATAAAATTTGCAATTCTAGTGGACTGCACAATACGTTCGGGGATATCGCCCTTGCCGCTTAAGTGCCACAGGCCGTGGAAGTTAAATATAGCCGGCCCGTTTTCGATTTGTGCAAATTGCAGCATGCGCCCAAGAGTAAACCAGTCGCCCTTTGTACCTGCCTCTACATCAAGCGCATTGCGTTTGCGGTGCACAAACACTTCGCCGTGTTCGAGTACATTGAGAGACTTTCTTACAAACAGTGCGTTGCCGAAAGAAGTGGTTGCTGCAGTAGGGCGGAAGTTAAAACCCTCTTGTACGGCGGTGTAGTAGCCGTCGAAGTCAGGAAGCATCGTGCGCAGATCATCAAACAGATGATCCTTGTACTCACTCTTAGGGTGATCTTTCTTTTCCACCGTTGTGTGATTGATTTCCTGTAAGCAAAATACGTCAGTAGTGGAAGCGTGCTCTGCAATAAATGCAGTAAAGATATCAAATTGTCTTCCGCCCCAAGCATTAAGGGATACCAATTTCATAGGTGCGCGATACAGGACTCGAACCTGTGACCCTCCCCACGTCAAGGGGATGCTCTACCAACTGAGCTAACCGCGCGTTAATCACAGTTACGTTACACCAAAACAGCATACACGACAACGCGCTGGTCGTAGCTTTTTACCTCATTATTCCAATCTCCTGTGCATGTAATTAAATTAAGCCGTGGACGGTCATCGCGGTTAAAAACGCGCTCAAGAGGCACGGCCTCACGAGGGTAGGAAATTACACTTTCCACTTCAAACTGTTGCTCAGTACCATCGCTTGCAACCACAGTAATCAAATCGCCCTGTTTTAATTCTTCAATATGCTTAAACACGGCGTCCATACCAAATCCATTGTCTAAGTGTCCGTCTATAACGGCACTGCCGCGCGCTCCAGGCACGGGGCCATAGCGATACCAGCCCACGTCGGTGTAGTTGCTAGGTACCGCCATGTTCCCGCTTTTGCCTAAACCCACATGCTGGACTTTGGCATCAATCCCAAGCGTTGGTATCACTAGGCGGTCGGGGAGCTCTGTCGGCTCTGCCTCAACTACAATAGGGGACGCAGTCTGCTCTTCGGGTATAGAAAGTTCTGCTTCGGGCGAAAAGAGGACCGCACGCGCAAGCGTTGTCATAAACACAATAAAAGCTGCGGCGGTAACCGTTGCCACCGCGATATTGGTAACGTTTTTGGTCATGGTGGTATACAAACAACGGATGCTCCATCGGCATCCGTTGTACGCACTCTATAGGCTATTCTCGTACTCCCTTGCGGGTTAGGTACGTACCACCGACAAGCGCGATTCCGGCCGCGGCACTAAGAAGCAAGATATTTGCTGCAGTATTGCCGCCCGCACCAGTCTCCGGTACGCCAGGAGTGGTTACTTCAGGGGTTGTGGTCTGCGCGCTAGCTGCGCCTGCCAAGAGCAGGGAAGCAAGGGCGAACGTACTTACAATTTTTTTAGTGTTCATGTGATCTAGTCAAACAAACTAGTAATGCACTTCTGTTCGACCAGTCTCTATTGAACCGTTTATACCCTTAAGATTGGGTGAAAGAGAAAAAAAGAGCGGCACCATGCTAACGCAAGTCCGCTCGTATCTTCTAAGGCGTGCCGATATAAAAATCTAGGCGGAGAGGGTGGGATTCGAACCCACGATACCTTGCGGTATGCCGGTTTTCGAAACCGGTGCTTTCGACCACTCAGCCACCTCTCCAATAGGCCACAAAGTACCATTTTTTCGCGTTTTAGGCTATATTTTGGGGGTTCGTGGCCAATTAGAAGGCCCCATCGTCTAACGGTTAGGACGGGAGCTTTTCAAGCTCTAAATCGGGGTTCGATTCCCCGTGGGGTCATGGCAACAAAAAGCACCGCCTTGCGCGGTGTTTTTTGGTGGCACGATGATCGCCAGGTGGCGAGAATCGAAAGCCGCAGTCACGACGGTGCCGAGGCGGGGTCGCGCAAAAATGCAGCAGCATTTTATGCGTAACCGATTCCCACTTGGGCCATGCAAAAAATTACGCCTGACCGATTCTTACCGCTTTGCTATACTGACGTAATGAACACACAACCCAAAAATACGATCTGTCTCTGGTTCGAAAAGGATGCACAAGCCGCAGCAGAATTTTATGCTGCTACGTTCCCCGACAGCAAAGTTACCAACGTCTTTAATGCACCCTCTGATTTTCCCGACGGCAAGAAGGGCGATGTGCTCACGGTAGAGTTCACCGTCTGCGGGATCCCTTGTATGGGCTTAAATGGCGGCCCAACCTTTAAGCAGAGCGAAGCGTTTTCTTTTCAGATTGCGACAGATGATCAGGAGGAGACAGATCGCTACTGGAACGCGATTGTTCAAAATGGCGGGCAAGAAAGTGCCTGCGGCTGGTGCAAAGACAAGTGGGGAGTGTCGTGGCAGATTACGCCGCGCGTGTTGATAGATGCGTTGGCAGCTGGTGGCGATGAGGCAAAGCGCGCGTTCGACGCGATGATGACTATGCAAAAAATTGATGTTGCTGCTATAGAGGCAGCGCGTCGCGGCTAAAGCTGTCCAATACTATCTCTAAGGCACTATGCTAGACTGCTAGCCACCATGCAGGTGAAGAGGTTTCAGCCTGAAAAGTTTGATACGTATCTCGCTGTCATACAAAACAGCGTGGGCAGTAAGTTTTTTCAAACATATTACCTAGAAATAGATGGAAAAAAGGTGGATGTGATGCGCGGGGGCGATCTTTCTTGCGCGTTTTTTGTGTCCGCAGTGCTCGTTATGTTTAATCTTTCAAAGCGGATACACGGTACCGTGGCCTCTATTGTGAGAGACTTACATACATCTGGCTGGCAACGTATTGAGACCCCAAAAGTAGGGTGCATTATTGTGTGGGAGTCAAAACTAGGTGCCCGTGGTGAGACACATGCGCATATAGGCTTTTATGTGGGTCAGGATAAGGCGATTAGTAACTCCTCAAAAAGGAAGTATCCAGTCAAACATCACCACACATATGGTGGAAAACGCAAGATTGAAGCCATATACTGGAATAGTCGCTTTTGATATACTACTGGTATGCGCTCAATAAGGAAGGCGCTTTTTTATTTATCAGTCGGCCTCGACTGGCTGGCCCATTTCGTGCGCTATTGGGGCAAAAGGAGTTTTGGTGATAGTAAAGATATCGCGGGTGTCCGCGTGGTCTTGGTGCGCGATGGTAAGGTGGTACTGGTTAAGCACTGGTATGCCCCTGGGGTGTGGACCTTGCCTGGCGGCGGCCTCATGAAGGGAGAAAAGGCGACCGACGGTGCTACCCGCGAAGTCTTTGAAGAGGTAGGCTACACGATAAAATCATTTTCCGGCGAGCTTGGCATTTACGAAGGTCGCCGCGGCCGAGGCGACTCGGTTATTGTGCTGTGTTCAGAAGATTTCGAGGGCAGTATTAAAATGCTTCCAAACCTCGAGATTATGGAGCGCAGTTTCTTTGACCTGCGCCACTTGCCGTACAATCTTTCTCCTGCAAACCGCCGGCGTGTCGAGTCCTATATAGCCGGCGCCCGCAACGAACGCGATTACTGGTAGCTCAGCTGTTTGCCATAGCGCGCATTAAGTTCTGTGCGTGTGGCAGGGCCTAAAATAGTGCCATCGCCCTCGATGCCGTATTTTTTCTGAAATAGTTTAAGCGCCCGTTCGGTGCAGGGGCCAAATTTCCCGGAACGCGGACACTCATTTAACGTATTGCCGGGCGGCGGGTACACTCCTTCTTCAACCAATGCAGTTTGCAGGGCGACTATGTCTAACGAGGTATCCGTATCTGTGCCCACCGTGCGCTCCCACGTGTAGGGAAGTAGGGTGCTCGTGTATGTCTTTTGGCTACTTCGGTCAAAGAAATCTTGCAGCCCCAGGTACGTTTGCATGGCAACATCGTGCACGGTTGTTTGGCGCAGCGCATCTTCTGTCCATTGCGGCTCATAAATATAGCCATACTCAACCAACATGCTTGCAGCCGACTGCGAGTTGTCGCGGCCAATCGCGATAAGTTTTGCCTCTTCAACAATGCCCGCGCTTTCTCCCGGTAGATCACTCACCGGGTAGTAGCGAGCAAGGCGGTCATACAATTTTTCTGCAATAGCCCGCGACACGTCGTTGTTGGCATAGCCCGGGTATGGGATATACAACGCAAAACCTGAGTATGTTCCTGGTTCAGAGGCGCGCGAGCGCGGGTGGTCATTAATGTGCAGGTGCAACACCACGTCTACGTCGTTTTCATCGGCCCATTTGTTAATACCGTTTAAGCGAACCGACGGGCCTTCTGGTGCAGGGTTGTGGCGTACGGCAGGCACCACTTCTTCTCGCAGGCCCGATGCTTCCAGGCGCGCGGTCTCAACTTTGTTGCTGTCGCGCCATGCAACAATACGGTCCCAATTAGTATCAAAATAATGTTGTAGGGTAGGGTGCCAGCCGGTTTTGGTGCGCGCCACCATGACAGAGATCGATCGGTTGGCACGTAAACGTTCTGCTAGTTCGTCTGCGATATCAACCACAATATCGCGTTCTAGTAGGTCTTTATATTCGGTACCGCCGTAGTTTGGTTCGTGGCCAGGCACAACAAGTATGCTTAGGCGTTTACCTTGCTGGTTCTCATACCGAGCATATAAGCCCTGAGTGGTTTTAGCGGCGCGTACTGTGGCCGCAGTATTGTCCGTCTCAGGCCATTCCTCAGGCAGGTAAGGGCTCGACAGTATAAAAAGTGCCATGGCCGCGCATACTGCACTGCACATAACCAAAATCATCCTTTCCGTCATACGCTCTAGTGTAACGCGGAGTTTTCCCTCTGATACAATAGGGTGCATGGTACGCAAAGTAATTCGCTTTTTCGACAAGCTAGAAGACCGGGTACGCGCCCGGCTTTCCCGTAACCCGATTCTCTATGCGCTTATTGGCGGCGTGGGAATTGTATTATTTTGGAAAGGAACGTGGGAGACCGCCGAGGCCTACTCTTGGCTCCATGGCCCTGCTTCTATTGTTGCAGGGGTGGTTATTATGCTCTCAACAGGTCTTCTCGTCTCATTTTTTATTGGCGACAGTATTATCCTTTCGGGTTTTAAAAAGGAAAAAAAGCTAGTAGAAAAGACCGAACAAGAAATTTTAAAGGCAGAAAAGACTACTACGGACCAGATTCTGGCAAAGCTCGACCACCTAGAACAAGATATTCACGAACTTAAAAAAGAGGAGCCACAGGCAGCCGAAACAAGCAATAAACTCCTCTAAGACTATTTGCCAGCTCGTAGCGAAAAGTAGATATCCTCAAGCGCTTTTACCGCGTCGCCTGCGGCGATGTTGTTCTGATGGTAGAGCTCGTCCGTGCAGTCTCCTGCAGCCCACACACCTTCTGTGCTTGTGTGCTGGTTTTTAGGGTTTGTTACTACTCGGCCAAAGCTGTCTAGCTCAACCGTGCCCTTTGCAAAGTCAGTCGAGGGGAGCATACCAATTTCCACGAATACGCCGGCTACCGGAAGCTCGGTCTTCTCGCCGGTCTGTACGTTTTCGACAACGACGCTAGAGACAAACCCGCTTCCTTTTACTTCGACCGGCTTGGTGTTAAGCAGTACTTTCATGTTTGGGTGTTTAGTAACAGCCTCAACAGTCTTAGCGTCCGCTTTAGAGCACTCTGCACCGCGGTGTACGAGTGTTACCGACTTGGCATAGGCAAGCAGCTGCGCTGCAGTCTCAAATCCTGCATTGCCACCGCCAACCACGAGCACATCCTGGCCAGAAAAGAGCGGACCATCGCACGAGGCGCAGTAGGTAAGGCCTTTATTTTCAAATTCTGCAGCACCCACCGCCTCAAGTTTTCTGCGCACGCCGCCGGTCGCAATAAGCACCGCTCGAGCCTCGAAACTTCCGTTTGCGGTTGTAACCACAAAGCCGCCCTCAGGCTTTTTCTCCAACTTCTGCACCCGGCTCCCAGTCTTTATATCAACAATGTCGCCGGCATAGGCGCGTACGTGCGCCTCAAATGACTTAGCAAGGTCGATGCCAGAAATGTTAACCGTACCTATCCAGTTTTCTATCCCAACTGAGTCCATCGACTGGCCGCCAAAACTCTCGGTTATAAGAACGCTTTTAAGACGTTTGCGCGCTGCATAGACGCCTGCGGCGACTCCTGCCGGGCCGCCACCAATGATTGCGAGATCGTACATAAAGCTAATTATATCTTAGTGAGGCAAAAACCCTTAGCGCAGAAGTAGGGGGCGTGTTTATCTCTCCGGAGCTAGAGGTTTTTGCGGAGCTATTTAATCTTCGGGCGGCGCAAAAATGAGGGCACTGCGCTCCAGTCATCTTCCTGATCGTCAGGCTTTGGTTTGGTGTCAGGCTCTTTACGAACATCTTCTTTAATAGGCATGATAGGTGCGTTATAGATTTTGCCTACTGCAGGTGGCACTTCAGCGTCTTTTTCTTTAGCAGCGTCGCGGGCAAAGTTAAATGATTGTGTAGGGCGTGGTGCACTTATGCCGCTTGCCGGAAAGCCTGTTGCAATAACGGTAACGCGGAGCTCGCCCTTCTTGAGCTTGTCGTCTTTGATAGCACCGAAGATAATCTTGGCGTTCGGGTCCACAGACTCGGTGATAATTTTTGCAGCCTCGTGCACCTCGAGCATTCCCAAATCTTCGCTACCCGCAACGGCAAAGAGTACGCCTTTGGCACCGTTGATAGAGAGCTCAAGGAGTGGCGATGATACCGCTGCATTTGCAGCTGCGGTGGCGCGGTTCTCGCCTGATGCAATACCAATACCCATAAGCGCGCTGCCAGAGTTTTCCATAACTGCGCGCACGTCGGCAAAGTCTACGTTAATGATACCCGGAGATGTAATAAGGTCTGAGATTCCTTCAACGGCCTGTGTCAAAATGTCGTCACACATAGCAAACGCCTGCTTAAGCGTTGTCTCTTTTTGTACGGTTGCGAGTAGGCGATCGTTCGGCACAATAATGAGTGCATCCACTTCTTTGCGGAGCTCTTCAATACCTTGTTCGGCAAGCCTCATGCGCTGTGCGCCTTCAAATGAAAATGGTTTGGTAATGACGCCAACGGTTAGGGCGCCAAGTTCTTTAGCAGTGCGGGCAACAACTGGCGCTGCACCGGTACCAGTACCGCCGCCCATGCCGCCTGCAACAAATACCATGTCGGAGCCTTTAAGTGCCTGCTGTATTTCTTCTTTGGTTTCGTCTGCGGCGCGCTTGCCGAGCTCCGGGTTCATGCCCGTACCAAGTCCGCGGGTGAGGTTTTTACCAATGTGGATCTTCTTTTTGGCAGAAGAGTGATGGAGGTCCTGCGCATCAGTATTAACGACGAGGAAGTCCACGCCGCGCATCTTACTTTCCACCATGTGGTTTACTGCGTTGTTTCCTGAGCCGCCGACACCAACTACCCGTATTCTGGCAAATGCTTCAACTTCCGGTGTTATCTGTGGCATACGTAAAAGGGAGTATACCACTAATGAGGCATCTGCAACCTTTGACAGTAATATTATTTTGTTTTTCCGTGTAAGGCTTACGGGAGGAACTTCTTAAGCCACTTGGTAGTAAGCCGCATTACGTCGGTAAAGCCGCTCTGAGGCGCGTTTTCAAGGTCATTGCCCTGCGTAAAACCCCAGATAGTCAGCCCGTAGGCCACTGCCCAGGTGGCATCCTTAAGCTCTATTTTAGAGTTTGAGCCTTCAGCAAGGGAAGCGTGGCGTGAGGGGAGCCGCAGTACCGCTTTAGCCGTTTCTGCCATAGTGTGCACGCTCGAAGCGCCACCAGTGAGTATGACGCCCGCAGGAAGGAGTTCGTTTTTGCCGATCTTTTTTAAGTGTGCTTCAACCAGTTTAAACATGTCAGAAACGCGTTTTGAAATTACATCGTCAATCTTTTTCTTAGGAAAGGTGCTATGGAGTACGGCACCATGTTTTAACTGCTCCGCTTCCTCGGGGCTAATACGCAGGCCGAGCGCTAGGTCATTGGTAATGTCAGTGCCTCCCGTTGGGAACACGCGCATAGAAATCGGAATGTTGTCTTCGAATACAACTATAGAAAGGGTTTCGGAGCCAATATTGGCCAGCACGCATCCCACGCGCTTCTGCATCTTATTTAATGCCACAAAAGAAGCCGCAAGCGGCGATGCGGCGATGTCCTCAACCTCAATGCCAGCTTCTTCTACTGCTGCCACGAGGTCATGCACGTGGCGCTCAAGGCAGGTGATAAAAAGAGTCTCAACAGCAATACGCGCACCCTTCATGCCTATAGGGCTTCGGCCCATAACCCGCATGCCGTCTACTGAGTAACGCAGTGGTATGGTGTGAATGACTTTGCGGTTGAGGGTAGATGAGGGAGAAAGCGCGCCTTCAGCCATTTGCAGTGCTCGGGGTATGTCGCGTGAGGTAATTTCAGAATCGCCGCGCTCAACTACTGTTTCGCCTCTCGCAAACGCTTCATCGAGGCCCACGCCCGAGACACCAATGTATGCGCGTTTTACTTTTACTTGCGCGGCTTTACTTGCTTGGGCTACTGCAGCTGCAATACTGCGCGCTACGTCAGGTACGGAAACAACATATCCTTGGCGCACGCCTCGGCTTTCCGCATAACCGGTGCCAAGAATTTTAGGAGCATCGCGGGGGCTCTCCGGGCGGGCTGCAATAACAACCTTTACCTGGTGAGTTCCTATATCAATGCCGGTTACTATTTTTTGCATGCAGAGAAAAACGCTTAAGGAGCTTGCCTTCAGCGCTTTCCATTCTAGCACCATGTTTGAATCCTTTAAGGTGATACAGTCCGTGGATAAAAAGATACGGCACCGTATACGGGGCTGCTGCCTTGCGGCATATCAGGATTTCGCCAGAGTTTTTAGAGAGCGGAAAGGAGAGTACGTTAGAGATTTTATCAATTTTTTTGGTCTGTTTGGTCACTTTGCGTATCTCAGCGGGCAATAAAAAAGCGACCGAAAGGTCGTAATTCTTGCCAAGCACAATATCTTTAAGCTCTTCGAAAAGCTCTTTTTCGCGCATTATCTTCGGCGGCCGCGCTGAGTGCGCTCTACCATTTTGCCCATTTTGATGAGCTCTTGTACCTCTTCACGGCGCTTAATAACCTTAAGCGTGTGCTTGCGGCGTACGAGACGAGACTTGTCACGTGCATGGTAACGGCGGCCGCGCATCTCTTGGATGAGCCCGGCACCTTGTACGCGCTTAGAAAAGCGCCGGATCAGATTCACCGGCGTCTCGTTTTCGTTTTTCTGTACCTCTGCGTTAACTGCCATATGCAAGGGGACTATAGCACAAAAAGCTCTTTTATCGCAAGGTTTTAAGAAAGCGGGGTATATCAGAGAGGGCAAGGGTGGTTTGGGCGCTGTTTTGCATAGAGCGCACAATCAGGGTGCCGTCCAAGGCCTCGCGCTGACCCATAATAAGGAGGTGAGAGACCCCAAGTTCGCGGGCAGTGGCGAGCTGGTTCCCAAGGTGGGCGGTATCAAACGACTGTAGCACCGGCACCCTCGCAGCGCGCAGCATGTCTACTACGGTTAGTCCCTGGAGTTTGGCGCGCAGACCCAGTTGGGCAAAATAGACCTTCGGTTTATAGCTTTTATGTGATGGTGGCTGGCAGGCACTTACCGTAACGCCTTTTTTGCGGAAAAAAAGACTTGCACCAACGCCCGCGCTGTCTTTGCGGCGCGTCTCACGACGCAAATACTCGTCGTAACGTCCGCCCACGGCACCCACGAGCGTGACGTCAGGATCTTCAAAGTCGAGTGCAAAGGCGAGATGTGGTCCACGCTCGTCTCCAACCAAGAGGTCATCAAGCTCGTAAGCGAGCCCCAATTGCTCTACATGCTCGAGTACCGAGCGGAAGTGTGTACGGCTCTTCTCTGATAGGAAGTGCATGGCGCGCGGCGCTTCGCTGACGACATCGTGACAGGTTTGTTTGTCACAGCGGTACATAGTAAAGGGGTCTTTCATCGCATCGTCTTTGCAGGTGCTATCAAGCCTGGCCGCATGTTTGCGAGCGTGGAGCGCAAGTTCGCGCTCAAAACGGTTCTGGCTGTCGCGGTCACCCATGGCATTAAGGCGCACACGCGTTACCTTCATGCCCCATTCGCTTGCAATCATAGCGACAGTCTTAATAAGCACCACTTCGCCAACACTTTCGTTTGTACCAACTACCTGGAGGCCAAACTCTCCAACCTCACGTGCGTTAAGAGCAGGGAGTATTCCTGTTTGTGTTGGCAGGTACATCGGTGCTGGTGTGGCATAGAAGCCCATCACAGGCTCGCCAGGGCGTGCAGCAGCATGCGCTCCTGCAATCTGTGCCGCAGAGCCAAATGAGTAGAGCGGTATGCGCTTGCGCCTTGCAGCGGCAGACAAGAGTGCACGTTCAGGAAGGGCCCGCTCGATGTCTTGCATCGGCTTAAAGCCATAGAACATAGCGACTTCGCTCGCGTGTTTTAAGAAGGATGCAGGTCCTTTCATCAATTAATTTTGTGCGGGGGTGCTTCCCGGAAGCAGATTGATTTGTTCAATAGGGAGGAGACGCAAAAACGCACGGCCGACAATATTTTCTCTTGGTAGGGTGCCCCAAATACGCGAATCTGAACTTTCTGGTCGGTTGTCGCCCATCACAAAGTACTCGTTGTCATCAAGAATTTCCGTAATACCATTGCCATTGCCGCGATTAACCAAGTAAGACTCGTTTAGTTCGAGCGTATAACCGTCTTTTTTAGTGATGGTTACGCCGTTTGAGGTAACCCGTACCGTTTCGCCTGGGAGGCCAATGATCCGCTTGATGAAAAACTGCGAAGGGTCCTTAGGATACTTAAAAATAACCACATCTCCGCGGTTAGGGTCTTCAAAACGATAGGAGAGTTCGTCAACAATGAGGTACTGCCCGTTGTGGAAGGTCGGATCCATTGAGGCTCCCGACACAATAAAGGGTTGTGCAACAAAAAGTCGCACGGGTACTACGATCACAACTGCAATAAGAGCAAACTTTAGGAGTTCAGTGAAGAAATTCTCACGCTCTCCTTGTGGCATGGAGACTATTGTAACGCGTGCTGTGCTGCGCGCAAGTTTTGCGGTACATTAGACCACATGAAGTGGGTATTAGTTGGCCTCGGTAACCCAGGAAGTGAGTACGAAAACACGCGTCACAACGTTGGTCGCGAATTTTTAATGGATGTTGCCGACACACTTCCAAAAAAAGCAGTACTCATAACGCCAGATACCTTCATGAACAACTCCGGCAAGGCAGTTAAGCCGCACGTAACATCGGTTAAAGCGGCAGCACAGATGGTAGTGCTTCATGATGACCTCGATTTGCCGCTTGGTACGGTAAAAATTTCATTCGGACGCGGCTCTGCGGGGCACAAAGGGGTTGAGTCGGTGGAAAAAGTAGTAAAAACTAAAAACTACGTACGCTTTCGCATCGGTATCTCTGCAGAAAAGAAGGGAGGCAAGGTAAAAAAGCCCGATGTACTCGGCAAATTTAAGGGAAGTGAAGAAACGGAGCTTAAGAAAGCAAAAAAGAGCGTTAAAGACGGTCTTGCATTACTTATGACCGAAGGGCTCTCGAGGGCGATGACCGAAATCAACGGCAGATAAATAAAAAATCCCCCGAAGGGGATTTTTTATTATTTCTTGTCTCCTGCGTAGGCGAGCGCCATGCGCATTTCTTTAGGTTCAAAGAGGGAAATAGTGAAGGGGTAGCGCTTGCCGAGCTCAAGGTTTGAGCGAAGCTTCTCCTCGGTGCCAAACTCGCTCACATGCACTAGGCCTGCAATGCCTTCCTCGATAGAGGCAAGTGCGCCGTGCTTGTTGAACTTGATAACCACGCCCTCAACTTTGTCTCCCTTGTTGTACTTGGTTTGTGCAGTAATCCAAGGATTTTCCTTAAGCTGTTTAACCGAAAGGGATACCTTGCCGTCTTTAATATCGATGATTTTAACCTTGGTTTTATCTCCAACCTTAAAGAAGTGGCGAGGATCATCCACGAGGCCCCAGTCGATTTCAGAAATGTGGACCAAGCCTTCAAGACCCTCTTCAAGCTTAACGAAGACGCCGAAGTCCACCATGCCGGTAACCTCGCCCTCAACCGTGTCGCCCATCTGGTAGTTAGCAATGAGCTCCTTCTTCTCTTTGTCGTCGATGCCTTTCTCCGAGAAGATCAGTTTGCCTTCTTTTGGCTGTGCGCCAATTATCGAAACCGGGATACGGGTACCAACAAGCTTGCGGAGTTCGTCCAAGATCTTGTCTTTGTCGCCATCGGTAACGCGAGGGTAGTGCTCTGCCTTAAGTTGTGAAGCGGGGAGGAAGCCAGCGATACCCTGCCATTCGAGGATAAGACCTCCCTTGTTTGCCTCTTTAACCAAGAGGTCGAGAACACGCTTGTCTTTAACAGCCTCTTCTGCCTGTGCCCAAATAATGGCCTGGCGAGCTTCTTTAAGAGAAAGCTCGATATAGCCCTCGCGATGGTCGGTAGAAATTACTTTAGCGGCTACGCGGTCGCCAATGTTAGTGCGCTTAATAACCTCGCGAGCGTTCATGTACTCGCGGCCGTAAATAATGCCTGTGCCAAACGGCGCTAGGTCGATATAGAGGCGTGCGCGGTCGAGTGCGAGCACAGAGCCCTCTACAATGTCGCCCTCTTTAGGCGGCTCTGGTGCGCGATCAGAAAATCCCTGCATCAATGATACAGGTGCGTCGACCTCCTTAACGAGTTCTTTTGTTGCCATAATTATTTGGTTGTACGACGGGGGTCCAAGGTCTGGATTTACTCCCGCGCGCGTTAACTGTTAATAAAGGTAAACCTTTATTGCCTAGCGGAGCGAGAAAGCTTGCTTTCTACTGCGGAGCGACGGCAATATCGGGTTCTTCCGATATTGCTGGGCAATATATATCAGAAATAGGGAAGGCGCAAGTATAAAAAGAAGGCCCCGACGACGCATGGTGCGTGGTCGGGGCTGGTTTCGGGGGGGTGGTACTTTCGACTTAACGAGCCCTGGGGCTTTGCCTGTTCTCGCCGTAGCGTGAAAAGCCTTAACCTTTGGGTTCTGCGTCGGGTTCCTCCTGAAATGTGCGGCGTTGCGATCAGCCGGTGGCGGTCACCTTGTAGCCGGCGGTGAAGGCGTCGACGCAGTGGGCGCCGTTCTTGGCCTGGTCGAGGACGTGGATGGTCGGAAGCGGCGGGCCGGTTCCGACGAAGCGATTGCGCATAGGGATCCTCCTGTTGCGCGACGATACCGTCTCGTCCCGAAATTGACGACGGGTGACGGATAAGAATGAAATTAACCCGCAATGCTTACGCCGTCAATAAGGGATGTAAACATTATAAAAAGAAAAAGGGTCCCAATGCTAAGCAAAGGGACCCTAGAATTCCTGGTTCATCCGAATTTACGGAGAGGGTGAGGTCACACCCTTAGGAATTCTGATGGCGCGAACGCCCGCTGCAGATCAGCGGGACGAGACGCCGCGGCCGTGGATGGCGACGCCGGCATGAGCCGGGACGACCACCGAGCCGTCGACCTGGTCGATCGAGCCGAAGCTGATGAGAAAGAAGACCCTACACATCGCCCGCGTCGGCGTCATGGCCGATGGCGATCGTTTCGAGGCCGCCGGAGCCGCCGGAATCGTCGGCGCCGACCCTGGACCACTCGCTCACGGTATGGGGGGTGTTGGGACCCCCGGAATCGAAGAACTTCCGCATGCGAACCTCCGTTCGTTGGAAGGGCGGAATTGCCCTGTTCGATGCACCAATAATATACACCACCCCAGTTTTCCTGTCAAGTCAAGTGGGAAGGGTATTAAAAATGGCCAAAAATAATGCTTTTTTGGCATTTATAAAAAACGAGCCCGGCAGATAGTCTGCCGGGCGAAAGGTGGTGCTGGTCTACAGCTGGACGGTGTAGCTTCGGAGCTCCCGTATCTTTTCTTTGCGGCGCAGATCTTCGTTGTCGATCTCTTGCTCCGCCTTGGGCAGGTGATCGTCGAATCTCTCGTCGGGCTGTTTGAAGGCCGGCTTCTTGGGGGGAGGGTTCCCCTCAGAGTTGCCCATAGTTGTGAAGGGCAGAAAGTCTGGATCGTCGCCCACCGAACAGAGTCCGGGGGGCGGGCTAAGGGAAGAGAGGAGATCGCAACCTCCCAACATCGCCTGTAGCAATCGCATCACGTGTCCTCCTTGGATGTACGTATCCCTCGTCGTCGACTTCAATTAAGAAATCGGAGGGTATCTACCCACTGTATCTCTGTGTCACTCGCAGCGTCAATGAGTTAGGGGTGCATATGTAAAATTAAGTTAAGAGACGGTTGAGTTTTGACTCAAAATTTGCTATAATAAGGCAATGGTTATTACCTATTTGGGAGGCGAATGCTTCAAGATTACCCAAGGCGACCTCACTATAGCTCTCAATCCTCCCTCCAAGGATTCTTCATTTAAGGCATCAAAGTTTGGCTCTGATATTGTGCTCACCACGCTCAATCACGAAGACTTTAATGGCGCCGAACAGATGTCTTTTGGCGAACGCGAGCCTTTTGTTATTACCGGCCCAGGCGAGTATGAGGTACGGGGCGTCTCGGTGCGCGGCTTTGGTGCTGAGACCGAGTACGGCGGCGAGAAGGGTATTAATACTATTTATAGTATTGCCCTCGAGGGTATGGACCTGGTCTTTCTTGGTGCCCTGGGCAGCAGTACACTACCGCAGGCAGCTAAGGCAGAGCTCGACGAAATCGACATACTCTTTTTGCCAATCGGCGGTGATGGCGTTCTGGACCATGCGGAGGCATACAAGCTTGCGGTACAATTAGAGCCGAAGGTGGTCGTGCCTATGCACTACACGCCAGAGACGTTAAAAAAGTTTCTTAAAGAGGCCGGCGAGGAGATTACACCGGTAGACAAGCTGACCTTAAAGCGTAAAGACCTCGAAGGTAAGGAGGGGGAAATAATTGTGCTCTCCCAAAACTAATATGCGTCGCTATATTGCACATATTCAAAACACCCACACGCCGCATGAGCGGCGCCAACACGCACTGCAAGTGGCAGGGCTGGTAACGGCAGCACTGTTTATCTCGTGGCTGGCGATGTTTGGGTTGCGCATGAGCACATCAGGCCCGGTGGTTGATGATGGCAAGGCAAATACGGCAGCAACCCTTAACGCAGTGCAGGACGAAGAAAGTTCACCCCTACTCGGATACTAATACTGTATGGCAGCGGAAAAAAAACAACCCGAAAATAACGGACGGGCCGATGGCGGAAGTGGTGTCGTAAGCCGCAACATCTCAACCGAGATGCGCGAGGCGTACTTGGACTACGCAATGAGCGTTATCACCTCGCGCGCCCTCCCTGATGTGCGCGATGGCCTCAAACCCGTGCACCGCCGCATTTTGTACGCCATGCACCGCATGGGTCTTACGCCGCAGGCGCGCTTTAGAAAGTCGGCAACCGTAGTCGGCGAAGTGCTCGGTAAATACCACCCGCACGGCGATGCTTCTGTATATGACGCAATGGTAAAAATGGCGCAGGACTTTGCAATGCGCTACCCGCTGGTACTTGGCCAGGGTAACTTTGGCTCAATCGACGGCGACGCCGCTGCAGCGATGCGTTACACCGAGGCAAAAATGTCTCATGTGGCAGGCGAACTCCTACGCGATCTTGAAAAGGATACTGTCGAGTGGCGCGCCAACTACGACGGCACAATTAAAGAGCCGGCCGTGCTCCCAGCCGCCGTGCCCAACATTTTGCTTAACGGTACGCTCGGTATTGCCGTTGGTATGGCGACCAACATCCCGCCACACAACCTAAACGAACTTTCAAACGCACTAACTCATTTGATAGAAAATCCTGCGGCTACGACCGAAGATCTGATGGAGTTTGTTACGGGGCCGGACTTCCCAACAGGATCAATCGCATTTAATAGGAAAGATCTGCTCCACGCCTACTCCACAGGCAAGGGCGGCGTAGTGGTGCGTGGTCATGCAGAGATTGTTGAGGGTAAAAAGGGCGACTACCAGATTATTATTACCAGTCTCCCGTACCGCGTTAACAAAGCCGAGCTCCAGATACGCATTGCCGACCTGGTGCACGACAAAAAGATCGACGGCATCCGCGGCCTGCGCGACGAGTCTACGCGCGACATTCGCGTCGTTATTGACCTTAAGCAAGGCGCCCAGCCTCAAAAAGTTTTGAACTTCCTCTACAAGCACACCCAGCTGGAAGACACCTTCCACTTCAACATGGTGATGCTCGTAGATGGCATACCGCAGACGATGTCGCTGAAAGGCATCCTCCAGGAGTTTATTAAGCACCGCCAAGTGGTGGTGAAGCGCCGCACGCAGTTTGACCTTACTAAGGCGCAGGACCGCGAGCATATCCTCCTTGGCCTTAAGAAGGCGCTCGACCATATCGACGAGATCATCAAGACCATCCGCGCATCAAAAGATGTTGCCGATGCACACGCAAACTTGATGAAGAAGTTTAAGTTCTCCGACCTCCAGACAACGGCGATTTTGGAAATGCGCCTCCAGAAGCTTGCTAACCTTGAGCGCAAAAAGATAGAAGACGAGCTTGCCGAAGTACAGGCCCTCATTGCCGAACTGACTGAGCTTTTGAAGAGCGAGAAGAAGATGCTCGGCGTTATTAAGACCGAAATTACGGAGATCGCTAAGAAACACGGCGATGACCGCGCAACCAAAATTGTTAAAGGGCCGGCCGGCATTATCAATGTCGAGGACTTGGTGCCAGACGAAGAGCAGGTCTTGGTGGTTACCGCAGGTGGCTACGTTAAGCGCACCAATCCAGACGAGTACCGCAAGCAGAAGCGCGGCGGCGTTGGCGTAATCGACCTCAACACTAAGGAGGAAGACTTTGTAACGAACTTCCTTACGACATCGGCCCACAGCGACCTGCTGTTCTTTACCGACGTGGGCAAGGCCTACCAGATAAAAATGTACGAGCTCCCCGAGGGTAAGCGCTCAACTAAGGGCAAGGCTTTGGTGAACTTCCTTTCGATAGGCGGGGAAGAAAAGGTGACCGGCGTGCTTGCGATGCGCAAGAACGAAAAGCAGGGAGAGAAGTTCCTCTACATGATCACCAAGCAGGGTGTTGCTAAAAAGGTAGATGCAACGGCCTTCCACGATGTGCGCCGCAGTGGCCTGATTGCGATTAAACTCCAGAAAGGCGACGAACTTATTGGCGCACTGTTTGTAGAAAAGGGTGATGAAATATTCCTCTCGTCTGCAAAGGGGCAGTCTATTAGATTCAAAGAGTCTGACATCCGTGTAATGGGCCGCGCAGCGGGCGGTGTACGCGGTATGAAGCTCAGTGGCGGGGACTTTATTGTCGGCGCCGATGTAGTGCCAAAGGGATCGAAAGACCTTGAAGTTCTTGTAATCTCGCGCGGCGGCTACGGCAAGACATCGCCGGTTAAAGAATATAAAACACAAAAGCGCGGCGGCTCGGGTATCCGCACCATTAAGGTAACGCCTAAGACAGGCCCACTGGTTGCTGCAAGCATCATTTCTAAAGAAGAGGGTGTAGGTGCCGACGAGATGGTAGTAATGAGCAAGAAGGGCCAAGTAATTCGCACGGGCCTAACCGAAATCCCAAGCCTCTCGCGCTCGACTCAAGGCGTCCGCGTGATGAAGCTCCATGATGGTGACGCAATCGCAAGTTTCGTTTGCCTCTAAAATGATCGATAAAATTGGGTGGCTGCTTGTACAAGACCAAAAGGTGCTCATGGTACGTAGCCAGAGCAAAGATAAGTTTTACGCACCGGGCGGCAAGCGCGAGGCAGGCGAGAGTGACGAACAGGCACTCGTGAGAGAAATTAAAGAAGAACTTGGTGTAGATATTGTTCCTGCAACCATTAAACATCTACAAACATTTAAGGCTCAGGCACATGGTCAGCCAGAAGGTGTTTTTGTGCAGATCGCTGGCTACGGCGCAGACTATACGGGCGAGCTGCAGCCCCAGAGCGAAATTGAAGAAATGACCTGGTTTACCAGCGCCGACTACGAACGCGCAACCGAACCCGGCAAGCTTATTTTGTCGTGGCTTAAAGAACAAGGTTTAATACGCTAATGCATAACGCCCTTCCGCCTCTGCCACCAAACGCGCCTAAAGTGGGCGAAGTATATACGCACTACAAAGGCAATCTATATAAAGTAGTAGGTCTCGCTCTCCATTCAACCGAAGAGTGGGTGGTGGTGTACCAAGCAATGTACGACAACCCCGCAGCGGAACTATTTACCCGTCCGCTAGCGGAGTGGCGCGAGGTGGTGGAGTGGCAAGGGGCACACGTAGAACGTTTTATAAGGCAGAGTTAATTCGGCGGGCGCATTCTTTTTTGCAGTAACGCATGGTATTGTCCACCTAGTTGTCATTGCAGGAGCGTTCCCCGATGTCAGTCCGACAAGAACCACACAACGGCCCCATGCTACTTTTGGCAATCGTTGTCGCGGTTGCTGTTCTGGGCGTAGGCTGCGCCTTTGTGGCCTACATCGACCCAGAGGTCATGCAATTCTTTAACCGCATTTTAAACTAAGCGGTTCCTACCGGCCCGCGGGACATCAAGTCTCGTGGGCCGTTCATGTAAGAATCACCCTACCTGTGCGTATATATAAGTATGACGAGGGTAATTAAAACGCATACTGACATCATCGGAGTCATCGCCTTGGCGGCTTTGGTGGTTACCCTGTACTCATTTGTGGGTGCGTACATGCTCTCTGCGTCCGACGCTCCGATACAGGTTGCTGCATCCGAGCGCTCGCGCTAATTTTTGCGGTACAATGGTGAGGTGATAGAGGGCTCTTTTCTGATACCAGCGGAGGCGCTTCGCGCTGCACAACTGCATGAGGGTATGCAGGTGGCCGACTTTGGTGCGGGCTCGGGGTTTTTTACCCGCGAGGCCGCGCGCGAGGTGGGCGAGGGCGGTGCGGTATGGGCGGTGGATATTAACCGCGAGCTTCTCTCGCGTATCAAGACCCTGGCCGAGGCCGAGGGGCTTAAAAATGTTGAGATAGTACAGGGCGATGCCGAGGTGGTGGGAGGCACGCACCTGCCCGACGCCCACTTCGACCTGGTTATTGCCTCTAACATTCTTTTTGCGATCGAAGATCGGGGTGAGCTGGTTGCAGAAGTGCGCCGCGTACTCAAACCGCATGGCCGGGCGCTCATTATCGACTGGTCAGGCTCGTACAATGGCCTCGGGCCGCACGAGGACCACGTCATTACGCAGGCTGCTGCGCGTAAACTTTTTGAGGATCACGGGTTTGTTTTTGGTGGTGTTGCGCCCGCTGGTAGCTACCATTGGGGATTTATTGTTCGTAAAAAAACCTAAAAGGGCGCATTATATAAGGCAATGGGAATGTCGACCTTTCAAATTATCGTTCTTGGTGTGTGCGCCGCGCTTATTTTAATTGGCGTCGGCGTCTTTGCGTCGTTTGGAGGTCTTGGCAACGAGGATACTGTAGGCGACGTAACGATCTGGGGCACCGTCGACTCTTCGATTATGGATCGGCTCATCAGCACCATGCTGAGCGGTGACAAGGCCTTTTCAGGAGTAGATTACGTCGAAAAAAGTCCTACGACGTATCATGCCGACATAGTTAATGCGATGGCCACAGGCAAAGCTCCCGACCTGGTGTTTCTAAGCCAGGAGGAAATCGGGATTTTTGAAGACAAGCTTCTTATCATTCCATATGGCATGGTCTCCCAGGCCACTTTTCTCAGTTCGTTTATAGACGAGAGCCAGGTATTTTTGACCGACGAAGGAGAGTTAGCTCTTCCGTTTATGGTTGACCCAGTAGTGATGTATTGGAATCGCGACCTTTTTTCATCGGCTGGCGTTGCGTCTCCACCCAAGTTTTGGAACGACTTTCTGACACTCGCTCCCAAAATGACTTCGCTCGACGCGGGGGCCAATATCACCAAGAGCGCCGTAGGTTTGGGGCAGTGGCAAAACGTCGCCAATGCAAAAGCAATACTATCGACCCTGTTTATGCAGGCGGGGGACAAGGTAGTCGTACGTAAAGGGAGTGGTGACCTCGAGGTCGTGCTGGGTGATGTGCCAACTAACGCACCATCAAATCCTGCCGAATCTGCTCTTCGTTTTTATACCGAGTTTACGAACCCCTCCAAGACCACCTACTCGTGGAATCGTACGTTACCACTCTCAACGACGGCTTTTGTAGCGGGCGATGTGGCAGTCTACTTCGGCTTTGCGAGTGAGTACCCAAGTCTTGCAGCTCGTAACCCAAACCTGCCCTTCGCTGTAGCTCGTGTTCCTCAGGTTGAGGGTTCTTCTATTAGAGCTACCTACGGTCGGCTCACCGGTATGGTGATCCCACGCAACGCAAGCAACCCTAACGGGGCGGCACAAATCGCTCAAAGGCTCTCAAGTGCCGAGTCTGTTTCTACACTCTCTGCCTTAACGGGTCTGCCGCCGGTGCGCCGAGATGTTACGATAAAGACGTCAGACAACGCAGCTATGGGTGTCTTTGTAGAGTCGGCGCTTATTGCGCGCGGATGGGTAGATCCAGATTCCACAAAGACAGATGCCATCTTTAGAACCATGATAGAATCGGTGGTAAGCGGCAGGCTAGACTCAGGTGGCGCAGTAAACGAAGCCTCGCGGGCGATGGAACAATTGCTGAAGAAATGAAAAAAATACTTATTTTGCTGTTCGCTTTTTCTATACTTGTGCCATCCTTCGCGCCTTCTATAGCGTTTGCTCAGGGTGGTGGAGGTGGTGGCCCGACGGGTGGCATGGGCGGCAAAGTAACGCTCGAAAATCCGCTTGGCGATGTAGATACCTTTCCAAAACTTATCAAAGCCATTCTCGATGCGGCATTTATTATTGGCCTGCCGGTAGCAGTGCTTTTTATAGTTATTGCAGGCTTTCGCTTTGTCTGGGCACGCGGCAACCCTCGTGGGCTTGATGAGGCAAAGCACAATTTCCTCTATACGGTTATCGGTATCGGCGTCTTCTTTGGGGCATGGACACTGGCTAAGATTATCGAAAGTACCATAAGCGCCCTTGGCGTAGGATCATGAAGCTTAGCGAACTCGTAAATCAGATAGTGGATCTTATTAACTCGGCAATCCCGGTAGTTGTTGGTGTTGCTCTGCTGTTTTATTTTCTCGCTATTATCCGCTACATCTCAAAGGCGGGGGATGCCGGTGGAAAGTCCGAAGAAAAAAAGACCCTGTTGTGGGGCTTAATAGGTCTCTTTGTCATCTTTTCAATCTGGGGGATACTAAATTTGTTCGAAAATATGCTCTTCGGCTGCACCGTTTCCGGGCTTCACAGCTGTACATAGGCATAGGGTTCGCTCTTATTATCCACACCCCGATCTTGTAGGGCATGTGTGTGGTGCTAGTATGAAGACATACAAATTTAATAAAATTATGAAAAAAACAGCACTTATCGGTTCTATATTTTTTGCACTTCCAGCTCTCGTTTTTGCTCAAGCTAAGCCAGAATTAAGCTATTTCGGAGAGTTCATTCAGGCCATTGGAAACTTTGTTAACATGTCGATACCGATCTTAATCGGTATAGGTCTCTTGGTATTCTTCTGGGGTCTTATTCAGTACATCCGCAAGCCAGAGGCTGCAGAAGGCCGGAAGATTATGATCGCAGGTCTCGTTGGCTTGTTTATCATGGTATCTGTCTGGGGCATCATTTCTCTCGCACAAGGCATCTTCCAGGTAAAGGGCGACTCTAGCGACGTAAACACTCCAAGCATTCCGGACCAGAAGTAGTGCGTTTACCTCTTACCAATGGATGACATCAAAGAACTCCGCAACTTAATTGTTGCGGAGTTAATAGATCCAATACTCTATCTACTATTTGGCCTCGGCCTTCTGGTGTTTGTGTTTGGTGTGGCAGAGTTTATCTACGGTCTGAGCGCTCAAACCGAGGCGCGCAGCAATGGCAAAAAACATATGCTTTGGGGGTTAGTGGGTATGTTTATCATGATGACGGCAGTCTCGATTGTAAAACTAATAGCGCAGACCGTTGGAGGGAGCACCTAAGTATAAAAAAGAAGAACGGCGGGCCCTCGTAAGGGTCCGCCGTTTTTTTGTGTCGCCCAGAAGGTACTTCAGCACGAGAGCCAGTAATGAAACTCGACTGGCTCTCCGGTCGCGGAGCGGACCTTTTCCGGCCAGAAGCTTTCGTCCCTGGTGTGGGTGGTCACTCCTGCTCTGATCTCGCCAACAGAGTTGGCAACTTCGATCAGGCCATCAAACTGCCATTTGATGATGCATTGTCCGCGGGGGTTAACCGTGACCCATGTCCTGTCCAGCCTTGCCACGCGCATCGTGGTTTCGGACTCGCCGCCAGGGGTACGACTGACGGTACCGTGCCGAGAGTTTCTCGGCCCGCTCCAGTACCAGTTCTCCTTGATGTAGGAGTATCCGTATACGATGGGGATTGCCCCCAAGAAGAGCGCCAAGGCGTGCCACTTGTAGCTCGAGACCTTGTGCAGCAGCGCCATCGCGGGGCTGGTGATAGTGTGCGGCTGTATTCTGCTCATGTCCTACCTCATGTGGTGGGAGTGGTTGGTTTACCGCCACCCTTGCGTGCGCGTGCTGTTTGCACTCCGCGTCCGGCATCGCCGGCGTTGCGTAGTGCGCCCATGAGCGCGGGAGCAAGAGCTTGGATAGCGTCGTCTCCTTGAAGTGAGAAAATCTGCTTGGAAACGCTCTCCTTGTTGAGGATCATGAGCATCTCAAGCGCCCGTTCCTTGGGCATCTCGAGCTTCGCGGCCAGTCCTTCTGCGTCATTCGCGATTACCTCGCGGATGACAGAGGCGGCGATCGCCTGTTCGTAGTCGTGGTCGAACTTGGGCGGACCGAGCGTGCTCAGTTCGACCCGAAGCCCGAAGCGCTCCTCCAGACTATTGCCGAGCGAGTCTAGAGCTCCCCTGATGGGGGCGCCGTTAACCTCCTCGCCGACAAATGATCGCCCAAGCGACTCCTGGAGTTCGTCGACAGTCGCTTTCTCCAGGATCTTGTCGAGTGACTTGGTCAGGATGGCTTCATTGATGGCGTTTTCCACCACCTCTGCAAAGCCATCCGTGATTGCCTTCTCCTCCGTCCGCACGTAGAGCGGAAGCAGAGGAAGGAATGGGCCGTATTGCACGGTCCACTTGAAGGTGACGCCGACGCCTCCTTTCGGAGCCGCCGCAGTTCCGCCTTTGACGACGAAACGTGACTCGTGTTCGAGGCTGATCGCTCGCAGGCTGATGTAGTCGTCCTGCCGAAACCCCTCCCAAGGGTATTTGATATGAAGGCCTGGCCCCAATACGTGGAGTGCTCCGCCGAATAAACTGGTGAGCAGCGCCCCGGTGAGCTTTGGCACATTCGCAACAAATAGTTTGACAGTGCCAAGGACGAGGAATAACCACACCCCGAGCATTGCAAGCTGGAAGTACGGGGTCACGTCCAGTCGAATCGGCGCCGTCAGAATGAGGGCTCCGATAAAGCTGAGGAAAGGGAAGAGGATGAACAGACAGAAGAGGTAGACCACCACTCTGCCCGGCGTCGTTCCCGATGTTCCTGTAACCGCCACACCGTAGCTGGCTGATATTTCTCGTATCTCGTCACCAGTCAGTTTACTGATAGCCATGTTGCTTCTCTCAAGGTTCAGGTATTTCTACGGCTCCAGTTCTGCGGTTGCAGAAAGGCCGTTATTCCACTTACTATTATAGCATACAAAATACCATTTTGTCAAGCAGAATAGCCTTATCAAATAAGGCTAAAAACTGCTCTGTGCGTTACATGTGCTGGGGAGAGGACTCGAACCTCCAAGCCTTGCGGCACCAGTTCCTAAGACTGGCGCGTATACCAATTCCGCCACCCCAGCAAAAGGCACCCATCCTGCCACATGGCAGATTTTGTGTCCTTTGTGCGCCCAGTAGGATTCGAACCTACGACCTTCTCCTTAAGAGGGAGCAGCTCTACCAACTGAGCTATGGGCGCAAAGTGAGGAAGATAAGAAAGCCGCGCTTTCTTATCGCCCCGAACGTGCGTCCATATCAAGCCAAGTGCAGATATGGGCGCAATAACAACAAAATACAACAAAAATCGCCCGCCCACAATTACGCAGGGAATTTTTGTGCCGGGGGTGGGAATCGAACCCACACGAGATTTTAAAGCCTCCCAGGATTTTAAGTCCTGTATGTCTACCAATTCCATCACCCCGGCATCGGGAGGCCATGGCGGGAATCGCACCCGCGTATTCAGGATTTGCAGTCCCGTGCCTTACTACTTGGCGACATGGCCGTGCAAATACTGTAACCCACCCTGAGCTATTACGAAAGCTCGTCTAAACGCTGCCTGTTCTTTTCGCCCTTGTCGATAACAAACTCTACGCGAGGGAATCCGCTTTTAACCCGTTTCTTAAAAAAGTCGCCTAACTCGGTGCGGTTGCGGTTGGCAAAGCTCAGCGCATGTTCTTCTGCAGAGTCGGGGAGCACGGTGATGTAAATAATCCCGCGCTTATTGTCGTCGCTCAGCTCGGCGCGCGTTACGGTTATCAAAGACTCCCTCCCAGCTTCGCGCACCAAAAACTCCGCTGCAACCTCGCGCAATGCTTCCTGCATTCTTTCGTGTCGGTTATCCATAAATTGTTATTTCATTACGACGGTAAAAATCTCGAGTTTGTCGTTTGCTGCCGGCTCACAGCTTGTTTTAACCTGCGCGCCAAACTCGGTACCCGCTTCTACCTCTTTTACCGGTTTCTTCTGAGACTGCAATGAAGTAATTTCGCCACGGCCCACTTCAAAGTCGCGGCGCATAATTTTTACTTCGGCACCCTGGGCAAGGGTACCTTCTTCAACGCGGCCGCCCAAGACCACCTTGCCTTTCTCGGTGCCAAATATCTTAAGTACGCGTGCCGAACCAATCTTTTCTTCAAAGCTTGCGCGAGGGCGGCGCTTTTCGGTCTCTATCTGTAGCCACTCCGCGAGTTTGTAAATAATATCAAATACGGCAATCTCTACGCCCTGGCGCTCTGCGAGGTCGCGTGCGGTCGACTCTACTTTTACGTTAAAGCCAACCACGAGGCCCGGTGTCTTGCCGCCAATAGCAAAGCGCACATCGCTTTCAGTAATAGGTCCTACGCCGCGTGTCACCACGCGCACTTCTATTTGCTCGCTTTTAGGGAGTTTGTCGAGCTCGTGCATGACCGCATCGCCGGTGCCAGAAACATCGGTCTTAATAACCAAAGGCAGTATGACATGTTCTTTCTCTTCTACCGCTACTTCGCCCTCTTCAACCTTTGGTTTTTGTACAGGAGTATTTTTAGGTCGGGCTGCCATAGCTTCTGCGCGAGCATCGGCGGCATCAGCTTCCGCCTCTTTTTTACTCTCAACGGTTTTAAAACGCATGCCCACGGTAGGGAGGACAGAGAATCCGACAATCTGCACAGGGCTTCCTGGCTTTGCTTCTTTAATCGGTTTGCCCAAAAAGTTTTCCATAATACGGACTGGAGCAAATGCCTCGCCAGATACCACGTATTCGCCCGAGAGTACGGTGCCATTTTCCACAACGAGCGTTGCAGTGTTGCCGCGCTTGTTGTCTATGTGCGCTTCAATGATGACACCCTCGCCGGCAAGCGACAGGTCGGCAGAAAGGCCTTCAAGCTCTGCAGCAAGCAAAATAAGGTCCATGAGTTCGGGGATGCCTTCGCCGCTTTTACCCGAGACGGCTACCCACGGCACCTCACCGCCAAGGCCTTCCAAGTAAATGCTGTGTTCGAGCATAGTAGACTTCGCCTTCTCCAAATTCGCAGTGGGCTTGTCAATTTTTGTAAACGCAACGATGTAAGGGATTTTAACGCCCTCAATAAGCTTGAGTGCCTCGACGGTTTGCGGCTTAACGCCGTCTTCTGAAGAGACAACCAAAATAGCAACATCGGCAACTTCAAGTCCGCGCGAGCGCATCGCTTTAAATGCCTCATGGCCAGGCGTGTCCAAAAACGTTATGGTGTGTTCTCCCGATGCGTTTTTGTGAACTGCCTCGTAGGCGGAAAGGTGCTGTGTAATACCACCCGCTTCACCGGCAACCACGTTGGCTTTGCGGATATAGTCGAGCAGGGTAGATTTGCCGTGGTCAATGTGTCCCACGATTGCAACAACAGGAGGGCGTGTGCCCTCTATGGCTGGAGAGGCGTTCATATAGATATATAGAGTGGACGAAGGGGCGTGTAAGGGAGTATATACTTAAACTGCTTTTTTATGAAGTTTTGGAAACTGGGAAAACGGAAGCGCATATACGCAGATGCAGCGGCAGCAACACCGCTTTCTTTGGGCGTGCAAAAAGAAATGTCGCGTTTACAGGCGCTCTATGGCAACCCAGGCGGGCTGCATAAAGACGCGGTAGCAGCAAAAAAAGAATTGGAGCGCGCACGTGCACGTGTGGCAAAAGCTATAGGTGCACATCCGGACGAAATATTTTTTACCTCAGGCGGAACAGAGTCTAACAATCTTGCGATATTGGGTGCGCTGCGCCCGCTTTTGCGCGAGCAGGGCGAGTTAAGCGCGGTTACTACCTCAATAGAACATTTGTCGGTACTCGAGCCGCTCCGCATTCTTGAACATGATGGTTTGTATACGACTGAGCTAAAAGTAAGTGAGAGTGGAGAGGTGTCTACTAAAGACCTGCGCGAAACTATAAACGACGAGACGGTACTAGTGTCGGTGCAGATGATTAACAGTGAGATAGGCACCATTCAAAACATTCGCGAGATCGCGAAAGAAATTCGGCATGTAAGAAAACTTCGCAAAGAAGCTCCGCTCTACTTCCACTCAGACGCATCGCAGGCGCCGCTGTGGCTGCCGCTCAATGTAGAGAAGCTTGGAGTCGACCTGCTTACGCTCGACGCTCAAAAGATGATGGGGCCAAAAGGTGCCAGTGTACTCTATATAAAGAGAGATATCGATGTTGAGCCGATACTCTGGGGCGGCGGGCAGGAGCGCGGGCTTCGCAGTGGAACAGAAAACGTGGTGATGGCAGGAGCGCTCGCGCAGGCGCTCGAAGAAGCGCAGGCTGGTGTTGATGCACGAGTGGCTCATGTAACTGCGCTTCGCGATAATCTAATTACAGAAATTCAAAAGCGTATTCCAAACGCAGAGCTTAATGGTGTAGCGGGGGATAGCCGCGTAGCTAACAATATAAATATTTCTATATCTGGCCTTGATGCACAGATGGCAGTCATAGCCCTCGATGCCGAGGGGGTGGCGGCCTCGACGCGCTCGGCGTGCAGCGGTGCCGACGAGGAACCCTCGTACGTTATTAAGGCTCTTGGTAAGTCAGATATTGCAGCAAAGTCTTCTATACGTATAACCCTGCTCCCTGACGCATCTTCTACTGATATCCGCCGCATAACTGAGGCTCTGGTTGCAATAACGACACGCTATAGCCAAAAGTCAAATAATGTTGTAAAGTAGCAAATGGACATTCGGGCGGGGTTATATCGTCTGGAAGTTCTATTCAACCCAAGCCTAGCCTAGCTAGAAGAGAAGGAGACGTGTTCACATGTGTGGCATCGTAGCCATTATTGCCCCTAAGGGGGATATCGCTCCCGTGCTGCTCGACTGCATCAAGCGGCTCGAGTACCGCGGGTATGACAGTGCCGGCGTGTCCGTCGCCAACGGCGGCGACCTGCAGGTTCTGAAGGCGGTTGGCCCTGTGGCCAATCTCAAGAACCGGTTCGACACCTCGCCGGTTCATGGCAACCGCGGCATCATCCACACCAGGTGGGCGACCCACGGTGAAGTGACCGAAGAGAACGCGCATCCGCACGTCTCGAACGACGGCACTATTTCCGTCGTGCACAACGGCATCATCGAGAACCACGACATGCTTCGCCGTCGCCTGATGAGTGCGGGGTACGTGTTCCACTCGCAGACCGACACAGAGGTCATCCCGAACCTCATCGAGCTGAAGCTCCTCGAAGGGGCCAACTGCCTCGAAGACGCGGTTGCCAGTGCTGTCGAAGATCTCGACGGCGCCTACGCAATCGCGGTCGTCTCGTCGATGCATCCGGAAATCGTGATCGCAAGGCAGAGCAGCGACCTGTTTCTCGGCCTCAACGGCGGCACGCACTACGTCGCGTCCGACGACCTCGCGTTCGCCGGCTATGCTTCGCACACCGTCCCGATCAAGGACGGCGACATCCTGACCCTCAAGAACGACGGAACCTACCACTTCCGCGAACACGATGCAGCGCGCAAGCGCGACATCGAAGTGTTCGACGCCGATTCTACCAGCGTCGACAAGGGCACGTACGACTCCTTCATGCGGAAGGAGATCTACGACCAGCCGAACGCGCTCAAGCTCGCCACTGCCGGCCGGATCACTCTGGACGGCGAGGTGGTGTTGGGCGGCATCCGCAACGCGGAGGAACGTCTCGCTTGCTCGCGCATGATCGAGTTCGTCGCGTGCGGCACGTCGCTCTACGCCTCGACGATCGGAGCGCAGATGATCGAAGGTCTTGCGCGGATACCTGCACGGGCCAGCCACGCCTCGGAGTTTCAGTATCGCGATCCGATTCTGAACTTCCACGACGCGGTCATCGCCGTTTCGCAGTCGGGCTCTACGGCCGACACGCTGAACGCCGCGCGCCTTGCCATGAAGGAAGGCGCGCTGACGCTCGGCATCAACAACCGGGTCGGGTCATCGCTTTCTCGCGAGACCGGCGCTGGTATCTACCTCCATGCGGGGTCGGAGATCGGCGTCGCATCCACCAAGGCTTTCACCGCGCAAGTTGCGGTGATGGCACTTCTTGCAGCTCGGCTTGCTACTCTTGCCGGCCAGGGCCATCAGCCTCGCGTTGCGCGGCTGGTGCGTGGACTCCGCGAACTTCCGGACAAAGTTGCTCTCGCACTCACGTGCGAACAGCAGGTCAAGGAGATCGCGCAGATCTACAAAGACGCGAAGAGCGTCTTCTGTCTCGGTCGGGGCTTTGCGGTGCCGCTCGCATACGAGGGCGCCCTGAAGCTGAAGGAGATCGGCCAGCTCAATGCAGAGGGGTATCCCGGCGGCGAGCTCAAGCACGGCCCACTGGCGCTCATCGAGCGGGGCGTGCCCGTCATCGCGGTGATCTGCAAGGGTGACGGACTCGAGGGGAAGATGATCTCCAACCTCGAGGAAGTTCGCGCACGTGGCGGCGATGTTATCGTCATCACGAGTGGAATGGTCGCGCTTCCGGATGGTCTTGCAAAGCACGTCATCGTGCTTCCGCAGGTCCCGCCGGAACTGATCTCGGTCATCGGCGCGATCCCGTACCAGCTTCTCGCGTACCATGTGGGAGTGGCACAAGGGTTCGACGTCGACAAGCCGCGGAATCTCGCCAAGTCGGTGACGGTCGAGTAACACCGTCAAAAAATAGTGAATCAAACTGCCCATCGCGCAAATGCGATGGGTTTTTCTTTTATTTTGTGGTATAGTTCTTGTAACAGTCTTACTGGGATGGATTTAGAAAAACTAACAAAACATCAAATCCTGTTATTGACGCTATTGGTGTCGTTTGTTACCTCCATCGCTACAGGGATTGTGACCGTCTCGCTCATGGACCAGGCGCCAGAAGGCGTCACTAAAATAATTAATCAGGTGGTTGAGCGTACGGTTGAAACCGTTGTTCCTTCTACACAAGGCGCTGCCGTAGCTACAGAAAAAACAGTTGTAGTTAAGCAGGACGAGCTGGTACCGCAATCTATCGCCACCGTACAAAAGAGTATTGTGCGCATTGTGGCTCGTGGTAGCGACCAGTTAATAGCGCGCGGCATCATAATCGACAGCAAAGGCACCACTATTACCGACGGCCCTGCGCTCGCTGCAGGACAGGTGAATCAGTTTGAGGCTATTTTACCTTCTGGGGCTCGTGTACCGGCCAAGCCTCGCGGCGACCTCAAGTCAGAGATCGTTCAGGTAGACCTTACACTCGGGACTTCAACAGGGTTTGTGCCAGCCAAATTTGCAGACAGCGCCAAACTCACGCTTGGACAAACAGTGCTCCGCATTGGCGGCATCGGTTCCGACTCGGTGGGTGAGGGTGTCGTTGCGGCATTGCCTACCGATACTACTAAAGATGTCATCTATGCCAGCGTTTCCTCCGCAACACCGGGTTCAGTGCTCATCACGATCTTCGGAGAAGTTATAGGTATGAATACGAGCACCCACGCCACAGATCAGAGTGCTTACAAGATCATATCTCTCCCTGCAGCTCCCACGGTAACAAATACCACCCCCAATACGTAATAAGCAGTATACAAGTAGTAAGCAAAACGATTATGCCACCATTCAATCACTTCACTACCAAAGCAAAAGAAGCAGTACGCCGCGCTCACGAGCTTGCCGTTGAACGTGCGCAGAACCAGGTAAGCCCAACACACCTTTTGGGCGCTTTGCTCTTGCAAGAAGAGTCTCTGGTGGCATCGGTGCTCGACAAACTCGAGGTAGATGTGGTGCTTTTGACCGACACCGTGCTCGAAAGTCTTGAAAGCGTGTCTGGCAATTCGGTACTTTCTCCTTCGTATCAACTTTATTTAACACCAGACCTAGTTCAGGTGCTCGAAAGAAGTGCCAAAGTCGCTACGGAGCTCCACGATGAGTTTGTCTCGACTGAGCACCTCCTTATTTCGCTCCTCGACGTGCCAGGCGGTACGCGCGACATGCTTGCGCGCTTTAGGATTAGCCGCGAGGCTATTGTCCGTGCGCTTTCAGAACTTCGCGCCGCTAAGCCCACTGCCGCAGAAGGGAAGAAGTTCCGCGCATTGCCCAAATATACGCGCTCGCTCACTAAAATGGCGGCAGAAAACAAGCTCGACCCGGTTATTGGTCGTGACGAGGAAATTAAACGCGTCATTCAGATCCTTTCCCGTCGCACAAAAAACAATCCTATTCTGATAGGTGAGGCAGGAGTTGGCAAAACGGCGATTGCAGAAGGGCTCGCCTCACGCATCGCTTCTGGCGACTGCCCGGAGAGTTTGCGCGATAAAGACCTCGTGTCGCTCGACTTGGGCGCGCTTATTGCTGGTACCAAGTACCGCGGCGAGTTTGAAGAGCGCCTCAAAGCAATCATGAAAGAGATCGAGCGCTCAGAAGGCAAAATAATTTTGTTTGTCGACGAGATCCACACCATGATTGGCGCAGGTGCTGCCGAGGGTGCAATGGACGCATCAAATATGCTCAAGCCTGCGCTTGCTCGTGGCGACCTGCATCTCATTGGCGCCACAACGCTTCGCGAATATCAGAAGCACATCGAGCGTGATCCGGCCTTTCAGCGTCGCTTCCAGCCGGTGTATGTGCTTGAGCCTACGGTAGAAGACGCCGTTGCTATTTTGCGCGGCCTTAAAGAGAAGTACGAACTCTTCCACGGCGTACACATTACAGACGACTCGCTCATAGCAGCGGTAGAACTTTCTGCTCGCTACATTCCGGATAGATTTTTGCCGGACAAGGCTATCGACCTTATCGATGAAGCGGCATCAAGCCTGCGCATCAGCCTAGAAAACAAGCCGCCTGTACTTGAAGACGCACATCGCAAGATTATGCGCCTTGAGGTAGAAAAGGAGGCACTCCGTAAAGAAGCGGAGAGCGAATCAAATACGAACAGCAATAAAAATGCTAAGTCCCGCGTTAAAGACATCGAACGCGATATTGCCGAACTTAAAGAAAAAACAAGTGAGATAGAGCTGCGCTGGAAGAACGAAAAGCAGATACTCGCTGACATTAAGAGCATCAAAAAAGAGCTTGAAAGCCTACGTATTGAGGCCGACGCATCGGAAGCCGAGGTAAACCTTTCGCGTGCGGCAGAAATCCGCTATGGCGAGATCCCATCCCTTGAGCGCGAGCTTGAACAAAAGACCAAGAAACTGAAAAAACTTCAGAGCTCACGTCGCCTGCTTAAAGAAGAGATCGGCGAAGCAGATATTGCCTCTATTGTTGCCAAATGGACCGGAATTCCGGTGTCGCGCATGCTCGAAGAAGAGGCTCGTCGCCTGACGCGGATTGAAAACGAGCTCCAAAAGCGCGTGGTTGGCCAAGACGAAGCGGTAGAAAAGGTTGCAGATGCGGTTAAGCGCTCGCGTGCCGGTATTTCCGACCCTAATCGCCCGATTGCATCGTTTATGTTCCTGGGCCCGACCGGCGTTGGTAAAACTGAACTTACGCGTGCCCTTGGCGAGTTTATGTTCGACGACGACAAGGCGCTGATACGTGTCGACATGTCGGAGTACATGGAAAAGCATTCGGTATCTAAAATCATCGGTGCACCTCCGGGCTATGTGGGCCACGAAGAGGGCGGTGCCTTAACCGAGCTTGTACGTCATAGGCCATATGCTGTGCTGCTCTTCGACGAAATCGAAAAGGCGCACCCAGAAGTCTTTAACATCCTCCTCCAGGTACTCGACAATGGGTACCTTACCGATGCTAAAGGCCGCAAAGTAAACTTCCGCAACACGATCATCATCATGACCTCGAACATCGGCGCTACCTACATCGACCGCATGGAGCAGATCGGTTTTGCTATCGCAGGCTCATCTGACGCACAGAACTATGTTGCTGCTAAAGAAAAGGTACAAGCAGCGCTTAAGGACTACTTCCGTCCCGAGTTCTTGAACCGTATCGACGAAATAATTATCTTCAACATCCTTTCTCCTGAAGCAATTAAAGACATTGTTAACATACAGGTTAAAGAAGTGGTGGAGCGCTTGGCGGGTAAAGATATTACGCTCTCGATTACACCGGAGGTGTACGACTACTTGGCCAAAGAGGGCTACAACCCGCATTACGGTGCACGCCCGTTGCGCAGGCTTATTCAAGATAAGATTCTGACCAAGATTGCGAGCTTGATGGTGGGCCGCGGCGTACTCTCTGGCGGCAGCGTCTCCGTGGGTGTCAAAAATGGAGAATTTATGTTCGATGTAAAGAAAAGTGGAAAAGGCAGGGCAGTTAAAGTCTCGGCCGCGATGCTGACGGAAGAAAAGATAAACGCGTAAATAAGCTTGTGGAATAAGCCTGAGAAGGCTTTATCCCCAGGGTAGTCCTTGTGGGTCTACAGGATATGCAATACTTACTAGGTATAAGATAACCATCAATCTCATGTTGGGTGGAGGACACTAAAAAAGCCCCTTAGGGGGCTTTTGTCGTTATAATGTGGGCATGGAATGTATAGACTGCGGAGCAAATCCGACCAACCATTACCACGCTTGGTTTTTTGGGAGTATAGACGCGGCCTTTAACAGACTCCGTTTGCCCCAGCCTGTCTTTACCGTATATGAAGCGGCAACCATTCCGGTGCAACGAGTACTGACCAAGGGCTTTAAACTGATCGCGCCGCAACTTATGCGGATGCGCGTTCTTTCATACAACGATGATATTGCATGGGCTGGTTCGGCACGCTCGCGGGTTGTATGGGAAGAAGCGAAAAGGCGCGGCGTGGCACTTAAACAGTTGGTGGTGTTTGGCACGTATACCGACCTCTTTGAGTTCGATAAAGATGGCGCCACCTATATCTATTTCAGTGTGCCTATACCGCCGAAGCTCCAGATCAAAGAAGTGTGGCCTGATGATAAGTCGCTTGTTAAAGAGCATTTTAAAAAAGCAGGCATTCCAGTGCCGCGGTCTTACAGCGTTTCAACCTTTGCAGAGGCCAAGAAGATACTACAAGAGCTTTCTCGCGTGTGTGTTAAGCCGCGTATCGGTTCTAATGGTCGCCATACCGGTACTCATATTACGACTGAGGCTGAACTGCGGACTGCATTTATGTCTGCCAAGAAACTTTGCCATTGGGTAATTGTCGAAGAGTATTTGGAAGGGAACTTGGGCAGAGCGACCTGTGTTAATGGCAAACTAGTAGGCTTTTTGGAGTCGCAGTCGCCAATAGTAGAGGGTGACGGGCATTCGTCCATACAAAAACTTGTTGAGGCAGCAAATGCTTCCCGGCCACAAGGCGTAGATGAGATTGAACTAAGCTCTCTTCACGAGATGCATATTAAGCGGCGCGGTTATACCCTGGAAAGTGTGCTCGAAAAGGGGAAGAAGCTGTCACTGATTTATTGGGCGGGGTATTCTTCTGGTGGCAGAAATTGGGAACGTGGTGTGGATATACATCCTGAACTTAAAAAAGAGATTGAGCGCGCTGCACAGGTAACAAAGCTGCCCTTGGTTGGGTTCGATTTGATCTTAGAGGATCCAATGAAGGGGCCCGATGAGCAAAAATGGGGAATTATCGAAGCCAACTCTCTGCCCTGGATAGATCTCCATCAAGCAGCTCTGTATGGACCTAAAATCAACGTAGCAAGCTATGTGTGGGACTTGTGGGACGAATCAAATAAAAGCTGACAATTAAGAAGAAAAAGTGTAAAGTAGGGGGGTTCAGTAGCGTGTAGTGTTTTTGTTCGAGTTTGGCAGAGTTCCTTCATGCGTCGGTGGCGGAGTGGTCAATCGCACTTGGCTGTAAACCAAGCGCCCTTGCGGCTACGTAGGTTCGAATCCTACCCGGCGCACCTGTTATTTTAGGTGCTACCATATAAGGCATGAAGACGCTTCGTGCGTGGCTGCCTGTTTTTGTTGTACTCATACTTCTTGCTGCACCACTAACTGTTGATGCGCAGAGCTACTCACCTCTGGTGCAGTGCGGTGTAGACGATGGTGGTAATGGCCCCATAACGTGCGACCTCTGCGACCTAGGCAAGCTGATGCAAAACATCATCAACTTCCTCCTTGTGGGTATTGTGGTACCTCTTGCGGCCGTTATGTTCGCCTATGCGGGTGTACTGTATTTTACCGGCGGCTCAAACCCTGGCCGCATTACGCGTGCACATAAAATATTTAAAAACGTACTTATTGGGTTTCTTATTGCCATTTCTGGCTGGCTGGTCGTCAATACTATTATGACGGTAGTGTTTAGTAAGAGTTTCTTTGATGGTGGTAAATGGTTTGAACTTCAGTGTGTAGAAACAATAAGGAATAAGTCCGATGGCGACGTTCGCCTTGCTGGAACTAATTTTAATGATCTGATCAATACTATTCTTCCTGAAGCAGAGGCTCCCGAGTATGTTCGGCCAGAGACTCCTCAGAATGTTGTTGGGTACGACTCTGCCGGTAACCCTCTGGTTTGTCCTGGAGGATATTCCTATAACGCCGAGTTGAATGCGTGCTTCAAACCCGGTGGGGTTGGAGGTGGTAGCGAGAGCGGCGATGGAGGTGGGGCAGTAGGTGGAGGCGTAGATCCTGTGCCGGCAAACCCTGGAACGCCGGTCAGTCCAGGCCCCTTTGTTCCCGTACAAGCCGACTACACGTTTACGTTCAACAGCGGTATCAACAAACAGACTCCCCACGCTTCTTTAAAGTTAACCTCCATGCTTAACTGCATGTCCAAAATTGTGCCCGGTAATGTGGGGCGCATCTCATCTATTTCTGACAGCATGATAGTAAATGGCACCAGAACTTGGGCGCAGTGCAAGGCGGGACAGTGTCAGCACGTCACCAACTCCTACCATTACGGCGGATCTAAGTGCGGTAACCAGTCATATGCAGTGGATTTTGGCGATGAAGAAAACTACCTCTCACTTCTCCAGGCGGCTCAGCAGTGCGATGGCCGCGCTACAAAAGAGAGCGACCATGTGCATGTACAAACGGGCACCTGCAATTAATATGCAAAAACGAGTGCTAAAATACAGGCAATGAGGAAGGTCCTTCAGGTTCTTTATGTTTGTGCAGGGTTAGCTCTGCTCCTTATACCTGTTGCAGCATACGCACAGGGTCTTGTCCCATGCACCGGTGCTATGACCTGCGACATCTGTGACCTAGGCAAGCTGATGCAAAACATCATCAACTTCATGCTTGTGGGGATTGCCGTGCCCCTTGCTGCCCTTATGTTCGCCTATGCGGGTGTACTGTATTTTACCGGCGGCTCAGATCCTCATCGCATTGCACGCGCACGTAAGATATTTAAAAACGTCCTGACGGGCCTTCTCATCGCACTCTCTGCATGGCTCGTTGTTAACACCATTATGACGGTGGTGTTCAGTAAGGACTTTTTCACTGATAGCAAATGGTTTGAGTTGCAGTGTGTCTCCAACACAACCGCTACACCTGGCCGTCCTGGGCGTCTGATCAATACTACATTTGATGATCTTATTGGTGTCATTCTGCCGGAAGTAGACCCGCCTGAATATACACGCCCTCCAACTCCTGTTGTGGTTGGTACAAATTCAAATGGTGTACCCATAAGCTGTCCGTCTGGCGCAACCTACGATCAAAAAAACCACACCTGTGTTGGCTCAGCCGGGGAGGTTACCCAGCCAGTCCCTGTCCCTGCCATTACTCCTGGTCCATTTCCGCCGCCAGTCACTCCCTCGGGCCCCATTAGTGCGGGATCTTGCGCTCCCAATCCTGGTGCGTTTGGTGCTAACGCCAATCTAATGTCCTGCATATGCGGTGCGGAGAGTGGCGGTATAGCCAGCCGGCCTAGCGGTTCAGATATTATGTACAACGACCCAGGTCGCAGAGCCTTTTCATGGGGTTTGTATCAAATTAATATTTCCGTCAACCAAATGATGTGTCCTGGCCAGCCAACCCTTAACTGCCCAGCTGCATTTTCTGGTAAAAATTATTCCGCTCGGGTTATAAACGAAACGCTCTACGCTGCTTGTGTTGCTGCGGCAAAAAATCCTAGTTGCAACACTGCTTCAGCAGCGTATTTGCTCAACCATACGCCAAATGGTGCCAAAAACTGGAGTACCTATGGCAAGTGTGTAGGTCGTTAGCAGGGTTATACTAAGTTAAGTATATGAAAACACTCACTATTGTAGGTCTAACCATCGCAGTGCTCGTTGGTCTTGGTGTTTTTTATATTCTTTCTCGAACGCCATCAACGGGTGATGCGCCTACCGACACAGGATTGTTCCCCACAGGTGGATATCAAAACGATGTATCAGTAGGGAGTGGTGGGACAGATGAGCCTGGGCAAGGGGGTACTAGTGGGTCTGACACGGGTGGCGGAAGCATTCAGCCGATAACAGAAAATTATTTTGAAGTTCAATCGCAAAGCGGCGGGCTCATTCGAGTAAAGGACTTTCGCAAGAGCGCCACTACTGTCGAAGATGATGTAAACAAGGGGACCTACTACCTTGCAGGAAATGATTTTGCTACTGCCGCATATACCCTTATGTACATCGAAGGCGATTCGAGTTTTACCATTACTATCTTTAGCGAACCCATAGGCGAGATGCGTCGCAAGGCAGAGATCGATCTTCTCGCCAAGCTCGGTATTGCAGAGCCCGTAGCCTGCAGTTTACGGTACGCAGTGTTGGTGCCAGCGAGCGCCAATGAGATATATGCAGGTAGGAACCTGGGCTTCAGCTTCTGCCAGGGGGCCACACCGTTATAGTGTTGCGTGGTATAGCTTTCTCTGTTATAGTCTCCTCGTCATGTCACAGGATAGACTCATAAAGCTGCAATGCACCAAGTGCAAGCGCATTAACTATTGGAGCTCCAAAAACAAGAAGAAAGTGGAGCGCAAGATAGAGCTTAAAAAGTTCTGCAATTGGTGCCGGGCCTCTACCGTGCACAAAGAAGCCAAGAAGTAATTTTTTTTGGCGGGCGATGAGGGAATCGAACCCCCAACTACGGTTTTGGAGACCGTCGTTATACCACTTAACTAATCGCCCAATGGGGCTATATTAGCCCGAAATAAAGGCCTTTGCCAGCTGCAAGGCCTTTGTTTTATTAGTGACCCAGTGAATGTCTTTATTGCGTTTGAACCAGCGCCACTGGCGTTTGGCATATTTATTAATCTCGCGCTCTAGCTGCTCTAAAAACTCCTCTTTAGTTAGTTTGTTCTGGAGTAGGCGAGCAAGGTAACGATACTCGAGTCCTAGTTCCTCCATGCGTTTATAAGACACGCCGGCTTTGTGTAGCTTTTTTGCCTCTCGTTTCATACCCTGCTTCAAGCGGACTAGCAGGCGGTTATGAATATTTTTCTTTAATACTTCCGGGGTTGGGTTGATACCCAGCCAAAGAACCTCATATTTTTGCGAAGCCAAACTACTCGAAGCGAGTGTAGGACTCGGCCTAGCGGCCCGGAGCGCACGAGCGGGAGTAGTTTGGCGAAGCGTATGTTCTGCAATCTCGAGCGCTCTAATGATGCGCCGTTTATGCTTCGGCTCTATTGTTTTGGCTCGTGCAGGGTCTTTGGTCGTAAGTAGCTTGTAGAGTGCCTCTACGCTCATTTTCTCGAGCCTGGCGCGAAGCTTGGGGTTAGGTGGCACATTGGGGAGGACCATGCGGCCTAGGAGCGCATCTACATAAAACCCAGTGCCGCCAACTACAATCGGTAGGTTGGTCTTGCTTAGTATTTTTGTACCCTGTTTTACAAAGTCGTCAGCAGAAAATTGTTTTTTAGGCGACGCAACACTTAGCAAGTGGTGGGGGACGCCCGACATTTCTTTTTTTGTTACTTTGCCCGTGCCGATATCTAAACCTTTATATACCTGGCGACTATCGGCAGAAATTACTTCACCTTTAAGTTTTTTGGCAAGAAAAATGCCCAGGGAGCTTTTCCCCGATGCAGTTGGGCCAACAATGACGATAACCTTTGACTTCATTACCCACCACTTGTAACGCGGATATATAAAAAAGAAAAGACCGGCAGCTTGTGCTGCCGGTCGCCATGTCCCGCTGCATTTAGATATCGAGCAGTTTGATGCGTGGCCCAGGATAGTTGGGAAATTTATCGGGGTGACCAAGGTCGGTGACCAGTGGCCATTTTCCCCACATCTCGTGTTCGCCCGGTGCCCAAGACGGGAGCGATTCGTTGATGAGCGAATGAACAGGGGCGCCCATCTGCTCTTCTGTCACGCCGCCGCGGTTCCAAATGAACGAGTAGGCTATGACCTTGCCGCCGTGCCGTTCGACAAGCTCGCCAACAGATTTGGCTGAGCTGCCGGTCGTCGTCACATCTTCAACCACCAGAGTGGGTTGGTTTTTTATGGCGCCAGCAAACCCCATCCGATCAAGGGTGAAGGTCCCGTCGGACTCTTTGTCTGCCCAAGCCGTTCGCACTGAGCTGAGACGACTGCGAGCTGCGGCTGCGTATATGAGAGGTACGCCGCCCATCGCAGGGCCTGCAATCGTTGCCGCGCTCCATTCGTACGACTGCACCAGCATTTCGCCGAGGAGCGCTATGCTGCGCGGAAAGGTGAAGAGCGGGTCGACGTTGATGTAGGTGCATCCGACCCGGCCGCTCTTGAAAGCGACAAAGTACTCGCCGGTAAGTATGCACCCCGCATCCGCCAAGAGTTTGCGGGGACTGACAACTGTTAACATTTCGTTCTCCCTGTGTGAACTCAGTTCCTTCGGAAACGTAGCATGACTATATGCAAAAAGAAAAGCGCCCCAAAGTATGGGGGCGCCAGTTTCTCGAAGTGTCAGGCCGCTTCGAGTTCGGCTTTGATTTCCTGCGCGGCCTTCAGATTGGTGTACTTTGGCGGCGGGTGCAGAATAGGCCGGCCAACCACGATGTAGTCGGCACCAGCCTGTGCCGCCTGCGTCGGAGTCGTAACGCGCTTCTGCTCGTCCTTGCCGACAGTCCAGAGCGGGCGGATAGCCGGCGTTACTATGGTCACGTCCGGGTATCGTGCACGCAATACCTGCGCTTCTTGGGCAGAGCAGACGAATCCTCGGATGCCGCAGCTGTAGGCGATCTCGGCGAATTGCATCACCACTGAATGGGAATTGCGATCAAAACGTAGCAAACACGCATCGTCGTTGAGATCGGTAAGAGCGGTCACAGCCAGTGCAACTGTTTCCGTTCCCTCACACGCTTTCACGGCAGCCTCAAGTGCTGCATTGCTGGCTTGGGCGTGCAAGGTGAAGAATTTGTTGCCTCGCTTCACAATGTTGCGTGCTGCATCGCCAACAGTGTTGGCAACATCAAGGAGCTTTATGTCCCACATGGTGTTTTTCTTGCATTCACGCGCTCGGATACGAAAGTGCCGAGCTAACGTCTCGCCGAATCCGTCCTCGTTGGTTATAGCCGCGAGACCAATCTTGACCATGTCGATCTCAGGTGCCGTTTCTTTGATGAGGCGCATACCGAGGTCGTAGTCGTTGGTATCGCAAGCAAAGATCAGTTGGGTCTTCATCTTTTATTCCTCCAGTTGCAGTCAGAACATCTAAAAAGCACAGTACCATAGAGATTTTTGAGGGGATAGGGTAGAGTAATTGGCAAGCCGGAGTGGCGTAATGGCAGCCGCGCACGACTCAAAATCGTGTCCCGCAAGGGGTGTGGGTTCGAGTCCCACCTCCGGCACCCGTAGATCTGGGAGAGAATTCAAAAGATGATATAATCTGCCGACATGGCGGGCTTTTACAACAATTCCATTTTCTGGGTAGAGGTAGAAAAGATAAAACCAAACCCTTTCCAGCCCCGCAAAGAGTTCGACGAAGACAAACTAAACGACCTCGCGAAGTCCATACGCCAGTATGGGATTTTGCAGCCGCTTACTGTTAACCGCAAAGAGGTAGAAAAGCCGGGTGGAGGCATTGCAACAGAATACGAGTTGGTGGCGGGAGAGCGCCGTTTGCGTGCGTCTAAAATAGCCGGGGTGCCGATGGTGCCAGTCCTTATTCGCGAAGCAGAAGATGACGACCAAACCAAGCTCGAGCTTGCGATCATTGAGAACCTCCAACGCGAAGATTTGAATGCCATAGACCGCGCCATTGCGTTTAATAAGCTCCACAAGGAGTTCAACTTTAAGCACACGCAGATTGCGGAGAAGATAGGCAAAAGCCGCGAATATGTGGCAAATACCATTCGCTTACTTGGTCTGCCGCCAGAGATGCAGCAGGCGGTCATTGACGGCAAGATTTCAGAGGGTCATACACGCCCGCTCCTCATGCTTATTGACCGCCCGGCAGAGCAGGCAACACTGTTTAAAGAAATTTTGCTCAAAAAACTCACGGTGCGCGACAGCGAAAACATTGCCCGTCGCATTGCAGTAGAGAAGGTTCGTAAAAAGGAGTATTTGTTTGCCCCCGATGTACTCGACATGGAGCGCGAGCTTTCGGCGGCGCTTGGTACGCGCGTAGCGATAGAGCCTAAAGAAAAGGGCGGCAAACTTGCTATTGATTACATGACCGAAGAAGACTTGCGCGCGCTCTTTGCTGCGCTGCATGCGCGGGTTAACCCTACGCAGAATCCTCCTTCGCAAACGTCCTCGGATCTCCCGTCCGAGCCTAGCCTCGGCTCGGCGGGCCAGACTCTTGCTCAGGAAGATTCCGCTTCAGACACTGCGGCGCTGCAGCCCGGGATTGAGGACTCCACTCCAATAGACGACCGTTCTGAAGAAGAGAAAAAGCTCGACGAAAACGCTTTCAATCCTAATAGCTTTTCTATATAATCCAATTTCCTATGAAAAATGTATATCTCGTACGACACGGCGAGAGTGAGGCGAATATTGGCAATATCTACCTTGGTGGCGAGACTCCGCTTACCGAAATAGGTCACGGTCAGGCCGAATTTATTGCCGAACGAGCATCTAAGTTGCCAATAGACGTAGTTATTGCAAGCACGCTCGTGCGTGCAAGGCAGACAGCACAGCATATTGTCGACAAAACAGGAAAGACGCTCGAGACTTCCGATCTTTTTGTAGAGCGTCGCAGTCCATCAGAATATGTAGGTAGGCCGTATAGCGACCCCAAGACTGCGGAGATAGATAAAATTCTTGATGAAAACTTTGGTAAACCTGACTGGAAATATTCTGACGAAGAAAATTTTGACGACATGAAGGTCCGTGCCAAAAAGGCAATGGATTTTTTAGAAGCTCGGCCTGAACAAGAAATTTTAGTTGTTACTCACGGGCTCTTTTTGCGCATGCTGGTGGGCACTATTATGTTCGGCGATGAGTTTACTGGTAAGGAAGGGTATAGTTTATTTAAAACGCTTAGGACAAAAAATACTGGCCTCACTATTTTTGAGCACAGTCCCGCAGACCGTGACGCTCATGACGGCAGGTTTAAAGCTTGGCGCATGCTCACCTGGAACGACCACGCGCACTTGGCAGACTAAGATTTATTCTTCTCCTGCTCTTCAAGTGAGTTTCTGATATGGCGACGGGCCATCGTCGTTTTAGCAAAGTCGAGCCATTTTTGTGTCGGTCGCGATGATTTGCGCGTCTCAATTTCTACAATATCGCCGTTGTGTAGCACCGTGTGGAGGGGCACCATTTTGCCGTTAACTTTGGCGCCAAATACGTGGTCGCCGAGCTCGGAGTGTATAGCGTAGGCAAAGTCGATAGGTGAGGCCTGGGTGGGGAGGTCCACCACGTCGCCGTGCGGAGTAAAGACGAATACGCGGTGGGTAAAGAGATCTGTCTTTAGAACAGTGTCAAAGTCAGGATCTTCAGTCTCGTGCTCGCTTAGGTTCTGTAGCCACTCCGGTGCGTTAGCGCTCCCGTAGCGCGGTTTTTCTTTACCCTCGGGAGTGGCTACTTCTTTACGACGACCAAAGCTGGGTATAAGGCTGCGTATCCAGTCAAAGCTTGAGCCACGACCACTTGCAGCCCCAGCTTGCTCTTTGTAGGTTACGTGCGCTGCAATGCCGTACATCGCTTCGCGGTGCATGTCTTTGGTGCGTATTTGCACTTCTACAATGCCGCCATCGCCCGAAAATACGGTCGTGTGCAAACTTTGGTAGCCGTTTGGTTTAGGGAAGGCAATATAGTCTTTGATCTTGCCAACCAGCGGTTGCCAAAGGTTATGCACGAGGCCGAGCACGCGGTAGCAGTTGGCAACATCCTCAACCACAATGCGAATGGCTGCGATGTCGTGCACCTTGCTCACATCACCCTCTTTGCGTTTCAGCTTTTGCCACAAGCTCCAAAGACCTTTAACCCGAAAGTCAGTCTGGAAGTGTGTAATATTTTCTTTCGCGAGCTCTTTTTTGAGCATGCGGAGCATGTCTTCAAGGCGCTCCTGAGTTTCTTTTGTCTTTTCGGTCAAGAGCCTTTTGGCGTTTGCGTATTCTTCTGGGTACGCATATTGAAAGGCAAGGTCTTCAAGCTCTTTACGCACGACGCCCATACCAAGGCGGTGGGCAATAGCCGCATAAATCTCCAGCGTCTCAAGTGCAATGCGCTTCTGCTTCTCCGGCTTTACGTATTGGAGCGTACGCATGTTATGCAGGCGGTCCATCAACTTAATGATGAGCACGCGCGTGTCTTTGCTGGTGGCGACGAGGAGTTTGCGAAGTGACTCGCGGTGCCTTTCGGTGCCGCGGTACTTGAGGTGGCCTAGCTTGGTCACGCCTTCTACTAAAAACAAAATTTCTTTCCCGAAATCGCGCTCAATAGTTTCGGGTGCGACACCCGTGTCTTCAATAGTGTCGTGCAAAAGGCCAGCAGAAATGGTCTTTGGTCCCATGCCTATGTCTGCGAGACTCTTTGCTACGCGGCTGAGGTGCTCCATATACGGCTCACCGGAGAAGCGTTTTTGTTCTTTGTGCGCATCGGCCGCAAAGACATACGCCCGTTCTACCAAGGCCTTTTCCTCGTTAGACGGGGGAGCGCTCATCGCCTCGATAATCTCTTTGGCGGTAACCATAGACCCAGTCTACTCTTTTTTCGATTTTCGAGCGAAACCTCTCTGCTTTTTTTCTTCTTTCAAAATTTCGAGTGCGCGGGGGAGCTCAATCGCATACACGTCGTCGGTTTTAAGCGAGCGGAAGTCGGGCTTCGGTTTGGTGTTGTGTGCAATGTAGGGGCCAAAGCGTCCGATGTTGGCGATAATATTTTCGCCTGTATCCGGGTGCACGCCAAGTGTCTTAGGAAGTGCCAAATATTTAAGTGCTTCTTCAAGGGTTACCTCGGTCGGTTCTTTACCTTTAGGTAGTGATGCGCGATGTGGCTTGTCTTTACCTTTTTTGCCTTTAATTACTTCGCCCACCTGTACATAGGGGCCAAAGCGTCCGGTAAGTACAAAAATTGGCTGGCCAGTTGCAGGGAAGTCGCCAATAGACTTCGGCGGCTCGTTAGAGATTATTTCGCCAGCATCGGTGCGCGACCCCGTACATTCAGGGAAGTTGCTGCACGACATAAACTTGCCTTGGCGCGATAGCTTAAAGACCATCGATTTGCCGCAGATAGGGCAGGTAAATTCTTTTGGAGCAGGACCGAGGTCGGTAATCTTGCCGGCCTCTTTGTCTTTTTTCTTAACTTCTGCGAGGAATGGTTTATAAAAGTCGCGGAGGGTCTTTGCATACTCGCGCTTACCCTCAGCAATTTCGTCGAGCTCGTCTTCCATCTCGGCAGTAAAGGTGTCGCTAATATAGGTAGGGAAGTTTTCTTCAAGGAAGCTCGATACAACATCGCCCGTGTCAGTAGGAGTAAGGGTGCGGCCTTCTTTAGTTACGTAGCCGCGGTCGGCAAGAGTCTTCATAATGCTTGCGTACGTTGATGGGCGGCCAATACCACGCTTTTCGAGCTCTTTAATCAGGCCCGCTTCGCTGTAGCGCTGTGGAGGGGTCGTCTGCTTTTCTTCTGCAGAAATATCTTTTACATCCAGCTCGTCGCCGCTTGTAACCTTGGGCAGTTCTACATCCTCGCCCCTCGCTGCTGGATCCCCCTTAAGCCAGCCGTCAAAAACCACTTGCGAGCCGTTAGCTGCAAATTGCGGCACCTTCTTATCCTTCGTTTCTGCCAAAATCTTAGTCTTAAGCAGTTTTGCATCTGCCATCTGTGAAGAGACCGCGCGGCGCCAAATAAGTTCGTAGAGTTTCTTTTGTTCAGGCGTTGTACCGGCTGACTCTTTTTCTACATGCGTAGGGCGGACAGCCTCGTGAGCCTCTTGCGCGCCCTTAGATTTGGCGACATAGGTGTGCGGTTGCACGTATTCTTTACCAAACTTTTTCTCTACCTGAGCCAAAATGGCCGTCTGTGCCTGCTTGGCAAGATTTGGAGAATCGGTACGCATATAGGTGATATGGCCCGCCTCGTAGAGTTTTTGTGCAATGCGCATCGTATTCGATGGGGAAAATCCAAGACGCGTTGATGCGGCCTGCTGGAGAGTCGAGGTGGTAAACGGTGCCTTTGGTACGCGCTTCATCTCGCTCTCGTTCACCTCCGCTACCGTAAGTCCGTCATTTTTAACCGCTTCTATAATAGTGTCGGCCTCTTTCTTTTCCTTCGGCTCCTCAACACAGGTGAGGTTAAGTGCTACCTTTTTAGGCGTTTCTGTCTGGGCGGTGATAACAAAGTAGGTCTCAGGTACAAAGGCACGGATCTCGCGCTCGCGTTCCATAATGATGCGGAGTGCCGGAGACTGTACGCGGCCAGCCGAGAGACCGTAGCGCACCTTCTTCCAAATCAGGCCAGAGAGGTCGTAGCCCACCAGACGGTCGAGGACGCGGCGAGCCTCCTGCGCATAGCGTAAATGTTCGTCGATAGCACGTGGGTTTTTAAGTGCCTCTGCAATAGCTTCTTTAGTGATCTCGTTAAATACAATACGATCCGGCTTTTTAAGTCCGAGCTCCTCCTTTATATGCCACGCAATAGCCTCGCCCTCACGGTCGGGGTCGGTGGCGAGAAGTACTTCTTTAGCTTTTTTGGCGAGGCTGCTTAGCTCGTCGAGTACTTTTTCTTTGCCAGCCACCACTTCGTAGTGGGGGACAAACCCACCTTCTATATCTATAGCTTTCTTGTTGCTCTTGGGGAGGTCACGCACATGGCCAACTGATGCGCGCACAATAAAGTCGCCCGACTTGTCGATGTCGGACAAATATTTTTCGATAGTTTTCGCCTTTGCGGGCGATTCGACGATTACCAGTTTCATTGAGGCTATACACTAATACACTACAAACCTACAATATGTAAAGCATAGCATTAAAAAGAGCGGCCCCGTTTAGCGTGTGCTAAGCGGGGCCGGGTGCTCAATGTTCGGTGTACATCCGCGAGAGAAATCTCAGTTCGTCAGCAGTTATATCCTCGTTGGGTTCTGGAAACGCAGCCCCAAAAGGGGATTCTTGCTTGCGCGCGGACACCTTTGCAATCGGGGGCGATGGCGCATCGGCTCTTCTGAGCTGTTCGTCTTGTGTCAGCGGCTCCTGGCCTATTCTGGTACGTTTCTTTGGTGTGTAGCCTGGTTGCTGTAACCGCAAGCGGTGTTTGACTGTTGCAACTTGATTGGGAGTGCTCAGGCCAAGGATAGCCTGGACCTCTTTGTCGGTGAGATGTTTATATGGACGCACCGCGTCCTCTTTTTCATTCTTCGAGAGGCTCGCCCACCATTTCGCTGCTTCTTCCCTGGATCTTTTCACTGCACGTACTCCTGTTCTGAACGACTACTCTCACCTTACAGAACAGGACCCACTTTGCCAACTTGGGGATTACTTTTAAACACGCTCAATTCTCCCCATGCGCTCGGCGATAAGCCCGCGTATAAGAAGTGATGAGAGGGCGATATTTGCATCTTGTACCGACAGCTCGGTGCGCTCTATTAGATCATCTTTAACACAGGGCTCGGTTAGAGCTTCTAAAATCGCAGATTCTATACTAGTAAGATCGGTGGGGAGAGTGTTCTGCGTGGGTTTTGCAGTGAGTCCCAGCGCTTCTAATATATCGTCGCTGCTACGCACCAGAGTGGCGCCCTCACGCAAGAGCATATTGACGCCCTTGCCGGTCTCGCGCCCAAGTTCGTGCGGGATGCCCAATACTTCTCGATTATAGTCGAGCGCAAGTCGGGCAGTTATTAGTGTTCCCGACTTTTCGCCCGCTTCTATTATTAAAGTTACCTTGCTCATGCCCGCCATAATGCGGTTGCGGGCGGGGAAGTTGTGTATCTGTGCCTTCCACGGACCCTTCTGCTCGCTAAGTAGTGCGCCACCGCGCGACAAGATACGTTTAGCGAGTGCGCGATTGCTAGCTGGGTAGATACTGCTGTCGTCGGTGCTCGATGGCAGCACTGCAACGGTGGGGAGTCCGACATCTAGAGCGGTCGTATGCGCTTGTGCATCTATGCCGAGAGCCAGGCCAGAAATGATTGCAACCGGGTAGCGGGCGAGGCCGCTAATAAGAGACGCACACATGCGACGTCCATAAGGGGTAGTAGCGCGAGAGCCAACTACGCAGAGCAAATAATAATGCTGCGGCGGCAGTTCGCCCCGCATAAAGAGATATTTCGGCATCTGAGGAATTTCTCTGAGCAGCTCTGGGAATTCCTTAGACGTCAGTTGTCGAATAGGGAATTGCATTGTACGCTACTAGTACCCTTCTATTATATGCTCGATATTGGTTTTATCCGCGAGAATAAAGAGCTCGTAGCCGCCGCAATAAAGAACAAAAACCGCGGCGATATTGACCTTAACCGCATTTTGAAGCTGGCTGACACTCGCAAAGAGCTTGCCGGCAAGATTTCCGATACTAACCAGGCTCGCAACGAGGCGGCTAAAAACCGCGATGCCGAGGCAGGTAAGACGCATAAGTCTATTTTAAAAGAGCTTGAAGAAAAGTACGCCGCGCTCGAGAAAGAGCTCGTTTCTCTTTTAATACAGATCCCCAACATCCCCTCGGCAGACACGCCGGTTGGCCCCGACGAGAGCGGCAATAAAATAATCCGCCAGTGGGGCGAAAAGCCTCAGTTCGACTTTGAACCGAAGGCCCACTGGGATATTGGTAAGAATCTTGGAATTATCGACTCAGAAAAGGCAGGAGAAGTGTCTGGAGCGCGCTTTACCTACCTCAAAGGCGATCTGGCGCTAATGCAGTTTGCCATCTTGCAGTGGGTGATGAGTACACTCACCTCGCGCGAAAAGCTTGAAGGCATTGTAAAAGAGGCTGGACTCTCCGTAGACCCTAAGCCGTTTGTACCAGTAGTGCCGCCTATCATGATGCGCTCAGCGGTTATGAATCGTATGGCGCGCCTCGACCCCATTGATGAGCGCTACTACTTTGAGAAAGATGACATGGTTTTTATTGGAAGCGCCGAGCATACGCTGGGGCCGCTGCACATGGACCAAACACTTAAAGAAGAGCAGTTGCCTATACGGTATGTCGGATACTCGCCCTCGTTTAGACGTGAAGCGGGAAGTTATGGCAAAGATACTAAAGGTATTTTGCGCCTGCATCAGTTCGACAAAATTGAGATGGAGAGTTTTACCAAACCCGAGGATGGTTTAGCCGAACAGGATTTTATGGTTGCGTTGCAGGAATATTTTATGCGCGAGCTTAAGTTGCCTCACCAAGCAGTGCTTATTTGTACTGGCGACATGGGCTTCCCTGACCAGCGGCAGATTGACCTCGAGACCTGGATGCCAGGACAGAATACGTATAGAGAGACCCACAGCGCCGACTACGTGGGCGGCTTTCAGGCACGCAGGCTTAATACAAAACTAAAGCGGGCAGATGGCGAAAGTGAGCCGGTACACATGAACGACGCCACGGTGTTTGCCATGGGACGTACGCTTATTGCGATTTTGGAGAATTATCAAACAAGTGAGGGCGAGGTAGTGGTGCCAGAGGTGCTGCGACCCTATATGGGCGGCAAAGAAAAATTAGAGCGAGTGCAGGTATAATGTCGGCATGGCTCGTGTAGACCTACCCCAGAGCAAACTCCGGGCACGCCGGCGTCGTCAAAAGCTTCTTAAGGCACTTGCGGTTTTTGCTATGGCGGCAGCGGCAGTTGGGCTACTGCTCGGTATTTCGTGGTTGCCGCATCTGCGGGTCACTAAAATAGAAGTGGAAGGCGCAGAAGGCTCGGCTGCTAAAACAATTGAGGCCGCGGCGATGAAATATATCTCCGGAACGTACGTATTTTTATTTCCAAAAAATAATATCCTGCTCTATCCGAAGAAGAGTCTTACACAAAGCTTGCACGAACAATTTCCACGTTTGGCTGAGGTGCAGGTACGGGCAAACAACTTTAGAACCATAGGTATAGTCGTGCGCGTGCGCGTGCCGGAGAGCCTGTGGTGTGGCGCAGCGCCTGATACAAAAGTGCCCTGCCTGTTTATGGATGAAGACGGAGTAGCGTACGAAGCCGCCGCCCAATTTTCTGGCACCGTCTACACCGAGTACTTCGGTACAACTACCGGCTCTGCGGTACCAAAGCAGTATTTAACTCCCGAACAGTTTAGGTCGCTCACCGCGCTCGTGCAGGCATTTAAAGACAAAGAGGGGGAGAGTATTGCCCGCGTGGTGGTAGACGAGCAGGAAGATGTGCGTGCAACCTTTGATAACGGATTTACACTCCTGTTTACCACCAAAGAAGACAGTGGCGATGTATACGAGCGTTTTTTACTTGCTAAGACAGCTGATCCGTTTAGTTCTCATGCGCTCGGCGACTTTGAGTATCTTGATCTGCGCTTTGGCGACCGTCTGTACTACAAATTGAAAGCAGAGTAAGGTAAAAACGTGAACTTCTGGGAAACCCTGCCAAGGCCGTTTTTTGTATTGGCGCCGCTCGCAAATGTGACCGACGCGGCTTTTCGTCGTGTCATTGCCAAGTATTCTAAGCCTGCCGGTCCGCATGTCATGTACACCGAGTTTGTTGCAGCTGATGGTTTGGTGCGGGCCACCGAAGAGGGGAAGGCAAAGCTCATGCGCGACCTGGTGTTTAGCGAAGCAGAGCGGCCTATCGTGGCACAATTTTTTACTGCCAACCCCGAGCATATGGAAAAGGCGGCAGCACTCGCGCGGGAGCTGGGCTTCGACGGCGTTGACATAAACATGGGCTGCCCTGACCGCTCGATAGAAAAGCAGGGGGCAGGCGCAAAACTTATTTTGAATCCTACTTTGGCGCGGGAGCTTGTGGCTGCAGCAAAGCGAGGTGCGGGGGATCTACCGGTTTCTGTTAAGACTCGTCTTGGCTACAACAAAGATATATTGGATGAATGGCTGCCGGAGATTCTTAAAGCAGAGCCAGTGGTGCTTATCTTGCATGCGCGTACCCGCAAAGAGATGTCTAAAGTGGACGCACATTGGGATCGCGTTAAACGAGCGGTAGAAATTAGAAACGAACTTGGGAGCAAAACGCTCATTGTCGGTAACGGCGATGTAAAAAATTTAGATGATGCCCGCCAAAAGGCTGCAGAATCTGGAGCAGACGGCATAATGCTCGGTCGAGCTATTTTCGGCACGCCGTGGCTATTTAATCCTGCGTCGGAACTTGCTCCGCCGAGTAGCAGTATCGGAAAAGTCCTCGGGTCTCCTGTACTGCCCGAAAGCGGGCAGTCAGGCCAGACTATTTCCTCCACTGCTACTCGGCTCCGTGTGGCAATAGAGCACACCAAGTTATTTGAGGAGCTTTTGGGCGACATCAAAAACTTTGCGATTATGAAGAAACACTTCAAGGCATACGTAGAAGGTTTCCATGGCGCTAAGGAGCTACGGGTACAACTCATGGAGGCAAAGAATGCAGATGAAGTGGAAACTATCGTAGAAAATTTCTTAAAAGAGTATACTGGTATACATGAGTGATCTCGTGCAGGCAGATATCTTCTTTTTTATAAGCTCGCTACTTGCCCTGGTCGTGACTATTGGCATGGGCCTCCTTTTTTACTACCTGGTCCCTGTAGCACGCGATATTAGAGAGATAAGTAAAAAGATTCGAAGAGCAGGCGAAGATATCGAGCAGGATTTTGCATCAGTGCGCGCCACCGTACGTGAAGAGGCGGTGAAAGGTAAGGCAATTACCGATCTCGTGTTGGGCTTTGTGGCACGCAAGCTCGCTCCCAAGCGTCCAAGACGTAAGAAAGAGGATCCAGAAGAGTCATCAGAACTATAGGAGTCTGCTATACTGCAGACTCAATATTCATTTATTAAGTTACGTAACACATCTATGGCAAAGAAAAATACAGGAAATGGAGCAGTGGTGGGAGTGGGTGTTGGAGTTGCCGCAGCAGCTGCCGCCGCTGCTGGTGCGTATTGGCTCTATGGCGCTAAAGATGCTGCAAAACATCGCAAACAGGCACGCAGCTGGATGCTTAAAGCACGAGCAGAAGTGCTTGAGGCAGTTGAAAAATTGCAGGATATCGATAAGGCAAGTTACATGGCAATTGTTGATGGCGTCATGAAGCGCTATGCCGGTGTTGCCGGTATCAGTGCTGGCGAAATGAAGCAGGTTGCAAAGGACCTCCGCGATTCGTGGATGCATATGCATAAGGCAACGACAAGCGGGAACCGCGCCGCAAAGAAAGGGAAAAAGATTGCTAAAAAAGCAGTAAAAAAGGTCACAAAGTAATCAAAAACGCCCCGGATAACGGGGCGTTTTTGATATAAGGGGATGTAATCTATACTTACCCTTATATATGGCAAAAGGCATGAAAGAAGGATTGAGGACCCCGATGGCGCTGTATCGTACGTATCGCCCCTCGAACTTTACAGAGGTTCGCGGGCAGGAGCAGGTGGTGTCGGTGCTAAAAGCCGCGGTAGAGAAGAGCGAGCCCGCACATGCATACCTGTTTGCTGGTGGGCGCGGAACGGGCAAGACGTCAATGGCGCGCTTGCTGGCAAGGGCACTCGGGACCGATGAGAAAGATATTTATGAAATGGACGCTGCAAGTAATCGTGGCATCGACGAGATCCGCGAGCTGCGCGATGGCGTGGCTACGTTGCCATTTAACTCGCCGTACAAGTTTTACATAATCGACGAAGCGCATGCACTTACCAAGGACGCATGGGGCGCCTTGCTTAAAACACTGGAAGAGCCGCCTAGTCATGTAATCTTTGTGCTTGCTACGACCGAACTCGATCGCGTTCCTGATACTATCCAATCGCGCTGCCAGGTCTTCCAATTTAAAAAGCCGTCACACGAGATATTAAAAAAGCTGGTACTCGATGTCGCTAAAAAAGAAGAAACGGCGCTTGAGCCTGCTGCCGCAGAACTTATTGCGCTCATGGGCGACGGGTCGTTTCGCGACACGCTCGGCATACTCCAAAAAGTGCTTACCGTCTCGACCGAAAAAAAGCTGACCGAAGAAGAGGTGGGGAAGGTGGTTGGCGCGCCTGAGAGCGCACTCGTAAACGAATTTCTGAAGGCGCTGGCAGAAAAGAAAATAGACGTTGCGCTAACGGGCTTTCATAAAGCGCTCTCTGGCGGTGCAGAACCAGGAATCTTTTTGCTCCTCGCCATCGCCAAAATCCGCGCCGTACTCTTGATGCGCTACGCGCCCAAAATGGAAGACGCATTGGGAGAGCAGTTTAGCGAAGACGACCTAACACTTATTAAAGAGCTTTCTGGCGCCAAAGGCGCAGCCATTAACTCCAGCGTGCTCGCCGAGCTTATCACTGCACTGCTTGAGACAAACCGCGCGCCGGTGCCCGCAATACCGCTCGAACTCGCGCTCTACAGGGTGTTTGGGTAAAGTCGTATAATTTGCTATTCTCAGTTTGTTATTGCCCGATCGTCTAATGGTAGGACAGTGGCCTTTGAAGCCATTAATTGGGGTTCGAATCCCTGTCGGGCAGCCAGCTAATTTTTCCATACCGCCAGGTATGTGAAAATTTGCTCGTACGTTTGAAGGGATTCGAAGGGCGGAAAAATTCGTTCGCGTAACGAATTTTGAGCCGGGGTCGCGAAAATTTTATCCGACAAAATTATTTGTGACCGAATCCCTGTCGGGCAGCTAATATATGAAAGTCTTGTATAGAACGGGGGCAGATGCAATCTTTATTCTGCATTTTCTTTTAGTTTTGCTTGTAGTGTTTGGGTTTTTGCTCCCTAGTTTTTGGTACTTGTATATGGCTGCATTAGTTGCGACACTTATTTCAGACCTCGTATTCGGCTACTGTATTTTAAGTAAATGGGAGTTTGATTTACGCAAAAAGATAAATCCAAAGATCAACTACAACTTTACGTGGACAACGTATTACACCTACAAGATTACTAACTATAAGATCTCGGATAATTTTTATCGAAGAGCATCCATTGTGGTGTTAGTGGGGTGTATTGCACTAAATCTATACTTTAAATTCTTGTTCTAATATCGTCCCAGACTGCCAGCAAATGCAGTAGACTAACCGTATGAAAAAGAAGGCTAAGAAAACAGTGCCTGTCAAAAAGGCGACGGTAGTCGGTGGGTACACTATTAAGTATCACGCTAACGGAAAGACTAAATGGTCTAAAGGAAAAATAAAGGAAGGAAAGCCAGATGGATATTGGGAGTGGTACAGGATCGACGGCACCTTGAAGCGGTCAGGCACTTTTAAAATAGGTGAACCTGCTGGGACCTGGACAACGTACGATGCAAAAGGGAAACCCTATAAGGTTACAAAGAAATAGACGCTATATACCGTTTTAGAGTGCAATTCCCTATAAAAGAGCCCCAAAAATGGCCTGGGATTTACCCCCTTGCAATGTTTTACATATGATGTTATGGTGCTGGCGGTAGGGCTTAACGGGGCCATGAAGGCTTCCTGTTGCCTTATCTCGTGCAACCAATCCTCAAGGAGGAATTTGGAATGAAAAAGCTCTTTCTCAGTGCGGTCGCCGCGGCAGCCGTGATGTCCATTGCCTCGCTCGGTCCGATCGACTCGGCCTTCGCCAAGAACAAGAACTCGGCGAGCGCCTCGTTCTCGGGCGGCGGCGGCGGTGGCGGCAAGGGCTACAGCGGTTACCACGGCTCGGGCGGCAACGGCGGCGGTCACGGCGGCATGAGCGCCAACTCCAACACCAAGGGCAACTCGGGCGGCAACGCCGGCGGTGCGGTCGTCGCGGGCGGCGCCGGTGGTGGCGGCTGGGGCATCGGCCTGGGCGGCGGTGGCGTGGCGGTCGTGGGCGGTGCCCAGACCTGCAGCGGCGCGGCCTGCAACTAGTCGAGCAGACGCTCGACTCAATGGGGGTGGTACGCGCAAGCGTACTACCCCTTTTTCTTTGACAGCGGAGAGAATGACATGAAGATGACGAAGAGTCTTTGGGGTGTTACGGCACTGTGTGCCGCAATGCTCCTCGCAATTGGTCCGCTCGAGGCCAAGGGCGGCGGCGGTGCCGGCGGTTCCAATGGCAGCGTTGCTGCCGGAGGAAGCGGCGACGTCGGGGGTGGCGGCAGCGCCAACCTCAACGCCAACGCCAGTTCCACCAACAAGGACGGCAACGGCAATGCCAACGGTAATGCCAATGGTGGCGGCAAAGGCACCAACGGCAAGTCGAAGGCTGCGACCACCTCGAACACCAACGTCACCGCCGCCAACAAGGGCGGAAGACTTGTGGTCAAGGTCGTCGCGTCGGGTACGGCTCAGGCCGATGGAACCCAGGGCAACAACAATGCCCAGGCGGGCGGCGGTGGCACCCTGACAGCGAAAGCCGTCGGAGGTACTTCGAAGCCCAAGGCAATGTCGACGAGCGACTCGACCAAGGTCGTAGTCGTCAACGGCAAGGTCAAGGTCGTCGAGGGTACTACCGTCTACGTCGACAACAACGGGCATCGCGTCGTGAAGGTTGCCTGCGACGGCAACAACTGCAGCGGCGCAATCTCGACCGGCGGCAAGGTCAAAGCCTTCAGCTTCCATGCCGATGAGGACTGGGACGGTGGGGGCGGCGGCCTGTTCGCGGCGACCAAGACGGCAGGGTATGTCTCGGCCACGGCGACCAGGCACAGTGTCAACGGGCGCGGATCGTTCTTTGCAGGAGCAGTCGCGGGCGGCGGTAACAGCGGGGCAATCGCTTCGGCTCACACCGGCGCATTCGCGATGGTGAGGTCGGGCGGCCCCAAGAAGTCCACGACCAGTGTGAGGGCTTCGGGCGCATGCTCGAATACCTTCCTGCAGACTCACTGCGTGGTCAGGGTCAAGCAAAACTAGCGTCCTACGGGACCTCGGGCGGCGATGCAAAGCATCGTCGCCCTTTCTTTTTATGATTCTAACGGACCGAAGTTAAAATACACAGATGGTATACTTGGTCGATGAAAGTACTCCTTATAGTTCTTGTGCTCGTTGCTTTGTGGTCTGTGTGGGGTTATTTTTCTTCTCGCGTTGAGGAGGCACACCATTCGGTTATTAAAAAAGCTGATGGATACGAGGTTCGTGAATACGCTGCTCATATCGAAGCCCAAACCAAAGTTGAGGGCTCCTATAGCGATGCGCTTAACGAGGGGTTTAGGATTATTGCCGGATATATTTTTGGCGGCAATACCAAAAAAGAGAGCATTGCCATGACTGCGCCGGTGCGAGAGCAAAAGCAGACATCACAAAAAATAGCCATGACTGCACCTGTTGTTGCAAGTCTGAAGGGAGAGTCGCGCGTGATCGCATTTGTAATGCCCAAGTCTTACACGCTGGAATCACTCCCAACGCCAAATGACTCTCGGGTGACTCTGGTCGAGGTACCAGCCAAAAAAATGGCAGCATTGAGGTTTTCTTGGTTCAGGAGTAGCGACCGCGTGGCTCAGATGGAGGAGCGGTTACTGGCTTCGCTTTCTCGCGACAAGGTTGAGGTGATCGGGGTGCCATCGTATGCCGGCTATAATGCGCCATGGACTCCGCCGTGGATGACCCGTAACGAAATCCTGGTCGAGATCAGGTAATTATCATATATGTTGCGCGTATAATTTACAGTCTATGATTGCTCACATATCGGTGCAGTGTGGTTTGATCCGGATAAGAAATAACTAGTAAAGCGTATTTCGAGATACGCATTCATCTTCTTTAACCACTATGAATAATAAGCACCAAGTGTATTCAAGTCATTTGTGCAGTCACTGTGGCGGGCCGGCGCCAGATTGGAAGTGTCCGGAGTGCGGTCTTACTTCACCTACGTTTGATCCGCGGCATTTCCTCGACTGTAAAGGTAAGGGGAAGATACAACCGCTCTGTAAGGCGTGCGGGGAAGCGGAGTCAAAGTGCACTTGCAAACCCAATCACTAATAAAGCTGTCATAACCTGTCGTATACTTATAGGTATATGGTTATCCTCAAAAGTATCGGAGCAATTGTAGCGGGGTTTGTAACAGTCGTAGTGCTGTCTACTGGTATGGACTGGCTTATGGAGACCGTCGGAATCTTTCCGCCGCCGTCCGAAGCGGGCCTCTATGTTACATGGATGCTCGCGCTCGCTCTTATATACAGAACAATTTTTACAGTAGCAGGCGGGTATGTTACTGCTAGGCTCGCGCCCGTTAACCCCATGCGCCACATTATTGTGCTCGGCGTACTCGGCACTATCGGCGGCATTGTCGGAGTTATTGTGGGCTGGGATCTTTCTTCACACTGGTACCCGATTGCGCTTGCGGTTCTTGCGTTCCCATCGGTTTGGGTCGGAGGGAGGCTGTACCTTACACGTTCTCGCTAGGTAGAACATATAGTTACTAAATTAAATTCAAATATGTTGTTCATAAAACTCTATGCCATTGCCCTCCCTGTGTTCCTTGCGGTCGATCTTGTCTGGCTTGGGCTTGTCGCTAAAAACTTTTATCGAGACCAGATTGGCTTTTTGATGAAGAGCGACATCAACTGGGTGGCGGCTATCGTCTTCTACCTGCTGTTTATCGTTGGACTTGTTATATTTGTTATCACACCGGCGTTAGAAAAAGGGTCGTGGGTGCACGCCCTTCTTTTTGGGGCACTTTTTGGCCTCATAACGTATGCAACGTATGACCTTACGAATCTTGCTACGATAAAAAACTGGCCCGTTTTAGTCACTGTGGTGGACCTTGCCTGGGGTGCAGCGCTCGCAGCGTCGGTCTCTACGGCGACATTCTTTATTGCTAGCAAGCTTGGCTTGTGACCTACGTTATAGTTCTCGGCGTACTTCTCTTTGCGTACATGAGTTTTTGGTTTCTGCTGTCTGTCCTAAAAAAGAGAAACGATGTAGCGGACGTCGCATGGGGCCTTGGCTTTGTGCTTATAGCTTGGGTATCTTTCTTTCTATCAGACAGTGAAGGTGTTCGAGGAATTCTTGTTAATGCTTTGGTAACCGTGTGGGGTGTTCGGTTAGCGTGGCACATACATCAGCGCAACAAAGGCAAGACAGAAGATTATCGCTACCAAGCATGGCGCAAAGAGTGGGGTAAGTGGTTTTACCCACGGTCTTTTTTGCAGGTTTATATCTTGCAGGGAATTTTGTTGTTCCTGATTGTGCTTCCGGTAGTACTCATCAACAAGAGTGCGGGCGGGGCGCTTGGGTTACTGGACCTTATGGGTGTTGGGCTGTGGCTGTTTGGATTCTATTTTGAGTCGGTAGGCGATGCACAACTGGCGCGGTTTATTAAAGATCCGGCAAACAAAGGAAAGTTGATGCAGAACGGTTTGTGGGCGTATACGCGTCACCCCAACTATTTTGGCGAGGTGACCCAGTGGTGGGGTATCGGTCTTATCGCACTGTCGGTACCGTATGGCCTTGTCGGGATTATCGGGCCAATCACGATTTCGATCCTGATCTTAAAAGTCTCCGGCATCCCACTCCTTGAAAAAAAGATGGCAGAGAATCCGGCTTTTGCCGAGTATAAGCGCCGGGTCAGTATGTTTGTGCCACTGCCCCCAAAACGTTCGTAATTCAAATAGAAACACATTCGCGAAAATGTAAAGAGCATGGTAAGGTTGCATGATGCAGCGTGGAGAAGTCATACTTCGATTTGAGAAAGTCTCGTTCGACTTTGGCATCAAGAAGCCCATTTTAGATGAGGTGGATTTTTCTGTGCGCCGCGCCAGCAAAATTACCTTCATGGGTCAAAATGGCGCAGGCAAGAGCACTATTTTTGGGCTCATGACCGGCGCCAACCAGCCTGAGGCCGGCATCATACACATGGCTCACGGCCTTACGGTTGCTACAGGGCGCCAGGTTGTGCCGCGCGAAGATATGGATCTTACCGTGCGGGAATTCTTTCAGAGTGTATTTCCAAAAAAAGTTTACGATATCGATCCAAAAATAGATGCCGTTCTTGAGGTAGTTAACCTTGTTGCGCCGCATGACCGAAAAGTTGGCTCGTTTTCTGGCGGCCAGCAGGCACGCTTACTATTGGCACAGGCGCTTATTCAAGACCCAGACCTGCTTCTCCTAGACGAACCAACCAACAATCTCGACAAAGAGGGTATTGCGCATCTCACCAAGTTTCTTATTGCGTATAAAAAGACGGTTATTGTAATCTCGCACGATGCGGAGTTTCTTAACTCGTTTACCCAGGGTGTGCTTTACCTCGATGTAAATACTCACAAGGTCGAGCAGTATGTCGGCAACTACTTTGATGTGGTTAACGAAATTTCAGTACGTATAGAGAAAGAAAACCGGAAAAACGCGCTCCTAGCCAAAGAGATCCAAGAAAATAAAGACAAGGCAAACTTTTTTGCCAACAAGGGCGGTCAGATGCGTATGGTGGCCAAGCGCATGCGCGAAAAGGCTGAGGAGCTAGAGGAGTCTAAGGTGGACGTCCGCAAGGAAGACAAGACCATTCGCTCGTTCCGCATACCGTTCCAGAGCGATATTATCGGCGAGATTCTGACTATTAGTTCACTTGCCGTCGTGCGCAATCACAAGCCGGTCGAGCGTAAGGTTAAAATTGCGCTGCGCAAAAATAATCACCTACTCCTTAAGGGGCCAAACGGCATCGGCAAAAGTACGTTACTGCAGTCTATTGCAGGTGGTACCGCCAAGGGCGCTGTTGTGGCTCCTGGTGTAGAAGTGGGCTACTACCGCCAGGACTTTTCGAACCTCGATTTTAATAAAACCGTATACGAAGAACTTGCTGCAGTAGTAGATCGCCCTATTGAAGAAGATTTGCGCAAAGTCGCGGCAGGGTTTTTGGTGAGCGGGGAAATATTCCACTCTAAAATCGGCACGCTGTCAGAAGGACAGAAGGGCTTGGTGGCTTTTGCGCGTTTGGTGTTGCTTAAACCAGGCCTACTTATTCTCGACGAGCCAACCAACCACATTAACTTCCGCCACCTGCCGATTATCGCCGAGGCACTGAGCGCCTACGAGGGCGCAATGATACTTGTCTCGCACGTTCCCGACTTTGTAGAAAAGATCCGTATCGACGAAACGCTCGACCTCGGCGCATAGAACGCTTTATGGCAGAAGACGCATACGACGTAGTAGTGGTGGGCGGCGGTGCCTCGGGGCTTATGGCAGCAGGCCGGGCCGCCGAAATGGGGAAGCGTGTCCTCTTGCTCGAAAAGAACAAACGCGTGGGCGAAAAGTTGCGCATCTCTGGCGGCGGCCGCTGCAATATAACCAATGCAGAAGAGGACGAGCGTGTCCTGTTGCGCGCCTATGGCAAAGCAGAGCAGTTTTTATATTCGGTCTTTGCCCAGTTTGGCAATAAAAATACATTTAATTTTTTTGAGTCGCGTCAGCTCCCGCTGGTGGTACAGGCGCGCAAACGCGCGTTCCCCTCAACTGAGCGCGCTGCCGATGTAGTACGCGCGCTCGAAGCGTATGTAAAAAAGGGTGGCGTCGTGGTGCGCACTGGTTCGCCGGTTACGAGCGTGCTGAGCGACAAGTCTGGTATTACTGGAGTAGTGTGCGGCAAAGAAGTATACAAAGCCACTAACTATATTTTTTGTACCGGCAGTGTCTCACATCCAGAAACCGGTTCAACGGGCGACGGATTTAAATGGCTCGAGAAGCTCGGTCATCGCATTGTTAAGCCGACGCCTTCTATCGTGCCGCTCGAGGTTAAGGACGAGTGGATCAAAGCGCTTTCAGGAAGCTCACTTTCATTTATGAAGATCACGTTCTTTGTAGATGGCAAAAAAGCATTTTCTAAAACCGGCAAAATATTGTTTACCCACTTTGGGTTGTCGGGCCCGCTCATACTCAACAGTGCAACTGCAGTTTCGGATCTGTTGTACGAAGGCCCGGTGTCAGCCACGATAGACGCATATCCCCATACCGACCTTGGAGCACTTGAGCGCAGCATTATTGCCGTGTTTGATAAAAATAAAAACAAAGCGCTTAAGAATATTATTAAAGAAGTTGTCCCCGACAACACGGCGCGCGGCATACTCTTGTTGCTTGCAGATAAAATAGACGTCACTAAAAAGGTGCACTCGGTTACTAAAGAAGAGCGTAAGGTGCTCGTTCACATGCTTAAGGCGTTACCGCTCACTATTGAGGGGCTCATGGGCTTTGATCGCGCGGTTATCGCCGACGGAGGCGTACCAATGGAAGAAGTAGATACTCGCACCATGCAGTCCAAAAAAATTCCTAACCTCTATTTAACAGGGGACCTGCTACACGTGAACCGCCCTTCGGGTGGGTACAGCCTCCAGCTGTGCTGGTCCACAGGGTATGTTGCAGGTACCCACGTGGCTGCATAATCTCCGCGATATACTTATATCCACATGCGCAGGATGTTTGTCAGTACGTATGAGTTTGTTGAAACACTGCCGGATCGTTTTTACCCCTTTGCAAACGATATCAATGGCCGGCGGATACGCGGCATACGATCCTATAAAAAAGCAGTGCAACGTGCCCTAAAAAAGAATGGCGTTGGGCGCTTAGGCTACAAGCTTATGGTATACCGGCAAACCTTTCACTTTATAGGGTCACTACTTTTTATTGTCTTTGCCACACTTATTTCCCAGGACCTTTTTGGCAGCGAAGCTGCGCTGTACGCACTACTGTGTATGGCTATTATCGCTCTTACGTACCAAGAGTTTTATCTCCATCCGCGCAAGTACGGCCAACGCGTAAAGAAGGGCGTTATCGATTGGTGTGTGTGGATCGCACCCATGCTCGTTTATATTTTCCGCTAGTTAGATTTTCTGAATCATTGTTGCAGAAATAATGCCGTCGATAGGGTACTGCTGCCACTGGTCGCTGCTGAGCTGGTTGGCAGGAGTCATCACACCCTCAACGCGCACATGGTCGCCAACTTTTGCTGTAAGGGTTGCTGACATGAGCATCGTGTCTACAATAAAGTGAGCGTCGCTTTGGTCGCGCGCGACCCCCGGTACGCACTCACTGTCAGGCAAGCCGCTTGTAAGTGGTACGCACTCCCAAATGCCGGTTACGCTGATACGTTGCGGGAGTTCGCTGTACGCGCCTTTCCGTACATTGGTGATCCAATACTGTCCGGCAGGTTCTTCTTTAATAATGAGCGTGACTGGGTATACAGCGGCTGGCTCAAAAGGAGTGTCAGCGTTCGTTACTTCTATAACATTGGCCTCAGCTTGAAATTGGCTGTCACCAATGGGGGAGACGGTAACGACCTCGATGCGGTCGGGCCACGGACTCGACGTGTTGCGGCCAAGAGCCTCTGAGGGGTTTGCTTGCCATGCTGCCAAAAGTTCTGGTGCTAGATACACGTTATAGTGTGCGGCAATATCTGCGGACACCGTGGGGCTGAGGAGAGAAACATTCTTTAACGTTCCCCCAAATTCGGTGATCATAGTGCGGATAGCCATGTCTGTTTCTGCAGAAATTTTACCCTGTGGGGCAGCCTGCTCTTCTCTTATAGAATTTCCACCACCAAAAACTAGTACGCCTCCAACAATAAATACCAGCAAACCGGCTGCAATAAGAATGTTTCGTGTCATAAGTAATAGATAGTATACTAAGTACGTCAGTAATAACGCATGAAGAAGACCCTTATTACAGGAGGTTTGATAGGTATTGCGCTGGTGGGCGGGTTTTTTCTGCTCAACAACTATATCTATCAGGAAAAACAGGCCGACACCGAAAACGCGTCGCTTACAACTCAAACTTGGACCTGGGTGGCCGCGCTGTATAACGATGGTCGCGAGATTGTGCCGCAGGACCCTCAGGCCTTTACTCTTTCGTTTGGCACCGACGGCTCGTTTACTGCAACAACTGACTGTAATCAGATGAATGGCTCCTATACGACAGAAGGTGACAAGATTACGTTTGGCACTATCGGAATGACCAAGATGTTTTGCGAAGGCTCGCAAGAGGCAACCTTTTCGCAACTTCTAACTGACACGCAGACCTACCATATAGCAGACGGCGAGCTTATTTTTGACCTTAAGTTCGACAGTGGTTCGGTCATGTTTAGATAGGTGAGACGCATAACCAACAATATAGGATTTTTAAAGGACCTCGGGCTTTTGGCGCTCAGTATTCTTATTGCCATTATTTTGGTGCGCACCGATGCGCTCGTGAGTATCCTTACGCGCACTGAAGAGCTCGAATTTTGGGGGAGCTTTGTCGCTGGTCTCTTTTTTACCTCGATTTTTACCACTGCACCCGCGATTGTAACCTTGGGCGAGATTGCGCAGGTGTATCCGATCTTCCTTACGGCACTCGCTGGTGCTGCGGGTGCGGTCGTGGGCGACCTTATTATCTTTAGGTTTGTTAAAGATCGGTTTTCAGACCACTTAATGGAGGTGTTTGGTGCCCAAGGTGGACGCAAGCGCCTAAAACACCTACTTAAGATCCGATCGTTCAGGTGGCTGACTTTTTTGCTCGGAGGGCTTATTATTGCCTCTCCATTGCCGGACGAGCTCGGGGTGGCCCTGCTCGGCTTCTCTAAGATGAAGGTGTCGGGCTTTATATTCATCTCGTTTATCTTTAATTTTATTGGGATACTTATTATTGGCATTGCCGCCCGTTCGTTTGGCTAAACTATGAAACAAAACAAGATATTTATTTACGGGAAGCACGCAGTTGCTGAAGCGCTTACGCAACGGCCAGAGAGCGTGCGCAAAATACACTTAGCATCGAGTATGGACGACCGCAGTCTGCGCGAGCTTATTAAGCGCTCAGGTATTCCGGTGGAAAAAATAGATGAACGCAAAGTGTCCTCACAGGCCGAGGGAAATGCCTCGCATCAAGGGGTCATTGCCCTTATTTCTTTAAGCGGACTGGTAGTTCCGTTTGAAAAGTTTCTTGATACGTTTGAGCCAACGCCAGATACTGCTCTCGTGTTTTTGAGTGAGGTGCAAGACCCGCACAATGTGGGCGCTGTTATTCGCTCTGCTGCTGCGTTTGGCGCCAAGGCAGTTTTGTTTGCCGAGCACAATCAGGCATCAATTAGTGGCGCGGTTATTAAATCTTCCGCGGGTACCGCGTTTACATTACCGCTCGTACAGGTGCCGGGGACTCAACAGGCACTCTCTGCATTAAAAAAGAAAGGCATGATGATCTATGGTCTTGCTGGAGAGAGCAGTACTACGCTCTGGGACACGGAATTTACAAAGCCGAGCGTGTTTGTGCTCGGTAATGAGGCGCACGGGATTGCCTCTGCTGCCAAATCTTTGTGCGATACTATGCTCTCTATACCAATGAGCAGCCGGGCGGAGTCCCTTAACGTGGCGGCTGCAGGAGCTACTGTTTTGTATGAGTGGAGTACCCAACATCCAGATGCACTTCAATAAAATTACTTTTTGTGGTATTGTGTAAATAAGCCCATGGGGCACTTTTTTTATGGAGATTCGTAACATAGCAATCATCGCGCACGTGGACCACGGCAAGACTACTTTGACCGATGCTTTGATGCGTCAAAATGGCGTGGGGGAGGAGGGCGTTTCGATGGACTCGAACGACCTTGAGCGCGAACGAGGTATCACTATTTATGCCAAAAACGCGTCAGTCCCATACAAGGGAACCAAAATAAACATCGTAGACACCCCCGGCCATGCCGACTTCGGTTCTGAGGTGGAGCGCGTGCTCCGTTCTATCGACTCGGTGCTGTTGGTGGTAGACGCTCAAGAGGGCCCGATGCCGCAGACACGCTTTGTACTTAAGAAATCGCTTGAGCTCGGCCTTAAACCTATCGTTATCATCAACAAGATCGACAAGCCTGCAGCCGACCCAGCGATGTGCGAAGAGGCGGTGCTCGAACTCTTTTTGGAACTCGGTGCATCCGATGAGCAGTCTAACTTTCCGGTTATCTACGCTATCGGCCGCCAGGGTATCGCTAAAAAGAAGTTGGAGGATGATTCTAAAGATCTGACGCCGCTTCTCGACATGATTCTCTCGCACGTGAAGCCTGCTTCAGCTGCGGAGCTCGAACAAAAGCCCCTACGTGCTCAGCCGTTTAACCTTGGCTACGACAACTTCCTCGGCCGTCTTGCTATTGCCCGTATTTATGATGGCTCGCTTACAACTGGCCAGCAGGTATTTGTAAAGAACGCGGCAAAAGAAACCCGTTCTGCAAAGATCATTAAGATGTTTTCTTTTACAGGTCTTAAGCGCGTAGAAATAACCGAGGCTCACGCAGGCGACATTGTGATGGTGGCAGGTCTTGGCGCTATCGACATCGGCGAAACTATTGCTGGTACTGAAGCAGTAGAACTTTTGCCGGTTATCGCGGTAGACGAGCCTACTATTGCACTCAACTTTTTGGTTAACAGCTCTCCGTTTGCAGGGCGCGAAGGAAAGTTTGTAACTTCTCGCCAGATCCGCGAGCGCCTAGAGCGCGAACTTGAGGTGAACGTAGGCCTCAAAATCGACTTCTCACAGGCAGAAGCATTTAAAGTGTACGGCCGCGGCGAGCTTCACATTTCTATCTTGCTCGAACACATGCGCCGCGAGGGTTACGAAATGCAGGTATCTCAACCACAGGTTATTTTGCATACCGACGAGAGCGGCCAGAAGCAAGAGCCGTTTGAGGAAATTGTTATTGATACTCCGCAAAACTATCAGGGCGCTATTATCGAACGCTTGGGTCAGCGCAAGATTGTACTCAAAGATGTTAAACAGCATAGCGACTCGGTGCGCCTTATGTTTGAAGGCCCAACGCGTGGCCTCCTAGGCTACCGCAGCCAGTTTGTGCTCGACACCAAGGGCGAGGGCATTATCTCCAGCCGTTTTATTGAATTCCGCCCATACGTAGGCGAGATACAGAAGCGCGTCGTTGGTTCGATGGTCTCAATGATTTCCGGCAAAGCACTTGGTTTTGCACTTTGGAACTTGCAGGACCGCGGTGTGCTCTACATTGCACCTGCAACTGAGGTGTATGAAGGCATGGTGCTTGGTAACACCTCAAAGGGTGAGGAGATGTATGTAAACCCAACTAAGGGTAAGCAGCTTACCAACATGCGCGCCAGCGGTTCTGACGAGGCAATTAACCTCGTGCCGCCGTTTGAGCTGTCTATTGAGCGCGGACTCGAAGTTATGAGCGAAGATGAGTACCTCGAAGTAACCCCTAAGAGCGTGCGCCTTCGCAAACAAACCCTCACGAAAAACATGAAGGACCGCAACGCGTAATTGACAAAAGTCCTTACGTACTATATAGTAAATGAATCAAAACTCTCTTCTTCTAGAAGAGGGTTTTTGCATTCCTATGCAGAAGAAAAAGGCTCAGCCACAACCTAAAACACCAATCAAGCAGGATAAACCCGTACATGCCTATGGCACGTGGGTTTTTAAAACTACCAAGTCCCAGATATATCTATGCGAGTGCGGGGGTAAATATTTAAAGACGCGTAAGAACCAGACCAAGTGTCTCAACTGCATGCGTGCAGGTCTCTAGCACTCGAAGCCATTTTTACTACGCTGCGGCAGGTTCCGAAGTGATCCTATACAAGAGCCCTTCTAACTCGCGTAAACTAACGGGTTTAGTTAGATGATAATTAAAACCAGCGTTGTGAGCCATCGCTTTATCCTCGTCTTGTCCATACCCGGTAAGGGCAACGAGGGTAGGTCCGCCCCCTTCCATATGGGTGCGGATATGCTCAGCAACTTCGTAGCCGTTCATGTCCGGCAGGCCAATGTCGAGAAGTATTAAATCGGGTGTGTAGGCTGTCAGGGTATCCAAACCCTGTTGTCCCGTGTAGGCGGTGCGCACCTCATGTCCGCGCATTTCAAGCAGGCGCTTGAGGCCCTGAGCCGCAGGTTCGTTGTCGTCGATTACTAAAATACGGCTTGCGGTTGGCTGCAGCGATCTAGAGGTAAATTGTGGCGAGACAGGCTGCTCAACCGTTGTGGCAACTGCCAGTGGGATGCGGACAGTAAAACTGCTACCACGCCCAGGACCCGAGCTCGCGGCCTCTATGCGCCCCTGATGCATCTCAACAAGGCGTTTAGTAAGAGCAAGACCAATACCAAGGCCGGTACCTACGCGCGGCGCGGCGCTAATTTGTCTAAACGGTTCAAAAATATCTTCGAGACGTTCAGCGGGGATGCCAATACCGTCATCTTCGACTTTTATCATGAGAGCTTCGTTCTCCGGCCATGCAGAAAGGCGAATATGCCCGCCGCGCTCGGTGTACTTTGCAGCATTGTTAAGAAGATTGACGACGATCTGCTCAAGACGCACTGGGTCGGCATACAAGGCCAGGTTCTCTTCAGGAAATTTTGTGTGCAGGGCATGTCCGCGGCTTTTTATAAAGACTTCGGTGCTGGAAACCGCGCGACGCAAAATTGTTTGGGCAGAGATATGCTCCTGCTGGAGTTTAAATTTTTGCTGTGTTACGCGCGCTACATCAAGGAGGTCGTCGAGTAGGCGACGCATACTGTGGGTCTGCTGCTCCGCGCTCTCAATAAGCTGGCGCGATTCATCGTCGTGGTTTTTTAGTTTTAAAATCTCGAGCGTCGACATAACTGGCGCTAGGGGGTTGCGTAGCTCGTGAGCCAATATGGCAATAAATTCGTTCTTTGCTTTGTCGGCACTGCCCATTTTGTGTAGAGAGCTGCGAAGCTGGTCGGTATATGCTTTTAATTCGCGCACGGCTTTTCTACGTTCTTCTGCAACACCTGCAAACGGGAGGAAGATAGCCCCCATCAGCACAATAAACATCTGGACTGCAAAGAGTTGCGCCGCAAGCGTATTTGCTGGGTTAACATCGACCAGTATTGAACCGAGTACTCCAATAACGGTGCTTGCAAAAATAGCCGCGGTCATGACGCGAGGCTCGTGCTGGAGCGCTATCCAAAAGAGTGTGGCAAGATAGGCATAAATGGCAAGGAGGCTTACGCCCCATTGCCCTACGGGAAGCCAGAAGGTGATGACGGAGATGAGAATAAACATCCCAAACGAAAAGGAAAGGCTTAGTGTTTCTTTCTGATTTAGAATGGCATTACTGTTTTTATATGGATACCAAGAGACCACAAGTGCGGTGATCACCAGCACGCTCAGCATGCCGCCGCCCCATGCGCGACCCCAGGTGGTGATCCAGTTGTCCGAAAGGGTGCCCGCGAGCCATTGGCCTGAATAACTAAATGCAGGTCCTAGCATAGTTATGAAGATTCCCGCGCCAATTAAAAGGAGGGGGTCGCGTACATTGTTAAATTTGCCCGTAAAACCGAAGTAGCGCATAGCGTATGCGCCCACGAGGGGCTGAAGGGTGTTTCCTAGAGTCGACAAAGCAATAACGGCAAACGGATGACTCGCGGGCGAGGTAAGAGCCGTCACAATGTGAGCAAGGGCGATAGGGAACCACATCCGATATCCGCCAAGAAGAACGGCCGCAAGGCCAACCCCTGCCGGGGCAAGTACAACGGCCGGCGATGTGTCAAAGGTAAAAAAAATATACTGGCCCAATTTTGCGGCTAGCAAATATCCCGCAAAGGTAATGAAGGAGGGAAGTATCTGTTGGTTGCGAAAGGCCTGGATACCAAGTAGAGCGGTATGGCGGACAGTCGTGGGCATGGACATAAAGAGTATAGTACCTAGTCTGAACAGAATATGAAGAGCTCAAATTATATTCATGAAAACAAAGCCCCGGCGATATGCCGGGGCCTCTAATCAGAAACGCGCTCACTCTCCGTCGATCACTTGGCCCTGCCATTTGTGGCCCTCGGACCCGGTCAGGATGGCCAGCCAGTGATTGACCCACCGTTCAATACGAGCACTCGTGCTCTCGGAGGGCTCGTTCTTGATGGTGCGCAGATTGTATTGGAAATACGGCTGGTCCTGCTCCCCAGCGGTTCTCTCACGGAAACACAGAGCGTTGTGAGGGGTCACTTGAACGACAAATTTGGATGTATCGGACATTTCTACCTCGCCTTTCTTACGGTTCAGCGGTACCAACAAAGATCTTACCCTGTTCTATATGAATAAACAAAGAACAGCTGCAAAAGGTTTCTTTTGCAGCTGTTGCTATGTGTTACTTAGTAATTGTCTACCGACCGCCAAACACTCTTACCTTAACGTTGTCGGTAATAGTACGGATAGGGTGGCTATCGGAGGTGTGGCTCCAGTTATTGTCTTCATCCTCAGTATCTTGGCTGTCGTCGCGATTGCGTTCCCCCCAGCTCATTTCATCGCTGCCATAGTCGTCATTCCAATCTTTTCCGTTATCCTGATCGTTATTATTCCAGTTTTTCTTGTTGTGCGAGCGGTCGTTATCAGAGTCGCGATCTTCATCTATATCATTGTTGCTCCAGTTGCTGTTGTAATACCAGTTCATGTGCTTCCAATCACCCTTGTTCCAATCCTTGTCATCATTGTTCATCCAGCCTGTGTGATTGTGATCTGTGTCTTCGTCATCGTTATAGCTGTCGTTGTCATCGGTGCTGGTTCCATTATTGTCGTCAGTAGTGTTCTCTCTAAACGCAAGTTGTCCGCGAGCTACGCCATTTGGATACTGCTCAGAGTGAACGTTTGCATAAATTTTTCCTTCTTCGATTGCTTGGGCAAGATCATCAAGATTTTCAATATCGTATCCTATCGTGCCGCTGCACTCTGAGCCTGTGTCGGCAATGTCGTTGTTAGTGATGTCGCCCTCGGCAAGACGGCCGTTTATGTCAGTACCATCTGACGATTCATAGAGCTCCACTACGACAGGGCCGTTATTCCCAGGTGCTGCACAATGCAGGTGGGCCGCCTCGACTTCGTCGCCGTTGTTTACGTCGAGCCAGTAATTCATGTCTTGGCCGTTTGTGCCAAACCATACGCCGGCGTAACGCGATGTGGTGGAGGTAGAAACTGCAGGTATCTCACTGCTACCCAGGAGCTCGGCATCAAAGATTTTGCCCGTAGTGCTACTGTTTTCTTCGCCGCTTGAGTTGGAGTTGCTATAGGAAGTGTCGGCAAATGCGACCGTGCTTGCTCCAAGTAGCAAAGATGCTACGGCTACTGAAGTGATAACTTTCGCCCGGGTTCTTTTTAGTGGTGTATCCATAACGTGTAATAGGCCTCTAGAACAAGGCCTTTAATAATTAGATTAAGTAGTAATGTCGACCTATACACTGTACCTAAGCTTGTATTAATAAGAGATGAAGGCGCATAAGCGACACCGTAGGGCTTTGTTGTTACTATAGCCTTGCATGAACAAGGTAAAGACCTTTTGGCAGGCCGCGCAGGTGCCGCTCATTGGCGCATGTTTTTTTGTTGCTATTTATTTTTTATGGGGTTTCTTTGACCTGCCGCCCCGCGAAGTGCTTATAGATTTTATACGCGGCCTTATTGAGAAATACGGCTACATTATTGTTTTTTTTGGTGCCTTTATTGAGTCCCTGCTCATTGTGGGGTGGTACTTCCCGGGGAGCCTTATTATCTTTATCTCGGTAATCTTTGCTCCCACTCAGACAGCTGCCATCATTTCAGTTGCAGTGGTGATGTTGGCACTGTGGTGCGGCTATACGTTTAATTATGTATTAGGCCGATACGGCTGGCACCGAGTCCTTGTAGCGTTTGGTGTTAAGCCCTATTTAGATGAAGCTCAGTCAAAATTAACCAAGTACGGTATCTTTGCCGTCTTTACGAGCTACTGGAGTCCAGGACTTGCTGCTTTTGTTGCGACCGCGGCTGGGATTTTGCGTTACCCTCCAAACAAATTTTTAACCTACTCACTTGCTGCAGTGATTATCTGGAACACTTTTTGGGGTTTATTGGTATACCACATAGGGGAGCGGGCACTCAACATGTTTCTCTCGTGGCCGTTTATGGTATTTGTTGTGGTGCTTTGGATTGGCGCCCGGTATTGGAACGAACGAAAGACAGCCAGCATAAGTTTGTAAGGTAAAATAGGGCAATGGCAACGTTCAGAGCTCATGTGACCGTAGGTGCTATTGCTTCGATGGTAGTTGTAGTTGCGGTGTACTTTTACGCATTGCTTACTGACCCAATTTTACTTGCGGTATTGTTTGGCGTGACCGTAGTTGGCTCGTTTTTACCCGATGTCGACAGCGACTCTGGTATACCGTTTTATATGGTCTTTGGCTCCGCTACACTCGCCATTACCGGCGCCGCACTTTTTTATGCGCTCAGCCGCTGGCCGGGGCAATACGAGTACATTGGTGGTCTGCCACTTGTCGTTATGATACTTACCTGGTTTGTAGTCGGGGGTATTGTAAAACGTTTTACTAAACACCGCGGTATCTTTCACTCCATTCCTGCAATGGCGATAGCAGGGCTCGGCGTTTTTCTTGCAGCAAAACATTTCGGTGTTGGTAGCGATGTGGCGATGCTCTGGGGCGCGGGAACTTCGCTCGGCTATGCGAGCCACTTGGCGCTCGACGAAGTACACTCTGATGTAAACATGGACGGCAACCCGTTTACCAATAAAAAGTCGCTAGGTACGGCGGTAAAATTCTTCTCCCAATCGCATGGCGTTACGCTGGCCACCTACCTTATATTGGCGTCCTTGCTGTATACGGCGTTACAATAGCTGTAATTAAATCGTTTAACCTACGTCTGTATGAGCATGCTTAAAATTATTGGTATTGGGGCGGTTATTTTGGCGCTGGGGGCGGGTATATATGTGGCGATAAACATGCCTGCTGCAAACACGGGCGATAGCAGTATTTCCAAGGAGGCGGTGCAGGAATTTACAGACCAGATGCGCGCAGGTACGATTGCCCGCGTAGGTCAGCCTATTGAAGGTTTTGAGCCAACTATGTTTATGCAGGCGTTCCCGGGTCTTACGGCAAACGACTTTAATAATGTCGATGCGCTGATTGGTTTGTATCGCTATCAAAATGGGGAAGCGGTGTACGACCTCAATGGCGAGATAGAAACGCATTCTGCGGCGCGGGCAATTTCTGACGAGGGTATGCTCACGTTGCTTCTTAATATTGCAGACCGCCTTAACTATGACCTTACTGGCAACGAAACAGTGGCAGATGTGCTTGCTGCAATTTCTGCAGCGCCGGGAGAAGATCCTACAAATCCTGCAGCAGGTGGCGGCATCGAACCAACACTCTTTGGAACCAAAGTAACCTTTAAAGGCAGCATTGTATGTTTGCCGCACAAAGGCGATGGTCCGCACACGATGGAGTGCGCCTATGGCCTTAAAGCAGACAACGGCAGTCACTATGCACTTAAAAATTTGTTCAATGAGCCAGGTCCGTGGGAGTTCGACGTAAGCGACCGGATTGAAGTAACTGGCATGCTCGCAGAACCTGCCGCAAATGAGAAATATGACATCGTGGGCGTGATAGACGTACAAACCAAGCGGGGTATCTAGCGGAGATTAAAAAGAGTGCTAAAGTAGGGGCATGCAAGCCGAAGTGCTTCGCCCCTATTTTTTGCTCCTGCTTCTCCTTGGCGCCTTTGTGCTGACCTTTTCTATTTTTAAACCATTTCTTGGGCCACTCGCGATGGCGGCTATTTTTGCTGTAGTGCTTCAGCCTGTATATCGCCGGCTCCTCACGGCATATCGTGGTCGCGCTGCGCTTGCTGCTATTAGTTCTATTTTTGTATTTATAGTTTTGGTACTGGTACCTATTTCCTTCGTGGCTTCGCAGATTGTGGCCGAGGCAAGCGGACTGTATGTGTATTTTACGGCAGGTGATGGTATAGCGTCACTCTACGGTGTTGGCCAGCAGGTGAGCGCGCTTATTTCGCAGTTTGTACCGGGCGTGAATATTAATCTTGAAGTATTGGCAGCAAACCTTGATGCGTACCTAACTCAAGGTCTTGAGTTTATTATTGGCAACTTGGGGGGAGTGCTTTCTGGTGTAAGTAGCTTTATTTTGAGTCTCTTTTTCTTCTTTATTGCGCTTTACTATTTGCTTAAAGACGGTCCCGCACTAAAGAAAAAAATTATGGAGCTCTCTCCCTTGCGCGATGTAGATGAAGAACGTGTATTTGGCCGGCTTGGACTTGCGGTGAACTCGGTCGTTAAGGGTAATCTGCTCATAGCGGCTTTTCAGGGCGTTATAGCAACTGCAGGCTTTACGCTGTTTGGGCTGCCAAACCCTGTGTTGTGGGGAACCGTCGCAGCGCTTTCTGCACTTGTTCCAGCCGTTGGCACCTCACTCGTTATGGTGCCTGCCGTACTCTTCCTATTTGCAACAGGAACACTTACGCAGGCTATTGGGCTGGGGGTATGGGCAGTACTGGCGGTAGGTCTTATCGACAATATGCTTGGTCCCAAACTAGTTGGTCGTGGCGCTCAGCTGCATCCACTCCTTATTTTGCTCTCAGTCCTCGGTGGTCTGGCACTTTTTGGCGCAACAGGAATCTTTTTAGGACCTCTTTCAGTGGCGCTCTTGTTTGCACTCCTTACTATCCACGCAGAAAGCTCTCGCGCTTCATAAGATACGTATGAACGGTTCACTAGTGATGTTAACCGCTCTTTCAGCATGCCTAAGGTACGCTAGAAGTAGTCGAAATTAGTAAGAGAGTAATGAGACAACTCATATGGCACAAGAACGAGAGTTCGATGCAGAGCGCGACGAGGCGCTTAACGGAGAGTCTAGCGAGCTAGGGTCAGAACCCACCAACGAAGCACCTGAAATCACCGAAGCGATTGAACGCAAGAGTGGGCGAGGCTTTGCCTCAATGAGCAAAGAAGATCGTCGTCGGATTGCTGCAAAAGGAGGCAGAAGCCAGGGTAAGGCAACTAACCCAGGCAACTTTGCTAACAATCCGCAGCGCGCTCGCGAGGCGGGCCGGCGGGGCGGACAGGCATAGGGGAATCAATACCGTCCCGCGCATAGCGGGGCGTTATTGGTATTAAAATAGTTCGTTCTTCATCATTTACTCATGTGTCTCGTGTATAAATTACTGCTTATGTTAACGACAATCGCAGTCATATTAATAGCACTCTGGCTCTTGGGTATGGTGTCTTCGTACACGATTAGTGGCTTTATCCATATTCTGCTTGTTATTGCGGTGGTGATGATTCTCGTGCGCCTTATTCGCGGCGAAAATCCTATTTCCTAACAGTCGCGATATACTAGGTGGATGGAGAAGGAGGTAATAGTTTTAGGCGGAGGCTGCTTCTGGTGTACCGAGGCAGTCTTCCTCATGCTCAAAGGTATTATTTCAGCAGAGCCGGGCTATACCGGCGGGCACGTTGACCGTCCAACCTACGAGCAGGTGTCGGCGGGAGACAGTGGTCATATTGAAGTAGTTAAAATCGAGTACGACCCGCATAAAATTTCTTTCGAAGAAATTTTGCAGGTATTTTTTGAGACTCATGACCCTACGACCCCTAACCGTCAGGGTGCAGATGTAGGGCCGCAGTATCATTCGGCGGTGTTTTACACCACCGAGAGGCAGAAAGAGAAGGCAGAGCACTATATAAAGCTCATTGCCGGCAGATTTACCAAGCCTATAGTTACTACAATTGCACCCTTAACGACGTTTTGGCCAGCCGAAGATTATCACAAAAAATATTACGAACATCATAAGACAGCAGGGTACTGCCAGGTGGTTATAGAGCCAAAGCTCGACAAAGTGCAGGAAAAGTTTAAGAATCTTCTTAATGGATCGTAATGACTTTCACAAACTTGTAGTTGAGGAATTCCCAAATGCTATTCCAGAGAAATTTCGCTGCAAGATACAGAATGTTGCGTTCTTAATTGAAGACCAGCCTTCGCTTGCCGTACGCGAGGAAGAGGGATTAGGTCCGGGTGACACGTTGCTCGGCCGGTATCATGGCATTCCACACACAGTGCGCGGCGAGGGGTACGGGGTTGGGGCAACCTTGCCGGACACCATCACGCTGTACCAGCTACCGATAGAGATCGCCGCGAATGAGCTTGGCGGCGGGGAAGAGAAGTTACGTAATGTTATTCGCGACACTATCTGGCATGAGATAGCACACTACTTTGGCATGAATGAGCGTGAGGTCCGACGGCGCGAAAGCGAACGGGAGTTCTAGGGGGAGACTTTGTGATAGTATAAAAAATATGAATCTCAAAAAAGGCTTAATTCTTGGAGCGGTGGCACTAGGTATTCTCGTAATCTTGGGGGTAACGGGCATCGTTCCTAATCCTATTGCGACAGGAACTCCAGTAGACGATACAGGTCCGGAAGTAACCGCCTATGGTTCACTGGAGCACCATCTGGCTTTTGTGTATCCGGCAAATTACGAACTAAAAGAATTTCCTCTCAAAAATGAGGCCGATGAATGGACAGCCATTACGCTGATCGATAAGGAAATTCTTAAGTCTGCAATAGAAAATGGCGCATCCGAGGGGCCTCCGACCATTGCAATCCAGATTTTTCCTAATCCAACAAATATTACCGCAGAGGAGTGGATTAAAGGTTCGCGGTTCTCAAACTACGGATTTTCAACAAATACCACTTTTGCCACTACTACGATTGGTGGCCAGCCGGCGTTTGGATATATTTACTCAGGGTTGTATTCCACCGATGTGTTGGTGGTGTCGCATAACAGTAAGATCTACATGTTCTTAGCTGACTGGATTGCAGAAGACGACAAAAACCGCCAAGACTTCGACCCGATTATAGAATCAGTACAATTTATCTAACCTATGTCACTCGCACCTTTTTACCTTGTATCACTGACGCTTATAGGTATCGCCGATACGCTCTATCTTGCGTACAACAAGTTTATGAATACGACCCCTTCGTGTTTGCTCAAGGGTTGTGATGCAGTGCTGGCACATCCACTATCAAATTTCTTGGGCGTTCCGCTTTCCTACTGGGGTCTCGTGTACTACGTGTACATGTTCGGACTTGTCGCACTTCTTGTCATGGATCCACGCTCAAAAGCCCTTCGTATCGGAACATTGGTGTATGCAGGCGTCGGTCTGCTTTGTTCGGCAGCGTTTATCTATATTCAGGCGACAATAATTGGCGCATTTTGTCAGTACTGCCTACTTTCGGCAGCAGTAACGCTCGGCTTGTTTAGTCTTGCTCTGTGGCACTACAAAAAAACCAAATAAGTTAGCCTTCGTAGCTTGGTCGGCGGAAGCGTTTAAATGTTCTCCATAGCGCGTAGAGGAAGGAGATAGCGAGCGCTGGGTAGAAGATTCCGGCGTTACCTATAATAAATCGCAAGAGCTCCATTCCGTAGGTCGAGAAAGTCTTTACTACGCCGAGTACTGTACCGCCAATCCCGGTGCTCGAGCTCGGGATCCCGCCCTCGGGAGTCTTTGCCCACTCGATACCTTTGTCGAGGGCGTCGGCGCCTTTTTGGCGGAGAGAATCTATGGTTGCAAATACTGGCTCTGCAGCGTTGGCGAGATCGGGCGAAATGCCGGCAATAGCTTCTTTAACGGTGTCAGATGACTGCACCGTGGTAGAAGAGGTGGCGGCAGTTTTATCTTCCGGCTTTTGTTTTGCTTGTATCGTAAAGGTGGCTGAAAGTTTTTCTACTACAGTGCCATCTTTGGCCGTGAGCTCGGCAACAATAGGATGAGAGCCCGAAGTAGGCTTCCACGACAGCGAAGCGGTTTCTGCACCGCCTGCAGCTATAGAAACGGCGACAGTACCAATCTTGGTCTCGCTATCTTCAAAAATAACATCACCGGAAAACGCAGTAGCCGAGTCGTTGGCGACGATAGCGTGGATAAATACTGTGTCGCCCTCGGTAACAGGCGATTTTGAAAGAAACAAAGACTCTTTTGCGAACCCTGCCGCAAACGTGAGAGAGGGGATAAGCAATGTGAACAGAGTCAATATCCTTATAATCTGCATGGTACGATTGTAGCATGCGATTTATCCGCAGTTTTTTGCATATACTTTATAAAAAACTGCACAGCTATGTCGTGCCTTCACGCCACAATGCCTATAGGCCCTATCTGCTACGCAAGCAGTGGCTCCTTTTTTTCTTAACGGTCACTCTTACGGCTGAGGCGGTGCTAGTTATCAATGTGCTATCCCACGAGTCAGCTCGCAATTATTTGGCAGCCGTTCTTCCTCTTGAGGTGGTGGCACTTACCAATACAGAACGTAATCACAACAACTTGCCGTTGGTGACACAAAATCAGCTTCTTACTGATGCTGCGCAGGCTAAAGCGGAGGACATGGCTCTACTTGGCTACTTCTCGCATAGTGGTCCGGACGGTAAAGAACCTTGGGCGTGGATACGCGAGGCGGGCTATGTGTATGCCTCGGCCGGAGAGAACTTGGCTGTACGTTTTAATGAATCGTCGAACGTCGTGCGTGCGTGGATGGCTAGCCCGGGTCACCGCGCAAATATTGTTAAAGCCGGATATACAGAGATTGGTGTCGGTGTCGCCGACGGTATATATCAGGGAGCACCAGCAACCTTTGTTGTGCAGTACTTTGCCCGGCCCTACGGAACTCCAGCGCCACTGCCGCCCCCGGTCGTATTAGGACCTGAAGGAGACTCCGGGGCTCAATTACTTGCCGCTGTCGGCTCGCAGCAGATAGGCGATTCGCTTATACGGAGTGTCGTAAGGCTCGGCACAGAACCCTCATCAAGTGCCTTGTATGTGCTTGGGGGCGTTGTGTCAGTTCTCATTATGCTCCTTGGCGTAACATTTTTTGCTCAGATTCAGATACAGCCAGTTGAGATGCTCGCAGGCGGCTCGGTAGTTGCACTCATTGCCTTGAGCTTCCTCGCACTCAATATGACTGTAATGGCACCAACTCCCGAGCTGACACAAACAGCAAGTATATTTAATGCCGCTGGCAACTCCGTATTAGTAGGAGAGGAGGGGGCAACTACGCTTACTGAAGAGATTTAGGTGCGCTTACAAACGCGGCCCACTGCACCGTCTTGGTGTGTAAAGGATCTCTCCACCGAGTCTTAAATTCTGCAACGGTCATAGGCTTTCCTTTGCCTTGGGGTTCTGCAGGGTCGAGTAATTTGATATAGCCATTTTTAAAGCCGCTAACGAGTGAGTAGTGGCCCCAATTTTCCTGTCGTTCTGTAAAACAAACAATCGGGATTTTATGTTGCGCGAGGGCGCGCTCTAGTTGGACGATAGTCATGTTATTGCCAGCATCAACGTGTAAGCCAAAAGAGCGCAGTACGCGCAGCATGTTGGTAATGGACGTCCCGGTTTCTTTACCTGAGGCTCGTCCAAATTCTTTATCGGTTTTTGCTAAGCGGGCAAGTTCCCGTTGTGTTTTCCGGATGCCAAAAGCTGCCAGAACTATCTGCAAAATCGCGGGACCGCAATAGTATTCTGTGCGCTGGTGCTTAAAATACTTCTCAATCATATCCCCATAGTATTGCTTGCGGGAGCCCTCGTCGAGCTGTATCTTGGCGTTATGAGTAAAGCAACCCTCACCCGGGCTATAGCGGTAGGAGCAGGTCTTGTCGTCGTCGCATTATTTTTTGTATACGGTAATCCGTTTGCTGCAGTAGAAAGTGGTCTCGGCGGAGGGTTACAGGGCGCAAGCGGTCAACTTGTTGTCCAGGATGAGGTAATTGGTGTTGGAGAGGAAGCCCAAGTAGGTGACCAGCTCGTGGTGCACTATATCGGTAAACTTTCTGACGGCACCGTATTTGATACCTCGGTAGGAGGATCGCCATATACCTTTACGCTTGGCGGCGGCGAAGTGATCCCCGGGTGGGACCAGGGACTCCAGGGTATGAAGGTGGGGGGCAAACGCCTTCTCATTGTTCCGTCAGACTTGGCCTATGGACCAACCGGTTACGGACCGATACCAGGAAATGCCACTCTTACCTTTGAAGTTGAGTTGGTTGATATTGTGGGTCAATAACGCTAGGCTCTCCTGATGCGTCCAATTTCGTTTGAGATAGAGCGTGAGCTGCCCGGCTCACTAGCCCGTGCTGGCACTATAAAGACGCCTCATGGCGAGATTAAAACGCCTGCGTTTACGGCCGTGGCTACCAAGGCAAATGTTAAGGGGGTAGAAGCCGCCCGTCTGCCGGAGCTCGGTATACAAACCATTATTGCCAACACGTATCACCTTTACCTTTCGCCTGGCGAAAAACTCGTTGAGCAGGCAGGTGGTGTGGGGAAGTTCATGCAATTTAAGGGTCCCACGATGACCGACTCGGGCGGATTCCAAGTATTTAGTTTGGGAGAAGGATTCGGAAAAAAACTTTCTAAGTTTCTTCCAGAGGAAGCCTCCGCAGAATCTTCCTCTCAAGCTGGAGGGAAAGAAGGAAACGCTTTCAAGAAAAATTCTGCTCCGGCTGTGTGGGACGAAGATTTGGCAACGAGTCATGGCAAGTTAGCCATTGTCGACGAAGAAGGGGTTTCTTTTACGTCGCACATAGACGGCACACTGCATCGCTTTACGCCCGAGCGCTCCATAGAAATCCAGCACGGGCTTGGCGCGGATATTATTTTTGCATTCGATGAGTGCACTTCGCCGGCTGCTGATCATGAGTATCAGAAAGAGGCGATGGATCGTACCCACCGTTGGGCATCAAGGAGCCTTAAAGCGCACCGTCAAAATGTTAAGAAAAACGGCGAGCAGGGGATCTATGGCATCGTACAAGGGGGCCGGTTTGAAGACTTGCGTATAGAAAGCGCTAAAGAAATAGCGAGCATGGACTTCGATGGCTTTGGTATTGGGGGTTCGTTTAGCAAGCACGATCTCCTTGGCATTTTAGACAAAGTTACAACTGAACTTCCGAAAGAAAAACCACGGCATCTGCTTGGCATCGGCGAGCCGGAGGATTTGTTTATTGGAGCTGCGGCTGGCTGCGACACCTTTGACTGTGTGCTGCCAACAAGGAATGGTCGCACGGGCGGCATTTTTACCCGCGCAGGTAAAATCCAGATCCCTAATGCAGAATATAAAAACGATTTTACGCCGCTCGACCCCGAGTGTTCGTGTCCGGTGTGTAAAAGCTACACCCGCGCATATATTGCGCACTTATTTAGATGCAAAGAAATGCTGGGCCCTATACTTGCGAGTCAGCATAACTTATTCTTTTTGGCTAACCTTACCAAAGAGATTCGCGAATCTATAGTAGACGGAAGTTTTGAGCAGTTCCGCAGCGAATTTATGACGAAGTACAAAATGTGATAGGCTCTTTGCAGTCCAGAACATTCAACACATAGAAAGGAGGTGGGCCAATGCCCGCTAACAGTAATTACAAACGATTGGCTGCCTTACTCCGCAGCTTTCAGACCAAGAAAGTTCTGGTCATCGGCGACATCATGCTCGACGAATACTGCGAAGGGAAGGTCAAACGAGTGAGCCCAGAGGGTGCCGCCCTTGTGCTTGAAGATGTGGTCGAGCGTTTCGCTACAGGCGGAGCTGGCAATGTTGCCAAAAACTTGATTCAGCTTGGGGCAAAGGCGGTCATCATGAGCGTGGTTGGTGTCGATGAGCAGGCTAAAAAACTCATCGAAGCTGCCCATCAAGAAGGATACGACGCGACATTTTTGCGACAGGATCCAGAATACGACACGACTGCCAAGACCCGATTCGTAAGCGGCCCTTCGCTTCTGCTACGGGTTGACCGCAACAATAAAAAGGTAATGCAGAAGCAGACAGTCGAAACACTCATTCGGGATCTCCCCGCAGCGATGGAGGGAGTGGACGGGGTACTTGTTTCCGACTACAACAAAAATACTCTCACGCATGAATTGGTGGGCTCGATCAAACAGCTGGCTCATCGACGCAGGTTGCCGGTACTGGCAGACGTAAAGCCGCAGAACGCTGAGTGGTTCAAGGGCGTAGATATGCTCTCGCCAAATGCGGAAGAGGCCCGTGCGTTTGTGGGAGTACAAGGCGATACGTATCCACTTGAAGATGTCGCCTATGACCTGTGCAGGAAGTTCTCTGCCTTGGTGTTTCTGACCGCAGGCGATCAGGGCATATATGTCGGCCATCGGCGTAAAATGGCCGAGCTCGTCCCTCAGCGCCACAAAATCGAGATGAAGGATGCTTCCGGATGTGGCGACACGGTATCGGCGGTGATCCTTCTTGCCATGCTTTGCGGCGCAGACCCTATTGAGGCCGCAGAACTGGCGAATGCCGCCGGAGCTGTGGTGGCAAGCAGGCGCGGAGCCGTTGCTCCCACGCCTCACGAGGTCCTTGCCATGCTTCGTTCGTGAACGACAATGATCGGCGCCCCACGGGGCGCCGATTTTCTTTAAATTTGCTACAGTTGGTAGATGGCTGCCTTTAAGATCAAATCTGCATACAAACCCGCAGGCGACCAGCCTAAGGCTATAGAAAGCCTGGTGGCTGGACTTAAAAAGGGGGAGCAACACCAAACACTCCTCGGTGTAACTGGCTCGGGCAAGACTTTTACGATTGCCAACGTCATCGAGGCGGTCAATGAACCGACTCTCGTTATTGCGCACAACAAGACGCTTGCGGCGCAGCTCGCGCAGGAGTATCGCGAATTTTTTCCTGATGCGGCGGTGCACTATTTTGTTTCGTATTACGATTACTACCAGCCAGAGGCGTACATTCCGCATAGCGACACGTATATAGAAAAAGAGGCGCAAATCAACGAAGAGATCGAGCGCTTGCGTCATGCCTCGACACAAGCGCTGCTTACGCGCAGCGATGTGATCATTGTTGCCTCCGTCTCCTGTATTTACGGCCTTGGTTCGCCGGACGAATATAAACAAGCGCTTATTGAGATAGGACCAGGGGTTACGAAAAACCGTGCCGAACTTATCCGTGAGCTTATTGGTATTTATTTTGAGCGTACTCCAGCAGACCTTACGCCCGGCACCTTCCGCGCTATTGGCAATGCTATTGAAATTATGCCCACGCATGAGCGGGCTATTTATCGCGTAGAGTTTGGCGCTACAAGTGTAGAGCAGGTGCGAGTGATCGATCCTATTACGCGCGCGGAAAAGGAGAGTGTACAATCCGTTTTTGTCTTTCCAACCAAGCACTACGTGACTCCTGAGCAGGAGACTTCGCGCGCAGTGGCACAAATTAAAGAAGAACTTAAGGAGCAGCTCGCCAAGTTTGAGCGGCAAGGCAAGCTCCTTGAGGCAGAGCGCATTAAACGCCGCACTAACCACGACCTCGCGCTCATTAAAGAAATTGGCTACTGCAATGGTATCGAAAACTATTCCCGCCACTTCGACGGTCGCAAACCGGGCGAACCGCCGTACACGCTCTTAGATTACTTTCCTAAAGACTTTCTGACCGTTATAGACGAGAGTCACGTAACCGTGCCACAAATTGGCGCCATGTATGCCGGCGACCGTGCTCGTAAAGAAACATTGGTGGACTTCGGCTTTCGTTTGCCATCAGCCGTCGATAACCGCCCCCTGATGTTTGAAGAGTTTGCAAAGCGGGTCGGGCAGGTCATCTATACCTCTGCCACCCCAAGTACCTACGAGAAAACGCATTCGGGTAAGAATATTGTCGAGCAGATTATCCGCCCAACGGGCCTCGTTGACCCAGAAATTGTGGTGCGCCCCGTAACTGGCATCCAGGGCGATAAGGGACAGGTGCAAGACTTTTTAGAAGAGGTAGACAAGGTAGTTGAGAACAAGGGTCGCGTGATGGTAACAACTCTTACCAAAAAAATGGCCGAAGACCTCTCCGAGTTTCTTAAAGATAAGAAAATAAAAGCAGCCTACCTGCACAGTGATGTAGAAACGCTCGACCGCATTACAACACTTACTGACTTGCGTAAGGGCGTCTATGACGTACTGGTGGGTGTTAACCTCCTGCGCGAGGGCCTCGACCTGCCGGAAGTACAGCTGGTAGCTATTTTAGATGCCGACAAATCGGGCTTTTTGCGCTCAGAGACATCTCTCATCCAAACTATTGGCCGCGCGGCGCGCAACATTGAAGGGCGCGTCATACTGTATGCCGACGAGATGACCCCGAATCTTATAAAAGCCATTGATGAGACCAATCGCCGCCGCGCGGTGCAGGTTGCTCACAACAAAAAGCACAACATCACACCGGTAACTATCAAAAAAGCGATTAAAGATATTACCGAAGAGCTGCGCAGCGAGCATGGCAAGGCGGTAAACCAGCTAATGGTGCTCGAGAAGAGTGAATACAAAAAAGATCCACGCAAATTTATTACCGCAAAACGCGCAGAAATGGCAGAGGCGGTTAAAAACCTAGATTTCGAAACAGCGGCGCTTATCCGCGATGAAATCTTTGCCCTAAGCGGGCAGGGCAGCGAAGGCAAGCCAAAGAAGCCAAGAAAAAAGTAATATGGTATAATAAACTTGTGTATAGGTACCCCCTAGGAGCAGCCTCGGGGGCAGTTCGCGTACCTAGGGAAGTTGTGTATCAAACATATGGAAGAAAGCATTCATATAAAAGGGGCTAAAACCCACAATCTAAAGAACGTCAGTCTCACGATCCCGCGAGGCAAGATGGTCATATTTACAGGGCTTTCCGGCAGCGGTAAGTCGTCTTTGGCATTTGATACTATTTTTGCCGAAGGTCAGCGCCGCTATGTAGAAAGTCTTTCTGCCTACGCGCGTCAGTTCTTGCGCCAGATGCAAAAGCCGGATGTAGAAGAGATCACCGGCCTTTCTCCTGCTATTTCTATCGACCAAAAGTCCCGCTCTAACAATCCGCGCTCGACTGTGGCAACTATTACCGAAATTTATGACTATATGCGTATTTTGTATGCGCGCGTAGGTAAGCCCCACTGTCCAACCTGTGGCCGCGAGATCAAAAAGCTTTCAAACGAGGAGATTATCCAAAGTGTCGTTGAGGGTGTATCTAAACATGCACCCAAAAAGGTAAAGAAAGTAATGGGTGTTGATATTAACGAAGACACGGTCAAGATTTTCTCGCCGGTGGTTGTTGGTCGCAAAGGAGAGTACTACCAGCTGCTTTACGATTTGCTCGGAAAGGGGTATGAAAAGGCAAAAATAGATGGCGAACTCAAGTCGCTACGGTCGCAGATCATACTCTCAAAGTATAAAAAGCACGATATAGACGTGATGGTGGACGAAATTTTGGCAGGTGACTTTGCCAAAAAGCAGAGCGGCGCCCTAGAGCGCTTGAGCGAAGCGGTGGAAAGAGCGCTTACCGAAAGCGATGGCTTGGTAAAAGTAGAAGATGCTCATGGCGAGCGGCTTATTTCTGCAAAGTTTATGTGTCCGTACGATGGATTCTCATTCCCTGAAGTAGAGCCACGCCTCTTCTCATTTAACTCTCCGTATGGTGCCTGCCCGGCCTGCAACGGTCTTGGTACGAAGCACTTTATGGGCGAGGAGC
>JAGOUZ010000003.1 GCA_018060985.1 Minisyncoccota bacterium
AGGGCTAAGGTCGCTGTTAGTCTTCCCCACTTTTTTATAACGCTTCTCTTGCGCGTCGCGTGCTTTGCGTACCGCAGCGCGAGCACGTACGGTTTCTGTACCCTCTTTGCTGCGTTTGCCAAGATCAGAGAGTATGACAGGGCCCATTACCATCCACAGATCAATACGATCGACAATGGGGCCAGATAATTTGCGGCGGTACCTCTCAAGACTCCCGGGCGTGCATACGCACGCGGTTTCCGGATGGCCCCAATTGCCGCATGGGCACGGGTTCATAGCAGCAACCAGGGTAAAGCGAGCGGGGAAAAGTGCGGTGCCACGCGCCCGTGAGACAGAAACCATTCGGTCTTCAAGCGGCTGGCGTAGCGCTTCAATGACACGACGTTCAAATTCTGGAAATTCATCAAGAAAAAGAACCCCGCGATGCGCGAGGGTCGCTTCTCCTGGCCGTGGCGTTGCTCCCCCGCCAACAATAGAAACGTATGACGCCGTGTGATGCGGGCTGCGTATTGGCGGCATAGTAAGGAGTTCCCCGCGAAGCAGGCCTGCGACTGAGTAAATGCTATTTACTTCGATAAGTTCGTCGAAGGAAAGTGGTGGCAAAATTGAGGCAAGCGCTCGCGCCAGCATCGTTTTACCAGTACCAGGTGGGCCAAAGAGTCCTAAGTTGTGTCCGCCTGCGGCAGCAATGATCGCGGCACGTTTTGCCGACTCCTGGCCCCGGATATCTTCAAATGAAAACTGTGTTTCTATATCTTTTTGCTCAAGCGTGGTTTGAGGCGTAGGTACAATCTTTTTACGCGCCCTCCCTTTTTCTTCGCGCGGAGTTTTGGTGTTGAGATGCTCTAATACCTCCGCGAGGTTGTGCGCTGCAAATATGGTTATGCCTGGTACTAATGCCGCCTCCCGTTCATTTTCTTTAGGCACAAATACGGCCTTTTTGCCTTTGCGCTTTGCCTCGTATACAAGCGGCAATACGCCCGGCACTCCGCGAAGCGTTCCATCGAGCGAAAGTTCTCCAATAAATACGGTGTCGTCTGGGTCAAACCGTATATCATCCGCAGCAAGCAAGTACGAGAGGGCAATAGGTAAATCAAAAAGCGGCCCTTCTTTTTTAAGGTCCGCGGGTGCAAGCGATATGACAATTTTCTGATTGCGGCTTTTTGGCGATTCAAAGCCTGCGTGTTTTATAGCTGCTGCAACCCGGTCACGCGACTCCTCTACCGCTTTGTCTGGCAAGCCAACGACCGAAAAAGAATGTAGGCCACGCGAAAGGTCCGTCTCAACTGAGACAATGTGCGGGGTAAGGAGTGAGGTTTGTGCACCAAACACTCGCGCGTAGTGCATGCTCTACAAAAGCTCTGTTTCTTTTTCCATATGCTCTTTACACGTACGGGCGGCAGGGTTTACCTCCAGGCGATCTTCCTCAATGGGTTCGCCTGATACTTCGCAGGTGCCGTACGTTCCCTCTTCTATTTTAGAAAGTGCGCGCTTAATATTGTTGTAGCGAATCTCAAGCTGGTCGGTGATGGCGCGATTTTCAATATACTCTTCCTGCTTGTCTGCAGCTTCGTTCGGGTCGGCGGCAGCACTCATCACGTCCATTTTTGTTTCGCTGGCTTCCCAGTCCTGCGGATTTTTTGGATTTTGGGTAGCAACGGTGCGAAGTTCCTGTTCAACAGTCTGTAGCTCACTCTGTAATTTCTGTTTAAATTGTTCAGTATTCATATCCTAATTGTACTGCCTCAAAGTCCGGGCGTCACGGGTGCGCTCAGGCGTGAAATAATTTCGCGGAGCGTATATTCGTTGGTGGTAATAATGAGCGTGTTGCGGTCAAGGAATGTCCACAGCAGCAAGATGTCCCCTACGTCGTTGACAATAGCGCGAGTATCACGGTTTTCAACAATTTTATCTATAAAGTCAGCACGTACCTGCGGTGTTGAGGTAGCCGTTGAGGTTGCAGAGCTTATAGACTGAGTGCGTGGCCGAGGTATGCGACCAAAGAAAGGAAGCAGCTCATTTCGCATAGAGTTTTCCCAAATGAGCATAGCAGCAAAGGCCTGGTCATATGAGTCAGTGTGCAGAATCATAAATGCCTGCGGGCCATCAAACACATGGATACCGAGCAAAAATTCTTTCGTAAGCGTACGCACGAGCTCCTCGGGGACCAGGGGGGCTATGGTGGGAACAAAGAGTCCGGCAGGAATAGCAGTTAGGGTGTCCTGCCCCTCAGCGTTTGGGACGGTTGCTGCAGGAAGTATGCGCTCTATGAGGCCGAGCGGCACGCTGGTTCCTTGCCGAGCCTGTTCGATTTCCTGCATAAGTAGAACGCGCGTGAGTGTTTCCTGGGGTACTGCTACGACAGTAGTTTTATCAACTGTTATGAATGGTGCAGGCGTGTCTTGAGGTATGTCTACCGTAGCGGTAAATTGCACATATACATAGAAGCCCAACCCAATAGCGGCCGCGGTAAGGGCCAAACCTCCTATAAGCATTAGGCTGCGACGAAAGAAAACGAAGATAGGTGACGGTCCTTTTTCAACAGGAACCTCTTCAATGTTAGTTTGTGCCCGTTTTTCTGCTTCGGCCGCCGCTATGCTCACCATAGAGACGTTCTTGTCTTGTATGAGGCTTTCGATGTCTCCTTTGTAGGTTTGGAGCGGCTGAACAATAGAACGTGGCTGAGGGGGTGCGGATGGTGCCTGCGGTACAGCAGCTTCTGGTCTTGGGAGTGTTGCGTTTTGCTCCTGCTGAAGAAGTGCACCAGCATTTATGCGCTCGGTGCTTGGAGCAGGACCCTTTTTAGGTAGGAGAATGGCGTCGAGGTTTATCTCTCCGGGTTTTTGCGGGGGGTTATTCCCGTCTTGGGGGGCGTTCTGTTCTGGTGGGGGCATTGTTTTGCGAGGGCGTGAGGCCTTTACGAGACGCAAAGTCAGGATCGATTGCTTTGATAGAAAGGTTGATCCTGCCCTTTTCGTCTATCTCTTTAATCATAACCCGTACTTTGTCCCCTATCTTGAGGGCGTCGGCTACTTTGTCGATACGGAATGGTGCCACTTCAGATACGTGTACTAAACCCTCAGCATCTTTGCCGGGCCCAATCCGTACAAAGGCGCCGAAGTCCATCATGCGGGTAACCTCCCCTTCATACACCTCCCCCGCTTTGTATTCCTTAACTAAGCCTTCGATCATGACTTTTGCTTTTTGAGCGGAGCCGCCCTGGCCAGTTATATAGATTGAGCCATCGTCTTCTATAGTGATGTCACTTACGCCTGAAACCTCTTTAATGCCATTGATAGTCTTGCCCCCGCCGCCGATCACGAGACCGATCTGGTCAGGTTTTACTTTCATGGTCAGAATTTCCGGCGCGCGCGAGCTGATGTTCGGGCGAACTGCCGCAATTTCTTTTTCTATAACATCAAGAATTTGGTAGCGAGCCTTCTTTGCACCTTCAAGCGCTTCAACTAGTATCGGTACAGATATACCATCGAGTTTAATATCAAGCTGAATTGCCGTCACGCCGTTGCGTGTCCCCGCCACTTTAAAGTCCATGCCACCAAACTCATCCTCTGGTCCTTGAATGTCAGTAAGAACGCGGTTCTCACCGTTGTGAGTCATGAGCCCCATCGCGATGCCGGCAACCGGCGCCTTGATCGGCACGCCGCCGTCCATGAGCGCAAGTGTTGAAGCGCATACCGAGCCCATTGATGTTGAGCCGTTCGATGCAAAACATTCAGAAACCACGCGAATCGTGTACGGAAATTGTTCTGCAGAAGGAATAACTGCAGAAAGTGCTTTTTCTGCGAGTGCGCCGTGGCCCGTTGCCCGACGATTAACACCACCCATACGCCCCGTTTCACCGGAAGAAAATGGTGGGAAGTTGTAGTGATGCATGAAGCGCTTTTTTACATCCTGCTCCTCCATCGTGTCGACAACCTGACTGTCGCCGGGGCCACCTAAAGTGAGCGCTGAAAATACGTGCGTACCACCGCGATAAAAGATTCCCGATCCGTGCAATATGTCCGAGATACCTCCTGCCTTAGCAAAGAGTGGACGGATCTGATCAAACGGACGGTCGTCAGGGCGGCGATTGTCTTCTATAGCACCGCGATGAATCTCTGCGTCAACTTTATCTTCAAGAAGTCGCTTTGCCATACCGCCGAGCTCAGCAAGTTCTGGAACAGCAGCAACTTTATCTTTCCACTCGTCTTGTAGTGCGTGGATGGCATCTTTGCCCGCGACACTGCAAAATACTGCAGCAGAAACTTTAGGAGCAATTTCTTTTTCAAACAAAGCGCTCATGGCTGCCGGAATTTCCGGCTTTTGTGCGTCGCGTTTTGGCTTGCCCAATTCCTTTATAATCGTTTTTTGCCATGCCAAGATTTTGTCATGCGTTTCAACCGCGCGTTTGAAGCCCTCGGCAATTTCGGCTTCGGAGGTTTCCTGTGCGCCCACTTCGATCATGTTAATGGTGGAGTCTTTGCCACAGGCCAAAATGTCGAGCGTGGTCGCTTCTGATGCGCGTTCAGCATAGGTCGGGTTCACAATAAAATCGCCGCTCCCCTGTTTGCCAATGCGCACGGCAGCTACAGGTCCGTCCCAAGGAATGTTAGATGTTGCTATAGCAAGCGATGCCGCATTTACTGCGACCATGTCAGGATCATCTTCATCGAGCGAGAGCACCGTAATAACTACTTGGATTTCATTGCGAATGTGCGATGGAAATAGCGGACGAATAGTACGATCAACCACGCGGCCAGACAGTATCGCCTGCTCGCTCGGCCTGCCTTCGCGCTTAATAAAGCGGCTGCCAAGAATTCTTCCCGCAGCATAAAAACGCTCTTCGTAATCGACAGTAAGCGGAAAGTAATCGATGTCGTCGCGCGTCTTGCTGCTTATTACGGCGGTTGCAAGAACCGCGGTGTTTCCATAACGCAGAATGACCGAACCGTTTGCCTGTTCGGCAAGGTCAGTAAACTCAGCGGTCATGGTTTTCCCGCCGATCTCGAGCGAATAACGTTTGCTTTGCATGACGTGGTCTTTTGTTAGACCCTCAGATTTTAGGGATCAAACTCGAGTTTGAATCCTACTTATCCAAGGGCCACTAGTAATAAAAAAAGTGTAGCAAAAAAGCCCGGCAACTGCTAGGTCGCCGGGCTATTTATTGTATTTTTATGCTTCTCCTGACATTCGTATTGCCGGATCTTCACCGTCGGTGTCTTCTGGTGGCTCGGTGTTCTCCGGGCTGGTGTCGGCACTTTGCGCGCGGTCATTGGAGCCGCTTGTAAAGCCTGGCATCCACCTGCCTCCGCCGCGATAGCCGATAAGAAAGTTTTTAGGATTGTCGCACATGTCGATAAAGTCATCGACAGACTCTTTGAGCTGGCCTGAGGCCGAACGGCCAAAGGCGATCACTTCCACTTGGGTTCCTTGCGTGTAGCGCAAGTATTCAACGAGCGGTACAAAGTCGCCGTCACCGGTCGCAAGCACGACTGCATCGAGTTTTTCAGACATGGCAATTGCGTCTATAGCCATACCAATATCCCAGTCGGCCTTTTTAGCGCCACCGGCAAAGACGCGGATGTCCTTCACCTTAGTTTCGATGCCAAGCTTGTTAAGAGCTTCAAAGAAACCCTTCTCATCTTCACTTTCGGTACGGATAACGTATGCCACGGCGCGGATGAGCTGGCGCCCCGCAAGCGCTTCTTTGACTACATTGCCGAAGTTTACCTTTGCTTTATAAAGGTTCTTAGCGGAATGATAGAGATTTTGCGTGTCTATAAAAATGCCGACACGCTGGCTTTTATGCTTAATGATAGCCATATAACTTTGTTATATAGCCGTCGCTCGCTCGGAATCAAAAGTAAACTTTTGTTCGTTCGCTTCGCTTGGCTATAAAAACTAACTACTTAATAAAAACGAAATGCTACTGACAAAAACAAAAATGCCTTCTTGCTCAGTATACGACGAAAAAAGAAACAGAATCTTACTTCTTTAAATCGAGCTTCTTAAGAATCGCATTGTAGCGCTTCTTGTCATTTGCTTCGAGATACTTCAAATGTGAACGGCGATCAGCGACCATCTGGAGAAGTCCACGACGGCTGTGCTTGTCTTTCAAATGCTTCTTAAGATGACCTGCAAGCTCATCAATACGCTTGGTAAGGATGGCAATTTGCACCTCAGGAGAGCCGGTGTCCTTATCGTGGACGCCCACCTCTTTGATCACCTTTTCTTTCTTACGCTTCGTCAGCATACGCAAACTGTAGCACAGGCGTGGGTGTTTTGCAAGTGGTGCTATACTATTGTGCGACGTATGGCATCTCCTGATATTAAAGGCCTTAAAGTAGAGTTTTTGGAGTATTTAGAGATAGAAAAAGGCCGAAGCGTAAAGACGGTTGAAAATTATGACCGCTATATCACCCGTTTTTTCATATTTGCGAAGATTTCACATCCCGGCCATATAAAAGAGACTGTCGTGCGTGAGTTTCGTCTCCACTTAAACCGCCAAGAAGGGGTTTCGGGGACCATGAAGCATAAGACCCAGAATTATTACCTTATTGCCCTTAGGGCTTTTCTTAAGTTTTTGCGCAAGCGCAATATAGAATCCCTTAATCCAGAGCGCATAGAATTAGCTAAGGTGGGAGGGCGTGATCTCGATCTTATCTCCCAAGATGAGTTACATCGCCTTATGCAGAGCCCCAAAGGCACGGCACTTCAAGCGTTACGGGATAGGGCTATTTTGGAGCTCCTGTTCTCGACAGGTCTCCGTGTATCGGAGCTTTGTGGCCTAGACAGGGACCTAGACCTCTCCAGGGACGAATTTTCTGTGCGGGGCAAGGGTGAAAAGGTTCGGGTGGTCTTTCTCTCCCTCGCCGCTAAAAAGGCTATAAAAGAATACTTGGATAAGCGTGGCGACGTTGACGAAGCGCTCTTTGTGCAGATGGGCCGGGCTTCTAAGAGCGCCAAGGACTTACGGCTCACTCCCCGCTCAGTAGAGCGCCTTATTAAGCAATATGCGACCAAGGCAGGCATTACCCGCAAAGTTACCCCACACGTTATCCGGCACTCCTTTGCTACTGACCTGCTTGAAAACGGGGCTGACTTGCGCTCCGTGCAGGCTCTCTTGGGGCATCAAAATATCACCACAACCCAGGTATACACCCACGTTACTGACAAACACCTAAGGGAAGTTCATAAGGCTTTTCATGGCAAACGTCGTCGGTAGAGTATTATTGCCGTATGAAGGCTATTTCGTGGAACGTTAATGGCATCCGGGCAGTGCACAAGAAGGGCCTATTTGTACCTTTTGTTGAGAAGTATCGGCCCGACTTCCTGCTCCTACAGGAGACCAAGGCCGAACAGCATCAAAGTGAGGTGGATCTCCCCGACTATGAGGAATATTGGAATTCGGCTGAAAAGAAGGGGTACAGTGGAACAGCTATATTCACCAAGCACAAGCCGCTCAGAGTACTCCTAGGACTACCCGAAGATATCGCTAAGCGTTACAAACTATCAGACGATGGCTATGGCGATCCTAACTCAGAAGGTCGTATTACTACGCTTGAGATGCCCGAATTCTTTTTGGTAAGCGTCTATACTCCCAACGCTAAAGATGACCTCTCGCGCCTCACCTTGCGTCATAAGCACTGGGATCCGGCATTTCTTGCTTACATGAAGCAGCTTGAGGAGGAAAAGCCGGTAATCTTTGCCGGGGACCTGAATGTCGCTCATACCTCTGACGACCTAGCCAATCCTAAACCCAATGTGGGTAAAAAGGGCTTTACCCAAGAAGAACGTGAGGGTGTCGATAATATGCTCGAGGCAGGGTTTTTGGACACCTTCAGGCTCTTTACTAAAGGCAATGGTCATTACAGTTGGTGGAGCCACTTTGCCAACTCCCGGGCGCGAAATGTGGGGTGGCGTATAGATTATTTTTTTGTTTCAAAATCGTTAAAAAATCGAGTCAAAAAAGCAGAAATTTTGCCCCAGGTTATGGGTTCTGATCACTGCCCTGTTACGTTGGAGTTTTGAGCAAAACAAAACCCCGTCACGGAGGTGACGGGGGGTGTGCGTTGGTATCTTCAAACAAAATTTCGGCGAACAAGGTTAAAGTACCGGCGTATCCACAATACTTATGAGTGCGGGATTTCCGTACTCACCAAATGAAATTAAGTTAGAACGTAACGCACTAACTCGAGTTTGATCTAATGAACCACCAGGGCTAAATGGTTACTAAATCTATTTACGAAAGAACCCACTACAACTAGTGTATTCTTATAAAAGACATTGTAAAGGACAAAGTGTGGATAAAGGACAAAAGGTCAGAAAAACCTAGTCAACAAAGTACTTTTTGCGTATGTCTTTTATACTCTCCTCCTCCATCTCGTCTTTCTTCTCTTTTGCTTCGACGCCAAGAGCTTTCAATTTTTCGTCTGAAATAGTAGAGAGTTTTTTTGCCTTCTCTTCCAAATAGTCGCCGGTATTTTTAATAGGATCATCCAAAACTTCCTCAAGAAGTGCGTGCAAGATCCACCCAATTCGGGGACCAGGATTCTCATGTGTAACGTCCATCACTCGTTTCCCATCGATGTTAAGCATGCCAACTGAAATGGGGTCGCGAAGTGCCTGTGCAATCATTGACTGGTATTTCCGGAGTCGAAATGGCTGCTCTTTTGGTCTCCCGGTTCCGATACGATCGCAGATGCGCAACTGGACGAGATCCTCGATGTTTTCACGACCCACGTTTTTGATGATTCTACGAACGGCGGAGAGAGTTATTTTGTCAGGATCGGAGAAAAACATATGCCACCGGACAAGGTTCTGAGTCTTCTCCACGATTTCACGTGAAAACCTTAAATTTTCGAGTGCTTTCTGGGCGATCTTTGCCCCAACAACGTCGTGGCCGTAGAAGGTCCAGTCATGTTTCTCCTCAGACCACCTCCTTGTCTTAGGTTTACCTATATCGTGGTACAGGGCTGCTAGGCGTACCTCAAAGGTCCAGCCCTTATCGGCCGCATGCTGAAGGGATCTCAGATTGTGCTCAAAGACATCAAATGAGTGCGCTTGGTTCTGTTCTATACCTATCCCCTGCTCTATCTCAGGAGCAATGAACTCCAGTAAGCCCATGCTCTGGGCTAATGCCAGGGCTTTCATGGGTTTTGATGAGTTAATGATGCGAACGAATTCATCTCGGATGCGCTCTTTAGAGATTTTGGCCAGCTGGGCAGCGTTCTTTGTCATGGCCTCCTTGGTATGAGGTTCGATCGTAAAGTTAAGTTCTGCTGCAATACGAATGGCCCGCACTAGGCGTAGAGCATCTTCTGCAAAGCGCGCAGAAGGCTCTCCTACCGCCCGAATCATAGTGTCCTTTATGTCCTTTATACCGTCGTAAAGGTCAACAAGCTTGCTCTGACTAGGGCTAAAGGCCATAGCGTTGATGGTAAAGTCGCGTCTCTTAAGATCATCCTCAAGCTTTTGACTAAATGTAACCTCGTCAGGTCTCCGGGCGTCGCTGTACTTCCCTTCTAGGCGATATGGGGTTGCCTCTATCACTTTTAAATTCTCTTCCTCCGATTCGGTTACTATGCCCACGGTACCGAAGGTGTTGGTGTAGTAGGTGTGTTCGAATAGGCCCTGAATCTGCACGGGGGTGGCGTTAGTTGTTATATCCCAGTCGTTCGGTTTACGCTTTAGGATTAAATCGCGTACGCACCCCCCTACTACCCACGCCTCATATCCTGCAGCCTCAAGTTTCTCCGTAATAGCCAGCACCTCCTTGGGTATTTGGCTAAGCGCAAGTTGCATGGCACAATTCTATCACGCATCAATTTGCCCCTGTAGCTCAATGGATAGAGCGCCTGGCTTCGGACCAGGAGGTTCCGAGTTCAAATCTTGGCGGGGGCGCAAGTACTTACGGTATTTGAAAAAGTAAGTATAATCGGGAGTGTTACAGTAAATTCGTTCACTGGAGCATGTGGTTTTGCGGCCATAGTTTAGTGGTAGGACGGCTCCTTGCCAAGGAGCAGGCGCGAGTTCGATTCTCGCTGGCCGCACCAGGTAAAAGACTTTTCTGAAGGAGGACAACAGGTTTGTTGTAAAATAAGGGTTTTTTTAGGACATGTGTGGATAAGACTGGGGAAATGTGCATAAAGGACGTCCTTAATGACCTTGAATCATAACGTTACATATGAAACGTTACACATGAAATAGCCTATGCCCAGCGATAAAAGAAAGCTCGGTGATATAGGTGAAGGCGTTGTGTGCAGGTATCTCGAGCGCAGGGGGTATAGGGTAGTAGAGAGGAATTACTGGAAGCCGTGGGGAGAGATAGACATTGTTGCTGAAAAGGGCGAAAAACTCTGTTTTATAGAGGTAAAGTCTATTTCACATGTAACAGTGGGGGCTATTCGTCCTGAGGAGAATCTGCATCCTGGTAAGATGAAAAGGCTCAGTCGAGTGGTTCAGACCTATCTGGTGGATAGGAAAATTGGGGAGGACAGGGATTGGCAGATAGATCTTGCCTGTGTTGTACTTGACCTTGAGGCAAGGGTGGGGAAAGTGGAGTATTTTGAGAACATTGTCCTCTAGGTGTCCTTTATTCGATTTTCTCTGTATCATCGGGCCGCTGGGAATTGAACCCAGTCTGTCTGCTCCCAAAGCAGATGTACTACCGGTATACTACGGCCCGTATGGGCTATGGACTAGCATAGAATATACAAATGGAACGAACTATATTAACGACCCACCCCAGTTCAGGTTATGAATTGCTTGATTCAGGTGGAGAAGAAAAACTCGAGCGGTATGGACAGTACCTGCTATCGAGGCCAGATCCGCAGGCCTTGTGGGATAAAAAAGAGGGGGGTGCATGGACTTCCGCCCACGCGCGTTATACCCGCTCAGGAAAGGTGGGGGAGTGGCAAGTTGATAAGGATATGCCAAAGCAATGGGACATTGCGTTTGGAGGCCTTACCGTGCGTATTAAGCCCACTTCTTTTAAGCATACGGGTCTATTTCCTGAACAAGAGCCAAATTGGGACTGGTTACGCAAAACAATTACTGATGCAAACCGTCAGGTATCGGTAATTAACCTTTTTGGGTACACGGGGGGTGCTTCGCTTGCAGCCGCTCAAGCTGGGGCAGAGGTTACTCATGTGGATGCTTCCAAAACCGCCGTTGCGTGGGCGCGAGAAAATGCAGAGCTCTCGGGGTTGGCCGGAAAGCCAATTCGCTGGATAGTGGATGATGTATTGGTATTTGTTAAAAGAGAAATCAAACGGGGTAGTCGTTACGACCTTATCCTCATGGATCCACCCGCCTTCGGGCATGGTCCCAAGGATGAGCTCTGGAAGATAGAAGAACATTTTCTTGAGCTAGTGCATCTTTGCGGTGAATTACTTTCAGAAAAGCCATTGGGAATGCTCATTAATGGCTATGCGGCAGGGTATTCGCCTTTGGCGTTCGCCTACAATCTTGAGCCGTTTGTGGTTAAATTTGGCGGCGTACTCCAGTATGGGGACCTTACCATTGCTCAAAAGGACGGTAAGCTCTTACCTGCTGGCATTTTTGCGCGTTGGCAGGTAACCTAAACGTTGTTTGCGGGATTAGTTTAGTGGTAAAACGACAGTTTTCCAAACTGTAGTTGGGAGTTCGATTCTCCCATCCCGCACTTGGTGTGTTATAGTCGCCCCATGAAGATACTCATCGGGTTAGTCGCTCTCATAGCCATAGGAATTATTGGCTTTTGGGGGTGGGGGACCAACTCTATCGTTCCTCAGACAACTTCACTTAACGAGGATGAGATGTACTACACGATTATGGTTGAGGAGCCGGCAACTACACTGCTTACCAGTGAGTCTGCAGATACCAAGGCACGTCAGACAATGCATGATGCCCTGGTGGCAGTTGTGGCTCAGTTTAAGAATGACAGTGGTCTTGAAAGCCTGACGCCTGAGGATATTGAAATACAGGGGCTAGGAGAAGATAGGAAATATGCTCTCGGTGGAGAATATGACGAGTACCAAGGGAAAAGCACTGTCTCCTATGTCTATCGCATCTATATGGACACACTAGGAGCCCATCCTAACCATTTTTATCACACGTTTACATTTGATGAGGCAGGGAATGAGCTCATGCTCCAAGATATATTTGCAGCAGGTGCACCCTACCTAACCCGACTTTCGGAAGAAGCTTACAAAAAAGTTGTTGAAGAGCTTACGGTTCGGGCAAATGGGGAAGTATACCCAGAGATGGAGGATACTGTACGTATGGGAACCGCCCCTTCTCCTGAGGCGCTGCAATTCTTCTACCTTACTGAGACTGACCTTCACCTCCTTTTCCCGCCCTACCAGGTTGCCGCATACGCAGCAGGCTCATTTGATATAGCCATACCGCTTAGTGAATTAGGGGACGTACTCAAGGCTGAATACCAGTAATAAACAAAAAATCCCCTTACGAGGGGATTTTTTGTTTCGAGAGGATCAGTATTAGCGAACCGCTTCCTTAAGGGCCTTTGCTGGCTGGAATTTCGGTACGCGCATTGAAGGTACCTGTACGGTTTCTCCAGTGCGAGGGTTGCGGGCTGTACGAGCAGCACGCATCTTGGTCTTAAAGATACCAAGTCCTGCGATAGAGACTTCCTCGTTCTTTGTAAGCGCCGATACGACAGCCTCTATCATGGCTTCAACCGCACGCTCAGAGTCGGCCTTAGTGCCACCAAGGACACTGTTTACCTTCTCTGCGATGTCTTGTTTATTCATATCTAATGATTAATTGACGAATAATGGCGAATAGCCCTGTGTGAGGTAGTATATGCTCTTCAAAAAACGTTGCAATAGAGCCTTCGGGATACGAAAAGTTTGACAATTCCGTCAAAAGTTTCCGAATTAACGAGCGAATTCAATCGAACGAGTTTCGCGGATCACCATTACTTTGATTTCGCCAGGATATTTGAGCTCATTTTCGATACGGAGGGCTATATTGCGCGCCAAATCACGAGCGGCGAGGTCGCTCATATCGTCAGGTTTGACGAATACACGCACTTCGCGACCGGCTGAGATGGCGTAAGACTTCTCTACGCCGGTAAAGGAATTGGCAATACCTTCGATATCAGAGAGGCGCTTGAGGTAATTCTCTACAGAGTCGCGGCGGGCACCTGGACGGCCGCCTGAAATGGCGTCTGCAACCTGCACAATGACCGATTCGACAGTTTCGTAAGGGTATTCCTCATGGTGAGCCTGCATAGCCTTAATAACCTCCTCGGAAACATTGAACTTCTGGAGGATGCGGCGGCCGATCTCGACGTGAGTACCCTGTACTTCATGGTCCAGGGCCTTGCCGATGTCGTGGAGAAGGGCACCTGCACGTGCAACTTGCGGGTTAGCACCAAGTTCCTCAGCGATCATGCCGGCTAGGTGAGCCATCTCGACGCTGTGTTGAAGCACGGACTGACCATATGAGGTGCGGAAGTTAAGACGACCCAATATCTGTATCAGGCGAGGGTCTAGGTTAAGCACGCCAGCCTCAAATGCGGCCTGTTCGCCTTTTTCTTTAATAATTTTATTTACTTCTGCCTTTGCCTTCTCTGCAGTTTCTTCGATCTTTGCGGGCTGGATGCGGCCGTCGATGATCAAGTTTTCTAGGGTTACGCGAGCAACTGCGCGGCGGATAGGATCATACGAAGAAAGCACGATAGAGCCGGGAGTGTCGTCAATAATGACTTCGACACCGGTAGCGCGCTCAAACGCTTTGATGTTGCGGCCTTCTTTGCCGATAATTTTACCCTTTAGGTCATCGTTCGGAATGGTAATAGCCGTTGCCATGGTGTCAGAGGCTACAGAGTTGCCAAGGCGGTGGATAGCGGTAGTAAGGATTTCGCGAGCGCGGCGCTCAAGCTTTTCTGCACCGTCACGATCGAGCTTGTTAAGGCGCACCATAATATCCTCGCCAGATTCGCGCTCAAGTTCGGCCATAAGGAGGTTTTTAGCCTCTTCTTTGGTAAGACCGGCTACGCGGGCAAGTTCGTCTGTGCGCTCACGAATAAGGTTATCGGCGCGTTCTTTTATGGTCTTTATTTCCTCGATGCGGGCTTTAACGCCTTCAATTTCACGATCGAGCTCGGTCTGCTTCTTGTCGAGAGACTCTTCGCGTTTAAAGACGCGCTCCTCGGCCCGGGTGACCTTGTCTTCTTTTTCCTTTAGAGACTCTTCGGCAAGGGCGATAATCCTTTTGCCTTCTTCCTCTGCTTCTGCGGTGATGTGTTTAGCGTCTTCGCGTGCGTTAAGCAGGATTTGCTTAATTTGCACTTCAACAGAACCTTTCTGCGAGAGGCCATAGAGCCAACGAAAGACCCAGCCAACGCCAACGCCAAGAAGGCCTGCGAGGCCCATGAGTATTAATGCATATGTAAGCGACATAAACGGTTTTTACCCGTGTCGCTCTAAACCGCTACTGACGGTTGCTGTGACTAAAGCGCTTTTCGAACAAAGTGAGCTGATTTCACAGAAATAATCATTAGTTGAGGAGAGAGCAGACCGGGGAAGAATAAAATGTAATTAAAACGTAAGTTGAAGGGTGAACCGGAAACAAGCACAGCCAAACAATACCAGCAAAGTGCAAGCGCCGCAAGGGTGTGCGGCGCTTGAGAGAACGGTTGGGGAGAAGTGCTATTTCTTACCTCCTTGGTGGGAGAAAATGTCGTCTATGACACCGTACTTTTTAGCCTCTTCAGCGCTCATGAAGTAGTCGCGCTCGACGTCTTTCTCGATCTTTTCGAGGTTTTGGCCCGTTGCCTTTGCCAAGATTTTGTTCAGGCGCTCGCGGGTGGCAATGATGTGCTTTGCGGTAATCTCGATGTCTGTAGCTTGGCCTTGTGCGCCGCCCCATGGCTGGTGGATCATCACTTCGGCATTAGGAAGCGCGAAGCGCTTACCCTTGGCACCTCCTGCGAGCATGATGGCTGCACCGGATGCGGCAATGCCTACGCAGACGGTCGCAACATCCGGTTTGATGTGGTTCATGGTGTCGAGCATAGCAAGCGTAGCTGTAACGCTTCCGCCAGGGGAGTTGATGTAAATTTGGATGTCTTTTTTAGGGTCTTCTGATGCCAAAAAGAGAAGCTGGGCGATAACCAGGTTCGCGGTGTGATCCTCGATTGGGCCGCCAAGAAAAATGATTCGCTCTTTGAGAAGGCGAGAGTAAATGTCGAATGCGCGCTCACCGTACGGGCTCTTTTCGATCACCATCGGTACAAGCTGGTTGCGTATATCGTTGTTTTGCATGGGGAGAGTATACTCTTGACGCACCATAACTTCAAGCGGATAATTTACAGTCCAGGGCATGTGCTCATTGTTCTTACATAGCCAATCGCACTAAGCGAACGGCACACCAGGAGATTCTTCATGGATGAGGCTTATGAGCAGGTTGTTAAGGAAGCGCAAACTTCCTTTTTGGCCAAAGGGCTGTCGGCGCAGCGTGCTGAAAAGCGCGCTCGTAATGGGGTCGAGCATGCTGTCCAAGTGGCAGCTGATCAACCCGACCCTTACTACTTCTTTCAGACCCTCGGGGTTTCGAAAGAAGCCTTCGACCGTCTCGAGGCCGCCACCAAGGTCTCCTAGATCTGAGCGATCTTCGGATTGCTCAAACCGCCCGCATCTCACGATGTCGGGCGGTTTTCTTTTACTTAGTCTCTTCTGATTTTTCGAGCAGCTGCAGTGTTTTTTCGTTTCGGAGAACAGTTTCAATATGGATTTTTACGAGTTCAGGGCGCGCATCGGGGAAGTGGGAGATAGCATGCTGCATTTCGTGTTCTACCGCTTCTGCCTCAGGCTCAATTTTTTCGTCCGCGGCTATCTTGTTGAGTGTTAGCTGTAACTTGGCGCGCTTTGAGGCTTGCTCACGAAACTCTTCGCGCAGCTGCTCCACCGTTTTATTTATCTGTTTGAGGTAGTCTTCGTATGTAACACCAAAACGCACCACATCTTCTTGCATCTGTGAGATGATCTTATCGAGTTCTGCCTCTACAAAGATGCGCGGTACTTCCAGTTTAGTTTTCTCAAGCAGTGCATCGATGATGTTGCCGCGGCGTTTGTCGCGTGCGGCGCGAACCTTTTCTTCTCCAATGCCTTTTTTCATTTGCTCTTTGAGCGCATCCAAACTTTCAAACGCGCCAATGCTCTTAGCAAACTCATCATTTAGCTCGGGTACTACGTCACCTGTTTTGCGGCTCTGACGCAGTTGCTCAAGGGTTTTGGCAACTTCTTCGTCGGTGGCATCCTCTGCAGGCTCAAGCGGGATTTTTTGTGCAATGTCCTTCCAATTTTTTGGGAGCGTTACTTCAGGGTAGAGTGCAGCTTTAAACGTAAGCCCTATCGGATTTCCCGGAGCAAGCTTAGTGATTGCGATGTTGGGGCGACCTACTACATCGAGCTGATGCGTTTCGACAAGCTCTGGGTAAAAGTCGCGGACAAAATGTTCCACCGCTTCTTCGAGTATGGCTACTTCACCCACGCGTTTAAGTACCATGTCCTGAGGGACGTGGCCCTTGCGAAAGCCGGGCACCTCTAGTTCTTTAGCGATATCTTCGAGGGCGTGAGCGTGATACGGCAAGATGGCGTCAAAAGGCACTTCGCCAACAAGTTCGACCTCCGAGTGAGGGAGGTCTTTCTTAGTAAACGCCTTGGTTATCGCTTCAAATTTCACGAGGGCGAGTGTAGCACAATTACTGCCCGTTTGTCTCCTCTGTCGAAGGTGTCGGCACTTCCTTGTTTGTTTCCATCAGAAGGAAGTACACACCACCAATCAGCATGATGGCAACGATAATAATCACTCCCGCTATGGGCCCAACCCCGTGTTCTTGCTTCTGTTCTTCTTGGGGAGGGTTTTCCATATTGCTATTGTAACTTACTTACCAAACTTATCCTTGTAGATCTCTATAGATTTTTTTACGGCTTCGATTGCTTCCGCCTTGCCTTTAACGCCGCGGATTTCTACAGGTGCAGGTTTACCTTTAAGGAGTTTGTAGGTTTCAAAAAAGTGCTGGAACTCTTTAAGCGTGTGCTTATTGATGTCGCTAAGGTCTTGCACATCCTCCCAGCGCTTGTCTTCAACCGGTACAGCGATAACTTTGTAGTCAGACTCGTTTGAGTCGATCATTTCCATCACAGCAACTGGGCGAACTGCAACCAAAATACCCGGATGGAGTGCATAGGTGCTAAGCACAATAACATCGAGCGGGTCGCCATCTTCCCACAACGTCTGTGGCGCAAAGCCATAGTCAAACGGAAATGCCGCGTCAGAGTAATTGGCGCGGTCGAGCTTGATCATGCCCGTATCTTTATCTACTTCGTATTTATTGTGTGAACCCTTGGGGATCTCAACAATAACGTTTATCTCATTTGGGACATTGCTTCCGAGCGGTACATCGTGCCACAAATTCATATGAGTTTATTCTACTGTCTTTTCTTTTGCCTCGCCAGTCTCAGTTGCTTCTGCAACGGTTTCGCCTTTAACAGACTGGATGTCGATGCGCCAGCCGGTGAGCTTTGCAGCAAGGCGGACGTTCTGTCCACCGCGGCCGATAGCAAGACTCTGCTGGTCCTCGGCTACTTTAATAGTTGCTTTGTGTTCTGTCTCATCAAGTTCTACTGAGGCAACACGTGCAGGGGAAAGTGCCTCTTCGATAAAGTGTTTTGTATCTTCAGACCACTCTACGATGTCGATCTTCTCGCCACCGAGTTCGGAGGTAACGGTCGAGACGCGTACACCGCGCTGGCCAACGAGTGAACCAACCGGGTCAACGTGTGCATCGGTTGATGCAACAGCAACTTTGGAGCGGGAACCAGCTTCGCGGGCGATTGCTTTAAAGACAACGGTGCCGTGTGCAGCTTCGGGCGCTTCCATTTCAAACAATTTTGCGAGGAAGTTAGGGTGCGCGCGGGAGAGGCGGAGGTAAATGCCGCGAGGAGACTCTTCTACTTGGTAGAGGAGCGCGCGAATGCGCTCACCCTGGCGGTAGCGTTCGCCTGGAATTTGCTCTTCGTACGGCAAGATGCCGGTTGCGCGGCCAAGGTCGATATAAATATTGCCACGCTCCATGCGCTGCACCGTGCCAGACACGATGTCGCCCTGACGTTTACCAAACTCGGCAACGACAGAAACCTTTTCTGCCTCGCGGATCTTCTGGATAATTACTTGTTTTGCGGTTTGTGCAGCAATGCGGCCGTAATCGCCCTTAATTTCAAGCGGGAAGACAAGCTCCTGGCCCACCTCGGTGTCACGCTTTATAAGCTTCGCATCGGCAAGAAGGATGTGTTGCTCTGGGTTAAAGCGGGGAAGCTCAGCAATGGGGTTGCCCTCTGCATCAAGTTCAGGTTCTTTTTTTTCTTCTTCCTCTTCACCCTCTTCAACAAAACGAACCGTGCTTTCATCCACAACTTCTTTTACCTGCACAAACTCCGGCGTACCGGTGTCCATGTCGAGGCGTGCGCGGATTATCTGCCCCTTTTTTGCATATTCTTTCTTATAGGCGGTCGCAAGGGCAGCCTCAATAGCCTCGATGACTTTTTCACGCGGAATACCACGCTCCTCTTCGAGCTCGCCCAAGACCGAATTCATTACTTTTAGGTCAAACATGTGTGTTTTCTGTAGCCTTTTAAAAACCGAACCGCCCCTCGGGGCGGTTACAGATACTCATACTATACTCTTCTGTTACAATAGAGTCAAATGCAGGTGGATGACGTGGGGTTAGCAGATTTTTTGCTCTCATCGGGCGCTATATCGAGGCGCAGCTTAGACGAGGCGCTCTCACAGTATGATGGGGGGCGAGAGTTGGGGAGTGCCCTAGTATCTCATGGGTACATAACCGACGACGATCTGCGCCGCGCTATTGCGGGCGTATTGGGGCTCCCATTCGTTACACTTAAGCGCGAAGACATAGATCCGGCCGCACTGTTGATAATCCCTGAGCCAATTGCGCGTAAGCACAACCTATTGGGTTACCGCATAACAGGCGACAAGCTTGAGGTGGCACTGTTAAACCCCGACGATGCTCAGGTACTACAGAGCCTCAACCTTACCCACCCACCTTTACTGCGGGTTACTACCGAACACACTATAAAACACGGTCTTTTGTACTACCAAAAGCTGCTTAAAGAGCAGTTTAGCAAGGTGTTAGAGAGTAGCGGCCACGCAGTAGAGGCGTTTTTGCACCATGTACTCCTTTCGAACGCCAATGGCGTACATATAGACCTAGGAACGGCAGGAACTATTGTGCGCTATCGCCTAGGGAGCGCGCTCCATGAGGCTATGCGCTTACCGGTACACATAGGAGGTGCCCTTACGGAACGGTTAAAGCAGCTCGCCAAGCTTATGCCTACCTCGAGCACCCTCCAGGAAGGGCGATTTAAATTTGAAAAGGACGGCGAGCGTCATGCGGTACACGTTTCCGCCCTCCCTACACTTGAGGGCGAGCGACTGGTTCTGCGTATAGCTCGCGAACATGAGGGTCATAGCGGATTTGCCCTACCCAGCTTGGGCCTCCATGGGGAAGCGCTTGAGCAGGTGCATAAGTTCGTTAATGAACGCGCTGGCCTGATACTCGTTGCAGGGCTAGAGGGCGGCGGCAAGACAACGGCGCTCTATACACTCATAGATCAGCTGCCCAGCCACTCACTTTCTATCGCTACCGTAGAGAAAAAGATTGAACATAAGATCCCGCACGTAGCACAAACGCAAATTAAGCCCCAGCTAGGCCTTGGTGGAGCCGCAGCCCTACGTGCGGTACTGCGTACTAACCCAGACGTTGTACTTATAGACTCGCTTTCTGATGCAGAAATGACTTCCTTGACCCTACGGGCGGCAAACATGGGCGTATTGGTTATGGCGGGCATAGAAGCGCCCTCGGCTATTATGGCGATTGACCAGCTGCGCGCATGGGGTGCACAGCCTCAGCTCCTTGCCGCAACGCTGCGGGGCGTCATAGGAGTAGACGTTGCTGGGCGCCTTTGCCCACACGAGAGGGAAGACTACAGGCTCTCCCGGGCCGAAAGTGCCCCGCTAGAGCCCTTGGCCGACTTTGGCCGCGTGCTCAGTACTCTTAAAGAAGAAGGGGTGTTAGAGCAGGATAAGCCTTGGAAAGAGCTCCTATTCCCTAGGGCTACGGCCTGCGCTGAGTGCCAGGGGGGCTATATAGGTATAGTGGGGGTACAGGAAGTGCTCCCTATAAACCAGACCATTAAAGATTTGATACTACAGGGCGCCCCTATACAAGATATAGAGGGGGTCGCAAGGAGGGAGGGGATGCTCACTATAATAGAAGAGGGCTTGGTTAAGGCGGCCGAGGGAATCACTAGTATAGAGGAGGTTTTTCGCCTAGCTTCTGATAGGCAATAGGCATCTCGGCGAAATATCTATATTTTAAGCCATATTCTGGCGACACATAGCCCATATACTTGACAAATGTCAAGGATGGGAGTATAATATACGGGTACGCTTGAAATAGGTAAGGGTAAGCAGCTTTTAGAGGAGGCGGCACACCAGATCACACTATATATAGCCCTTGGGCTCTATATATGAGGCGATTGGGGAGCACTTCTTTAAGAGGAGTACTGCCCAGTCGCCTTTTTTAGTCCAGTTGGGACATATTGTGAAGAAGAGCTTCTTCTCAACAATGTCCTCGCTACGACAGAATGTGTAGTCGTTGAGCGAAGATGGTCTCTGACAACAGAATAGCAATTAGGAACAAAGTGAAAAAACTGCTCGTAAGAGCGATCACCATGTTGTTCTTCGTTGCCGGACTGACCCCACCTGGGTTGGTACGGTACGAAGCACCGCATACCGCGTGTGCTGTAAGTTCCAACAGGAGGGAAGTACAATGTTCAATCTCTTTGTTCGTTTTTTCGGTCATGGTCTGGTCCAGCTCGTGCTCGGCGTCACGCTTGTCGTCGTCGGTGTCAACGTCGCGTTTGCGGCGGAAGACGAAAACCCGACGACGATCGAAGAAGCGATGGAGCGTCTTGCCAAAGAACGGCTCGCCGCCTCCGCCGACGCATTAAGAGATCTTTCGTTCTGCAAGAAGTTCCTCGGGCCCGAAGGAAACTGCTCGCACGAGCAGGAAGCTTTTCTGGAGGCTATCGAACAGCAGCAGTGAAGTATCTCGGCGGTCGCAAATGACCGCCGCCCATTCAAGTTTTTGGACAGTCGAAAATTTGAACGGGCCACAAGGCTCGAATGTTCACACAAAAGGAGGGCCAAATGGCCACGTTCAACGAATTGGAAGAAAGGGCGGTCGCTGAAATCGCGACTGCACTCAAGAAGAAATCGCCGCAGATGTCAGACGGACGTGCTGCAAAGCGTGCTCGTGAAGACCTCTCCTTTGCCATTGAACAGGCAAAGAAAATAGTGGCGGTCAAACTGGAAGTGGAGCGCAGGGCTGGGGGAAAATTTTCCCCAGAACAAATTTTGTTCTTTTTCGATACCCGTGGGGTTTCGAAGGAAACCTCTACTGCGCTTGCGGTGGAGATGATCGAGGAGTTGCGCGGGTGACTGCGCAGCTCGGGTTTTGAGCGAAACCCTTACAAAATAAATCGCTCCCTATCCAAACGCTTAAATACGTTGAGCGTTTAGATAGGACTACAAGCGGTGTGGTCCAGATACGGAGGAGAGGATGGCATTGTTCGTTGATGAAGAGCCGCTGTCGTCGAAAGACGATGCAGCTACGTTCTTCGACCGAGCGGCGGATGCGGCTCGGCTCGGAATGCTCAAAGAGGCGATCAATTTCGCCAATTTGGGAACCGCGCTCCTGCTCAGGCAGGAAGAGCGCGCCGGGAATGGCCCGCAAGTCGTCGTGTGGCCCGAAAGAAAGATCACGCAAGCGTGAATGAGGGGCGTCTCTTAGTAGACGCCCCCTGACTTTAGCTTCTAAGGTGACCTCTACACTTTGGAAGCTCAAGTCAGGAACAATAGTGTTTCTGAAATTCGTTGAGGAGGTGACCGTGCGTCAGTTTACCGATATGAACGGTCATCTCTTCGAAGAGGTGACCTTGGGCGTGTGCCTCGTTGAGTATCACGGATACCTGACCTGGCAGAAGGCAGCAGAGCAGGTGCGCACGCATCAGCCTTGCACCCATCGCCCGGCCGCACGGCGCCTCCATGCGGAGGTTGCAAAGCGGTTTGGAAAGTGTGCGTCGGCAGTGAAGTTCTACACTGCCGTGCACTCGCCCCTGGACATGTTCCATGGGGTGGACTGCTTCTTTGAATTCCGTGGAGTAATGGTGACTATCGACGTTACCATCAACCCAGGAAAGAACTCTGGGCGGGCAGATGTGGTCGTCCAGGCGGACGACTTCGAAAACCTACCCGTGTTGGCGGCACGCATCAGCGGCGTGTTTGCCGAAAAGATCCGGAGAGGGTGAGCCAATGAGTACCATCAAAAGCCCGCCTCGACCGATGCACTACTTCTTCCGATGTGCTACCTGCGATACCTACCTCGTGTCGGAAGAAACTGCAAAAAAGTTCCTTACGAGTAGACTACAGAAAAGGCTCGACGAGAGTATCCGCGAGGGAGCACACGGAGCAATCCTGACCTTCCATAATGGATGCCCGAACTGCACGCCTGACAACAAGGCGGCAGAGATCAAACTGTCGGCGCTTATGCCGAAAATAAACTGAGGCGTCTCAAGTAGACGTCTCTCCCTTAAAGCACTTAAAAATTATTTGAGTGTTTCAAGGGGACCTATGGTGGGGACCAAGTCGAGCATGGTGCTCGGCGTATTGAAAGAGGACGACTTGAACATGCAGGAACACGTTTTGGTTCTGAATGGCAACGGATTCATGGCACTCCAGCGGATCGCCGCTCCGGAGCGCGAGGGCGGTCTCGACATCCTCCGTCCGGTGTCGGCCGGCAAGACCCAGGAGGTCGTGGATGAGCTCAGCCACACCATCGACGGCATCGTTGCCAGCAAGAACAAGGACGGACGTGCCGACTTCGCCAAGATGCGGACGCCGGCCGGTTTCTTCCGGAGCACGTTGGGCTACGTCGCCTCGAGTTCGGGCGGCGGACAGTGGGGCACCACGAACCGGCGTGCCGCCGGTCGCGGCTGGAGCTAGCGGGGCTCAGGGAGATACAACAACTCCTTAACAATTTGTTGTTCAACAGGTGGCAACGTAAGTTGCCGCCCCTTTCAAACACTTGATCCATCCTCTATACGATCGAGTGTTTAAAAGGGGAGTAGCGCGATGCGAAACCCATTCACCCAAAAAAAGGAGAAGTGACATGACCGGAACTGCGCTGATGTCGCCCAAAGACCAGTTCATGCTGGGGTGGGTGGCCGCTGCACATCTGCAAGGCAGAGGTGACCGTAAATATCCCGACGTGTTCTCTTGGAGCGCGAGGGGGTGGTTCGGCGGAGGCCTCTCCTCCATGAACGATGCCGATGAGGCGTGTCGGAATCCTGACGAGGTGTGGAAGCGCGTGTCGGCGGCAGACGAGATCGTCCTCAAAGCCGACAAAGGGCAACACCAGCACTACGTGAACAACGTCCTTCTGTGGAAAGTGGCATTCAACGAGTGGCCTCCACAGCCACACTAGTCCGATAAGGACTTCTGCTCGTGAGTTTACTCGCGAGCCCTTTCAAGCTCTTGAAGCAATTCGAGACTTTGAAAGGGGAGTAGCAAGACGCGAAACCCATTCACCCACAGCATGGGAGAATAAAATGGAAATGTTTGCATGGGGAATGATATTAGGAAACTTCTTTCCAATCATTCTCGTTATCCTGGTCGTTCTCCTTGTCGTGGCTGGCCTCGTGGTCGCCAAGACAGGAACAGTCATTCTCACCTTTCGTGGATGGAGAGGGGAAGCGGTTCTTCTTGGCGGAGCGGTCCGTCGCGCGTTCTTCTGGACGCTGATGTTCGTCATGGTGGCACTTATCGCGCTGCCGTGACGAATGGGGTCGGCGAACGTCGACCCCTCGTTTCAAGCGCTTTAGGTCCAAGGCCTAGAGAATTTGAAAGGGGAGTAGTTCCCTTGTTCTCACGCAGCCCCCCTCCTAAACGCCAGCGGGATAGGAGAGTGAGAGGCGCGGAGGCGCGTGGCGGTCGCTTAGTAACTGGACCAGGTAACTGCGTACCAGTGAACAGCGGCCGCCCGCTGCCTATTAACAGTTCTTTGTTTTGCGTGTGGTGTTTTTTGTGGCCGCTAGTGTGCTGTAAACGGATCCTCTAATGCACTCAACTTCGGTTGAATGCATCCGCTTGCAGCACTGTGGCGGTCACGGCCAATAAGCAAACGCCGCTTCCGAAAGGAGGCGGCTTTTTGCGTATCCAAATAATCAAAAAATGATATAGTTGCGGAGTGAAGAAACGTCTTGTTGTCGGTAACTGGAAAATGTATGTCGAAAATCCGCAGGAGGCGCATGCCTACGCGCTCCAGCTTAGGCGCAAAGTGCGCGGCCTCTCGGGTGTAGAAGTGTGGGTTGCTCCTCCGTACCCATTTGTGCCGGGCGTTGCCAAGGTGCTCGAGAGCTCGCCGGTACATGTGGGCGCTCAGGATGTCGCCCCCTTTGAAAATATTCCGCACACTGGAGCAGTTTCTGCAAAGATGCTGAAGAACTCTGGCGCGCTGTTTGTGATTGTCGGCCACTCGGAGCGCCGCGCACAAGGGGAGAGCGAGCAGGATGTGCGTGCCGCTTTAGAGCGCGCTGCTGAAGCGGGCCTTGCGCCGATACTTTGCATTGGCGAGACCGAGCGCGAGAAAGACGGCGAACATGTAGCGGTGCTTGAGCGTCAGCTTACAACTGCGCTCGACAAGCTCGCTCCCGCGGCACTTAAAAAGTTGGTCGTGGCGTACGAACCCGTGTGGGCGATAGGAAAGCATGGTGTTGACGCTATCGACCCTGCAGGACTTGAAGAGATGGTTATTTTTATTAAGAAAGTGCTCACTGAACTTACCGACCGCACTCGCGCGCTTAAAGTACCGATACTCTACGGAGGCTCGGTTGAAGCGGATAATGCCGCGGCGCTGCTACAGGGCGGAGGTATTAACGGATTTTTGGTGGGGCACGCAAGTACTAAGTTAGAAACCTTTTTCCCAATAATACAGGCATGCAAATAAGGCTACGTAAAAGCAAGTTCTCAGGAACGCGGAACATTTCCTGGTAGAAATGTTCCTAAGTTTCGCGCCGTCGCGCTCACTACATTCCTTCAAACCTCTTTTTCTCCGCCGCGATATACTACCTACATGCAACTAAAGACTGTCAGAGATGCAGATGTTACCGGAAAGCGCGTGTTGGTACGTGTGGATTTTAATGTACCGCTTAAGGATGGCCTGGTTGTAGACGATGCGCGCATTAAGGCGGCGATCCCCACAATTAATTTACTTAAAGAAAAAGGTGCGGCACAAATTTTATTGCTCACCCACCTCGGCCGCCCAGACGGCAAAGTGGTAGAAGAACTTCGTACTGCCCCTATTGCTAAAAAGTTAACCGAGCTGGGAGTAACTGGTGTAGAGATGCTCGAGAATATTCGCTTTGAAGCTGGGGAAGAAACAAATGACCCTGCGCTCGCACAACAACTTGCAAGTATGGCCGATGTATTTGTAAACGATGCCTTTGCAGCAGCACATCGCGCTCATGCCTCGACCGTGGGTATTACCAAACTGCTGCCAAGCTACGCGGGGTTGTTGATGGAGGGCGAAGTAGAAAAACTTTCAGCAGCGCTTACGCCGCCCCAAGGCGCCATTGCCATAATTGGTGGCGCTAAATTTGAAACCAAGCAGCCTTTGATAGAAAAATTGCTCACTATGTACAGCAAAGTGCTTTTAGGTGGCGCGCTTGGTAACGATGTTATTAAGGCGCGCGGACACGCTGTCGGTGCCTCGATGGTCTCTGTGGTACCAGTGCCGGTGCCCCTTGCGATTAACGACAGCCTCGTAGTGGCTGTCGACGCTGTAGTGGGCGAGCCGAACAGTAACTCCGAGCGCACGGCACTCATTAACGATATCCGTGCCGTTGAGGGCATTGTAGATATTGGCCCCAACACGGCGGCTGCCTGGGCGCGGGAGATTGGCCAGGCACCCTTTGTGCTATGGAATGGCCCTATGGGCGTGTATGAGCGCGGATTTACTCGTGGCACCGATGCGCTCGCTCAAGCACTTACGACTGCAACAACACCTGCAGTGGTTGGCGGCGGCGATACTATTGCTGCAGTTTCAAAATTTTCTTTTGATCACTCGCGCGTATTCCTTTCGACCGGAGGGGGAGCGATGCTGGAATTTTTAACTAGCGGGACCTTGCCAGCATTGGAGCCGCTTAAAAAATAAAAAAGTTGTGCACAGGTTGCACTCTTAAATTCGATGAGTATAGTGTGAATAGGCTGGGCGCTTGTACAAAAACCCATACGGGGGAATCGTGATGAACGATAGAATGTTGAACTACTCGGGAGTGTCAACGGACACTGGGCCGTATCCTCCCGAACGCGCCATGCGGCGCAACGATCTCCTCGGCTTCCTCAAGGGAGCTGTCGCGGTGGTGGTGTTCATCGGCATCATCGCCCTTTTTCTGCTCGCTTGATTTCTGGGCGCGGTGCCAAACTTCCGACCACTCTTCATGGGTGGTCGGCTTTTTTATAGCGCTACTGCTTTTGACATGCCTTCGCGCGGAAGGAGGTGGATGTGCGTATGCGGCACATCTTTACCAACAATAGAAAGCTGAACGTAGCCAATCTTAGTATCTTTCTTCATATCTGTAGCAAGCTGTTTTGCAACACGAAAAAGTTTGTCCGAAAGATCATCGGGCAATTCCTCAAACCAGGTGTAGTGCGCTTTAGGAATAAGGAGTGTGTGGCCGGGAACTTTTGGATGAATATCTAAAAAGGCAATAGTGTCAGCGTCTTCGTGCACTTTGTTTGACGGAATCTCGCCCGCGGCAATTTTGCAAAAAATACAATCAGTCATGGCTCTAGTATACTAAACCCGATGAAACAATACCGTGTGCGCTCGCGCGAGCATCCAGACCTAGTTACTGACCTCCTCCAAGCACGCGGCGTCATGGGCGAAGCGGCACAGGAGAACTTCTTAAACCCCTCGTTTGAGCGCGATAGCCATGACCCGATGCTGCTCCCCGACATGGAAGTGGCCGTTGATAGAATTCTTGCCGCAAAGAAAAACGGTGAGCACGTGTGCGTGTGGAGCGACTACGACTGCGACGGCATTCCGGGCGGCGTGATGCTTACAGAATTTTTGCGCGATATTGGATTAACGATTACGCACTACATACCGCATCGTCACAAAGAAGGGTTTGGATTAAACCGCGACGGGATAGATGAGCTGAAAGAAAAAAATGTGTCGCTCATTATTACTATCGACCTTGGCACCAGCGAGCACGAAAATATTGCGTACGCCAAAACGCTGGGGATCGATGTGATCGTAACCGACCACCACTTGCCGTCGCATGAGCTCCCGCCTGCGCTGGCGGTGATTAATCCAAAACGTTCGGACTCGAAGTATCCGTTTGATAGTTTGTGCGGTGCAGGTACCGCGTGGAAGTTGGTGCAGGGCATTTTGACAAAAGACCGCACCGGCTATGCTGACGGAAAAGAAAAGTGGCTGATAGACTTGGTTGGTATTGCAACGCTCTCTGACATGGTGCCCTTGGTGGGCGAGAACCGGATGCTCGCGCATCACGGACTCCTCGTTATACGCAAAGGCCGCCGCCCGGGACTTACGGCACTCTTAAAATTATTGCGCATAGCACCACGCACACTAACCGAGGACGACATTGGCTTTATGGTTGCGCCGCGCATCAACGCCGCGTCGCGCATGGACAATCCAAGTATTGCAGCGCGGATGCTTGCTGCTAAAGAAGTGGATGAGGCAACGGCGCTTGCCAAAGAGCTCAACCATATTAACGACGAGCGCAAAGGGGTGGTGGCTGCAACGGTTAAAGAAATAAACCATCGCATTAAAGAGTCGGCACATTTGATTGAAAGCCCGGTCATTGTGATGGGTAGCCCAAAGTGGCGCCCGGGCGTATTGGGCCTCGTTGCAAACAAACTCGTCGAGACCTATCACAAGCCGGTATTTTTGTGGGGGAGGGAAGGCGGCGAAGTGCTACGCGGCTCGGTGCGATCGCCCGACATAAACATTGTCGACCTGATGACCGAGGCCAGTGATGCGTTTTTAGAATTTGGTGGACATCATGCCTCGGGTGGATTTTCTGTTGGCGAAGAGCGCGTGCATGAACTTGGTGCGCGATTAAGCAAAGCGTATGAAACGCTTTCGCAGGGTGCCACGGCAATGCCAGACGTTATTCTTGATCGCGAGCTTTCTCTTGCAGAAGTGCCGTTTGCCCTGCGCGGGCTCACTACCCTTGCCCCTTTTGGCGAAGGGAACCGCAAACCGTTATTTCTCTTTCCTCGCGTTTCAATAACGTCGACACGTGTCTTTGGTAAGCAGCAGAACCATCTAGAAGCGATGCTCTCCGATGGATACGATGCGCCGATCTCCGGGATTTCATTTTTCTCTACACCGGAATCGTTTCAGAAACCGCTGGCAGCAAATACGCGCGTTGATGTTGTGGGACACGTAGAACGTGATTGGCGCGGTAAGCCCAGAGTGCGTATTGTAGAAGTACTATAAAGAATTATGTCTGACATACTCATATACTCCGACGGTTCATCCAAAGGGAATCCTGGCCCTGGTGGTTGGGGAGCTATAGTGGCAGCGCACGATACGGTGCGAGAGCTTGGGGGGAGAGCGGAACATACTACCAACAATAAAATGGAGTTGCTGGCCGCTTTTGAAGCGCTTAAGTCTATACCTCATGACCCCACCATTTCAGTAGTGATTCGTACGGATTCCAAATATGTTATGAGTGGTGCCACTATGTGGCGGTGGGGTTGGCTAAAGAGTGACTGGAAAACAAAAGAAGGAAAAGATGTAATTAATCAGGATCTCTGGAAACCATTCTCCAGCTTATTACATACGTGGGGCAAACAGGTGCAATGGGAAAAAGTTGGCGGACATGTTTCTATACCGGCAAATGAGCGGGTGGATGACATTGCACAGTCCTTTGCCGCAGGTGAGCCTATCAAACTATATTCCGGTTCTCGAAAAGAATATTCTGTTGATGTTACAAGTGTTGAGGTAGATACGGAGCGACAAGAAAAAAAGAAAGAAGTGAGCGGCAGATCAAAGATTGCAGCGTACTCTTATATTAGTGAAGTCGACGGTACGGTACTGACTCACAAGACGTGGGCGGAGTGCGAGGCACGGGTAAGGGGAAAGAGGGCACGCTTTAAGAAAGCTATCTCAAAGGATGAAGAGGGGCAGATAATAAAAGAATTTTCAAAACGGTGATGTTGAGGGTAGGGAGTAAAGGCAATGCTCGTCTATAATGTTGCAGCAGGAATTTGTGTAGGTATTGCGAGCGTATTTTTATTTGGAGTTGGGGCATGGGTTGGTGTGGCGGTATTAGTGCTTGGAGCCGGCGCATTAAGTGCCGGCTTTTTGTATAGATACACAAATTGGATTTTTGTGGCTCTACTGCTTTGTGGCGTGTCGCTCGGCATTGCACGCGCGGAGCTATACACAAATTCTGAAAACAATCAGACGCTGCAAACGTATGCCGGCAAGGAAACGGTACTTGAGGGGAGGGTGGTTAACGACCCCGAGCGGCGCGAGACCTCGCTCCACGCACATGTGTTGGTTGAAAAAGTGGGGGACGCAGAAGCGTCGGGCAAACTACTCGCCATACTTGCACGCGACACGCAAATTAATTTTGGCGACCGTGTAACCATTAAAGGCAACATTGTTTTGCCCGAAAGTTTTGAGACTGATACCGGACATTTGTTTGATTACCCGGGATACTTGCGGGCGCGCGGTATCCAAACACTGATGCGTTACGGAAGTGTTGCTAATGTTGAGCCAGGTAGTTTTTCTCTCCGCACAATATTATTCAGCATTAAACACACGTTCGAGCGTGCCATCGAACGTTCGCTCCCCGAACCCGATGCGTCGTTGATGGAAGGCATGCTCTTAGGCGAGCGGCGCGGCATACCAAAAGATTTGAACGACGCACTAATTGTCGCGGGCCTGATACATATTGTCGTACTGTCTGGGTACAACATTTCAATTGTTGCCGAACAAATTCTACGACTCTTTGGTTTGGTGGCGCGAAAAAGAGTTGCACTCATACTCGGCGCTGCAGCAATTATTTTATTTGTCGTGATGGTTGGTGGCGGTGCAACGGCGGTGCGTGCCGGCGTGATGGGTACTATCGCCATACTCGCGCGCTATGTTAATCGGCCCGCAGTAGCGCTACGCGCACTTGCAGTTGCTGCAACAGGAATGATTGTGTGGAACCCGACTACACTGCTTTACGACCCGTCCTTTATTTTGAGTGTGCTCGCAACCTTTGGGCTGATTACGTTAAGCCCCTCCGCAGAAAAGTTTGTAAAATTTTTTCCTGAAGCATTTGGCTTGCGCTCCATAGCCGCCTCGACACTAAGCGTGCAGGTGTTTGTACTGCCGGCGCTCTTTTACTACACCGGCATCTTTTCTGTGTGGGCATTGCCGGCAAACCTGTTGGCGCTGCCAACAGTGCCACTCGCTATGTTGAGCGGGTTTGTAACCGGAGCAGTGGGGCTTGTAAGCAGCTTTTTGGCCCTGCCGTTTGCCTTGCTGGCGCACCTGTTGGTGGAGTGGCTGGTGCTCGTAGCCAACATGGCCGCAGCCATGCCGCTTAGTTCGTTTACCATCGCCGCCTTCCCAGCCTGGGTGCTCGGGTTGGTGTATATACCCTTAACCGGGTTTGCTATTTACAGCTATCGAAACGCTGTGCAATCACACCCCAATTCAAATTTTTGAAAAATGCCTCAATATATTTGCCTTTGCCGCTTGCACCATAGTCGAGTAGGAACGCGTGTTCCCACACATCGAGCGCAAGTATAACGGGGAGGGTGGCGAAGTGCCCTTGGTGCTGCTCGCCGCTAAAGCCAGTGAGGAATTGCTTGGCAACCGGGTCCCAATACAGGAGCGCCCAGCCCGGGCCGCGCATCTTGGCTATTGCCGTAAGGTAGCCAACCAAATGGTCCTGCTTCATATACTCGGTCTCGATCTGCTTCATCAGAGGACTGTCTGCCGCAAGCGGCGCAGGGCCGCCCTCAAACTGGCTAAAGTAGAGTTCGTGCAGGCGCATGCCGCCAAACTCGAACGAACGGCGGCGTACCAGCTCTGAAATGGCGTGGGCGTTCTTCTCGGCATCCTGCGCGTACTCGGTGAGTAGAGCAGACATGTCGTTAAAGTTCTTAACGTATCCGGCATAGAGGCCCAAGTGCTCCTCGATAGACTTTTTAGAAATTCCATCGAGCTCGGGAATGTTGAACGTTTGTGCTTCGTATTTCATATATAGCGTAAGTATACTCGCGCTTTGATGAAGATGAAGCGAACAGGCACTCTTCTTGCAAAACACATATTGGTGTGGGATTATGGCGCCAGATAGCTTTCTAGGGCGCCGCTATGCGGCAAATGCGGGGAGTGAATCATGATCCGGCTTTCTCTGCAGGTATTGGGGTGTGTGTTGGTGCTCAGCGCTTTTGCCTATGCTGCAACCAACCCCATCGAGAATCCCTACGAACTGAGGCGTTCAGTGCCGTCACAGGCGGGTCAGGTCGATCGGACTCACAAGACCAATCTCGATCTGTTCGACATGCCGCTTGGCATAGTCTTCATCAACGAGGACGAGAGGCCGGCCGTCGAAGGTCCGCTTCCGGCCTACCGGGCTCACCAGCTCGCCGAGCAGAAATATCCAGACGCCGACCCGACCATCTTCATTGAAGGGACGGCTGAATACGACTACGCACTTCGGCTCTGGGTCGATATCTATCGTTCCCACTACCAGCTCTATCCGGTGGAGGAATGGGATTTTGCTCAGTCCAACTAGCTTCAGACAGCGAAATACGAGGGCGGGTTCCAGATGGAACCCGCCCTTTGCTATTTCTACCCGTATACTTTTTGTATGAAGCACCTCTATCGTTACCGTCCGTACATTGCGCTTGGGGTGCTTGCCGCTATTACGCTCGCTATCTGGATTGCCGTTTTTGCCGAGCAAAGAACCGGAGTGCTCACGGTTGCCGTGATGGACGTCGGCCAAGGCGACTCTATTTATATACAGTCACCAACCGGCATCGAAGTGTTAGTAGATGGCGGGCCGGACTCATCAGTCTTGCGCGAACTTCCTACACTTATGCAACCATTCGACCGTTCCCTTGATGTAGTAATTGAAACACACCCAGATGCCGACCATATTGCAGGGCTAGTAGATATTTTTATGCGCTACAACGTGGGCGCATTTATAGAGCCCGGCGTGCCTAAAGAGACAGCAACGTTTAGCACTCTTATTGAAGAGGTAGAAGAAAAAGATACGCCGCACTTGTTAGCACATCGCGGCATGAAGCTTGAACTTGGTGGAGGAGCAACGCTAGACGTGTTGTATCCGGACCACGATGTCTCAACGCTTTCGCCAAGCAAAGCAAATGATGGCGGCATTGTGATGCGGCTTACCTATGGCAAAGCAAGCATGCTCCTCACCGGCGATATCTCAAGCAAAGTAGAGGCGCGGCTTATAAAACTCGATGGGTCTGAGCTTGATATAGACCTACTAAAAGTCGGACATCACGGCTCGCGCACCTCGACTAGTGATGCATTTGTTAAAGCAATGACTCCAGCTGCGGCAATTATTTCAGTCGGGAAGAGTAATCGCTATGGCCACCCGACAGAGGACGTATTAAAAACGCTTTCGAACAACAATATAAAAACCTTCCGCACCGATCAGGAGGGGACCGTGGTGTTTACCTCAAACGGAGGAGAGTTTGTACGAGCTCAATAATGTCCACATCGCCCCAGTCTAGGCATATAAAGGGTGAGAGAATAAGAGCACATGCGAAGTACTAAGCGAAAAACGTCACGTACGTCTTTTACTCCTAAACAAATCATCGTTACTATCGCGGCAGTTCTATTTGTTGCGGTACTTTTTTCGAACCACGCTTCTCCCCATGGAGAGGTGTCGATAGCGGAAGCCGCTACCGCAAAGAAGTGCCTTCTCGATGGTGCGACAGTGGCTCATAACGACACGCGCAAATTTTTTAGCGCGAAGAGTGTAGCGTCTAACAAGAGTTGCGACGACGTAAGTCTTAAGCGCCAATGCAAAGACGGCAAGCTTTCTGGAAACGACAAGTTCAAATACGCTTCTTGTACAAAAGAAACTCCTCCGCTTGGAGTGCAGGGGGCCGGGTATGTCTATATGCAGGACTCTTTTAATAAAGAAGGGGCTACGTCGCCAGCTAGGTTCTCGGACAAGTGGGGTACTGGTCCGTGCTCAGTAGAGCCACATTCGTCTTCTGCAAGACCAGGCTCTGTTGTTCGGTCAGGGTCGTGCATGCTTAAGCAAGAGGGTGGAGATTCTTTTGTGCGCTTCACGGTATATCCTTTTGATGTGCGCAATACCGACGAAGATGATGGCGAGTGGGGCAAGGGTGGCGGCGAGACAACGCCAAGAAATACTATTGAGAACGCGTATGGATATGCGCCAAATAAAGATGCAGCCGTAAATAAGAAAGGTTGGGATCTGGCAGGTAAAAAATATCTTGTTGAGGGTAACACGGTGCGATACAGCTGGAATTTTCGTATTAACGATGTAAGTCTACTTGAGCCAGTTTCGGTACCGGGTGATGGGGTTGGGGGCGTTTGGGCGACCAGGCCGCTTGTACCCTCTGCCGTGATAGGTCAGTTTCATAGTCAGGGAAATTATCTTAACTTTACCAACGGCACCGCGCTGTCATGCGGCACGACCGTAGAGAGCTCTTCACCCTCGCCAGGTCTGTTTATAACAAAAAATGGTACGGATCTTATTTTTTCTATGACACTCAAAATGGAAGAGGGTCTTATGCCCTCGTATTTATCTTCCGCATATAAAAATAATTGTGAGACACAGTCTGACAGGTATGGCAGAGGGGGGACCAAGAGGATGTGCACCTTCTCGGTTTGGTCTGCCAGGATTCCGAAAACAGACGTGCTCAATAAATGGTTTACCGTTCAGGTGGATACAAAGATCGCAGCGAGTGCCTCAGGCTCAATCAAACTTGCATTTGGTCGCACTGACCTCAGTTCAGGTGCGGCGGCAGGCTTCAAAACCCAAAAATTCCTCGGAGGCTCGAAAGACATTCTCGATTCTATTCCCACTAAACAGAATAGTTGTCCCAGTGAGCCGCGCATAGGCGTGTATGCCCTTAGGTATAACCCGCTCTATTACGCAGATTATGAAAATAATGCTGCGACTACAGAGTTTGACGAAGATGCAATGAAAGCGTTTCGTGAGAGCCAGTCTCGAAATTGGATAAGCAATGCGTATGCCGCAACGTTCTTGAAGCCCGGAGACAATCCACTTGCAGCTCCACGATTCATCATCGACTACGACAATTTCAGCATCACTCAGCAAGCAGGGCCTGTAGCAGCCTCGCAGGGCTGGTGGTCTAACGTGGCAAGCGTATTCTCGGGATGGTTTGGCATGTATCCAGCGGAAAAAGAAATATAGAAAATAAAAAGAGCGGGGGATACCCGCTCTTTTTAATTTATGTAAACCAGGTTTAGATAACCCCTGCTTTCTTAAGCGTCTTATAGGCGCCGTTTTTGTTGATGGTGCGGATGCCCTGGGTGGAGAGAGTAACGACAACGGTGCGGTTAAGCTCAGGGACGAAAATGCGCTTCTTCTGGAGGTTTGGCTGCTTGCGGACACTGCCTGTTGGGTTGAATTTGGTAGCACGAATACGGTTGCTGTAGCCGCCAGCAACCTTCGAACCTTTCTTCGTAACAGGGCAAATCTTGGCCATATATTGAGCCCGGATATGATATCATTATTTTCTAACTATGCAACCCGGAGATATATTCCAGATAGTCGTCCTTATATTCTCTGTAGTCCTACACGAGGTGGCCCACGGCTATATGGCCAACTACCTTGGCGATCCAACTGCCCGTCTCCAGGGGAGGCTTACCCTGAACCCGCTTAAGCATATCGACCCCATGGGCTCGGTGTTTCTGCCTCTTATCCTTAAGCTAACCGGTTCGCCCATACTTATTGGCTACGCCAAGCCGGTGCCCTACAACCCCTACAATCTAAAGGGGAAGTGGGGAGAGGCTCTAGTGGCCTTTGCCGGCCCCGGGACCAATATCCTTCTCGCTCTTATATTTGGCCTGATCATTAGGGTTTTTGGTGGCGTAATCGACCCGACGCTCCTCGGCGCCTTTGCCATCATCGCCTTTATCAACATGCTGCTCGCCCTCTTTAACCTGATTCCGATACCGCCCTTGGATGGCTCTAAGATACTTTCTGAACTTTTGCCGGGGGAACTAGGTCGGGCCTATGGCCGCTTTCGCGAAAGTTTTGAGCGTCTTGGCGTCTTAACCGGCACCCTTATAATCTTGGTATTGTTTTACTTCCTCTCGCCGTACTTCGGTGCCTTTCTGGGTCAGCTCTTCGGTCTTTTGACAGGTCTCTCTTTCTAAGATAGATTACAGGCAACGCGATCACGCGCGTTTTTTGTAGAAATGGCTCGTATATCACAACTCGTCCGTAAAGGACGCAAAAAACAAGTAAGCAAGTCTAAGTCGCCGGCCCTCCAGCGCGGCTTCAACACGCTCAAAAATCGCCCTATCTTCTACCCGTCGCCCTTTAAGCGCGGTGTATGCACCAAGGTGACCACCACGACTCCCCGCAAACCTAACTCAGCTATCCGTAAGATTGCCCGCGTTCGCTTGACCAACGGTCAGGAAATCACCGCCTATATTCCAGGCGAGGGTCACAACCTTCAGGAGCACTCGGTGGTGGTAGTACGTGCCGGCCGCGTGAAGGACATCAACGTTCGCTACCAGGTAGTGCGCGGCAAGCTCGACGCAGCAGGCCTCGACAAGCGCCGCGTGTCTCGCTCTCGCTATGGTTCTAAACGTCCTAAATCATAAAATTTTATATGCGTCGCCCAGTAAAAAATAGAAATATCGTTGGTCCGGACCTCAAGTACAACTCTGCCCGCGTGGAGAAGTTTATTAACTCGGTCATGCTCTCGGGAGAGAAGGCTACTGCCCGCAAGATTGTGTACACCGCACTCGACATCATTAAAGAGAAACAGAAGGTAGAAAGCCCACTCGAAGTATTTGAAACGGCTATTCGCAACGTAGGCCCTGCGATGGAGGTACGCTCACGCCGTGTCGGCGGTGCTAACTATCAGGTGCCGCGCGAGGTTCGCCCTGAGCGCAAAAACGCACTCGCGTTCCGCTGGATACTCATTGCTGCTCGCGGCAAGAAGGGTAAGCCAATGGCAGAAAAGCTCGCCGAGGAAATTATGCTCGCAGCCAACAACGAAGGCTCTGCAATTAAGAAGAGGGAAGATACGATAAAGATGGCAGAGAGCAACAAAGCCTTCGCCCACTTCGCCTGGTAATACTCAAGAAATATTTGCACAAAGGCCGCCCCCGGGCGGCCTTTTGCTTGTCGGTAGCGACTTCACTCCCGCTTCAGCGGGACTATTGGATACTGTTTCCTTATGAAAGGAATAATATTATGGCTCTTCGGAGTCCCGGTAACCATTATCATATTGCTTTACCTGCTCAACATACTATAGCTATTGACATTATACGTTAAGTATTATATTGTACCCGGCGGTACGTATTCAGAACACAGCGAAGGAAGGGCCCCAGATGGCACAGGAAGTACAGACACTTTTCTCCGATGGTCGGGCGTATGTGGAGGGCATCGTGAACACGGGCCTGCTCATGCCCGAGAACATCACGAAACTGGGTCAGGTTGCGGGACTCGTGTTCCGCAACGGTGGCAACCATCACCGGGTGCTCATCGGCAAAGACACCCGACTCCCGAACTACGGGATCGAAAAAGGGCTCGGGCAAGGGCTTCTTGCTGTCGGGATGGCGGTCGTAGAGACCGGGCCCATTCCGCGGCCCGCAATCGCCATGCTCACCAGCTCGATGAACTGCGATATCGGCATCATGATCGGCGCCTCCGAAAAGAGCTTCGATCATAGCGGGATCGAGATCTTTGGTCCCGCCCACCACGCGCTCTCAGCCGACAAGCTGGAGCGAATGGAGGCGCTGTACCGCACCGACCTCTCGAAGAAGCTTTCCTTGCCTAAGGACTTGGGGAAGGCAAAGCGTATCGAGAGTGCGCAGGGTCGATATGTTGAGTATGCCAAAGGCACTCTGCCGAACGGCATCTCGTTCAAAGGCCTTCGCGTGGTGGTGGACTGCGCTCATGGCGCCGCCTACCAGGTGGCTCCGGAGGCGTTCATCGAGCTTGAGACGGACCTGTTCGTGATCAACGTCGCACCGGATGGACTCAACATCAATCACGAGTGTGGTACCGCCACACCCCGTGCGCTCAAGGACAAAGCGCACTATCACAAAGCAGACGTCGGCTTTGCCTTCGATGGCAGCGGCAGCCGCCTCTGCTGCGTGGACGAAGCGGGCACCGTTGTCGAGCACGATGCGCTGCAGGCATTCTTTGCCGACAAGGCTTGGAAGGACGACCCGCTCGTGATGGCACTGCAGATCGCGGCGCTGATCAAGGGAAAGGGTGTTCCGGCCAGTCAGATCTTCCCGAAGTGACTACTAGCCCCCGCCGAGCGAATGCGTGGCGGGGGCTTCTTCTTACCCAAGAACTATTGACAAATAGCGTATTTATAGTATTATACCCCCGACGTTCGGCGTTCCTTAAAACTTAACGCAACTCAAAACAGAAGCAGGAGACGACACCATGCCTATTTCATTGACGCCCAACAAAGATATCCTGGGCGGGGAAGATGATGACCTCATCAAGGGGAAGGCGGGCGCCGACCATCTTGATGGCGCCGCTGGCAACGATCAGATCTACGGCGGCGATGGTACAGACACCCTCTACGGCGGCGAAGACGACGACTACCTCAAGGGCGGCAAGGGCGACGATATCCTCTATGGCGGCGATGGCATGGACACGCTCCATGGCAGCGCCGGCAAGGACAAGCTCTACGCTGGTGCGGGCGACCATGTCGGTGGCGGCAAGGGTGCCGACACCTTCTACTTCGACGAGGACCTCATCGGCGGCACGGCGACCATCGGAGACTTTACCCTGCAGGACAAGATCGACTTCAGCGATGTTTCGGGTCTCACCATCGGGAGGTTTTCGGTGGTGCCGGGCGGCTGGGACATCGACCTCGACCTCGACGGCACCGCGGACGCCCATCTGCAGGGGATCTCTATTTCCCCGCAGGAGGCCTATGACACGGGGGTTCTGATTCTCTGAGTGCAGGAAGTGGGGCCGCTGGCAATTGCTGGCGGCCCTTTTTGTTTGCTTTTTGGCCTAATTCTAGTATCTTAGGGGTACGCCAATGGGCGCCTATTTTTTTAGTTAATATTTAATATATGTCAGGCAGGGACTATCCGCTAGAAAAGGTTCGTAACTTCGGCATCATCGCGCACATCGACGCAGGCAAGACGACCACCTCTGAGCGTGTGCTCTACTACACTGGTTCTCAGCACAAGATCGGTGAGGTGCATACCGGTGAGACCACGACCGACTGGATGGAGCAGGAGCGCGAGCGCGGTATCACTATTACCGCTGCGGCTATTACGTGTTTCTGGGCACGCACTGACGAGCCAGATAAAAAAGATCTCGCAAAGAAGTATCGCTTTAACATTATCGATACCCCAGGTCACATCGACTTTACTGTAGAGGTGAAGCGTTCGATGCGCGTACTCGATGGCGCTGTCGTCGTGTTTGACGGCGTTGCCGGCGTAGAGCCGCAGTCAGAGACCAACTGGCGCTATGCCGACGAGGCCAATGTGCCGCGCGTCTGCTTCATCAACAAGATGGACCGCATGGGTGCAAGCTTTGAAAAGTCCTACGCCTCTATTTTGGACCGTCTCACCAAGCATGCTATCCGTATGCAGATCCCGATTGGCGCCGAAGGCGACTTTGAGGGTGTTATCGATCTTCTTACCATGAAGGCCTTTAAGTTCGAGGGCAACATGGGTGACGATGTTATACCGTATGACATTCCAGAAAATCTTAAGGCTGATGCGCAGAAGTATCGCGCACTCTTGGTAGAAGCGATTGTTGAACACGATGACGCACTCATGACTGCGTACCTCGATGGTAAAGAGCCATCACTAGAGCAGCTTAAGGCAACGCTCCGCAAAGCGGTGATTGCTAACAAAATTTTCCCTGTCTACACCGGCTCTGCTCTTAAGAACAAGGGTGTGCAGCTTGTCTTGGACGCCGTGGTTGACTACCTTCCTTCACCAACAGACATGCCGGCAGTTACTGGCATCAATCCCAAGACAGGCGATCCGATTCAGCGCCAAGCAGCAGATGACGAGCCGTTTACTGCACTCGCATTCAAACTTCAGGCCGATCCGTTTGTGGGTCAGCTGACATTCTTCCGCGTGTACTCGGGCACCATTGAAGCCGGTTCGTATTTGTACAACTCTACGACTGGCACCAAAGAGCGTCTCGGCCGCATTGTGCGCTTGCAGGCTAACCAGCGCGAAGAAGTGAAGAAGGTGTACGCAGGAGAAATTGCTGCAGCGGTAGGTCTTAAAGATACCAAGACTTCGCACACACTGTGTGATGAAGCAAATCCAATCATTCTCGAACAAATTAAATTCCCTGAACCAGTTATTGCGCTCCGCATTGAACCGAAGACAAAAGCCGACCAGGAAAAGATGGGTATGGCGATGAAGAAACTCGCTGACGAAGACCCAACCTTCCGCGTATCGACTGACGCAGAAACGATGGAGACTCTTATTTCAGGCATGGGCGAACTCCACCTTGAAATTATTGTTGACCGCATGAAGCGCGAGTTCAACGTTGAAGCAAATGTGGGCAAGCCACAGGTAGCGTACCGCGAAACTATTCAGAAAGAAGCAGAAGCAGAAGGGAAGTACATCAAGCAAACTGGCGGTAAGGGTCAGTACGGTCACGTACGTTTGCGCATCAAGCCACTTCCTCCGATTGTTGAAGGTGAAAAAATTAAAAAGAATGTTACGCGCGAAGATCACTTTGAGTTTATCGACTCAATTAAAGGCGGTGTCGTGCCACAAGAATTTATCGGCCCAGTTGAAGACGGTGTACGCGAGGCGCTCGACCGCGGTATTGTAGCCGGCTTTAAGATGGTTGATGTTTCGGTAGAGCTCTACGACGGTTCCTACCACGATGTGGACTCATCAGAAATTGCCTTTAAGATTGCAGGATCGATGGCATTCCAGGAAGCGGCAAAAATGGCCCGCCCAGTTCTGCTCGAACCGATTATGAAAGTTGAAGTTGTTACTCCAGAAAAGTTCATGGGTGACATCACGGGCTCTCTTAACTCCAAGCGCGGTCAGATTGAAGGTATGGAAGAGCGCGGTATGGCCCGTGCAGTAAAAGCAAAAGTACCGCTTTCAGAAATGTTCGGCTACACGACTGCATTGCGGTCGATGACTGAAGGCCGCGCAAGCTTTAGCATGGAGTTCGATCACTACGAAGTAGTACCGCCAAACGTAGCGGCAACTATTGTGGCAGCACGCAAATAACACATAAGAAGATAAAATAAAAAACGCCGCGGGGAAGTCCTCGCGGCGTTTTGCGTCACCTCTTCCCATAGTGGATCTGAGGTGGGGGTGTATAGCTGCTCCACTTGGCGTGCGGTACGAAATGCCAGGTTACCTTGACCAAGAACTCGTCCTGACGGCCGAGGATATCCTTGGGCAGTTGGTTAAACAGAGACTGTATCAGGGTTGATGAAATAGATATCCGGTTACAGCGGGTCGGTCGCACGACCAAGAATTTAACGAAACGGTCGGGCTGGTAGGCAAGGAAGTCGCGCGCGTGTCTGCGAAAGTGCTCGGGCACGTCGATGATGGCGTAGCCGCTCTCGGCCATAAGGACTTTGAGCTTAGTGAGCGTGAGCAGTTGGGCAGGCGACACCCGTGTAGACACCATAGGAAACCTCCCTCGTTAAGTGACTGAGCAAATCTGGGAGTACCCTAGCATCAAAAAGTTGTCCACACCACCCACTTGTGGGGTAGGGCAGGAATGGTAAATTTACTGTCTAACAGGGCACCAGCGAAAGCTGGGGCCCTTTTCTCGTTCGAAATTATTAGTTCTTTTAAAGTCCTTATTATCATGACCCGCGCTCTCGTTCTCAACGTGCTCTCGACAAAGACCATCAAGCTTATGCTGGTCTCGTTCGTCTTTTTTACACTCTTTGCTGCTGTGATGCCCTCACCGGCACGCGCAGCAGAACTCTCGACTGCTCAGATGCAGTCTATTCTTTCGCTTTTGCAATCGTTTGGGGCTAGTCAGAGCACCATAAGCAAGGTGAGTGCGGCGTTGGGGACTGAATCCTCCACAGGGGTTCCGACCATTGAGGTCGTCGGTCTCACAAAAGACTACATAAAAGCTCCGTATAGCAATATGCCGTCAGAGACCATCGTGCGGTTTCAAAATGCTTCCACAGGTGCCCTTATTGAAAATATAGGTACGCTCATTAGGGAAGAGGGTAGCGGTACAATCGAGCTGCCTTACACAGGAACCTTTTATGTCCCGTCAGGAAAATATCGTTTGCGTGCAGCAAACTACAACAATCAGGATGTAGTGTATGCAACAAGTAATAACTTTACGATTACCCAACCAAGTTCTGCGGCATCAAGCACTTCTCCGACATGCAAACCAGTGCCTGCAGTTGATTGCGGTGTTGGATCTAAGCCAGTGTCACAGGGGACTGATACCAATGGCTGCAAGTTAGCAGACAAATGTGTAGCGACGTCCCAGAGTGCTGCCCCAACCTGTACTCTTGTTGCCAACAAGAACCTGGTTCAAAAAGGGGAGACCGTGACTCTTTCATGGACGAGCAAAAACGCTACGTCTGCAAGTAAGACCGGTACAACCGATGTTGCCAAAGGCTCTGTCAAAGTGCAGCCAACAGAACAAATGGTTTATAAAAAAACGTTTAGCGGACCTGGCGGTTCAGTAAGCTGCCAAGTAAAAGTAAATATTTCAGGGTCTGGTAGTTGGCAGTCAGAAAAAGAAGGTCAGCAGATAGTGCAGGGTGCTCCGATAACCGCACAGTCTCTCGTTGCATCTGTCGGAAGCGGAGTCGCTGCGTTGGTGTCAACGCCGCGCGACATGTTGGCACAATTATTCAACTTCCAGCCACGCAACAACGTGAAGATGGAACAGCAGGAAAAAAAGTTCCGTGAGCTAAAAGAACGTAATAAGCAGATGAAGGCAGGCATGGCTTCAAGCACAATGTCTGAGCAAGAGCCGAAGGATCTGGAGAAAAATAATTTCCCAGGTAACTCCGCGTGCGCGTTCTTAGTGCGCAACTTAAAGCGCGGAGCAACAGGTGAAGACGTTAAACAATTTCAGGAATATTTACAAACGACCGGTGATCTCAAAGAAAAAGCAGACGGCCTCTTTAACGAACAAACTGAAGAAGCCCTCAAAAAGATCCAAGCTCGCTATAACATCGTGACGTCGGGTGATGCCACTACAACCGGGTTTGGTGCGGTAGGTCCTCGCACACGCCAGATACTTATGGCGCACTGCAAGGCTCTTAAAGAACATAACGAAGGTCGTAAAGAAGACCGTAGAGAAAACGCAAGTTCTACTCGTTCATCAGTAAACGTAAACGCAGGCGCTCCAACATGCACTCTTACTGCAAATAAAAGTGAGGTGGCAGGTGGGGAAGCGGTAACGCTCACGTGGACAAGTACTAATGCAACATATGCAAGCATGCCGCGCGGAGAGCGTGGACCGGCAAACGGTTCGCTCACTGTTACTGCAGCAGAAACAGCCACGTATCAAAAACGCGTCTATGGCCCCGGAGGGGAGGGCACGTGCCAAGCCACTGTTACCGTTACGGGCGATACATCGGCGCCTGAAGTAAAAGTGGTGCGCGCATCGATGTTAGATCAGATGTTTAGCACTGCTGGTCAACAACTAGCTGCTGGTATAACCGCCTATTTTGACTTCTTTGGGGTTAGTTTCTAAAAAATGACAAAAAACCACCCCGGCACCATTGCCGGGGCGGTTTTGTGTTTTTCATGAACAGTGATTGAATGGAGAAAGAAGAGTGGTTTAGGAGGGTTCTCTGATGGAAGCTCTTAACCAAGTGGTTGAATATCTCGAACAACACGATCTTTCGTACAAACGCGGCGCTACAGTAGTGATCATGGCCCAAACAAGTCCTGACGATTTTCCAATCGTCTTTACCGAAGGCAAATACCCCGGTTGGGTGTTTGCCACATTTTCCTTCGCCTACGGGGCGGCAGATGGGCCGAGTAGTGTTGAAGGGCTTCGTAGTCTCCGAAAGGAGGCACAAGAGAAGTTTGGCAGAAGGATTGAAGTCTTCTGCGAAGGTCGCGAACTCTGTATCGTGGGACGGCTCAAGTCAGACCCACAGCGCCTGAGGGAGGAAGTTGACGACTATGTGCAAGCTTGCAGGGAGATCTACGATCTTCTCTGCACGGCTATAAAGATTGGGCAGTGGAAGCAGGACTGGAACTCGCTTGCCTTCGGGCATACCGTCGGTAACGCCTAGTTTCGAACCATTCGTACCGCCGGGCCATGGCCCGGCGGTTGACCTTTTTTTAGGGTTTGCTAGTATGGCCATAACGCATCAGTGCGTGGCTTTTTATTGTCCACTCGGACATTAAAAATAGGGCAGGGCATTAATTAGTAATTATTCATTAGTAGTAGATATATAAGGTATGGCAAATTTTGATAGACAGAAGCCGCACATGAACATCGGCACCATCGGTCACGTCGACCATGGTAAGACGACGCTGACGGCCTCAATCCTCCACGTGCTCGACATGGCGAAGGATCAGGGCTTTGGCGCACGCGTAGAAGGTGTAGACGGCATCGACAACGCTCCTGAAGAAAAGGCGCGCGGTATTACTATTGCGCTCCACCACTCGGAGTACTGGACGCCAGAGCGCCACTACGCTCACATCGACGCCCCAGGCCACGCAGACTATATTAAGAACATGATCACGGGTGCTGCCCAAATGGACGGCGCTATCCTCGTGGTTGCCGCAACTGACGGCGCAATGCCTCAGACTCGCGAGCACATCCTCCTTGCTAAGCAGGTGGGCGTACCGAAAATCGTAGTCTTCTTGAACAAAGTAGACATGGTTGACGATGCAGAAATGGTTGACCTCGTAGAGGCCGAAGTGAAGGATCTCCTTGCAAAGCAGGGCTATGCTGACGCTCCGGTTATCAAGGGTTCTGGCCTTAAGGCACTTGAAGCTAAGGACCTCAATGATCCTTGGGCAATGAAGGTGCTAGAGCTTATGAAGACCGTAGACAGCTACATCCCGCTCCCAACTCGTGATACTGACAAGCCGTTCCTCATGGCAATTGAAGACATCTTCTCAATTGAAGGCCGTGGCACCGTGGTTACGGGCCGCATCGACCGCGGTATCGTAAAAGTGGGTGAGGAAGTCGAGATCGTTGGTCTCGTTCCTACTGCTAAGACGACAATTACGGGTATCGAAATGTTTAACAAGCAGCTCCAGGAGGGTCAGGCAGGCGACAACGCCGGCATTCTCCTCCGCGGTACTAAGAAAGAAGACGTTCACCGCGGTCAGGTGCTTGCTAAGGCTGGCTCAGTAACTCCTCACACCGAATTTGAGGCAGAAGTATACGTACTTAACAAAGAGGAGGGTGGCCGTCACACGCCGTTCTTCACTGGCTACAAGCCTCAGTTCTATGTTCGCACCACTGACGTAACTGGCGAGGTAACCCTCCCACAGGGTACTGAAATGGTTATGCCGGGCGACACTATTACCTTTAAGGTAAAGCTCGTAGCGCCGGTAGCACTTGAAGCGCAGAGCCGCTTTGCAGTCCGCGAGGGTGGCAAGACCGTAGGCGCAGGTGTTGTAACAAAGATCATTGCGTAATAACTAACTTAATTGGAGTAAGCACAACCGGGTATAGGTTACGTGGCAATCGCCAGGAGAACTAGACCCAAACAACTATGGCTACCGAACCTAAAGAAAAGAAACCAGCAGCAAAGCCGCGCGCCAAGAAGGCGTCGGCTGTTGCTGCAGTACAGCGCCTCCGCATTAAGGTCCGCGCCTATGAGCACAAGGTGCTTGATGCATCAGTAAAGCAGATCTTGGACACCGCCCTTCGCTATGATGCAAAGGTTGCTGGCCCAATACCGCTCCCGACTGAAATTAAGAAATACACGGTCAACCGCTCAACATTCGTCTACAAAGATGCACGTGAGCAGTTTGAAATGCGCATTCATAAGCGCGTTATCGATATCCTCGACCCGACCCCTAAGGTCATTGAGGCTCTGACGAATCTCTCGCTTCCATCCGGAGTGACGATCGACGTCAAAATGGCCTAAGCAGAAAGTCCCCGCAAGGGGATTTTTTGTTATGGGGAGAAACTAGTATTGTCCCGCTTGATCAAGTTTTATATACTTAGAAAAAGGTGCTCATTGGTTAGGGTAATGTTCGCGAACATACAGTAGCTATTTCGTCCGATGCTATAGATCGGATTTTTTATTTGGCACACACGCTTCAGGGCATGAATGCAGGCCAAGTAAAGAAATGCAGCGAAAAAATCCCCGCGCGGGGATTTTTTCGTATACAATTATGTGTGCCCGGTTCCGGAGAGTCGAGAAGAGAGGCGAAAGCCTTGAATCAACACGTCGGAAAACGGCGGCTGTAACTATAACAGCCCAACAAGGGGTGGTAGGGAAACCTGCCACCCTACTTTCTTGCATATTTGTGACCCCTGTTATATAGCGCTTCGCGATATAACCGTCGCTTGCTCGGACGCAAATGCCAGCACTTGCATCTCTCGCTTCGCTAGGTTATAGTCTCGTGGACTCTCGAAATAGAGTTGCCCACGTCCCCCGAGGGGACCAATAGACAACATGAAATTCATTCTAGGCACCAAGGGCCCTATGACTACCGTATTTACGGATGAAGGTCGCGCATATGCGGCGACTATTATTGCTGTAAAGCCAAACGTCGTTACCCAAATTAAAACCACTGAAAAAGATGGTTACTCTGCCGTACAAATTGGCGGTATTGAGGGCAAAGAAAAGCACGTAAACAAAGCGCAGCTCGGCCACACCAAGGGTAAGGCGCTTAAACACTTCCGCGAACTTAATCTCAAAGGCGCTGCCGCCGATGTAGAGGTTGGTGCAGTAGTAGACGTTTCTATGTTTACTGTAGGAGACAAAGTAGAGGTCTCAGCGATCTCTAAGGGTAAGGGCTTTCAGGGCGTGGTTAAGCGCCATGGCTTCCATGGAGGTCCGCGCTCTCACGGTCAGAAGCACAGCGAACGTGCGCCGGGTTCTATCGGCGGTTCAGGCGGTCGCGCAGGCGGTCGTGTTGCTAAGGGTATGCGCATGGCAGGCCGCACAGGCTCAGACCGCATCACCGTTCGCAACCTTGCAGTACTTCAGGTACTCCCAGAGAGCGGTGAACTTTTGATCGCTGGCGCAGTACCGGGCCGCAAAGGTACGCTCGTAGAAATCCGCGGCTAAACATTTTTATGGAATCAAAGATTTACAACATACAAGGCAAAGAAGCAGGGAAGATCACGCTCCCTGAAGGTATCTTTGGCCTACCGTGGAATGCCGACCTCGTGCACCAGGTGGTTACCTCGATGCAGGCAAATGCTCGCCAGCCTTGGGCACATACTAAGACTCGCGGTGAGGTACGCGGCGGCGGTAAAAAGCCATGGGCACAAAAGGGTACTGGCCGCGCACGTCACGGCTCATCACGTTCACCGATCTGGGTAGGCGGCGGTATTACCCACGGCCCTCGCAACGACAAGGTCTATACACAGAAGATCAACCAGCAGGCTCGCCAGAAGGCACTCTTGGTAACGCTCTCACGCAAATACAAAGACGGCGAAGTTATCTTTGTCGACAAGCTTGAGATGACTGAGCCAAAGGCCAAACTCGCTAAGGGCATGCTCGGCGCACTTGCAAAAGAGTTCAGCGGTATGGCAAAGAGCAAAAACGCAGCACTCATTGCGCTTCCAACCGCGCACAAGCCAACACAGAAGTCATTCGGCAACTTCGGCAACGTTGAGGTCATTGAAGTACGCAATCTTAACCCAGTGTCGGTTATGAGCGCCAAGTACTTGGTGATTGCAGATCCGGCAGCGGCTATCGAGATGCTCTCGAAAAAGCGTGTCGTAAAGAAATAATATGAAACAGGATACTTCTCACATACTTCTTTCTCCGCGCATTACTGAAAAGGGTGCCTACCTCTCCGCAATCGGCGCGTACGTCTTTAACGTTGCTGAGGGAGCAAACAAAAAGCAGATTGCAGAGGCGGTACAAGCGGTCTTTAAGGTTATGCCGCGCAAGGTTACGGTTATCCGCATTCCTTCAAAGCGTGTTATGAGCCGGGGTTCTAACCGCAAGGGTGCAACTGCCGGTGGCAAAAAGGCCTACGTATACCTCAAGAAGGGGGAGACTATCGAGCTCGTGTAAAGAAATTTTATGAAATCATATAAGCCATACACAAAGTCCCGCCGCCACATGACCACGGTCACGTTCCGCGGCAAACTCACCACCAATGAGCCCCACAAGGCTCTTACTCACGGCGGTAAGCGTGACGTGGGTCGCAACTCCTTTGGTCGCATTACGATGCGCCACAAGGGTGGTGGTCACAAGCGCCTTTTCCGCGATGTGGACTTTGGCTATGCAAAACATGTCCCAGCTGTTGTTGAGACGGTTGAGTACGATCCAGCACGCTCGGGCTTTATCGGAGTCCTTAAATACATGGACGGCGAGCGCCGCTACGCACTGTTGCCGCAGTCGGTAACTGCTGGCACCAAAATCTTGACCGACGAAAACGCTCCAGCAACTCCGGGAAACCGTTTGCCTCTTAAGGCTATGCCGGTTGGCGCCTTTGTATACAACGTAGAAATTAAGCCAGGGCAGGGCGGCAAACTTGGCCGCGCCGCTGGTACGCATATTGAGGTTATTGCCCGTGACGGCGGTTATGTAGACCTTAAGATGCCGTCGAGCGAAGTGCGCAAAGTGCTTGAAACCTGCTGGGCAACAATCGGCGAGGTATCAAACCCAGAAAACAAACTCATGAATATCGGTAAGGCAGGCCGCTCACGCTGGCTTGGTATCCGCCCGACCGTTCGCGGTACTGCTATGAACCCGGTAGACCACCCACACGGCGGCGGTGAAGGCCGTCAGGGTCGTGGTTTGCGCCGCGCCAAGTCTAAGTGGGGCAAGCCAACAGGCAAGGGCCAGAAGACACGCACTCCTAAAAAGTATTCAAACTATCTCATTGTGTCTCGCCGCAAAGTCGGCAAGCGCAACGCAACGCAGTAATAAAAAAGAAAACGCCTCGGGGAAACCCCGGGGCGTTATTTGTAGTTGACTCCCTCTCTTGTTTCAACGCATACTGCCCGCCAGACCAGTCTGCCAATATGGCTTCAAAGGAGGAACTAGCATGCTCGAGAATCTGCAGCTGATTCACCGGGGCAAGACCCGCGACACCTACCGGGCTAAGTGGTCTAGCCCGAACGACACCCGTCGGCCGCCGCGCCTCATCGTCGCGAGCGACCGCATCTCGACCCACAATATCGTGCACCAAAGCACGATCCCCAAGAAGGGCGAGGTCTTGACCGCACTGACCGTGCGGTGGATTGAGGATCTTCGTGGTGAGGATATCGACACTCACCTCATTGCCTTCGGCAAAAATATCTACGATTACCTGCCAGGGAAGGAGGGCGACTACCCGAAGAATTTTCATCACCGGGCAATCGTGGTGAAGGATCTCGACATGATCCCGGTCGAATTTATCTACCGGGCGTACCTGTGCGGAAGCCTGTGGGACAAGTATTACAGCAAGGGGCTCGAGAATCCTTACGGGATTAAGTTGGGCCCCGATCTGCCGCTTATGTATCGGTTTACCCGACCGATCTTCACGCCGACGGAAAAGTCGGACACCGACGAACCCCTGAATCACCTGAAGACACATGAGGAGTACAGGGCGGTATCGGAGATCGGGCGGTCTGTTCTCACGTTTGTTCAGAGAGTACTGAGGCGTACTGGTGTTGAAATGATAGACACCAAGCTCGAGTTTGGTGTCGACGAGCATGGCGCGCTCGTTCTCGCCGACGAAGTGTTGACCCCCGACAGCAGTCGGTTTGTCCGGCGTAAGGATATTAGGGAGGGGGAGAACCCGCCCTGGCTCGATAAGCAGGTTGCGCGGGACTGGGCGGAGAAGAAGTGGGCAGGCGGACTCAAAGAGCCACTCATCTTTCCACCCATGACCATCAACCAGCTCAAGGAGACCTATGTTGATCTCTTTGAGATGGTGAGTCGCATGTCGCTCTCGCAGTTCCAGCGCGAAGTGCTTGACCAGTAGTTCCGTTTCCATCTGTGCCCCGGCCGACTTTTGGCCGGGGCTTCTTTTTTGGCTTATATTTGACCTTTCTACCCCTATCCTGTAGATTGTGGTCATCCCGTGCTGCAAGGACTAGGCGCTCGCTGCCTACGTCGAGCATGGGCCTTTAATTTGACTTATGTCGCGATCACTTAAAAAGGGACCCTATGTAGACGCAAAGCTCCTCAAGAAAATTGAGGGTAAAAAGCCTGTAGAAACAGGGGTTATTAATACGTGGGCACGCCGCTCACAGATCGCCCCAGAAATGGTTGGTTTTAAGTTTGGGGTACATAATGGCAAGACGCATATTGAAGTTTTGGTAAGCGAAGACATGGTAGGTCACCGTTTGGGTGAATTTTCTCCTACGAAGAAATTCGTTCGTCACGGCGGTAAGATGCAGAAGGAAATGGAGGCAAAGGCTAAAGAGGCCGAGATTGCAGCAGCACAGGCCGCTAAGGCAGCTACCGATGCTTCCGCAGGGAAGGGGGCTGCAGCCGGCGCTGCCGCGAAGAAATAATTTGATATATGAACGAAGCTACTGCAAAACTTTCTAACTACCGCCAGTCGCCCCGCAAGGTGCGCCTCATTGCCGACCTTATTCGCGGCAAGTCTGCTGACCGCGCACTTGCGCTCCTTGCAAACCTCCCGAAGCGCGGTAGCGACCCGATGGCATCACTCGTGCGCTCGGCTATTGCCAATGCTCAGTCAAAAGGACTTTCTGCTTCTGATCTCTACATTTCGACTATCCAGGTAAACGGTGGCGTTGTATTTAAGCGCATGATGCCTCGCGCTCGCGGCCGTGGAGCCCCGATCCGCAAGAAGTCGAGCCACATTACGATCGCGCTCGCCAAGAAGGCACCTAAGAAGGCTACCCAAAAATAATATGTCTAAAGTTGTTAACCCATTTGCTCATAGACTCGGTATCCTACGTGACTGGCGTCACCGCTCTTTTGCCGTAGGTCCTAAGTACGTTCAGTATCTTAAGGCTGACATCATGCTCCGCCAGTTTTTGGTGGCGCAGCTCCGCGGTATGTACATTGGCGCTATCGAACTTGAGCGCAACGACAAGACTCTTCGCATCATAATCAAGACATCTCGTCCGGGTATTATCATTGGCCGCTCTGGCGAAGGTTCTATCAAGCTTAAAAACAGCATTACTGCCTTTTTGCGCAAGCTTAAAGTTCCGGTACCGGAGATAAAGCTCGACATCGAGGAGATCCGCAGCCCAGAGAGCAATGCCGCTATTGTTGCCTATATGGTTGCAGAAGGTCTTGAGAAGCGCCTCCCATTCCGCCGCGTCCTCAAGCAGACTATCGAAAAGGTTATGGCAAACCGCGATGTTAAGGGTGTGCGTATTGGCCTTGCCGGCATGCTCGGCGGTGGCAGCATGTCACGCCGCGAAGAGCTTAAGAAAGGCCGCATTCCGCTCCAGACCTTCCGTTCAGACATCGACTACGCAAAGGAGCGCGCAAACCTGCCGCTTGGCGTTATCGGCGTAAAGGTCTGGATCTACAAAGGCGAGGTCTTTGCTGCTGAGAAGAAAGAGAAGAACAAATAATTTTTATGTTGCTCCCTAAGAAAGTAAAATTTAGAAAATGGCACACGATGCGCCGCAACCCAAAGCGCTCGATGGTTGCCTCTCGTGGCATCACGGTAGCCTTTGGCAGCCATGGCCTTAAAGCTATGAGCGAAGGTCGCGTACGCTCAAACCAGCTGGAGTCGGCCCGCAAAGTAGTGGTCCGCGAGCTCGGTAAGACTGGCAAGATGTGGCTCCGCGTCTTTCCAGACAAGCCATTTACTCAGAAGCCGCCCGAGGTAAAGCTCGGTAAGGGCAAAGGTGATCCGGTCGGCTATGAGGTGCAGATCTGGCCAGGTCGCGTCTTGTTTGAAGTAGACGGCGTACCCGCAGTCGATGCGGTTAAGATGCTTGTAAAGGCAGGGAAGAAGCTCCCGCTTAAGACCCGCGTCGTGTCCCGCACCCACTAATATGAAAAAGCACTCACTTACAAAACACTCGGTAGAGGATCTCCACAAGCTCGTTGCAGATAAGCGCGAAGAGCTCCGGGCCTTGCGTTTTGCCGTCGCAGGCAGTAAAAATCGCAATGTGAAGCAGGCTCGCACCTTGAAGAAAGAGGTTGCTAGGGCGCTCACAGAGCTTACCAAGCGCGCATAATCAATTATATGGAAACCAAAACAGTACATAAGAAGACCCTTCGCGGCACCGTAGTCTCTGACAAAATGCAGGAGACAGCGGTAGTTTTGGTGTCCCGCTACGTTAAGCACCCGAAGTACAAGAAGTACATGAAGAGCAGCAAGAAGTACCATGCCCACAACCCAGGCAACCGCGCCAAGGAAGGGGAGCAGGTAACGATCCGCTCATGCCGCCCGCTTTCAAAGACCAAGTCTTTCGAAATCGTCTTCGAATAATTTTATGATCCAACCTCAGACTATAGTCGTCATAGCAGACAACTCCGGAGCAAAGCTCGGACGCATTTTCAAAGTGCTCGGCAGCTCAAAGAAGCGCTATGCGCAGATCGGTGAGATTGTCGTGCTTTCCGTACAGACGGCAGAGCCTCGCAAAGCGGTTAAAAAGAAGGACGTGCTCCGCGCTGTAGTGGTGCGCCAGAAGCAGGCATTCCGCCGCAAAGACGGTTCATATATTCGCTTTGATGAAAATGCAGTCGTCATCATTGAAGGAGCTGGCAAGAATGCACACGAGCCAAAGGCAGGACGCATCTTCGGTCCTATACCGCGCGAGCTCCAGGACCTTGGCTACCAGACCATTATTTCTCGTGCGCCTGAAGTCGTATAAATGTATGAATACTCTCCACGTTAAAAAAGGCGACACTGTAGTGGTAATCTCCGGTGTACACAAAGGTAAGACCGGCAAGATAGTAGAGGCAATGCCAAAGCTCGGCCTCGTACTTGTAGAAGGTGTTGGCATGGTTAAAAAGCACCAGCGCCCTCGCCGCGACGGTCAGAAGGGTCAGATTATCGACAAGCATGTGCCGATCCGCGCAAGCAAGGTTATGAATGTTGCGCTTCAGAAAGAGCGTGCAAAGAAGAAAAAATAGTATATGGCTACCACAAAACTTTTACAGGACCAGCAGAAGTCAGCTTTTAAAGATCTCAAAGACACCTTTGGGTGGACTAACTCTATGCAGACGCCCCGCATCGAAAAGGTGGTTGTCTCGGTTGGCGTTGGCAAGATGGCAAAAGAGAAGGGCCGTCAGGATATGGTGGCAAACCGCCTCTCAAAGATTACCGGCCAGAAGGCAGCTACTCGCGGTGCCAAGAAGGCTATTGCAACCTTTAAGACCCGCATCGGTGACCGTGTTGGCTACCAGGTAACGCTCCGTGGCGCACGTGCACAGGACTTTTTGAACCGCCTCGTGCACATCGCACTCCCTCGCACCAAAGACTTCCGCGGCATCTCTGCCGATGCTATTGATGAGATGGGTAACTACACTCTTGGTATTAAAGAAAACACGGTGTTTCCAGAAACTGCAGACGAAGAACTTAAGGATGTGTTTGGTATGGCAGTAACGATTGTGACAACCGCTAAGAACAAGGCAGAGGCAAAGGCCTACCTAACCCACCTCGGGTTTCCGTTTAAGAAATAATCAGACGGGATACAAGAAAGGCCTTGCGGTTCATTCCGCAAGGCCTTTTTTCATCAGTCGCTCAGCTTCTGCTCGATCCACTTCGTATCCCGAGAAACACTCGACAGGGCCATAGTCGAGGAGGCAGACACAGGTATCTTTATCACCGCAGTACTCCTCGTCGAAGGCCCAGGCGATATAACGCCCGTCACTGGTGAGCATTAGGTGGTCTCCTTGGTGGTGCTCGGGCAGCAAGCAGGGAGGGAAGTCGTCCCCCTCACGCATGTACATTACTTCGAAGAAGGGTATGAGAATTCCGCAGGTTTCTCGCATGCAGTATCTCCCTAGATAGAGCAAAACTGAGACCACTATAGCAAATAGACCCCTATTTGACTTATAGAGCCCTATCGCGTATATTCGTGTCAGCCCATTCAGGGCTCCTTTTTTCTGATAGGTGCCGCTTAGTCGAAAGGCGAGGCAAACCGGCAGAATCATAACCTCTAAAGGACGAAAGTAAGGGGGTAAACCATCCACGTATGGCAAAAAAGTCCACAGTTGCACGCTCAAACAAGCCCCCGAAATTTAAGTCGAGGGTTGTTCGCCGTTGCTTCCGCTGCGGCCGTAAGCGCGCCTTTATGCGTGACTTTGGTATGTGCCGCGCCTGCTTCCGTGAAGCGGCAAACGAAGGACTTGTTCCGGGCGTTAAGAAATCATCATGGTAACCGACCCTATCGCAGACTTTTTGGTTCGCTTGAGAAACGCGGGAATGACCGGCAAAGAGTTTGTCGTAATACCTGCATCTAAGATGACGACCGCCCTCGCAAACCTTCTTGAGAAAGAGGGTTATGTGAAGGAAGTTTCTAAACAAAAGAAGAATAATTCCTTTACGATTACGCTCGCCTACAAAAATGGCCGCCCGGTTATCACCGGCTCAAAGCGCATTTCAAAGCCATCACGCCGCATGTACATGGGTGTACGCGAAGTACGTCCGGTTAAGCGCGGTCACGGTCTTTTGGTCCTCTCGACGCCGGCTGGCGTTTTGACCGGCAAAGAGGCTCGCGAAAAGCGTGTCGGTGGAGAAGCCCTGTTCGAAATTTGGTAATTATATGTCACGTCTTGCTAAACGCCCCATCGTTATACCTGCCAAAACCGAGATAACCGTTAAGAACGGTGAAATCGAGGTTAAGGGCCCAAAGGCCACGCTTACTCGCGAGGGTAATCGTCTTATTGCTGTTGAAGTAGGTGCAGAAGGCGTACAGGTTTCAACTAAGTCAGATACGCTCGAGGCAAAGGCATTGCTCGGCACCTACGCCTCCCACATCCGCAACATGATTGAGGGCGTTACCAACGGCTTTGTTAAGAAGCTTCTCATTGAGGGCGTTGGCTACAAGTGGGATGTTCAGGGCAAGACGCTCAACCTCGCACTTGGTTTTTCTCACCCGGTTAAAGTAGCAATCCCTGAAGGTCTTACCGTAACAATCGAAAAGGGAGTACTTTCAATTGCCGGCCCAAATAAAGAAATCGTCGGTCAGTTTGCAGCAAATATCCGTGCACTCAAAAAGCCTGAGCCGTACAAGGGCAAGGGTATCCGCTTTGAGGGTGAGGTTATCCGCCGCAAGCAGGGTAAGAAAGCCGCATAAACCACTATGGAAAAGACTATTGCAAAACAAATTGGTAGACAGCGTCGTCATAACCGCATCCGCGCGAAGGTTATGGGTACCGCAACTCGTCCGCGTCTTGCGGTCTACAAGTCTAACCGCTACCTCCATGCGCAGGTTATTGATGATGAGGCAGGGAAGACTCTTGTTTCTGGTAGCACAAAGGATGTTGCAGCTAAGGCAAAGAAAACGGATGCAGCAAAAATGCTTGGTGTGGAACTTGCAAAGCGTGCAAAGGCGGCCGGCATTACCGAAGTGGTGTTTGATCGTGGCGGCTTCCGTTATACCGGAAGAGTTGCTACACTCGCAGACGCTGCACGTGAAGGTGGGCTCAAATTTTAATATATGGTAGATACTAACGAAAAAGAGGTAGAAGCAGTTAAGGCCGCCGGAGAGGCGGAGGCAGTTGCAGTACCTGCAGAGGCCGTAGCGGCTGCGCCTGGAGCAGCTCCTGCTGCACCTGATCAGCGTGGTCGCCGTGGCCGTGGAGATCGCCGTGGAAGCCGTGGCAATGCGCCTCGCGCCCGTCAGGAGCGCAAGAGCGAGTACGATCAGAAGATGATCAATATCCGCCGCGTAGCCCGCGTGGTTTCAGGTGGTCGCCGCTTCTCATTTAGCGTTTCTATCATCATTGGTAACAAGAAGGGCAAAGTTGGCGTAGGCGTTGGCAAGGCAGGGGACACCACTCTCGCTATCGACAAGGCAGTACGCAATGCAAAAAAGCACCTTATTACCGTACCTCTTACGAAAGACAACTCAATTGCTCACGATGTTAAGGCAAAGTACTCAGCTTCAATCGTAAGCATGATGCCAGCCCATGGCCGCGGTTTGGTGGCAGGTTCGTCAGTACGCCCGGTTCTCGAGCTTGCTGGTGTGACCAACATTATTGCCAAGGTACACTCGGGCAGCAAAAATGGTCTTAACAATGCTCGCGCAGCTATCGAAGCGCTTAAGTCGCTTAAAGCGTAAACTTTTATGCAGCTCAACGAACTCAAAAGAAAAACTTCAAATCGTAAGCAGAAGCGCGTAGGTCGCGGTCGCGGCTCCGGCAAAGGCAAAACCTCTGGTCGTGGTACCAAGGGTCAGAAGGCGCGCGCTGGTCACAAGATGATGCCGGCTATCCGCGAGCAGCTCAAGAAGCTTCCTAAGAAGCGCGGTTACAGCTTTAAGAGCATCAAGGATAAACCAACGGTTCTTAACGTTGCAACGCTTGAACGTTACTTTACGGCAGGCGACACTATCAGCCCTGCAGTGCTTGTAGAGCGCGGCCTCCTCGTTAAGGGACATCCGGTTAAGATCTTGGGCGATGGCGAACTTGCTAAAAAACTTACTATTTCGGGCTGTGCAGTGTCTGCTTCTGCCCGTACAAAAATTGAAAAGGTGGGTGGTTCAGTGGTAGTGTAAACCTATCCTCTATATGAGCACTCCGTCTCATATAGCCGTCGTTCGCTCGGAGATTAAAATAAATTTTATCTCACTCGCTCACTAGACTATGACTGGCTTTGGACAAAAACTAACACTCCTCCTCTCGGATCGAAGTATGCGCAACCGCATACTTTTTGTGCTCGGTGCCTTGGCCGTGTTTCGTGTTCTTTCAGCAATACCGATCCCTGGCATAGATGCGACCCAGCTCGAACTCTTTTTCTCTAACAACCAATTCTTCGGCCTCTTGAACCTATTTTCAGGCGGTGGCCTTTCAAGCCTTTCTATCGTGATGATGGGCGTTGCGCCATATATCACTGCTTCGATTATCATGCAGCTCCTCACCCTTATGGTGCCGCGTTTTAAGCAGATGTATCAGGAAGAAGGGGAGCTCGGCCGCCAGAAGTTTGCGCAGTATACGCGCTACCTTACCGTACCGCTCGCTATTGTTCAGGGTATCAGCTTCCTCCTTATCTTTGAGCGCGCAGGTGTACTTTCTATACTTTCGCCCTTCCAGTTTGCAACGAACCTCATTGTGGTGGCAGCAGGTTCGATCCTCCTTATGTGGATCGGCGAACTTATTTCGGAATATGGCATTGGTAACGGTGTCTCACTCATTATCTTTGCGGGCATTGTGGCAGGACTCCCTACAAAGATCAGTCAGGCGCTCTTTACCTTCGACTCGACCCAGCTACCGGTATACCTCGCCTTTGCTGCCGCAGCTCTCCTTACGGTTGCTGCCGTGATCTTTATCTCTGAAGCCGAGCGTCCAGTGCCGGTAACCTACGCCAAACGCGTACGCGGTATGAAGTTCTTTGGCGGTGCCTCAACCTACTTGCCACTTCGCCTTAACCAGGCAGGCGTTATCCCGATTATCTTCGCACTCTCGTTCTTGCTGGTGCCGCAGATGTTTGCCACCTTCTTCTCAACCTCAGGCAATGCAATGCTTGCCGGTATTGCGAACAGCATACTAGGTGCCCTTCAGAACATGACCATTTACGGCGGCCTCTACTTTATTTTGGTGTTTTTCTTTACCTACTTCTACACCGCAGTTACGTTTGACCCACACCAGATCTCTGAAAACCTTCAGAAAAACGGCGCATTTATCCCGGGCGTACGCCCAGGCGCTTCAACCCAGGAGCACTTGGGTAAGATCATCACTCGCACCACTTTTGTTGGCGCTCTCTTCCTTGCCATTATTGCCGTCTTGCCGATTGCCATGCAGTCGATAACCGGTATTCAAACGCTCGCTATCGGTGGTACGGCACTTCTCATTGTTGTCTCGGTTATCTTGGACCTCACGCGTCGCATTGACGCGCAGCTCTCGATTCGCGAGTACTAACCCATGGGTACGCTGATACTGATTGTCGGCTTACCAGGAAGCGGAAAAGGAACCCTCATTAAGTACGCGCGGGAAGTGTTTCCGGATTTTATATATCCAGCATCCTGGACTACCCGCGCAATGCGACCCGGGGAAGTAGAGGGAGAGGTATATCACTTTGCAACCAAGGAAGAATTTGATGCAGCGGTAGAGCGCGGCGAATTTTTAGAGTGGGTTACGATCGACAACGGAAGTCAGTACGGCACGTTAAAAAAAGATTTTATTGAGCCGCTCAAAGCAGGGAAGCATGTCTTGCGCGAACTTGAAGTTGAAGGTGCTCGGGCGATGCGCAGCCTGCTGCCTGAGGCGCGCATTGTAAGTATCTTTTTGCCGGCTGGTACGTGGGAAGACCTAGAGGCGCGAATGCTCGCACGTGCTCCTATGAGCGAAGAAGAGCTTGCTGCCCGCAAAGCTCGGTATGAAAAAGAAGTCGCCTTTGAACAAGAAGCAGACCATGTGCTCAAAAATGAGTTCGGCAAACTTGATGAGACCAAGCAAAAGTTCGAAGAGCTTATTCGCAAAATCGTTCAAAATTAGCTAGTATAAAAACGTGGATAAACAAACACTTATTTTCTTAGGGACTCAGGGTAGTGGAAAGGGGACGCAGATTGGTTTGGCAAAAGAGTGGTTGGTGGCACACGATGCCACAACACCCATCGTACATTTTGAAATGGGCAAGAACTTGCGCGAGCTCTCTACGCGGCAGGATTATACCGGCAAGCTCGCGAACGAGATTCTTCTTGGAGGCAACTTGATTCCGTACGCTATTTCCTCGGCGGTGTTTGCGCAGTACTTGATGAACAACATGCACACTGGTGACGAACATATTTTTATTGACGGCTTTCCACGCACCGCAGACCAGGTGCCTACGCTCGACTCCGCGATGGACTACTACGGAAGAAAGCAGGTCACGGTAGTGGTGCTTAATATATCTGACGAAGAGGCGGTGAAGCGTCTCTTGCCTCGTGGTCGCGCAGATGATACTGAAGAGGGTATACGCAAGCGCCTAAGTTGGTCGCGTGAGCAAACGATGCCGAACATTAAATGGTTTAAAGAGCATCCGGAGCGCTACAAAGTAGTAGAAGTGTTTGGCGAGCGGCCGATAGAAGAAGTTCAGGCGGACATTAGAAAGTTGATAGGGTTTGTGTAAATGATTGCAAGGACGCCCACACAAGTAGAAGGTCTGCGCGAAGCAGGTAAGCGCATGAGAATCGTCGTAGACGAGGTGATGGCGCTTGTGCGTCCCGGTGTTGGCTCTATGGAACTTGAGATGAAAGCGCGCGAGGTTACGGCAAGAGTTGAAGCAGAGCCGTCGTATTTAGGCTACAAAAACCAAGGCGAAGATGCCTACCCAGCAGCGCTCTGCGTCTCGGTAAATAATGAGATCGCACATAGTCCGCCGAAGCCGGAAAAAATTTTAAAAGCAGGCGACGTGGTTTCCGTAGACTTTGGTTTGGTATATAAAGGCTATTTTATGGATACCGCTTACACGGTTGCGGTGGGGGAGGTTGACGCAGCTGCAAAGAATTTGATTGAAGGCACCCGCGAAGCCCTGCCTGTTGCGATTGACGCTGCGCGGGTTGGGAATACGGTGGGAGATATTGGTGCGGCGGTAGAAAAGATGGCCAAGAAATATAAACTTGGCATTGTTAAAGACCTGCGTGGCCATGGCGTTGGCAATGATGTGCACGAAGACCCAAACGTGCCGAACTTCGGCAAGGCAGGTAAGGGAGAAAAATTAGTAGAGGGTATGGTACTTGCTCTTGAACCTATTTTTGCAGAAGGTGGCGGCGCGCTCATAGATGGTGGTGATGGATTTACCTACAGTACCAGCGATGGTTCGCGCGCAGCACATTTTGAGCACACTATCTTGATAACCAAAGACGGCCCTGAGATTTTGACGTAAGATCTTGCAAATTTACAAGAATATGGTAATCTATCAGTCATGAAAAACCCGAAGGAAGAGAAGACATTTGTACTGATTAAACCGGACGGCGTACGTAAGGGTTTGGTTGGAGAAATCGTCAAGCGCTTTGAACAGCGCGATCTCAAGATTGTGGCGTTGGAGATGTTCCATGCGACCCGCAAGGATATGGATGCCCACTATCCGACCAATGAGGTGTGGCTTAAACGTATAGGGGAGAAGACCATGAGCACCTATACAAAGTATGGACATGACGTCACAAAGGACTTCGGGACTAATGATCTGCTTAAAATTGGCAAGACCGTACGCGGTTGGCTTCTTGATTTTATGGCGTCTGCTCCCATGGTAAAGATGGTGGTGCAGGGCGTGCACGCCGTAGACATGGTCCGCAAGATTGTGGGCCCAACCATGCCGTACTTGGCAGAAATGGGTACCATCCGTGGAGATTACTCGGCCGACTCGGCCATAAGCGCCAATGTAGAAAAGCGCGCCGTTTATAACTTGATCCACGCTTCAGAAACTCCTGAGGAAGCAAAGCACGAAATCGCTCACTGGTTTGGCAAAAGCCAGAACGTTTTCAAATACAAGCGCTTCGGTATCGACGAATAAAGGTTTCGCAACATTCCTTCGGCCCTCTTTTGCTTGCACCTTGGCACAATTTGGTATACTGGGGTAGGACTGAGGAAGCAAATGTCCTTAAGTGAATCTACAGGGAGTTTAATATTTTGCTCGGCCGTGGCCGGGCAGTGAAAACACCCACTTAGCTCAAGGTAGACACTTGCTTCCCTGGTCCGACAGAGGCCGTCCCGATCGAGGGGCGTTTTCTGTAAAAGACTACCCATGAAATCTACGATTTATTTTTACGGCGGGGCGGGGAAGGTAACTGGTGCCAATTTTTTACTCGACACGGGTAGCGCAAAATTTTTAATCGACTGCGGTCTTACCCAGGGCCATCATAGTGCCGAAGAAGATAACTGGGCGGCGTTTCCTTACAACCCGGCCGACGTGCAATTTTTGATCATTACGCACGCGCACATAGACCACATTGGCCGCATACCGAAATTAGTTAAAGATGGCTTTAAGGGACGGATCGTTTCGACTGAAGCAACTAAGGCGCTTGCGGGGCCGCTCCTATTAGACAGCCAAGAGCTCTTGGCACACGAAGCGCAGAAGCATGGCAAGCCTGTCTTGTATGACGAGCACGATATCGCACACGCCATGCAAAAGTGGGAAGGCCTGCCGTATCACAAACTAACCGAACTTGCGGACGGTGTTTCGCTCGAACTCCTCGATGCCGGACATATTTTAGGCTCGGCAATGGTGCGCTTTAGCCGGGGAGAAAAAAGAATTGTCTTTACCGGCGACCTTGGCGGTGGCAACTCGCCCCTTCTTGCACCTCACGACTCGCCGTCGCCTACAGACTATCTCGTAATGGAGAGTGTGTATGGCGATCGCGTGCGGCCGCAGGACAAAGACCGTCGCGAGGAGTTGGAGAATGTTATCGAAAATGCAGCCGCGCGCGGCGGGACGCTCTTGATCCCCGCATTTTCTACCGAGCGTACCCAAGACCTGCTCTATGAAATCGGCACCTTGATGAAAGAAAAACGCATTCCTACTATGCCGGTATACCTAGACTCGCCGCTTGCGACCAAAATCACGGCCGCCTATTTGGCTCATCCAGAGTATTTTGCTAAAGATATTGAGGATCGGGTAAAGGGCGGGGAGGGGATCTTTTCCTTCCCACAGCTCCACTTTGTTGAAGATGTAAAAGAGTCGCATAAGGTCACGGGGGTGCAGGGTCCAAAGATCATTTTGGCTGGTTCAGGGATGAGTAGCGGCGGCAGGATATATGGGCATGAGAAGGCGCTCCTCCCAGACCCAACCTCTACGCTGCTTATTGTGGGGTACCAGGCGGCGGGCTCTTTGGGGAGGCGGCTTATTGAAGGCGAAAAGCAGGTAAAGATAATGGGCGAGAGCGTGACGGTAAAGGCAAAGATAGAAGCCATTTACGGCTACTCGGCGCATATGGATGGCGAGCAACTCCTTGAGTTTGTTAATAAAAACCAGCAAGGCTTGAAACAGGTATTTGTGGTTATGGGCGAGCCGTCGGCGGCAAGCTTCTTGGTGCAGCGCATCCGCGACTATTTGAGTGTTAAGGCTACCAACCCCGAAGCGGGGGAACGGGCCGAGATTGAGTTATAATTGAGCCAATGGATCCTCTCCACACGCACTTGCAGGTAAAGCTCTGTGTCTCGGGCGCCGCAGAGACCGGACACTGCGGCATTGATGCTTACGAAAAAGGTCTTGAGCTTGGGCGGCAGATTGCTAAGAACGATGCTGTCTTGGTTAACGGAGCAACAACCGGCTTCCCGCTGTGGGCGGCGATGGGTGCTAAAGAGGCAAAAGGTTTTGTGCTCGGCTTTTCTCCCGCGTCTACGGAGAAAGAACACATTGAGGTATATAACCTGCCGGTTGAGTATACCGACGTGATTGTGTATACCGGGTTTGGTTTCCCAGGGCGCGACCTTATTTTGACCCGATCATCAGACGCAGTACTGTTTGGTTGCGGGCGCATTGGCACGATACATGAATTTACTATTGCCTTTGAAGATAAGAAACCGATAGGCATACTCGAGGCCGACTGGGACACCGACGAGGTGATAAAAAATATTATAGAAAATGGCCATCGGCCGAACGATAGGATTATCTTTGACAGCGATCCGAAGGCGCTCGTGGAGCGCATTATTGAGATGGTGAACAAGGACAAAATTAACCGCGCCTCCTTCCGTTTTGCTCCCTCTGACGACTCGTAACCTTTGATAAGGGGCGTGGTTGTAATAGGCGGACCAGTTCTGGGAGGAAAACATGGTTGATAAAGCCGACCGTCAAGCCTTTGCTTCCGCCATGCTCACTCTACTTCTCGCCCGGGTTCGCAAGTCCTAGACTCGCAGCCCCCCCAATACAAAAGCCGTCGGATTCTCATCCGACGGCTTTTCTTCTTACGAAACCTGCTTTACTACTCGTGCAAAACTTTCTGGAGCTTGCTCGGCGAGAGCGGCGAGCATCTTGCGGTTAAGAATCATACCCTTTTTGTGCATGGCACCCATGAGACGGCTGTATGACATACCCTTTACATCGGTAAGGCCGGCGTTGATGCGGACATTAAAGAGGCGCTTAAAGTCATTCTTTTTGTCGCGGCGGTGAGCAAAGGCATACTTACCAGCGTGAAAGATTGCTTCCTTTGCTGCGCGCTCCTTTTTAGAGCGGGCAAAACGATACCCCTTTACCTGTTTGAGAACGTTCCTGCGGCGCTTGGCCGATATTTTACCTCCTTTTACGCGTGCCATAAAAATTAATTACGTGATTTAGACGCTGTGGTGATGTAGCGCTGGGTTACCTGCTTAGAAAGGTTGAGGGACTGTGAGCGGCGGCCATCCATCTGGGATGAGCGGCTTTCCTTAGCATTAAAGTGGTTCTGGCCTGGCTTACGTGCAATAACCTTACCGTTTTTGGTAATTTTAAGGCGCTTTGTAAATGATTTGTTGGTTTTCATGGTATTTCTTATTTTTTGCCCGCACGCTCGAGCACTGTGGAAAGGCCCTTGGGGCTCTTACCGATAGGCTCGGCCAGTTTGTAGTCTCCCGGAATCAGCTTTAAAAATTGTTCAAGTCGGTCTTTAAGGAAGTTAAATTCCATGTACTTGTACCGCCCCCACAAAAAGAGGTCTACCTTGACCCGGTGCCCCTCGGCAAGCCATTCGGTTGCCTTACGGGCCTTAAGGTTAAGGTCGTTTTCGCCAGTCCCGATTTTAACCTGGACCGACTTGGTTTCTGTGGTGTGCGATTTCGCCTTTATTTCACGGCGTTTTTTCTGCTGTTCGTATTGAAATTTACCATATTCCATGATCTTTGCAACCGGGGGGACCGCGTTGGGGGAGATCTCTATAAGGTCGAGGCCGAGGGCCTCGGCCTGGGAAATAGCCTCTGAAAGGGCGAGTACGCCAAGGTTTTCGCCCTCGGCGCCTATAACGCGTACTTCCGCGGAGCGGATCTGGTGGTTAATGCGAGTGTTATCCAAAGCTATAGTGACAAGACTATACCAACAAAAGCCGCTTTTGGCAATTTAGACCCTTTTCACCCCTTAAGCGGCACTGGGACGTTCTCTTTACTTTCATACTCCTTTTACTACTATGGGCCTTCGCCAAGGGCCGCGGTGGCTTTTGGTATTGAGTACAAGGAGAGTTCTTATGAACGTTCGTAAAATGCTGATCGGCGCCGTGACTGCGGTAGCCACGATCGTTGCCGCTTCGACCGCATCTATCTCCGTTTCGGAAGCGAAACCGCTTTTCGCCAATGGGATCCACTTCCTCGGTAGCAAAGCGCCCAAGCCAGGCGCTACCCTGAAGTTCGGCTGTCCTGGAGTAGCGCTCGCCACCGGTGTCGTGAGTGACCGGCGGCATGCCATTGTCAACGGCGTGCAAGGGGGTGCCGTGTGCATTGCCGCGGTTTCGGCCGGAGCAATGCTCGGCGGCCCTGCGGGGGCTCTCGTGGGCGGTCTTGCTGCGGGCGTCATCGCGCCGGTGATCGCCGCTGGTCAGAAGCGCCGGCTGCAGCAATAGCATTCCGGGTGTGTCTCTTGCGAGAGACGTCGTCAAAGGGTCGCGGACAAGAATATCCGCGGCCCTTTTTATTTTTTATGTGTGCTTCACAAAAACTCTTGTGATATCGAGTGATGCCGTTATACTAAAAAAAGAAGTTCTGTTAAGTAGAGCAAAAGTTGGGGCGATACTGCTTGGACTTTTTTTCTACTGAACCGCAAATCCGGGGGAGCCGAGGGGGCAAAACCAGGAGTGCGTAATGCGTATCATGAGTAACGTGTTGTTGGCAGTGTTGCCGCTTGTTGTGGCAACGCCAGCATTGGCGCTCAAGACCAGTTGGTATGAGTGCTGCAACCCCAAGACCGCTTACGGATATCCGTTTAGCGCGAATGACAAACACATTGCCGCATCCAAGAAGTTGGCCTATGGCACCAGGATCCTCCTTTCCTACAAGGGGAAGACGCTCTGCGTCACCGTGCGCGACAAGGGGCCATTCGTCGGTAACAGGGAGCTCGACATCACCCGCGCCGGCGCCGAACATCTTGGCATGAAGAAGGCTGGCGTCGTCGACCTCCAGGCAAAAATCAACGGCTGCTAACAGCCAACCTGCTAAGGCGCGCGGTCTCCCGACCGCGCGCCTTTCTTTAATTGTGGAAGTGGGCGGGTTCAGTCACGAATAAACTTTTGTCGTCACAAAAGTTTTTCGCGACCCCGGCTCGCGGTTTTGCAATTGCAAAACATCGCTGCGCCCGTTCAACTCCGACGGCCGTGCCGGCCTTCTCACAGAAAATAAAAATAACCCTGCACAAGGCAGGGCATTTTTATTTTGGTGGAAGTGGGCGGAGTTGAACCGCCGTGCAACACAAAAACTCAAAACATATCTACGAGAGGTAGACTACTTTAATTTCTTAGGCTCAATTGTAGAAAGTAGACAAAATAGGATTGAGTCGCAGCCTCTTAGTCTCAACTACAGAGCAAGACAGACTCTGTAGTCATAGCCCGTTATATAACACCCGCACCCAGAGCCGGGCTCGCTGGGGCAGACGTGACCTTAGGCGCGCGCAGTGGCGAACGAAAGATCATTCACCGAGAAATACGGTGACGTAACTGATTTTGCAGTTATGGTTTGAAGTTTTTTATAGCAGATCTCCACTGCTCTCCCGCATGTAATGCGAATATATGTATTGTCTAAGCCTGTCACTCCCCAGCAGGGCGCGAGTGTCGTGCACTGGTGGGGAAGGCCTAGCGTCCATCGCTTGAATGTGGGGGTGACAACCGTAGTTGTCACCCATACCTCACCGGAAGATTTTGGTGAGGGGTTGTGGTTTGCCGGCCGGTTCCTGGCCGTACTGCTCGTACATCTGGTTAGCGAGCGGTTCGTAGTCGTGGTCGAGCATTCCGTCACCTCCGTCGAAGTCATCGAGGGAGATAGGGGATGCCTGCAGCCGTTCTCCTTCGGTAAAGGAGCGCTGGCTGGGGGGAAGACGTACGAGCTTCGCTCTTTTTGTGGTCATTGATTTCTCCTCTGCTGGCCACATTCAAACGATGGACTCTGAACAAGTGCCGAAATGTGGGGCGAAGTCTCGTAAGGCTTCGCCAATCGTAGTTTCTACCTCCGCCCCTCAAGGATGTGGGGGTAGTAATGAGGTGGCTTAACCCACTCAGCGTCCTCGAAGTCTTCCTCCGAAGAATCTTCTGCCGGTGAGACCTCGGACCCGTCGAGGATCACGCCGAACTCGTCGAACTCGACGACCTCGTCCTCCAGGCACTGGCCGTCGGAGCCGCAGTGGCACACCGCCCTCGAGCCGTTTCCGTCGTGGGCTTTTGTAAACCTCTTGTGACGGTCTTTTGGGTTGGCGTGGCACCCGCGGAGCTTTTTGCGTTGCTCTGCTGCTTCGCGCCGCCGCTCTTTTTGGTGTTCTTTTTGCCGTAGCCGAGCCTCTTCAGCCCGCAACTCTTCTGAGGTCGGACTACTGTATCTACTAAAGCTAAAAGGCATCTTGCCCTCCTCTTGCACGAATGTACAACCGCACATTTCGGCACTTGTTCTTTTATTCGTTTTTCAAAGTTCTGCGCATCTCGCGCTCAGTATCTCTTTTCTTTAAGACGGCGCGCTTGTCGAATTTCTTTCTACCGCGCGCGACTGCGATACGGAGCTTGAGAACCTTGCCTTTATTATACACCGAAAGTGGCACTATTGTCAACCCTTTCTGCCCCTCAGCATCCGAGAGGAGGCCTATTTCCTTCTTGGTTAGAAGGAGTTTGCGGCTACGGGCCGGGTCGTACTCTTTTGGTATGTTCGCCGGCTGGTAGGGGGAGATAAGCATACCCACTACAAAGGCCTCGCCGCCACGCACTATTATATGTGAACCCTCAAGTTTGCCCTGGTGGTTGCGCAAACTCTTTACCTCGTGGCCAAACAGCTCTAAACCCGCCTCGTATTCCTCGAGGATGTCGTAGTCGAACCGCGCTTTTTTGTGCTCAATTAAGTTCACAAGGCTAGGATAGCATGCAGAAAACCTTTTGCCCCATAACGCAAGAATGCTATACTCTTCAACACATGCCTGACCCTAACAGGAACAGCAAAACGCCCGATGGCGGCAAGCGTCGTGGCAACATGCCCTCTATGCCTAAGATGCCAAAGAGCGACTCATTTTGGGTCAACCTAGCCACGAGCGTGCTCGTGCTCCTTTTAATAGCCGGTGCCTACACCTACTTTATGGGCACCACCGAAGAGGCTCCACAAGAGGTGCCGATTTCTCAGTTGGCGCAGGATATAGAGATAGGTAAAGTCGCATCTATTATTGTATCTGGCGAAGAGGTGGAGGCGACATACTCCGACCAGTCTAAAAAGAAGAGTAAAAAAGAGCCAAGTACGGCTCTCACGCAGACTTTGACCAACTACGGCGTCTCTAAGCTCGCGCTTTCTAAAGTTTCTATCGATATTAAGCGCGAGACGGGCTTCCAGTTTTGGCTGGTAACGTTGGCACCATTTTTGGCACCAATACTTCTCCTCGTCTTCTTTGTCTGGTATCTCTCGCGCCAAGTGCGCGGCGCAGGTGTTCAGGCATTTTCATTCGGTCAGAGTAAGCCACGCGTTATCGACCCCAACGACGCAACCTCGCGCGTAACCTTTAAAGATGTTGCAGGCGCTAAGGAAGCAAAGGAAGAGCTGCTCGAGATCGTCGACTTTTTGAAGAATCCTAAAAAGTTTTTGGACATCGGCGCACGCATTCCAAAAGGCATCTTGCTTATGGGTGCACCGGGTACTGGTAAAACCATGTTGGCCCGTGCGGTCGCGGGGGAAGCAGGGGTGCCATTCTTCTCTATCTCCGGCTCGGAGTTTGTGGAGATGTTTGTGGGCGTTGGCGCATCTCGCGTGCGCGACCTCTTTTTGACTGCTAAAAAAGCAGCGCCTTCTATTATCTTCGTCGACGAAATTGATGCCGTAGGTCGCATCCGTGGTACGGGCGTAGGCGGCGGCAACGACGAGCGCGAGCAGACCCTGAACCAGATTCTTGTCGAGATGGACGGCTTTGAGCCGAACGAGAAAGTGATTGTGATGGCTGCAACCAACCGACCGGACGTGCTCGACCCTGCACTCCTTCGCCCAGGCCGCTTTGACCGCCGCGTCACTATCGACCTACCAGACCGCCAGGACCGCCTAGAGATTTTGAAGATCCACGCACGCAAGAAACCGTTTGCCGAAGACGTTAACCTAGAAGTTATTGCCGAGCGCACGCCGGGCTTTAGTGGTGCCGACCTCTACAGCCTTATGAACGAGGGCGCTATTTTGGCCGCCCGCGAGAACCGCCGCACTATTGCGCAGTACGACCTGATCCGTTCCATAGAGAAAGTGATGCTCGGCCCTGAACGCCGCTCACATGTTTTGAATGTAAAAGAGAAAGAAATTACGGCGTATCACGAAGCAGGCCATGCACTTGTGGCGAGCGTGCTCCCATATGCTGACCCGGTACATAAAATTTCTATTATTTCGCGCGGCCGAGCTGCGGGCTATACGCTGAAGCTCCCGTTTGAAGATAAGAAGATGCAGAGCAAACGCGAGTTCTTGGACGACATTGCCATGAGCCTTGGCGGCTATGTTGCTGAAAAGATGGTATTTAAAGATGTAACCACTGGACCGTCGAACGACTTGCAGGTGTTGACCAGCCTCGCGCGCAGTATGGTGACCCGCTGGGGCATGAGCGACAAGATGGGCACTATCGCACTTGAGGGTGATGGCGGCCGCGCGATGTTTGGCCGCGGCATAGAGGGGAGCGAGTATTCTGAAAAAGTGTCTTCAGAGATTGATACTGAAGTAAAGAAAATAATCGACGAAGCGTACGAAAAAGCAGAACGGATTATCACGGATCACCGCAAAGCACTTAACGCGATTGCTGAGCGCCTGGTAGAAGTGGAGACCATTGAGCGCGAGGAGTTTGAAAACTTGTTGATTGCCCACGGCATCATTCCCAAGAAAAAGCAGGACATTGAGCATCAGCCAATTGCCTAGGCTACGCTTATAAAAATAGAATCCCCGGCGCACCGCGCCGGGGATGTTTTCATACTTACCTATCATTCATTGCTCGACGAGCATCCACTGGAATTTGAAGCGCTTCCCTTCGTTCTCGTCGAACCCGAACGGGGTGAGTTGTTGGCCGGCGAACTCGTACCGTCCATTGATGGTCCACTCCTGGCGGGTCAGCGTGAACGGTTCCGCGGATACAGGCACGCGTGCGCCGTGGAACCTTTGCGCGTTGCCGTACAAAAACGCTTGCGCGTAGTCGAGGAGTCCAAGCTGGTCGAGCGACTGCACGTAGAGCTCGAGCGCACAGTGGTAGGTGTAGTAGCCGCCGAACGCCCGCGCCGCATACTTGTTGGTTGTGGGATGCGCGGCCATATCGCTGCCGGCGACCACATAGCTCGGACGCTCTTGCAAGAGCCTCTGCAGAGCAAAGAGATGCCGCTTCGCTTTGACGACCGGCAGACAGTGGTGGTCGGGCAGTAGGAATCCGCCGTCGTAGAGAATCCTCCGGTCGAAGGCGAGGTGGTGCGCCGTTACCTCGAAGATCCGTTTCTCGGGATCTCCGTTGCCAACAGCATAGTCCACGGCCTCCTCTGTCGAGATGTGCGCGAGGATTTGCTTCAGGTTGGGGTAGAGGTCGGGGATGTGCGGCTGGATATAGCTGTAGTAGATGCGCTCGCGATCGTATGCGTCCACATCGTCGGCCTTCCAGTGCGCCACTTCGCCATGATTCTTGAGCGGGATTCCGGCTTCGGCCATCATGGAAAGAAGCTTGCCGGTCGAACTATTCTTGTCGAGCAGGTCTTCCGGCTGGACGCTCTCTTCCGAGTGGGTACTGCCGTGTGGCGGGTACCACTTTACGTGTAGGATGAGTCCTTTCTCCCACGCCCGCAGTACTTCCTTTGGTTCGGTGGTGGGGGTGAGGTATATGCTCGCGAACCAGTGCCGGTGCGGAGCGATCTCCCGTGCCTCATCGACTTCGCGCTTGGCGTCGTCGCAGGTCAGAATGTGCGGGTTGGTGTTCGGTTCGAGCACACCGCCGTTCATCCGTTCCGCGGCTTGGCCGAGCAGGAATTTCTTGAGGGGATGACGCCGTCCGTGCAGGTGATTGTCGAAGTGGTTCACGCGTACCGTATTCACCAAACCGTTTTCCGTCACAGTGTCGATAGACATACTGCACCCTTTCTCTGTTGCAGAACCAAGTTCCGTTCATCACCCTAGCAAAAGAAAAGGCCCGGCGCTATTGAGGCGCCGGGCCGGAACAAGTGGGGAGGAGTAGTTACGCCTCCACCGGCTCTTTGTAGAAGTTGAGCATGTAGTCCATACCGATGTCGTTGAGGCCGCGCAGGTCCTCGTTCTGGAAGAAAGACGCTCCGATCTGCGCTCCGTTGACGCCGGCGTGTTCGACGTAATCGTTGATGTCCATGCCGCAGTCGATGCCACCGACACCGAAGATCGGAAAGTCAGGAAGAAGTTCCCGGTACCTGCGGCAGTTCGAGAGCGAAATTGGCTTGAGAGCCTTGCCACTCATTCCGCCGTAGTTGTTGGCAACGTCGAGGTACGGCCGCCCGTCGGGGTGATAGAGCGAGATCGCAGGGAAGGTGTTGGTTGCGACAAGTGCATTGCAGCCGACGCCCTGGACCATCTCTGCGATCCACTCGAGATCGAGCGGGTTTGCCATGGGCGAGACCTTGAGCCACCACGGGGTCCTCTTTCCGCTCTCGGCTAGTGCCATCGTAACTCCGCCAATGATGTCCAACAGTGCGTCTGGGTCGTACGAAGCGATCGGCCCCCGTTTTCCATCTTTGAATTTATTGGGACAGCTTCCATTGACCTCGATCACGTCGGCGTCGATGCCGAGCGCAACGATAGACATGAAGTAGTAGTCGTCGGGGGTGTCGCCAGCGATGTTAATGACCGCCTTCTTGCCGGCCTCCTGGATGGTGTGGACCATCTTCGCGCCTTGTTTCGCCAGGTAGTCGGCGCCGCCGTTCTTGAGCTGGATCGAGTTCGTGGCGGTGCCGTCTGCTCCCACATGGAAGTTCGTCCCACCCGAGCTACCGGGCTTTGCTTCCGGCGTAAATGAGCCCAGGACCACGTGGGTCAGGAGCGGCACGGTCGAGAGCAGATGCGCCTGTTCGACCGTCTTGGCCCAACCGGCAGCGTTCATAAAGGCGATTGGCATTTGCATTGCGCAGTCCTCCGTTGTGAAAATGTACCCGCTTGCACAATACCCGAGATAGGGGAAAAGAAAAAGGCCGCGGTTCCAGTATGGAACAGCGGCCGAGGCGTTTAACGGAGCGGGGGATTGTCGTGACAGATCTTCGCCAGAAGTGCTCGGCGGATGATCCGGCCGAAGCGCATCTGCTCGACATACAGCTGCTGGGGCATGTGGTCTATCTCACGCGCCAATTCCTCGTTGCGGGGGAGTGGGTGCATGATCCGCGCACCCGGCTTCATGCGCGCGGCCATCTTGCGGTCGATGATGAAGGGTGGGTTGCTGTCGTGTTCGCTTGCGTTCGCGGCACGCTCTTTCTGCGCCCGAGTTTGGTAGAAGATGTCGACCTGGTCGATCACCCACTCGAGATCGCTGGTCTCGATAACCCGGATATTCATCGACTCCTTATGACGCTCAAGGTAATAGCGAAGTTCGCCTTTGATGCGCAGTCCATCCCGCGATACCAGATAGAAGGTGATGTCACGAAACTTGGTGAGCGAATAGATGAACGAGTTCGAAGCACGTGCATTCTTGAGGTCTCCCCCAAACCCGATGTTCAGACCGTCGAGCGAATTCCTGACTGAGAAGGCGGTGCGCAGATCGAGCAACCCCTGCGTTGGATGCTGTTCGCCGCCAGAACCTGCATTGATAACGGGCACTTTGGATACCAGTGCGGCTCGGTAGATCGCGTCCTCATCTGGATGACGAAGCGCGATGATGTCCTCGGCGCCGATGGTAGAGAGGGTGAGGATCGTGTCCTCGAGCGACTCTCCCTTCTTACCCTCAGAAGATTCGCCGATACTCCTCGCGATGTAGTTGCCGCCTAGGTCTTGTGCCGCCTTGATAAATGACACTGCGGTGCGCGAGCTGGCCTCGTCGCCGTACCAGTGCAGAGTGCGGCCGCGCATAAGAGTCCGCACCTCTTCGGTGTCTTTTCTTCTTTCGAGTAGGTCGCCCAGCATAAAGAGCTCGCTGATAAGTGCGCGGTCAAAGTCTTGCGAACGCAAGATGTGACGCAGTTGGCGTGGAGACCCTTCGAGTAGTTCTCTGATCGAGGGTTCACGTTTTTTCGAACGAGTAGTAGCTTTTGCCACAAAGTCCTCCTGTCGTTACGGGTGTACTGTAGGCTCTAAAGCAGAAGGGTAGCATGCAAGCGATGTTTCCGGTAGAGTTTAGTCAACGGGCGTGTAGCTCAGCTGGTAGAGCAGTCGACTTATACTCGACCGGTCGCAGGTTCGAACCCTGCCGCGCCCACAAAAGACAGAAAGACCTGCCCTGCGGCAGGTTTTCTGCTTTTGTGGGAGGCGGAGCGATGTTTTGCAATTGCAAAACCGCGAGCCGGGGTCGCGGGCGACTTTGCTGACGAGCAAAGTTGACCTGTGACCACATAAAGACAGAAAACTGTGCATAACCGTGCTTGTAGCTAAGCGGGAGAAGGAGGATAGTTATGGGACAGGGCTGAGGGGCCTAAAACAGGTTTTATCAGCAGTATGGATGTTGGGTGGCGGGAAACCGCCCTTATTCATATCAGGAATTCGTTTGCTCTTTATTTATTTTTATAATTGCGTCCCATGTCTACCAGAACGACGGTTTCGGTTGTATCTGCAGGTCTTTTTTTATTAAGTGTCCCGCTTCTTGCTTCCGCCGCCGTTACCTTCCAGGGTGGGTGGGAGCGAGGAGTGCTTACCGGAGCGGGCGAGTGGTCTAACAAGCAGGTAATGCGCCCCGACAGTTATCAGATTGTGAGCGACGTAGTGCGCACCGGTACGAAAGCGGCGCGCGTAGAGGTGCGACCCGGAGACAATCCACTTACATGGTGCTGCTCAAATACTGAGCGTTCTGAAGTATTGTTTATGACCAAGCCAGATGGCTCGATGGTAAATGAGAACAGTTCTAGCGGCACACAGTATTACGGCTTTAGTGTGCGCCTTGATTCCACCTGGGCAGCCAGCACCTGGGCCACTCTATTTCAGCTCCATGGTCCAGACTCGTATGGCACGTGGGCTTCATTTGAGTTGGACGCCCGGAATGATCGCTTTGAGGTATACATGCTTGGCGGCGATGTGACCCAGGTCACCAGTCCAACTACCTACGCGCTGTCTAATAGCTCTCTTAATCGCGGTAAATGGGTAGACTTTATCGTAAAGATAACCTATGCCTCTGGTCCGACTGGGGCCCTTACGGTGTGGCGTCGCGACGAAGGACAGGCTAATTTTACTCAGGTGGTTAATGCACAAAATGTGCCCACTTTGCAATATAAATCGACCGAGGGTACCCAAGTTGGTGCTCACTATTGGAAGGCAGGCATCTATCGTAATGCAGAAAGCTCGACCAGTATCTTATGGAATGATGGCTTTGTGCGCGCCGATACCTACGAAGAGATACTTAATTACTTTGGCACTACCACGCCGCCTCCACCTCCTCCGCAAGACACCACGGCTCCTACGGTCCCAACGGGATTGAGTGCTACCGCTGCATCTCAGACGGCCGTCAATCTTTCGTGGAACGCATCGACCGATGCAGTTGGTGTTGCCGGATACCGTGTATTTAGAAACGGCACTCAGGTTGCTGATTCTCCTGGTAGGACCTTTAGCGACACCGGCCTTACTGCGGCCACGATGTACAGCTACACGGTTGCAGCCTATGACGCTGCAGGAAACTTTTCTGCGCAAAGCGGTGCGGTAAGTGCGACCACACAGTCCGCAGCATTTGCGCTTACTGTAGAAGCGGAGAACTTTCAGACCAAGTCGGGAGGCAATGGCAGTGTGAGTGGCGTATGGAACCTCAACTCAAACGGATACATATCGCATCCAGTTACGTTCCCAGGTACTGGCACCTATACTTTTGACATTGTGGCACGCGGCACCAAAGCGGCTGGCGCCTGGGCAAATATGCGCGTGAGCATAGACAATGTTGTTAAGAGTAATGTGACTGTTGACTCTACGTCACTCAAGACCTTTCGGGTGAAGGTTGCCAATGTAACGGCCGGACAGCATGTGCTTAAGCTCGAGTTTACCAACGACTATTACAACGAAAAGAAAAAAGAAGAAGATCGCAACTTACTTATAGACAAAGTCACCATTAAAAACTCCACGGCAACCGGCATGATCACTAACGTTGTATTTGCGCTAGCAGACACGATGTCGGTTGCGGGGATAAAACTAACCGCGATTATTTCAGCTGCGATGGAATTGCTCGCAGGTGCGCAAGATACAGCGTAACCTACTCGAAGTGTGTAGTTTGAGTTCTGCGTAGCAGTGCTGCAAGAAGGGCCGGATGCTTTTGAAGCTCCGGCTCTTTTTGTATAAGGGTTACCGCTTCTGTGCGGGCTGCTTCTACGAGCTTTAAATTTTTGAGGGCTTCCATTCCTATGTCGGAGATGCCCCATTGCTGGCGGCCAGAGAGCTCGCCCGGGCCGCGCTGCATAAGGTCCATTTCGGCAAGTTCAAAACCATTTTTTGCTTTCTTAAGCGCCTTGAGGCGGTCCAACGTCTTTTCGCCACGAGATTCTGGACAGACAAAGCAGTAGGCTTGGTGGGTGGAGCGCACTACGCGGCCGCGTAATTGGTGAAGCTGGGAAAGACCAAATCGCTCCGCACCCTCAATGAAGATCATCGTGGCGTTAGGGACGTTAACGCCCACCTCAACTACCGAGGTAGCAACCAAAATATCGATCTCTTTGTTAGAAAACTGCGCCATGATGTTATCTTTTTCAGCCGGCTTCATTTTGGAATGTAAGATGCCGATGCTGTATTCGGGAAAGACTTCTTTTTTTAGGCGTTTGGCTTCGGCTTTAACCGACTTTGCCTGGAGAGCAAAGGCCTTGTCTGGATCCGGTTCGTCGATGCGCGGGCATATTACGTAGGCCTGCCGCCCATCTTTAAGTTCGCGGCGCATAAGTTGGTAGGCATCGCCGCGCTCCTCGGGCTTAACGAGCTCGGTGATAATCGGTTTGCGGCCGGGCGGCATTTCGTCGAGGAGGGTTAAGTCGAGGTCTCCATATATAGTGAGCGCCAGCGTACGTGGAATTGGCGTAGCGGTCATAGAAAGCAAGTGGGGGAGGCGAACCTCTTTTTTAGCAAGCTGGCGGCGCTGGTTGGTGCCAAAGCGATGCTGTTCGTCGATAATCACGAGCGCCAGGTGTTTAAACTGCACCGACTTTTGAATGAGTGCGTGGGTGCCAATCACTACGGGGATCTCACCATTTGCCACCCATTTTAAAAGCTGAGTGCGGGAAATGTTGGTTGCTTGGCCGCGCCGAACTTTGGAAGGAAACTTATAACACCCCGAGCCGGTGATAAGCCCGATGTTAATAGGGAAGTTCTCAAAATATTTTATAAACGACTCAAAGTGCTGCTTTGCCAGAATTTCAGTCGGTGCCATATAGGCAACCTGGAGCGTGCCAAATGTTTGGCCCTGCGGGCGCGTGCGTACGGCGGCATAGCTTGCGGTTGCAGCGACTGCGGTTTTGCCCGAGCCCACATCGCCCTCAAGCAGGCGTGACATCGGGTGACCACTTTGCATATCTTTTAGTATGGCGTTGATTGCGCGGTTTTGTGCCACGGTAGCCGTAAAGGGGAAGGCGCTCATAAACTCATCAACGGCTGCGGGCGGTGCGTCGACGGTAAAACTTTTTTCTTTGGCCTGTGCCGCACGCTCTCGCTGGCGCTCGAGCTGGATAAAAAATACCTCTTCAAAGGCAAAACGCTTGCGTGCAGCATCGGCATCCTTAAGATTCTGGGGCGTGTGGATCCACACCAGCGCGGTCTTAAGGGTGGGGAGGTTGTAGCGCTTGAGGATGTCTGCAGGTATGGGGTCCTCAATTTCCTCGATCACATTTGGCAAAACTTTTTGTACCGCGTGGCGCATCCAGAGCGATGTTACACCGCGGCTCTCGGGATACTGCGCAAAAAATCCCTTCGCAACAGAACTCTTAGAAAAAGTACTCGGGTCTCCCTCAGGCTTTTCTTCGGTTTGAATAAACAACCCTTCGTCAGTGGCTGAAACTTTTTCAAGCTGAGGGTTTGCTAAGTACATTTTGGCGCCGGAGCCCGAGACCTTGCCTACCGCTTTAACCAGTGTGCCGTTTTGATACATCTTGGCGATGTAGGGCTGGTTAAACCACATGCATTTAATTTTGCCGCTCGCGTCTTGAATAAAGCCTTCTGAAATTGGGATTCTGCGCTTCCAGGATTTTTTTGTCTCAAGTTTGTCGATCGTGCCAATCACCGTGGCTTCCTGCCCGGCAACAAGGCCGCTAATAGTTGACTCGTCTCCTGCGGTGTCGTACCGAAAGGGGAAGTGGAAGAGGAGGTCGTGCACAGTGTGCACGTTAAGGCGTGAAAGAGCGCTTTTTTGGGAGTCCATAAGGCGCAGGTGTTCTGTGAGTGGGTCAGAAAGACGCATGATGGTAGTATATCCACATGGCTAAAAAAGACCTATCGGCAGACGCACTCGCCCTCCATAAGAAGTTTAGGGGGAAGATATTTACGGGTCTCTCTAAACCAATCAAAAATAAGGCTGATTTGTCTTTGGTCTACACGCCGGGCGTTGGCGCAGTGTCCTCCTATTTGGCAAAACATAAAGACGAAGTAAAAGACTATACGATCAAAGGCAGAACGGTTGCCGTTATTTCTGACGGGTCGGCCGTCTTGGGGTTGGGGAACATTGGCCCCGAGGGTGCGCTGCCGGTCATGGAAGGGAAGGCTGCTCTTTTTAAGACTTTTGCAAACGTAGATGCATTTCCTATAGTGCTTAACACCCAAGATGTAGATGAGATTGTAAAAACAGTTATAGCCATAGCGCCCACCTTTGGCGGCATCAACTTAGAAGACTTTTCTGCACCGCGCTGTTTTGAGATTGAGGAGCGGCTAAAGCGCTCGCTCGATATCCCGGTGATGCACGACGACCAGCACGGCACGGCTATTGTGGTGTTGGCGGGGCTGATGAATGCGGCAAAAGTTGTTAAGAAAAATCTTACGAACCTAAAAGTGGTTATTACGGGTGCGGGCGCTGCGGGTACGGCCATAGCAAAACTCTTTTTACTTGCGGGCATTAAAGATATTATTTTACTCGACAGCAAAGGCGTTATTGTGCGGGGGAGATCGCATTTGAATGAACATAAAGAAGAGCTTGCTGACATAACGAACCCGAGAGGTGTTTCAGGTGAGCTGCTTGATGCTATGCGCGGCGCGGACGCGGTGGTAGGCGTTTCCGGTCCGGGCATCATTAAAGCCGAGCATGTGGCGCGCATGGGCGCTGGCCCGATTGTCTTTGCACTCGCAAACCCAGTACCAGAAATTATGCCGGACGAAGCGAAGAAGGCCGGGGCTAAGGTAATTGCAACGGGGCGCTCGGACTTCCCGAACCAAATAAATAATTCACTCGTGTTCCCGGGCGTATTCCGCGGGGCGCTCGATCATGGGGTTAAAAAAATTACGGATGAGATGAAGCTGCAAGCGGCAAAAAATTTAGCAGCGCTCGTAAAGAAGCCTACGGTAGAAAAAATTGTACCGACTCCGTTTGAAAAGGGGGTAGCGCAGGCGGTTGCTAAGGCAATTAAATAGAAAGACCGCAGCGCATAGGTGCGCTGCGGTCGGAATTGGTTGGTCGATCTAGTGCTTGATCGTCCTTAGATATGCACGAGCGTCTGTGCGTATGTCTTCTTCGCTCAGAATGCTTGCCTCGTGCTGGGAGAGGTCAAGCTTATTGGGTTTGCGATATACCGTACTGCGCTCGCGCGGTTTCCTGGGCTGCCTTGCTCTCTTCGGAAGAGGGCCCTGCGGCTCAAGAAGCTGTTCGTGGTTTGGTTGCACTTTGTCACCTTTCATTTCACACTCTACAGAACTCTGCCCCACAACAATGTAACTTATCCACAGGTTTTTGTCAACTATTTTTGAGCGTAAGAATGGAGAAACAGTGACGTCTTCACTGTAGTACAGGGCGTATTACACGTAACCATACTTATAATTATGAAAATTCTTACCAATTCTGTTGTTCAGCCGGTCTTGGCACTTGGTCTTGTGGCTGCTATTGCCCTGACTCCGCTTGTCGGCTTTGCTAAAAACGACTCAAACAAAGACAAAAACGAAGATCGTTCAGCTGTTTCTGCTACCAACCAGGTTTCTGTAGACATTAATAACGGCGGCCGCACCTCAGTAACTGGCGCAAAAGTAACGTCAGTATCGAGCGATACGGTTGTTGCCAACGCACAGTGGGGCTCTGCCAACGTTACTTTTAACGTTAAGGTCTCCAGCTCAACCTCTATTAAAGATGCAAAGGGCAAGAACACTATGCCCATTGGCAACATTGTAGTAGGAGATACGGTTAACTTCTCCGGCTCGCTTAACACCGGCGCTTCGGGCCTGACCGTTAATGCAACCCAGATTAAAGACGTAACCCGCAATAGCACGGAGACTCCTAAGCCTCAGAGCCATGTATTTCAGGGCAAACTCCAATCGCTTGGCTCAAACTCGCTCGGGCTTATGATTGACTCGATTAACTACACAGTTAACGTACCGTCTAATGCGCTTATCTTGGCTAAAAACTGGACTGCAACAAACCTCTCTTCGTTTGTAGTAGGCGACACGGTGCGCGTGTTCGGCTCAATTCAGACTTCTACCTCGACCGTGATAGATGCGCTCGTGGTTCGCAACGCATCTCGCTAACAGAGAGCAAATAGTAAAAAAAGCCTGAAAAAGTTAGTATATAAGACGGATGAAAGGGAGGCGCCCTTCATCCGTCTTTATACATGGGAGATCACCAAAAAGCCTTTGAAGAAGCCTATAATCGTTACAGCGACGAGCTGTTTCGGCACTCGAGCATGCGCCTCCCAGACCGGGATCGCGCTATCGAGCTGACCCAGGAATGTTTTCTGAAGACCTGGGAGTATGTGCAAAAAGGCAATGAGATTGATGAGTTTCGTCCGTTTTTATACCGGACGCTCCGCAATCTTATTATCGACGAGTACCGTCGCAAGAAATCCCGCTCGCTCGAAGCTATGATTGAGGGGAGCGAGGAGACCGACGTAGAAACGTTGATGCCCGCAGATGAAAGCAACACGCTTGAGGCTGCGATTGACCGGTTTGAAGGCAAGCGTGCACTTAAGGCACTCCAAGCACTGCCGGACCTCTACAGAGAAGTGTTGGTGCTCCGCTATGTTGAAAGCCTTTCTCCTAAAGAAATCGCCCAGTATGTGGGAGAAACCGAGAACGCTGTTTCGGTACGACTCCACCGGGGGCTCAAAAAACTAAAATCACTTCTTGAAGAAGCGCCGCAACTACAGTCATGAATTCGCTCAATAAACTAAAAAACGAAGCGCAGCAGATACGCCTCTCGGCACAAGAGAAGGATGTTATGCGTGCGGCACTGTTCGGCACGCCGTCGCCGGTGGCTTTGCAAAAGAGCCCATATGTAACCGTGTCGCACTATCAATGGTTTTCTGCTCGCTTTGTAACTGCGATGGCTGCATTTATGGTTGTCGTGCTTGGCGGTGGCTCGGTGTACGCATCGCAGGCTGCGCTCCCGGGCGACGCGCTCTATACCGTTAAGGTAAGCGTGGCGGAGCCGGTACGCACGGCGCTCGCATTTTCGGACGAAGCAAAACTTTTTATACATACCGACATTGCCGAAGAGCGCCTTGAAGAGGCTCAAGCTCTTGCTGCAGAGGGCCGGCTTTCTGCTGATGCGGCAGCACAAATTGAAACCAGCCTTGAGACTCATGTTAAACAAGCAGAAACACTTGCTCTTAAGGTTGAAGAACTGAATCCAGACGTTGCTGGAGAAGTGTCTGCAACGCTTGAAGCCGCGCTGTCAGTAAACAGTGCTATTTTGGCTAGCCTTGGCGACGAAAGCGACGACCGTGACACCAAACAAAACTCGCACTCGCTCGCAATCAAGACGCAGTCGCGCCTTGCCTACGCACAAAACGTAGGAGGCATGGGCGATGCAAGCCAGGCTATGACGATGATGGCGCCAGGCGCAGAAGCTTCAGACAGAGCCGCATTTATGGTTACTAACACCACTACTGAAGATGCAGCCGTGTCTGCAAAGATGGCGCCGGCACCCGCTATGGCGCCTGTTGCGGCTACCGCAACGGAGGCGCAGATTAGAGTATCGGACCAGTATGAGAAGAAGGCCGAGAAAGCCGTAAGCGATGTAAAAACTTCGTTCGGTAAACTCAAGGCATCGTACGACACACAAACCGCAACACGCATCAACGTTGAACTTACCTCACTCAGTGAGCGCCTTACAACTGGCGACGAGATGGAAGCAATGGGCGACTACGCCGCAACGAAAGAGCTCTACATACAGGTGAACAAAGATGCCGTAGCACTGTCGACCTTCCTTAAAGCAGAACAGAAATTTAATAAAAACATCCTTAATGCACTTATAAACGAGCGCTTTGGCGTGCGTGCGCTCGAGACCGGCGTGCAAGGCGGCGTGCAGTTTGAGGTACAAAAGGGCGAAGTGCAGGGCACTACGACAAACGACGACAATGGGGGAGAGCAGGACCGCAATGACCGCACGGAAGATGGTGACGACCGCAACAGTGGCAAAAAAGAAGAGGAATCCTCAAAAGGATCAGTCCTACCTGTTAAGGTAGATCTTGGTTTATAGCCTAAGGTAGTGTACGGTATTGATTATTGGGCGCTCACATGGAGGCGTGGCTGAGCGGTCGAAAGCAGCAACCTGCTAAGTTGTTGACCCCGGAAGGGGTCCGAAGGTTCGAATCCTTCCGCCTCCGCTCGTGTTTTTGTCGTATACTAACGGCATGGAAAAGATAAAAGTAGAGAACCACAGTTTTTTGGGTGGTATTTGGTTTATTGGATGGCTGTTTACTATCGGTTTCCTCAGCCTTACGTTTTGGAAGGGGGCGTTGGCACTTGTTCTCTGGCCGTACTACCTCGGCGTGTACTTTATGCCGGTGATTGGTCAGTAGCTTACGAGTGCGCTAGGGCAACCAAGTGAACACGCGCCGCGCCTGCTTTAAGCAGTGCGCGGCGCGCTTCGTCTAAGGTGGCGCCGGTGGTGCTAACATCATCTATCACGACGCATACTCGGCGCTCGAGGAGTGTTGGGTTTGTTGCACTCATAGAGCCATGAACATTTTTTAAGCGCTTATGCCGCTCGAGCCCCTGTTGCGATCGCGTATCTACCGTTCGTTCTAATATTTGTGGCGCGTACTCAAAGGCGCCACCCACCAGGGTGAGTACTCCTTTGCACAGCAATTCTGTTTGGTTGTGTCCGCGAGTACGCTTGCGGTTTTTATGCATGGGGACCGGTATTAACAGGGGGACGCCGAGCTCTTCTGCGGCTATGCCGAGTAGTTGTTCATACAACAGTTCGCTCGCAAGCGCGGCTGCTTGAGGGTTGGCGTGGTACTTAAGCTCCCACACCAGCGCAGTAACCCGCGGGTCGTGGTAGGGGAGCGAGCCGGTATCTGCCCTAACCAGAGCCTGCAATTCAGAAAGCGTGATGCTCCGTACCACACGGTCGGTGGTACGGGGCGGTATAAGCACATCAAGAAAGTGTGAAATAAATGACACGATGGCTTGTCATATAATGTTACAATATAAAGAATGGCGTTTTCGCTCTCATCACTGTTTTCTAAATCTTCGAAGAGCGTGCTTGGTGTTGATATTGGCACATCTTCTATTAAAGTGGTGCAGCTGCGCCGCGAAAAGGGGAGAGTAATCCTTGAGACCTATGGCGCAATTGCGCTCGGGCCGTACGCCGGGGTGGAGATAGGTCGCGCCACCTCGCTCCCGGCAGAAAAGATCGCCGAGGCTCTGAAGGATGTTATCCGCGAGGCAAATGTCACTACTTCAGATGTTGCCATATCCATCCCGTATTCATCGAGCCTCATATCACTCGTTAAACTCCCCAAAGCGGTAGAAAAACAACTGGCGCAGGTGGTGCCTATCGAGGCGCGCAAATACATCCCGGTTCCTATCAACGAGGTGATGCTCGATTGGTTTGTGGTCTCTGGTGGCAGCCATGCCCCCGGCGATGCCGACAAGATAGAAGTGCTCCTCGTTGCTATCCACAACGACACCATCTCGAAATTTAAAAATATTGGCACGAGCGCTACGGTTAACACCGCCTTTTTTGAGATAGAGGTCTTTAGCGCCGTGCGCGCCGCGCTTGAGCATGGGCTCGCGCCGGTTGCGGTGGTAGACATGGGCGCCGCGACAACCAAGTTTTATGTCGTTGAGCGTGGGCTTATACGCGAGAGTCATATTATTAACCGTGGCGCTCAAGACTTAACTCTTGCCGCAGCGCGCGGCCTCAACATAACCATTGCACAGGCAGAGGAGCGCAAGCGTAAGGTGGGCATTATGGCCAACCCGCCTGCGGACCTTGCTCCTGCGGTGCAATCATTTGAACTTACACTCGCACCTTTAGTGTCGGAGATATCGCGCACCATTGCCAACTACGAGCAACGCGCCAACCAAACGCTTTCGGCACTGGTGCTCACGGGAGGAGGAGCAACACTGCGCGGGTTTATGGAATACGCTCAGCCTAAGATTCAGACCGAGATCCGGCTCGCAGACCCGTTTGGCAAAACTCAAGCACCAGCTTTTTTGGAGAAGATCCTCAAGGAAGCGGGGCCGGAGTTTTCAGTTGCGGTAGGGTTGGCTCTTAGGCGTCTCCAAGAGGTTGGGTAATGTGTTGATACACGACTAGTTGCATATTTTATCGAGCTATACTGTACGTAAATGGATCCCCAGGTCTCAAATTCGTTCATTCCAAAGAAGCCGCTTACCGGAGAGCGTACACGCGGTAATGCATTTGGTTTTATCGTCCTTATTGCGGTGTTGGTGTTTATTGCATCAGGCGCAGCAGCGGGCGGTGTATTTGTGTATGGCCGCGTTCTCCAGAGTTCGCTTGAGTCAAAGAAGTCTTCGCTCAATAAATCGCAAGAAGCGTATGACCCGGGTGTTATCGAAGACCTCGTTCGTCTGGACACTCGTATGATCCAAGGCCGCTCTCTGCTCGAAAAGCACATCTCTCCCTCATCGATCTTTACCTTCCTGTCAGAGAACACGCTTGAGGACGTGCAATTTACGGAATTTGAGTACTCAATTACTGATGGCGGCGCTGCGGCTATAACCATGAAGGGCGACGCAAAAGACTTTTCGACTGTTGCACTCCAGTCGGACCGCTTTGGCTCGAGCAAGATGCTTCGCGAGATTGTATTTTCTGACATCGCTATCGGTGCAGAAGGGGGAGTGAGCTTTTCGGTAAGCGCAACCATCGATCTCCCGAACCTGCTCTACAGCAAGCATCTAAACCAGACAGTCTTTGTACCGCCTGCTGCGGATAGCGTTGCCCCTGCCTCTGTCCCTGCCGTTACCGCTACTTCGACCTCGTCGACCACAAAACCAAGCATATGATGCGATTTATTACACCTCTTGTACTGGTAGGCCTGGGCGTAGCGCTCTTCATGCTCTATACCGACCCTGCGTATCAGGACACTAAAGAAGTTAAGGTGCAGGTGGACTCATACGACAATGCTCTTACCAAATCTCAGGAGCTTAAAAAGGTGCGCGATCAACTGCTCTCGAGGCGCAATGCGCTCCGGGTGGAAGATCTCCAGAAGCTCGAGAAGGTGCTTCCTGACAACGTCGACAACATCCGCCTTATTATCGACATCGACAACATTACGACCCGTCGAGGCCTAGCGCTTAAGGATGTACAGCTTGGCGAAATATCCGACTCGACTACTGCGCGCGACCCGCTTGCAGTTGGCGACTCCGGCAACCCTGTAGGCTCTGTTACGCTTAACTTTACCGTCTCTGCAGGATACGAAGACTTCTTAACGCTCCTTGCCGACTTGGAGCATAGTTTGCGTGTGGTTGATATCGAGAGAATCGCTTTTACAGCGGGGGATACGGGACAAGACGAATATGAAGTTACCATCCGCACCTACTGGCTCCGTTAATATTTGATATATGCAAGCCTTTAAAGACAAAAAAACATTGATATACGGGCTCATACTCACCGTATTGCTTATTGTTGCGTACTTTGTGATGTTTGCTGACAAAGGGGAGGGGCCTGCACTTACCGCAGTTTCAGAAGACCCAACGTCTGCCGTCTCACGCGACCTCCTTAAAACCCTTTCGAGCCTGAATGTTATTAAACTCGATGAGACTCTGTTTGCTGACCCGGTGTTCACGTCACTTTCTGACTTCGGCGTTATTATTCCAGCGCAGCCTATCGGCCGCCGCAACCCGTTCGCTCCTATTTAACCTGGCCTATGGATCTACTGCAGCTTTTAAGCGACAAAGGAGTCGTCGATCGTGCCCGCCTTGCTGAACTTCAGGAGGAAATTGCAAAGCCAGGGAACTCAGCAGAAGCCGTACTCCAGAAATCAGGCGTTACGCTTAAAGATATTCTGGCAGTCAAAGGCGAGCACTACGGACTCCCCACACGCGAACTTGGCGACCACAGCGTACCCTTCGATATTTTGCGCTTTGTGCCGGAAGAATCGGCACGTTACTACCGCTTTGCACCTCTTGCCGTCCAAGATGGCGTACTAGAGATTGGCGTTACCGACCCAGACAACATGGAGGCGCGGGATGCGCTTACCTTTATTTCTGCAAAGGTGGGCATGCCTTACAAAGTATTTTTGGTTACTGATACTGATTTTGAAAAACTGCTCACGTTGTATAAAGGTCTGTCTGGAGAAGTGGGGAAGGCGCTCGGGGAGCTCGAGACCGAGCTTACGCTCGAGGCACTCGAAGTTGATAAAAAGGGAAATAAGAAATCGCTCGCGCTTGAGGACGATCTTATTACGGAAACCGAGACCGATGCCATTACCGAAGATGCCCCGGTTACAAAGATTGTAGCCACCATGCTACGCCATGCGGTAGAACAGCGTGCGTCCGACATCCACGTTGAACCGCTGGTCGACCAGACGCGTGTGCGCTTTCGCGTGGACGGTGTGCTTATCACCAACATTACGCTTCCGCCTAAAATTCACTCCTCGGTCGTGGCGCGCATCAAGGTGCTCTCTAACATGAAGCTCGACGAAAAAAGAAAGCCGCAGGACGGCCGCTTTTCCGCGCGTGTCTCCGGCAACAAAGTCGACTTCCGTGTCTCGACCTTCCCAACCTACTACGGCGAGAAGGTGGTGATGCGTATTTTGGGCGCCTCGGCCAAGGTGCTTAAGCTTGATGACTTTGGGCTCTCAAAGCGCAACTTAGAGTTAATCCGCACCGCGATTAAAAAGCCCTACGGCCTCGTGCTTATCTCCGGCCCTACGGGCTCCGGTAAATCTACTTCGCTGTACGCTATTTTGAACGAAGTCGACCGCGAAAAACAAAACGTACTTTCGCTTGAAGACCCGGTCGAATATACCATCCCGGGCGTGGCGCAAAGCCAGGTGCGGCCTGAAATCGGTTACACCTTTGCCAATGGACTACGCACCACACTCCGTCAGGACCCGAATGTGATAATGGTCGGCGAAATCCGCGACAGCGAGACCGCCAACTTGGCGGTGCAAGCCGCATTGACCGGCCACTTGGTGCTGTCGACCATCCACACCAACAACGCTATAGGCATTGTGCCGCGCCTCCTCGACATGGGTGTGGAGCCGTACCTTATTCCCCCCGTACTTATTTTGGGCATCGCACAGCGCCTGGTTAAGACCCTATGTCCCGGGGGAGGGAAGAAGATGAAGGTAGAGGGCAGTGTTGAAGCGATGCTTAAAGAACAATTTGCTGACCTTCCGGCGGAGTATCAAAAAGATATTCCATCGCTCGCAGAAATGTCCCTCATTGACCAAACTGCTGACTGCCCTTCGGGCACAAGGGGTCGTATTGCGGCGTTTGAAATGTTTGACATGAACATAGAGCTTGAGAAAGCGATTTTGGCCAATAAGTCAGAAGATGACTTATACAAAATTGTACGCAAGAGCGGCATGCTCACGATGAAAGAGGATGCTATCATAAAATCAGCGCAGGGTACGGTGCCGTTTGAGGAAGTAAACACCCTGGGCGGTGAGTTTGAACTCGACGAACCTGCTGAGGTGGTTCCTCCTGCACCTGTGGCTATGAGTGAAGACGCTACAGAAGTACCCACCACTCCTCCTAAAAAGAACCCGTTCAAAAAAGAAGCATAACCTATGGACTATAAACAAAAACTCTCAGAACTTATCGAGGCTCTTATTGCCCAAGGTGCTTCAGACCTTCACCTTAGCGTTGGCAGTCAGCCCGTTATCCGTGTCTCGGGCGCACTAACGCCGCTTTTGCAGGAGAAAGTGCTCACGCAGGCGGACATGGACGGATTTTTTGCTGAACTCTTGTCTCCGGAGCGTGCCAAAGATTTTAAGGACACACAGGAGGTCGACTTTTCGTACTCCTACCAAGACAAAGTGCGCTTTAGAGGAAACGGCTACTGGCAGCGCAGCACCTCGGCAGTGGCACTCCGTTTGATCCCCAAAGTAATTCGCTCTATTGGAGAGCTTAATTTGCCCCCGGCGCTTGAAAGCTTTGCACTACGTGAACAGGGATTCTTTTTGGTGGTGGGTCCGGTGGGACAGGGAAAGACCACCACCCTTGCGGCGCTTATCGAAAAGATTAACCAAGAGCGCACCGAGCACATAGTGACGATCGAAGACCCAATTGAGTATTTGTTTGAAAATAAAAAATCGCTGATTGACCAACGAGAAGTTAAGGTGGACACCGTCGACTTCCATATAGCGCTTCAGTCGGTATTCCGCCAAGACGCAGACGTGCTTATGGTGGGGGAAATGCGTACTCCGGAAACTATGTCTACTGCCGTTACTGCGGCGGAGACGGGCCACCTCGTGTTTTCTACACTCCACACTAACAATGCGGCCCAAACTATCGACCGTATTATCGACTCGTTCCCGGCAAACCAGCAGGATCAGATCCGCGTCCAGCTCGCTGGCTCGCTCGCAGGTGTGTTTTCCCAGCGTCTTGTGCCCCGCATCTCTGGCGGGTTGGTGCCAGCGTATGAGCTCATGGTGTCTACACCGGCTATCGCAAACCTGATCCGTGAAAAACGTACGCACGAAATACAAACCGTTATTGAAACTGGCTCAGAAGAGGGAATGATAGACATGAACCGTTCGCTCGCTGAACTGGTGCGTGGCGGAGAAATTTCCGTAGAGAGTGCCTATTCCCGCACCTGGAATCCGCGCACGCTTGAACGCTTGCTCTAATAATCTATGGAATTTAAGTACGAAGCACTCGACAATAGCGGCAAACCGACGAGCGGTACGGTAAATGCAGCAAGCCAAGATGCTGCTATTGAGGCATTGCAGCACCGCGGGCTTACCATTACCGCATTTACTGCAGTAGGGCAGAAGAATGGCCTTCTGGTGTCGCTCGGCGGCATTACGATATTTGGCGGTGTGTCTAACCGCGACCTGGTGCTCCTGTCTCGCCAGATTGCGACCTTGTTCGAGGCCCAAGTGTCTGCGTTGCGCGTATTCCGGCTCCTAGCTGAGCAGGCAGAAAAGCCGATTCTGCGCACCACCCTCACCGAAATAAGCGACGATCTGCAGGGCGGCAGTTCAATCTCTAAGGCGCTCGGTAAACATCCAAAAGTATTCTCAGACTTTTACGTCAACATGGTGCGCTCCGGCGAAGAGTCGGGCAAACTCGATGAGACCTTTTTGTACCTAGCCGACTACATAGACCGCTCGTACGAACTTACCTCAAAAGCGCGAAACGCTCTCATTTACCCGAGCTTTATCATCTTTACCTTTCTTGCGGTGATGACGCTGATGCTCACGGTAGTTATCCCAAAGATCGGCGCCATTATTGCAGAGTCTGGACAGGAGCTGCCGTTTATTACTGCGGTGGTGCTTGGCATGAGTAATTTCCTGATTGATTACGGCATCTTTATCATCTTTGCACTTATCATAGCGGGCTTCTTTTTGGTTCGGTTTATCAGAACGTCTGCAGGCAAGCTTGCCTTTGACCGTTTTAAACTTTCTATGCCGTATCTCGGCAAATTGTATCAAAAGCTCTTTTTGGCACGCATCGCCGACAACATGCACGTGATGCTCTCCTCCGGTATCTCCGCAGTGCGCTCTCTCGAAATTTCTGCAAACGTAGTAGGGAACAGTGTCTACGAGGGTATTTTGCACGAGGCTATTGAAGCCGTTAAAGCGGGCACCACTATGTCGCAGGTGATGAGCCGCTACCCAGACGATATTCCGCAAATTATGGTCCAGATGCTACAGATAGGCGAGGAGACCGGCGAGCTCGGTAACATCCTTGAGCGTCTTGCTAAGTTTTATAATCGCGAGGTTAATGCCGCAGTGGACACCCTCGTTTCCTTGATTGAACCGGCCCTTATTATCGCTCTCGCGCTCGGCGTTGGCTTTTTGCTTGCGGCCGTACTCCTGCCTATCTACAACACCGCGGGCACGATCTAGAGCAGGGGGCTATCCACAGGGCTTCCATTGTGGAAGATATAAACCGGCTATACTTTAGGCATCCGCAATTAGCGTTAAATTTATTAATTAGTAACAATTCGGATACGAATATGCATAAAAGTTATAAGGGAGGCTTCACCCTCATCGAACTCCTCGTCGTTATCGCCATCATCGGCATTTTGGCCGGTATCGTGCTTGCGTCTCTAAACAGCGCTCGCAGTGGTGCGACTGACGCAAAAGTTAAAGAGCAGCTTAAGAGCATGCAAACAGCCGCAGAAATCTACTACTCTGTTAACGGTCACTACGGCGTAGCTACCGCTGCAGCCGCTAACTGCACAACGGGCGGTATGGGTCTTGATACGAACTCAGGCTTCGCTACTCTCGTGACTGCTGCAAATTGGCCAGCAAGCGTTGCACCAACCTGTACGACAAACTCAACCGTGTCTAACACGGCATCATCTTGGTCAGCTTGGCACGTATACAACACTGCGGGTAACGGCTTCTGTGTAGACAGCACAGGTGCCGCTAAAGATCGCGCTACTGCTCCGGCAGCAGGTGCAGCTTGTTAAGTTCTCGCATAGTTTAAATCGAAATCCCCAGCCTAGGCTGGGGATTTTGTATGTAGCGTATATACTTATTATATATATGAGCCATACAGCACGAGGTTTTACGCTTATCGAGCTATTAGTAGTTATTGCAATAATTGGTATTTTAGCGGGCATCGTTCTCGCATCTCTTAATAGTGCTCGGGGTGGCGCTGGTGATGCTAAGGTCAAGGCTCAATTGGGTAGTATGAGGTCTCAGTCGGAGTTATACACCGGTGCGACAACTGCAGTAGCAAATGCTGCATGTCCCACCAGCGCTTCTGCGACACTGTTCGGCTCTGCAAACAATGGTCTCGGGGCTTTGTTGGGCGGCATCACTCTTGCAAACACCCGCTGCTCATATGCAGGTACTACTTTGCCGAGCAACGGGGGAGCCTGGGCGGTTGCAGCACTTATAAGCAACAATACTAGTGCGTGGTGTGTAGACTCAACGGGTGTGTCGCGTGGCTCTACTAGCGGCGGTGTTGCCTACACCACCATTGCAAGCACGGGGACAGGTAATACATGTTTATAGTATCTAAAAAAAGAGGTTTTACTCTGATCGAACTTCTCGTTGTTATATCTATAATCGGAATCCTTTCGGGTATTGTTATAACAGGGCTCGATAAGGCGCGCCAAGGTGGGCGCGATGCGCGACGCATCGCTGATATAAAAAATATCCAGCTTGCACTCCAGCTGTATTACACAGATCAAACGATACCGCAGTATCCAACCTCGCTTACCACCCTTGTACCGGTCTATATTTCAGTCCTTCCTAAAGATCCAAATGTTTCCGGCTCGTGTACCAGTGGTTCCGAAGCCAGTTGCTACAAATACAATGCATACCGGTCAGGCGCCGGTGCCTGCAATGCAAGCAACGTGCCGGTTACGTATCATCTTGGTGCGCTACTGGAGAGTGCAGGCAACTCTGCGCTTATAGATGATATTGACGCTACATTTACGGGCGGCCTCTGTACCGGAGGAAATCCGAGTGGTGGTTTTAGCGGTCTCAGTGCCAACTGTTCTTCTACTGCAGGTACGGCGCAACCGGGTGGTACGGAGCAGTGCTATTCTCAAACGCCGTGATAGACGCGTGGCTTTGCATTGCGGCGCTACTCCTCGGTGCCATTTTTGGGAGTTTTATAAACGCGCTTTCGTACCGCTTTAACACCGGGAGGGGAATGGGTGGTCGCTCCAAATGCATGACCTGCGGGCACACGTTGCGCGCTATTGACCTCGTTCCTGTGCTCTCGTTCCTATTTCTGAGGGGAAAGTGCCGCTATTGTCATGCAAAAATCTCCCCCCAGTACCCGTTGGTTGAAATTGCTGCGGCGGGTATCTCGCTCCTAACCTATCTGGCGCATCCGGCCCCAGCTGCGTATGCGTTTTGGCTTCTCGTATTTTTGATTCTGATATTCATTGTCGTATACGATATGCGGCATACGGTTATACCCTGGTCGGCTTCGGGTGCGCTGCTGGTTCTCGCACTACTTTCACTTTTTGTCAGCTTTGACCCGCCGTTCTCGGTTTTTTATCCGCCGCTATTAAGTCTCATTGCGGGACCGATTCTTGCATTACCACTATTTCTTTTTTCGGCAGTATCGGCAGGAAGGTGGATGGGGTGGGGGGATAGCGGGCTCGAACTTTCTCTCGGCTGGCTCCTCGGGCTTACGGCCGGCCTTACTGCGCTGGTTCTGGCATTTTGGATAGGCGCACTAGTGGGCATAGCGCTCATAATCTTAAAAAAAGGGCTTACAATTAAAAGCGAAGTGCCCTTCGCACCGTTCTTAGTGCTTGGAGCTCTTATCGTTCATTTCTTTCATGTCGACTTTTTTACAACGCTTCCGCTCCTCTTCTAGAGCCTTCACGCTCATAGAGCTTATGATGGTGGTGGCCATTATGACCATCATGACCGGGGCGTTTTTGTTTCAAAATCGGCAGTTCGACAGCACCACGCTCCTGCGTGGACTGACATATAAAACAGCGCTGATTATCCGCGAGGCACAGACCTACGGCACATCCGTGCGCATTGTGGGTAGCATTGCTGCTCCCGCACCTGCCTATGGCATTTATATGGCAGGCACCACCGACATAGGAACCTACTATTTGTTTGGCGACACTGCGCCATCGCCAGGCGGGAACCGCGCTCGCAGCTCCGATGGCACCGAAGATGTTGAAACGTTTAACTTAAACTCAAAATATAAAATTAATAAGTTCTGTGTTACCCGATCGAGCACGACCGCGTGTTCTGACGCAGGTGGCCCGACAGCTCTTACCATCCTTTTTATACGCCCTAACTCGGATGCGTGCTTTGCAACTAATTTGGCTGGAGAGACCACGCTCTGTGTCGCCGGCGATCCGGGAGTGGACTACACGCAGGCAACAATCCAACTTAAATCAGTGGCAAGCAGTGTGACGCGCACCATTACGGTAACCAGTACTGGACAGATATCAGTAGGGGCACCCGGGAGCTAAACGATATGAATAAACGCGGATTTACACTTATTGAATTGATGGTCTCCGTTACGATATTTATTATCGTGATGACGGTGGCGCTCGGAGCGCTGCTTGCCATGTCCGCCTCTGATCGCAGAGCGCAGTCGGTAAAGACCGTGATGAATAACCTGAGCTTTGCGCTTGAGAGTATGACGCGCACGATACGCACCGGGTATGACTACCACTGTAACTCGTCTTCCGGTGGTGATTGTACGAGCGGCTCTGGCGGCTACGCTTTTTACTTTACGTCAGCAGCCAGTCAGTCGGTGTCATACTGCCTTGGCACGGGCACTACCTGCGGTACTAGTACCGTCTGTGCTGCGGGCTGCAGTATTTTGAGATCTACAAACGGAGGCAGCACCTACCAGTCTATGACCGCTCCAGAAGTTAAAATTTATAACATGTCGTTTTACTTGCAGGGGTCACTCACGACAGACGATGTCCAGCCGCGCGTCACCATTACGCTCGACGGTGCGGCTCTTACGGCTGATGTAACCCCGGCAACGTTCCAAGTTCAAACGTCGGTAACGCAGCGCTTGTATGATCAGTAGATTTATAAAACCAAAACTTAACCGAGGATTTACGCTGGTGGAGACACTGGTTGCAGTGCTGTTGCTTATTGTTGCTCTTGCAGGGCCTCTGACGATTGCCTCGCGTGGTGCGACGGCTGCTCGCGTGGCAAAAGATCAGATTATTGCGTACTACCTCGCGCAGGATGCTATCGAGTACGTGCGCTTTAAGCGAGACTCGGCTTGTTTGACGGCGCCTACTGACCAGCCGTGCCCAAACGCTACCTGGCTGTCAGGCGGCAGCTCGCCAACGCTTTCTGCTTGTACGAGCGGCACGTGCACTATAGAGACAGCTGGAACTCCTGCGGTACAAAGTTGCACCCCTAGTGCAACCAGCCCGTCTTGTGATGAGCTGTATATAAACACGACAAGTAAATTTTATACCCATGTAAGTAGCGGAAACACTAAGACTATATATAAACGCAGAGTCACTATTACAAGCCCAGTCATAAGCGGTGGCAGGCCTGACGAAGCGGTGGTTACCGTTACTGTGCTGTGGAAAAATGTTAATAATCCAACGGTCGAGCGCTCGATAGTCCTGACAGAAAATATTTTTAACTGGCAATAGGTTGTATGAATAAAAAAAGAGGATTTACCGTATTTTTTGCAGTCTTGGTAGGCTCGCTGGCGCTTGCGATCGGCCTTTCTATCTATGAGCTGCTTATACGCGAACTTGAGCTAGCCCAGGTTGCAACTCAGTCACAATTTTCTATCTATGCAGCGGATGCAGGTGCTGAGTGTGCGCTGTACTGGGACAACAAGTGTACGCCTGGCGTAAACGGAGTAACGGCGGCGTGCGTATGTACCTCGTTTGAAGGGGGAGTTTGTAGCGCGGGAACCGCCTTTTCAAGTACGACGAGTGCTATGCCAAACGCAACGGCTGGTGTGTTGTGCGGCTCGCCCGCGGGCGCCGCTCAAGATATTGCAGCCCGTGGTTGGCCCACGGGTATGAATCCAGCCAGTCCGCCAGATATAACGACACTCCCGGCGACGTGGACCTTGTGGGACGAAACGCCGGCCGCAAATAGCACCAGCGCGACAACCAACTTTCTTTTGTTGTTAGGCAATTCGGTTAATAGTCCCTGCGCTAAGGTCACCGTGGCTAAGGTAGCTACGGTTGCAGGGCAGCCGTCTCGTACTACGGTAACCTCCCGCGGCTATAACTCCTGCAGCGGCGCCACCCCAACCAGGGTTGAACGTGCCTTCCAAGTAAGCTATTAAATAAGGGATGCCTACTATCCCGAAAGCAATAGAAGAGCGGTACGCCAAGCTCCTTGCAGAGCTTAGCCGCCATCGGCACCTCTACTATGTGCTCGATGCGCCGGTGATCGAGGACTCGGCATATGACGAGCTTGAGCAGGAACTCTTTGCTATAGAAGAAAAGTATCCGGCCCTTATATCGCCGCACTCGCCCTCAATGCGGGTGGGAGCTGCGCCCCTAGCTGCATTTAAAAAAGTACGACACTCGACCGCGCAGTGGTCGTTTAATGACGCCTTTAGCCCCGAAGAGCTGCGCGAGTTTGATGCGAGGGTAAAACGATTTCTTAAACCTGAGTTTGGCGAAGTTCAACCAACCTATACCATTGAGCTGAAAATAGACGGCTTAAAGATAGTGCTTACCTATGCAAAAGGGGCGTTGGTTACTGCTGCCACGCGCGGCGATGGGGTAATGGGCGAAGATGTGACCCACAATGTGCGCACGATACAGTCGGTGCCGCTAACGCTCGAGCGGCCCATTAATGCAGTCGTGGAGGGCGAGATATGGATGAGTGAAGAAGGTCTTAAGACTGTAAACCGCGAACGCGAAAAAGAAGGTGAGCCGTTGTTTGCTAACCCGCGCAATGCGGCTGCAGGTTCTATCCGCCAGCTCGACCCAAAAATCGCTGCCGCCCGCAAGCTCGATACGTTTATGTATGACGTGGCAGAAACAAGCGAGGATTTGCCTGAAACCCAAAAAGAAGAGCTGCTCTACTTGCGCACCCTTGGCTTTAAGGTGAATCCGCATTTTAAGCTCGCAAAAAATATTGAAGAAGCGGTTGCCTATTGGGAGGAGTGGAAGACTAAAAATAAAAGTCAGGGGTATTGGATTGACGGCATTGTAGTAAAAGTTAACGAACGGCAGTACCAAGAAGCGCTTGGCTACACCGGCAAGGCACCACGCTTTGCTATCGCATTTAAATTCCCAGCTGAGCAGGTAACAACGGTTGTAGAAGATATTGTGCTGCAGGTAGGGCGCACGGGAGTGCTTACCCCCGTGGCGCATTTGCGGCCGGTCTTGGTGGCAGGCTCCACGGTGAGTCGCGCGACACTCCACAACGAAGACGAAATACAGCGGCTTGATGTTCGCGTGGGCGATACGGTGATTTTGCAAAAAGCTGGCGATGTTATCCCTGACATTGTGCAGGTACTAAAAGAGTTGCGCCCAAAGAATTCTAAGCCATATCGGTGGCCGACCCACGTGCAAGAATGTGGTGGCGACGGATCGATCGAGCGCATACCAGGTGAAGCGGCGTGGCGCTGTGTCGCACTCGATTCCTTTGCCGTGCGCAGGCGAGTACTCCGGCACTTTACCTCGAAGGGCGCGCTAAATATTGAAGGCCTCGGCCCCTCCCGTGTAGATGCACTTATGGAAAAGGGTTTAGTAACTAACTTTGATGACTTCTTTACATTAAAAGAGGGAGACTTTTTGACGCTCGAAGGTTTTGCGGAGATTTCTGCAAAAAAACTCGCGGCATCTATTAAAAAAGTTGCAGAAGATGTTTCGCTTGCTCGACTTATAACCGGCCTGTCAGTGCCGCAGGTGGGGGAGGAAACGGCGATACTGCTTGCAGAACACTTTAAGACTATTGACGATGTTGCCGCAGCAACTGCCGAGCAGCTGATGCAGATTAATGGCATTGGCGATGTGGTTGCTGAGGGGATTGTTGCCTGGTTTAAGGATAAGGGCAATAAAAAAATAATCGAACAGCTTAAGAAGCATCTGACTATCCAGAATGAATACGCACAAAGTGGCAGTGGCCCAAAGCCGTTTGCTGGCAAGACATTCGTCCTTACCGGCACCATGGCGAGCCTCTCGCGGGATGAGGCAAAAGAAAAAATACGGAAGCTTGGCGGAGATGTCTCATCGTCTGTATCTAAAAACACGACCTATGTAGTAGCCGGGGAAGAGGCAGGCTCAAAGCTCGATAAAGCCGAAGAGTTGGGCGTGGAGGTGCTTAGCGAGGAGCAATTCCTGAAAATGCTTAAATAGGCTACTATGGCAAACATGGTTTCAAAGGAGGACATACAGAATCTGGCACAGCTTGCACGGCTTGAGCTCTCGGACGAGGAGACGACTTCGCTCCAAAAAGACATGTCTAACATCCTCGAGTATGTAGGTCAGATTTCTGCCGTCTCGGCAGACGCGCAGACTGTGGTACCGGAGAATCACAATGTGATGCGCGCAGATACGCCGCGCGCTGAGGGCGACCCTATGGCAGGGAAGCGTGATGCGGTGTTGGCAGCGCTTCCAAAGCGTGAGGGCGACTACAATGTGGTGCGCAAAATAATCCAAAAAGATGAGTAACTTGAACGAGCTATCTATAACCGAGGCCGCAGATAAACTACAGAGGAATGAAATTTCTGCAGTTGAACTCACGCGTGCCTGCCTAGACGAAACTTCTAAGCGCAATCCGGCCCTTAACGCCTACCTGGAAGTATTTGATGATGCAGAAAAGCAGGCAGCTGATGCAGATGTGCGCCGTGCCGCGGGTGAACATACTCCGCTTCTTGGTATTCCGCTCGGCATGAAAGACAATATTTTGATTGAGGGAAAAAGAGTATCTGCCGCGTCTAAGATTTTGGAAGGGTATGTGGCGAGCTACGATGCAACAGTCACGGCCAAACTTAAACAGGCGGGCGCTGTATTTCTTGGCCGCACGAACATGGATGAGTTTGCGCACGGATCTTCGACCGAAAACTCGGCCTTTGGTCCTACTAAGAACCCGCATGATGAGTCGCGTATGCCGGGAGGGTCGTCAGGAGGTTCTGCAGCTGTTGTTGCGGCTAACCTAGCCCTCGGTGCGCTTGGTACCGACACCGGCGGCTCCATACGCGAGCCGGCGAGCTTTTGCGGTATTGTGGGTCTTAAGCCAACCTACGGCGCTGTCTCGCGCTCGGGACTTATTGCGATGGGCAGCAGCCTCGACCAAGCCGGACCGCTTACGAGAACAGTGGCTGATGCCGAACTGCTATTTAATGCGATAAAAGGAAAAGATCCGCTTGATAGCACGTCTGTTGATATGAAAAGCACTAACGCTGCACCAAAAAAGATAGGTGTGCCGCGACACTTGCTTGCAAGCGGTGTCGACAAAGACGTACTCGCAAAATTTGAAGCCTCTCTTGCAGTACTTAGGGCACAGGGGCACGAGATAGTGGATATCGAACTGCCTTCGGCTGGTTTAGCCCTGGCGATCTACTACGTTATTATGCCTGCAGAGGTGTCGGCAAACCTGGCGCGCTTTGATGGTGTTCGCTACGGACTTTCTAACAAAGGTGCATCACTTTGGGAGGACTATGCAAAAACTCGCGGTGCTGGCTTTGGACCTGAGGCGCGCCGCCGCATCATGCTTGGTACGTATGTACTTTCGAGCGGCTATTACGATGCGTACTACGGCAAGGCTACGGCGGCGCGCGAGATACTGCGCGCAGAAGTTGCTGAGGCTTTAAAAAAAGTTGATTTGATTGCAAACCCCTCGGCACCAACGCCTGCGCCCAAGCTTGGTGAAAAAACAAACGACCCGCTTGCTATGTACCTCATGGATATCTTTACGGTCACGGCAAACTTGACCGGCAACCCCGCACTCTCTGTACCTATGGGGACGGTAGAGCGAGAAGGAGCACAGCTTCCGGTGGGTCTCCAGTTTACGGCAGCTCATGGCAATGAACAGGCGCTTTTTGCTGCCGGCAAGGCCCTCTAAACTCCGGTTACAATAGTAGGTAATGGATAGTGTTAATTTTCTTAACCTCGAGTACATCCTTACGCGTGTCTACGAGGTAACAACGGGCGTTACTGTAGATGTGGGGGAGGTGCCCGACTATGTACTGCATATCGTAGGACAGCTGGCTATCCTTGGTATGACGCTCTCGGTCGTATTTTTGGCACTGGTGGTCTATGTTCGCATACGTATTGTGTTTGCAGAGCACGAGGGCTTTGGCGAGAAAGATCGCGAGATGATTGTCGAAGAGTCGGCAGTAGGAGATATTCCAAAAAATGCACGTTGGGAGCATGTGCGTAACCTCATAGCGCAGCCTATGGAGAGTGACTGGCGTCGGGCAATTATGGAGGCCGACAGTATGTTGGGGCAGCTCCTCTCCGACCAAGGATATCGAGGCAGCACGATAGGTGAACAGTTGCGTGACGCGAACCCGCTCCAATTTACGACGCTCGACCTTGCGTGGAAGGCGCACAAAGTGCGCAATGAGATAGCTCACGGGGGAGAGGGCTACAAACTTGATGAGCGTGAGGCACACTCGACGATAGATCTCTACTCGCGCGTATTTGAAGAATTCAATTTTATATAGTACAATGTTGTGTATATCGCGGGGTGGAGCAGTAGTAGCTCGCCAGGCTCATAACCTGGAGGTCGGGGGTGCAAGTCCCTCCCCCGCAACAGACATTCGTAAGGGTCCGCTTAGGCGGACTTTTGCGTTGAAGAAAAAGGTGAAAAATGATAGCGTAGTGCTATTGTCGGGATAAGCAAAGCTTGCCCCGACGGCATTCGGACTAAAAGCACACGAGTGCGCTTTTAGCTCCTCATTTGTCGGGGTAGCTCAGCTGGTAAGAGCGTAGCATTCATAACGCTAAGGTCGTGGGTTCGACTCCCACCCTCGACACCCGTTTCGCTTTAACGCCTTTTGCGTTAAGATACGGACGTTCGAAACAGTTTGCGGGGTAAGCATAGCTTGCTCCCGCGGCATTCGACGGCATAATGAACGAGTTCATTCTGTTCGGTTCTCATTTGCGGGAGTAGCTCAATTTGGTTAGAGCGCGTCCCTGTCACGGACGAGGTTGCGGGTTCAAGTCCCGTCTCTCGCGCAAATTCACATGATAAAATAGGGGTATGGACGCCATCACCAACATACTCACGATGCTCCTTAACTTTTTGTTGAGTTTTTTGGAGCTGTTTATAAACTTTATAATCACTGCGCTCACCATGGTGCTTAATTTTGTTAAGGCGATAGTTGGTACTGTGGTCTAGTCATGCGTATGTCTAAAAAGTCCCGAATTATAGTCGCAGTGGTGTGGGGGATACTGACGCTGCCCACCGCGTTTTTTGCCATGGTGCTCTTTGGATTGGCTCGTATGGATACGGGCTCTGTAAACCCTGAGCCGCAGTTACTTGCACTGTGGGCACTGCCTGTCGTGCTCCTCGTTTCTTGCATTGCAGAACTTATGCTTGCACGCGGGGCTGATACCCGCAGCAAAGCTGGGCTTGCAAAAGTCTTCGCTTTTTTACCGGTAGGGAATATTCTTATAATCGCAGTACTTATTTTGGCTCGGTGAGCGATTGAAAAAAGCCTTAAAATACGCTACTCTGCGGAAGTTACTTGTTTGTCGTGCACATATCCGCCGTTGTAAGCAAAGCTTGCAACGACTGCATTCGTAAAAAATGAAAATATAGGATATTCTCATTTTGTTACTCATTTGCCGTTGTAGCTCAGTTGGTAGAGCAACGCCATGGTAAGGCGTAGGTCGCCGGTTCGATTCCGGCCAACGGCTCCAGGCCAGAGTAGCTCAGTTGGATGAACAGCAAACTGCTTTGCGGTTCATCCGATTCTGCTTTGCAGAAACGGCTGTTGTTCATTATTATGAACCGGCAGTAGGAGGGACGAGCGGCGCCTATTTTAGTTGCGTGAGAGCCGGAGTAGCTCAGTTGGTAGAGCGGCGGTATCGTAAACCGCAGGTCGCCGGTTCAATCCCGGCCTCCGGCTCTCACGTTGGTAAACCGCAGGTCGAGGGTTCCCCGGCCTCTGGCTCCGAATTTTTATAAAAAGAATGACCGCGGGTCCCTTGGTAGGGGCTCGCGGTCTTATGCGTTTACTTCGGCACCACAGCCCGGATGACCTCGCGGTGAGGTTCAAAGAAGTCAGGCATCTGGTCGATCGAGGCGAGCTTGAAGGTCGTAACCTCGAACTCCTCGCCCTTCTCTCCCGGGCGCAATATGACTTGGCCCATGATCGGGCGCATCACCTTTGTGGGTACGCCTGCCGCATAGAAGTATTGCTCGTACTCATCGCCGGTACGGTAGTTGGTCTTTTTCCTCTGCAGGAGCAGATGAAGACGGATAGAGTCGAGCAGGGGGATACCCGTCTCTTCCAAGAACTCGCGGCGCGCCGCCGCTTCCGGCTTTTCGCCGAGCTCGATCTGTCCGCCGGGGAGTTTCCAGGCAGGCTCGTCACGATAGATTTCTCGCACGAGTGCGATGTCGGTATCGTTGCAGATCCCGGCGATGAGCACATGCCCATCGCTCGGTGGATGAGTGTAAGTCACTACGGCCTCCGTTTTTCTCAAAGCCGCGATTGGCTTCCAGTAAGTATTATATCATACATTTACGTTAAACGCAAGTGTATGCTACACTCTTTGCATGCAAAGTAAGGAGGCTATTGAAGCGCGGATAAAAGAACTGGAGGGCGCTATGACTGCGCCGGACTTTTGGAGCAACCCCACAGAGGCACAACAACTCATTAAAGAATTGCAGGAGCTGAAAGCCGAGGCAGAAGGTGGCAGTAAGTTCGATCAAGGGAATGCCGTACTTTCGTTTATGGCAGGCGCGGGTGGCGATGATGCGGAAGATTTTGCCCACATGCTGTTTGAGATGTATCGCAAGTACTGCGAGAACAGGGGATGGGGTATGCGCGTACTACATAAAAACGAAAACGATCGCGGTGGCTACCGAAACCTCTCGGTAGAAATTGAAGGTAAAAAAGCCTACGGCATTCTTAAAAACGAATATGGTGTGCACCGCCTAGTGCGCATATCGCCGTTTAACGCATCGGCCAAGCGCCACACCTCTTTTGTGCTAGTAGAAGTGCTACCAGTTATAGAAAAAGTTTCAACCATCGAGATTTCTGAAAAAGATTTGGATATTACCGTGGCGAGGAGCTCTGGCCCTGGCGGGCAGAACGTAAACAAGCGCGAGACGGCCGTGCGCATTGTGCATACGCCAACCGGGATTAGTGCACATGTCGACGGTGAACGCACGCAGGGCGCCAACAAAGAAAAAGCGCTTGCGCTTGTGACCGCTAAACTTCTGCGCCGCATGGAAGAAGAGCGCAAGGAGAAAATTTCTGACCTTTCTACCAACACTAAAATTGAATGGGGGAGCCAGATACGCTCCTATGTACTCCACCCGTACAAACTCGTTAAAGATCATCGCACCAACGTAGAAGTGCATGATGCCGAGGGCGTGCTGGATGGCAACCTTGAGCCGTTTTTAGAGACGCCAGCGAACTAAATTTCGATCTTGCGATGATCCTGTTCGTCGAGGCATCCGATGCATGCCGGTGTAGTCTTTTGTAGTGTAGGCGCAGAGGTTTGGGTGATCCATGCGGTCAGCGCCGAGGTGTCTGTTTGCTGATTGTCTGACCCAAGGACAATAACCGCTACGCGGCGCACTTGATCGCCCGCGTTAAAGGCGAGGAGCGATACCATTGTGTCTTTTGCCGCAAGGGTGTGGCCGACTTTACCGCCTACATACGGCTCTTGCGCCGCTGGTGCGTTTACGTTGCTGATGGTGTAGGGAACACCGTCATCGGACATGATCGTTTTTTTGTCCATGTGCGTTACGTTAAAGACGAACGATTTTTTATTGGCGAGGTAAGTCGCAAGGCGGAAGAGGTCGTCTGCAGTTGAAATGTTGCCAGCAGAGATGCCGCTTGCGTCGGCAAAGGTGGTTGAGTGCATACCAAAAGCTTTTGCGGTGGTGTTCATCCAGTTCACAAAGGAGTTTTTGCCGTAATAGCTTGAAAGAGAGTCGGCGACGCCGTTACTCGATTGCATAAGGAGCGGATATACCAGGTCTTCGGCTACAAATGTTTTGCGATCGGTTTTTTCTGGATCGGGCGGGTTAACCAAGCTGCCTTCCGCAACGGTAACTTTACGGTCGAAGCTGATGGTCTCGTTGGCAACGAGCGCGGTCATAAGTTTGGTAACGGAGGCAATGGGGCGCAAGACGTTTGCGTTCCGTTCTGCATATACGTCACCGGTGTCGACGTCGGCAACCAGATAGGCGTGCGCGTTAATTGGCGGTAGGGTCGAATGATCTACGGCAAGCGTCTTAAGCGTTGTGTCAGTTTTGGTGTCGTATACAAAGACTTTGGTACCGATTTCTGCGAAGTTAAATATCTGTTCCGCGTCTTCGCTGAGTAGTTTTATGCAGCCGCCCGAAAATGAAGCAGAGACAGGGGTGCCGTCGGGGTAGGTGGTCCAGCCGTGGATAAAGTAGTTGCCGTAAAATTGCATACTCCACGGCATGTACACATGGCCAATCGAGGAGAAGTGGCTTACTTCTTTAGTCTGCACGGCATACATACCGCTCGGCGTTTCCCAAGCGCTGCCGGTACGGCCTTTAGACTGAATAGGGAACTCTTTAACGAGTTCGCCGTCTTCATACAGGAAGACCTTCATCTCCACGAGGTCGGCCGCGATGAGCTTGCCCTCTGTGGGAATGGCATCTTGTATGGTGAGGCTGTTAATGATGCGCTTGGGGGTAGTCGTGGAGATGGCAGAAGCTACTATGGGAGAGGGTTTGGGGAGTAGCGTAGAGACCTTTATACCCGTGGGCATACCCACTGCCGAGAGGGCATAGTAGCCACCAACTCCTATAAGCCCCAAAATAATGAGGCCCTTGGCTGCAAAGGCGAAGCCCTTCCAGTCGAAGGAGAACGTACCGAAGCGGGAAAACATGCGCTTATCATAGCGTATTTTGCTAATTATGGGTAAGCGGTTACAATAAATAACCGTGATATATTTCGATCGCGTAAGTAAGGTGTACGCCGATAACTCTACGGCGCTCCAGGATGTCTCGTTCTCGGTTGAACCTGGCGAGTTCATCTCTATTGTTGGACACAGCGGCGCCGGCAAAACTACGCTTGTTAAAATGCTTCTTGCTGAAGAGAAGCCGACTTCTGGCTCCGTATTTTTTGAATCTATGAACGTGCATGAGGTGCCGCTGCGCCACATGGGTGCTCTGCGCCGCAAAATCGGGACGGTGTTTCAGGACTTCCGTTTGCTGCCCAACAAAACCGCATACGAAAATATTGCCTTTGCTATGGAGGCGGCAGGGAGACCGGAAGAGGAAATCCATTCTGACGTACCGCACGTACTTGAACTGGTTGACCTTGCCGACAAGATGAATAATTTTCCTGGCGAACTTTCTGGCGGCGAACAGCAGCGTGTGGCTATTGCGCGCGCGATTGTGAACCAGCCAGATGTTATTGTGGCAGATGAGCCGACCGGCAACCTTGACCCGGTAAACACCTTTGAAGTGGTGCAAATTCTTAAGAAGATAAACGACCTCGGCACGACTATTGTACTTACGACACACAACAAGGGGGTTATCGACAGTCTAAAAAAGCGCGTTATCACTATGGACCGCGGCAAAGTAGTGCGCGATGATAGGGAGGGCAAGTATATTTTGTAATATGAGTAAAAAGACACCTACATTTAAGCGTATTGTTAGGGCCGGCTTTCAAAGCTTTTGGCGCAACGCGTTTGTCTCTTTTTCCGCACTGCTTGCCATAACCGAAGCACTTTTTATTTTTGGCATCGTTATTTTTACGGGCGTCGTGCTGCAGGCCACCCTTTCTTCTATTGAGGGGCAGGCAGATATGAGCGTTGTATTTTTGACGGAGGCGCCCGAGCAGCGCGTGCTCGAGGTTAAGACACGCCTTGAGGCACTGCCGGAGGTTGCGCGGGTTACCTATGCCTCAAGCGAGGATGTGCTTGCCAGCTTTAGGGAAGATCATAAAGACGACCAGCTGACTCTGCAGGCCCTCAATGAACTGGGCAGCAACCCCTTTGGTGCGCGTTTAACTATTGAGGCAAAAGACATCGGGCAGTACAACCTGATTGCAGACTTTTTGCGTGAACAGTCGGCGCTTGAGGCAGGGGAGAGCGCTATTATTGAAAAGATAAATTACTACGATCCGAAGTTCCGCCTCGCATCGGAGCGTCTGCAGGGGATTATTACTTCTGCTACGTGGCTTGGTATCGTTATGATCGTTCTCTTTACCCTGACTACCGTCACCATCTGCCTTAACCTGGTGCGTCTTGCTATATATACCTCGCGCGATGAGATACAGGTGATGCGCCTCGTGGGCGCGACAAGCGGCTTTGTGCGCGGACCGTTTGTGATCCAGGGTGCCATACAGGGCCTCGTAGCAGGAACGCTCACCCTGCTGTTGTTCTACCCATTTACGTACTTTATTAAAGATGCGGCGCTCCAGTTCGGCGGGGTGGATCTGTTTGTGTACTATCTGACCCATTTCCCAGCCTTTTTTGCGGTCTTTATTGGCGGCGGATTCCTACTTGGAGCAGGGCTCCATTTCCTTGCCGTGCGGCGCTACCTAAGGGTATAATCGTGTATGCTCGATTGGCTAAAGAGTAAGAATTCAGGCGGCCAAACTCCTAAATATATTTTCGTCGTCGGCGGCGTTATGTCCGGCATCGGCAAGGGCGTAGTGACCTCCGGCATTTTGCGTATCTTAAAGAGCAAAGGATTTAAAGTAACAGCGATAAAAATCGATCCGTACATTAACGTAGACGCTGGCACGATGAACCCAACCGAGCACGGCGAGGTGTTTGTGCTCGACGATGGTTATGAGACCGACCAGGACATGGGCAACTACGAGCGCTTTTTGGACGAAACACTGCCGAACATTAACTACATGACGACCGGACGCGTGTATCAGGAGGTGATCCGCCGCGAACGTAACTTGGAGTACAAAGGCAAGAATGTAGAAGTAGTGCCGGATGTGCCGCTTGAGGTGATCCGTCGCATTGAAGAGGCGGGGAAGACTGCAAGCGCAGAAATTATTCTGACCGAAATTGGCGGAACGATTGGCGAGTACCAAAACATTATCTTTTTGGAAGCGGCAAGAATGCTCAAGCAGAAGTATCCCCGTGATGTCGCTATTGTGATGGTGTCCTATGTGCCGATACCAAGTAACGTGGGCGAGATGAAGACCAAGCCAACGCAGTATGCGGCGCGCTCACTTAATGCCGTCGGCCTACAGGCCGACGTAATTATGGCGCGCGCCTCACAGCCGATTGATCAGAAGCGCAAAGAAAAAATTGCCGTCTTTTGCAACATTCTTCCTGATCGTGTTATCTCTGCACCGGATGTTGAGAGTATTTACGATGTGCCGATTAACTACGAGAAAGATGGCCTTGGCACTATTTTGACAGAGGTCTTGGGTCTACCGAGCCGCAAAACCGACCTTTCGGAATGGGAGGCATTTGTACAGAAGTCTAAAAATACGACAAAAGAATTAAAGATTGCCGTTGTTGGAAAGTATTTTGATACGGGTGACTTTACGCTCGCAGACTCTTACATTTCTGTACTTGAGTCGCTTAAGCACGCAGGTTACACACAGGGTGCTAAGCCAAAAATTTCTTACATAAACTCTAAAGATATCGAAACTGGAGCACGCAAAGTAGAAGAGCTAAGCGGGTTTGACGGCATAGTGGTGCCGGGCGGGTTCGGCTCAAGCGGCATCGACGGCATAGTGTCGTGCATTCAGTATGCACGCGAACAGAAGATCCCATACTTTGGCCTGTGCTACGGCATGCAGCTTGCAGTGGTAGAGTACGCACGTAACGTGGTGGGTCTTAAGGGTGCAAACACTGTGGAGACCGATCCTAATGCACCGCACCCAATAATTGACATCATGCCCGACCAGAAAGAAAAACTGACCAAGCAGGACTATGGCGGTACCATGCGTCTCGGCACTTATACTGCAGTTCTGAAAGATGGCACGATTGCACGCGAGGCCTATGGCGCAGGGGAAGTGTTAGAGCGCCATCGCCATCGCTACGAGGTAAACCCAGACTATATAGAACAGATAGAAGCGGCGGGGCTAACCTTTAGCGGTAAGTCGCCCTCGGGAGTACTTATGGAGATCGCAGAACTCCCGCGCGATGTGCATCCATTTTTTGTAGGAACGCAGTTCCATCCGGAACTCTTGTCGCGGCCGCTCCACCCGCACCCGCTGTTTATGGCGTTTGTTAAAGCAGCGCTCAATAAAAGATAAACATATACGGATATGGCAGACATGATAAAGCTGATACAGCTGAATATTGAACGCGGCAAACATATGGAGGTGACGCTGCCGTTTGTTGTGCAAGCACAGCCAGATGTGCTATGTCTGCAGGAACTTGAGCGCCGCTTTGTGCCGGAGTTTGAACAAGCGGTGGGACCGGGCATCTTTGTACCGCTGCGGCTCATGCAGGGAGAAGAGGAGGGTATAGGAATTTTTTCGCGCCATCCGATCGCGAGCCACAGTGCCGTGCAGTACAGCGCTGGCGCGAGCGAGATACAGGAATTTGATGGTTCTTCTTATGATGCCAACTATGCATCGTCACGTTTTATACTTTTGGTTGCAGACATTGAGGCGCAGCAGGGGCGCTTTCGTATTGGGACGACGCACTTCCCGGTGACGCCAAAAGGCTCGGTAACGGCATATCAGCGCGAGGACATGGACCGGCTGCTTGTAGAACTGGCGAAGCTGGAAGAGCTCGTTCTGGTTGGCGACTTTAATGCGCCACGCGGTGGGGAAATATTTTCAAGACTTGCAGACGCGTACACCGATCATGTGCCTGCAGAATATAAAACCAGCCTCGACATTGCGCGGCATCGCAATGGCAAAGACCATGCACGCGAGCTGGCCGATAAGATGGTGGACGGCATTTTTAGTACGCCTGGCTACCGCGTTACCAATGTGCGGCTGCAAGACGGAGTGTCTGACCACTGTGCGATAGTGGCGGAGGTGGCAAAGCAGTAAGGAAGCTGGTCTGCTATAGTCATAGGACGTATGAAGTATCTCTTGCTTATCGCGCTCATTTTTATACTGATGCCGTGGAGGCTGGTGGCGCCGGAGCTGCACCTCCCTGCGTTAACTGATAATCAGGGAACAGTGGAGGAGGCCGCTGCGCCCGCTGCAGAAGAAAAAAACGCAGAGCCAGTGGTAGTGCAGACAAAGCCGCTTGGCGCCGTAACACCCGATGCTCCTAAAAAAACCACGCCAGCTAAAAAAGTTGTCTACACGGAAGAATATACAGCGCTTCTTGAGCGTGCGATACACGACCGGATAAATGCAGAACGTGTTCGTGCCGGGCTTGGCATCCTTGCCTATGATGACGCGCTTGCTAAAGTGGCGGCCCTGCACTCGACCGATATGGCGAATGAGAATTATTTTGATCATGCCGACGAGAATGGCTGCACGTCATCATGCCGGGTTGATGAGGCGGGCTACCTGTGGCGCATGGTGGGGGAGAACTTGTTTTTGCTTAAAAGTACTAACCGCTACACCGTAGAAGAAGCGTCGGCGATAATTGTCCAAGGGTGGATGGGCAGCGATGGCCACCGCCACAATGTGCTTGAGGGAAAATTTACCAACGAGGGTATGGGTGTCGTTATTTTGGACGACGCTATCTATGCAACGGAGCTGTTTGCCTTGCCGCGCTAGGTTGAGAAATAAGGCGTTTTCGGGTATCTTGGTCATGTATTGCTAGATCCACTAATGGTGTATCGGCGATGTAGTGGCAGGTCCACTAATGGTGTTTTGACGTTATATTGCCAGATCGTCTAATGGTAGGACTCCTGCCTCTGGAGCAGGGTATCTTGGTTCGAATCCAAGTCTGGCAGCAAAGTTGTACGAGTATGTCGCGCGCGACATAATAAGCAGGGTAAGGTGAAGCTACATTCCTAGGGACTCCAAAAAAATCTTAAGTTCCGACTTTTCTATAGGTCTATACGCGCCCTCTTTCAAAGAGCCAATTACAATATTTTCTATACGCACACGCTTTAGCAGTGTCACACTTGCGCCAAACACACCGCACATGCGACGGATTTGATGCTTTTTACCCTCGGTGATGGTGATTGAAAATGTGTGTGTACCTCGGATCTCTATACGGCTGGGTTTGGTTATATAGCCGCCAATGTCTACCCCGCGCTCCATCTTCTTTTTAAAGTCTTTAGGTAATGCATCAAGGGTGGTAACCTCATACTCTTTTTCGTGTTCGTTTATCGGATTTAGCAGAGCATCCGTTATCCGCCCGTCGTCTGTGAGGATAATGAGACCCACCGAGTCCTTGTCGAGTCTGCCGAGAGGGAAGACGCCTTCGATGGGCAGAATATCCTCGATCGATTTCTCGGTGCCTTGTGGGGAGTGAGTAATAATGCCGCGAGGTTTGTTGTAGGCAAAATAGCGATAGGTCTTCAGTTCGCCTTTTACTTCTACCACATCGCCCTCTGCGACAGTGGAGCCTAGTACCGCCGGCACGTTGTTTATATAGACACGACCCGCTTCGATAAGTTTATCTGCTTCGCGCCGAGAGGCGTACTTATGTAGTGCAAGGTATTTGTTTATGCGCATTGCTCTAGATATACCACAGACGGGGTGAAAAAAGGCCGCTAGTCTGATGGGTGGTCAGTAGATTCTGGGTTGTGGGGATAGTGACTTGCTTTTATATACATAATGTGGTATAAGTGTTAGCGGACGTTCGCGTCCGATCTTTTCATCGGAATCGGGAGATTTGCAATGAGACGGTTTGGAATGATGCTCGCGGCGGGTGCCGCACTCTGCATGACCGCCGGTATGGCGATGGCCAACGGCCACGGCATGGCGCCGGCGAACCTGAGCCCGATCGGCTACCTCTGGTTCGAGGTCAGCCACTTCTTCATGCACCTCTTCATCACGGCGCAGGCCGTCTACTACGCGTTCGACTCGGTGGCGATCTGTCAGGCCATGCTCGTCGAGCAGATGCACCACGCGCATGCCACGATCGTCGCCGGCTTCTTCTTCGCGACGCCGGAGGCCGCGATCCTGACGTTCTTCGCGTTCGTCGCCGGCATCGGCTTCCTGCTCCGCTTCGCCGTCAATCACGTCGTGCGGCGGCTTGGCTGGCAGAGCGAACTCAGTTCGTCTTCGCCGGCCTGAACATCGGCCCACGTGCCATACTGATGAGGCTGGGATTCGTCCCAGCCTCGTTTTCTTTTATGACTTCAATCACTACGAAAAATTTATTTTCTACAAAACTCGACCTTACTGGTTGGGAGCGTTATGGCGTTAAAGAAATGTACGTCTGTGACGGCACGCCTATACCCGGCCTGCGCCAAGAGGCGTACAAGCGCACGATCGATAACGTTGAAATGTCGGTCGGTGTATTTACTTACAAAGGCATGCCTGCCTATATAGCGTGGGGTATTAAAGCTGAGCCGCATTGCAGCTACCATGCACCGCTTTTGGGCGATAACGCTCTTGCTCCGGTGCGCGAGGGCTGTGCCGAGCATACGATACTGCGTGGAGCCGACGGTATTGTCTCTGGATTTATTTTGGACGGCAAAGAAACATTTGGCACGGGTGTTGCGCGCAAGGCTCCCACCGCATTTGCCTTGTGGTTTAAGAAAGTTCTACCCATTGTTGCAATACTGGCCGGCATTTCCGTGCTTGCAACCCTCGTGAATGTACCTGCACACTCATTTACTCATTTTGTGCACGAGTGGATGCTCGACGCGATGGCTGGATTCTTTTTAATCTTCGGCGGGCTTAAGCTCATAAACATTCAAGCGTTTGCAGAGAGCTATGCAAAGTATGACATTATCGCAAAGCGTTTTATGGCTTGGGGATACGTATACGCGTTTGCTGAAGTGTTTCTTGGCGTACTCTATGTCACCCGCGTCGAGCTGTTGTTTGCAAGTATTTTGACCGTCGTACTGTTGACCCTTGCAACCGTTGGCGTGTACCAAAAAATCCGCAAGAACGAAAACACCCAGTGTGCCTGCCTCGGCGGATTCTTTAACGTGCCAATAACCTGGCTAACCTTTGGCGAAAATGCTGCCATGATAGTCATGGCCCTTTGGATGATCGCAACGCTCGTATGAAAGTTTTAATAATTTCTCCGGGCAAAAAACACGACACTACCGTGGCGGAGGGCATTGCCGAGTTTGAGAAGCGACTCCAAAAACGTTTTGACATAGAGTGGGCTCTGCCATCTGCCGGTACCAAAGAATCCGAGGGAGCAGCGATGTTGAAATATATTAAAGACGGCGACTTTTGCGTACTCTTAGACGAGCGCGGCAAAGATATCGATACTCCTGGATTTTCAAAACTGCTCGACTCGCATATGCAGCAGGGGACAAAGCGTCTTGTGTTTGTTATTGGTGGCGCGTTTGGGGTTGATGGCGCAGTGCAGGCTCGGGCTAACGTCACGCTTAAACTTTCGTCACTGGTGTTCCCGCACATGCTCGTGCGGTTTATTTTGATAGAGCAACTCTACCGCGCGGTTTCTATTTTAGACGGCGGCAAATACCATCACGCCTAACTGTGTATAGAGGTCTGGCTAGACATAAAAGCCATGTACACTTAAGTTCATGAAGAATAAAACGTACTATCAGTCGGTCGCTATTATATTTTTTCTTATTGCTATCGGCCATTTGGCGCGTGTGGCATACGGGTGGGAGGCAGTTATTGGGGGTGTCGTGGTGCCTATGTGGGTAAGCGGCGCAGCGGTATTTATTGCAGGATACCTTGCGGTGCGCGGGTGGCAGTTCTCCCAGAAACGCGGTCGCTAGGCCGTATATCAAGGGTATGCACACCCCTTGTGTACATTGGGGGTATTATGTGTTACTATCGGGTTATTGAGAGACTAAAACAGAGGTCGGAGTTCTCAAAGCAAAACATAAACAAAAAGTATGACAGGAACAATTAAGACACTGACGGATCGTGGATTTGGTTTTATTGCACGCGAAGGCGAAGCAAAGGACCTCTTCTTTCACTCCAAGGACTTGAATGGCGTTACCTTCGATGAACTTAAGCAGGGCGACACCGTCTCGTTTGAGGTTCAGCAGGGGGAAAAAGGCCCAAGCGCCGTCAATGTAACTCGCGGATAAGCTTACGCTTTTCGCAGAAGAGAGACCGCCCACACTGGGCGGTTTTTCTTTTGTATCAAAGACATACATCCGGTGCGTGGATTCCGTACTATACTTACTAGATGAATGGATACGTTGCGAATATCGAAAAGCTGACGCTAGAGAACGAGTTCTTCCGTCAGGAAGTGTACACCGACTCACGTTTACAACTTGTGCTGATGGCGCTCAAGCCAGGAGAAGATATTGGTGCAGAGGTGCACCAGCTCGATCAGTTTATCCGCATAGAGGCTGGAGAGGGGAAATCCGTACTCGACGGAGAGGAGCGGGAACTCAGTGCAAGTTCTGTGGTGATTATTCCGCAGGGTGTGAAGCATAACATCATCAATACCGGTTCTGCGTCGATGAAACTCTACACACTCTACGCGCCACCGAATCATCCGCCGGGCACCATTCATAAAACAAAAGCAGAGGCAGAAGCAGCGGAGCACGAGTAGGCGATCCTTTGTTGATAGCAACGGTAGCGCTTTTTTAGCGTGCTACCATTAAACCCATAATACTAATGGTTTTTTGATATGGACTTATTTCTAGCTCAATTGTTCGGCATTTATTTTATTATCGTTGGCGTTGCGGTGCTGATACGCAAAAAGTCTCTCATGCCTACGGTGCGTGAGCTTACCGCTAACCGTCCGGTACTCTTTACGATCGCGCTCCTTGAGATTGCTGCCGGTTTGGCAATCGTACTCTCGCGCCCTGCGCTTACCTGGGACTGGATGGGAATTATCACCCTCGTGGGCTGGATGCTCTTGGTTGAAGGCGTACTCTACTTGGTGTTGCCATCAAAGAAAGCGCAGCAGCTAACTAAGAAATTTACCTCACCCTCTATGACGATAGCGGGAGGCATTCTTGCGGTTGTGGCAGGCGGGTACTTGGTATACGTAGGGTTTGGTTTGGGGATGATGTAATCACTAACTTTTAGAACAGGGTATATGGGATACGAGATGGGAATGTGGGGTCCGCAGGCCGCGCTGGTAGGAGGAGCTTCGTTTTTATTTTTTGTGTTAATAGCGTGGTCGCTCTTCTGGAAGGGTTTGGCACTTTGGCATGCGTCAAAAAAGCATCAGCCGTGGTGGTTTGTGATCATTCTGCTTGTTAACACCGCGGGTATACTCGAAATCATCTACCTCTTCTTTGTTGCAAAGATAAAAACCGACCGCTTGTTTAAGCAGTAGTATCTGGGGTAGTATGGCGCTTCTGTGCCCCCAGCCTATTTTGAAACAAGGATCAATAAGATAATCATCACCGTAGCGGTGGTGGTTTTTCTTATTATTGTTAAGTGGGGCGTAGGGCTCGCATTCCCAAAGCCGCCTGCTCCTCCTGTTACGATTGAGTACTTTGGCGAACAGCTGTGGCCGTAAGGGCTGGCCCACTCATACGTTATATACTGTACTGATGACTGTACGGTTTTTCTTGAAGAGTACTGTGTTTGGCGTGGCATTTTTGTTAGTGCCGCTTTTTGCCAATGCGGCAACGGTTAAAAGTACGCTTGAGGTTTCTGGCTGGATGCCGTACTGGCGCGCTGCTACGAGCACTGCTGACACCCAAAAGAATTTGAGCCTGATAACGACGGTGCATCCGTTTGGCTATAACGTGCAAAAGGATGGCACGATTGTAAACACGGCACGCCTCGGCGAAGAGCCATGGAGTACCTTTGTGGCACAGGCGCGCGCTAAAAAAGTGCGCGTGATCCCGAGCATTATTTGGCACGACGGCGCGGCTATCCATGCCATATTGAGCGACCCGATAAAGCGCGCACGCCTTGAAGATGACCTCGTAACTATTGCAACGGTTAACAACTGGGACGGCCTTGACCTCGACTTTGAATCTAAGCTCGCCGAAACCAAAGATTACTTCTCGCTCTTTTTGAAAGAGTTTTACACCAAGATGGGTAAGAAGTGGGTCTACTGCACGATAGAACCGCGGACGCCGCTTGCAGACCGCTTTGATACGATCCCGAAAGATATTGCCTATGCAAACGACTTTGTCGAGATAAATAAATATTGTGACCGCGTGCAGATAATGGCCTACGACCAGGGCGCGGTGGACCTTACGCTTAACCGCGCGGCGGCGGGCCCGTATGTGCCGGTTGCCGACACTCGCTGGGTAGAGAAAGTTATGCGCGAAGCGATGAAAACGATTGCAGCTAAAAAGCTGGTGATCGGTATCCCGACCTACGGCTACGAATACGCGGTAACCCCGCTTAACTCGGCTGGCTTTAGCTACACGAGACTGTGGGCCTTTAACCAAAAATATGCAGTAGACACCGCGGTGCAGCTTGGCCAAACGCCGGTGCGCACCCCGGGCGGAGAAATGCAGATACTCTACCTGCCCGACATGCTGTCTGCGTCTAAGGCGGCAACGAATAAGGAAATTACAACGAGCGCAACTTCTGCACAAAACCTTGGCGTACCTGCAACCGCATTTTCAAACGCGGCAACGGCACCCTTGGTGCGCCCCGCGTTTAACATCATTGTGTGGAACGATTCGATCGCCGTAAAACAAAAGATCGATCTGGCTAAAAAATTGGGCATTAAAGGCGTGGCGATATTTAAGTTCGACGGCGGCCAGGATCCAAAAATCTGGGACATCTTGGCGGGGAAGTAAACCGTTGCGCTGTAACACTTTTCTGAAACTTTCAGGAAGTCTTCAGGCAAAATGTTATACTCATAGAAGGTTACTCATTACGTAATTACTTATGAAAAATTCAACATTGGTCATAGTTATCTTGATTGCGCTCGGTGTGCTCGGCGCGGGCTGGTTCTTGTTTATGAACGATCCTATTACTCCCGCTACGGTTGAAGACAATGCAAACAATGACGCTGACAATGACGCCGACAACGATGCAAACGAAGTCATGGGCGGCACTGAAACAGGAACAGAGACAAGTGCGGGAGCGGGAGTAGGGGTAGAGGTTGGCGCAAGCGCGGGCGCAAGCACAGCGCCAATGTCAGCAACCGTTACGTACTCGGCAAGCGGCTACTCGCCCTCAAGTGTCACTATTAAAAAGGGCGGCACGGTAACCTTTGTCGACCAAGGCACCGGAAAAATGTGGACGGCCTCAGCTATGCACCCAACCCACACGGCCTATAGCGGTACTACATTGCAGGAGCACTGCGGCGATACGACCGATACTTCATTTGACCAGTGCAAAAACAGTTCGCAATACTCGTTTAGCTTTACTAAAGCTGGAACCTGGCGCTATCACAACCATTCACAGTCAAGTCATTTCGGATCTGTTACCGTTGTTGAGTAGTCTGTTCGGCTAACACGCCATGACGTACAACAAACTAGCTGATATCCTCCTGCGCGTTGCTGTTGCTTTTGCCTTTCTGTACCCACCGTTTAACGCACTCTCAAACCCAGAGGCTTGGGTAGGGTATTTCCCTCAGTTTGTTGCCGGGTTAGGGGACCCGGTGCTCTTACTCCACATCTTTGGTATTGTGGAGGTAGGCATTGCACTCTGGATACTCTCGGGGGTTAAGATCTGGTTGCCCTGTATAGCGGCGGCTGCACTCCTGGTGGGTATCGTGGCGTTTAATGCGTCCGAGTTTCAAGTGCTATTCCGCGACCTACCCATTGCCGCCGCGGCGCTTGCCCTCGCAATTATCCACTCACCTAGAAAAATTATATGAACATTCGCGTCATTATCTTTGCTGTCGTTGCACTCGCCATTGTTGGCGCCGGTGCTTTTGTTTGGATTACCTGGCCTAAAGACGAAGCGCCGGTTGTAGAAACGCCAGTCGTGAACGAACCAGAACCAACGACCACAACTATTGCATCGAGCACCATGGGCTACACCATGACCTACCCGCTCGACTTCAATGCGGTGCAGGATCATGTATATCCGTTTAGCTCGAAGAAAAATATTCTCGGATTTAAAGTCGTTGTTCCAGCAGATATGGCAACCGGCACAAACCTGAGCGCCGACAGCTATGTCTCGGTAGAGCAACTCCCGAACGCACGTCTATGCACTGCCGACATCTTTATGCAGGCAAATGTTAAAGCGGCGACGGTTACCGAAGCAGGCGTTACCTACTCGGTGGCAAGTTCCAGTGATGCAGGAGCAGGGAATCGCTATGACGAAATGGTGTATGCACTTAAAGACTCGATGCCGTGCACCGCTGTTCGTTACTTTATCCACTACACCAACATCCAGAACTATCCAGACGGTGCGGTAACGGAGTTCAACCGTACCGCGCTTCTAAACGAGTTTGACCAGATCCGCCACTCGCTCCAAAAGACAAACTAGTGTCGAAACGTGAAAACGTTTAGCGAAAAAGTAGTTGAACTCGCACTCTCTATACCCAAAGGTCGTGTTACGACTTACGGCCGCATTGCTATCGCCGCGGGCGGGGGTGCTATGGCCTCGCAAAGCATCACGAGCATTTTAGGCAAAGCGTGGATGGCAGGGGAGAAAAAGATCCCCTGGCACCGCATTGTGTATGCCAACGGCAAAGTGTGGCTGGACCCGCAGCATAAAAAAGAGCGCTTAGCGCTGTATAAAAAAGAAAAGATTGCGTTAGATAAAAAAGGCTACATACAAGGCTTCCGCGACAAGCTGTACGAGTTTGAGTAGAAAAATATGGCGCCTGTGATAGGGTAGATAGCGGAGGGCGTGTTCTTGTTCTCCGCATAGCGGTCCAACCTATATATGAGGTGAGAGCGATGTGTGACTATAGTGCCGAAGATGTCGCGAGCCGCTCCGCGGTTCAGGACGATCACTTGGTGACTGGAAAGATTTCTTCGCACACGACGGGCTTCGTCGGCGCGAACGACAAGGTGGCGGTCTGCCTCCTACCGGGCACTGAGCTCGCATTCGCTGCTCCGGTGCAGTTTCTGGAGCACGTCGTGATCCACGGCCCGGGGCGGAAGATCCTGACCTCGCGGTTCGACGTCGCACGCTTCGTCCAGGTCGACCTGGAGAAGTCGAGCACGTTCCACGATGCGCTCACGTTCCCCGACGGCGAGATCGTGTTGCTGCAGAACCTCATCCTTCACCAGAAGGCCAAGGTGCTCCAGCTGCCGGCTCCGCAGGCTCGGGTCGAGATCGGCGGCGACGACGTGATCGTCGAAGGCATCGGCGTCCTCAGCACGGTCGGTATCGAAGACACGGGCTTTGCTCACGTCGAAGGCACCGGCGGCATCGAGGCTCTGGAGATCGGCGGCGCCATCGTCTACACGGAGCCGTCGCGAACGTTTGCTCTCGGCTACGTCCACAGCGCGCTCGAGATCGTTCGCGGCTGACAGAACTTCCAGCGGTCCTGGGAGAATAGGGCCTCGCGGCCGCACGCGAGGTGCCAACAAGAAGTCCGTTCGCGTACGCGCGAACGGACACTTTTATTTTAATAAGAAGGGGAGAGAAATTGACAACACAAAAAAAGAAAGGTATTTTATTTTAGAACTTGTACCACCTAGAACCTGTAAGGGAGGGCGTTATGACCAGAGTTCTGTTTGAGCATGTTCCTGGTTGCACCCCGATGAAGCCGTGCCTCTCGTGCCAAGTGGCAACCTACTTGCGCGGCGCGCT
>JAGOUZ010000007.1 GCA_018060985.1 Minisyncoccota bacterium
GCTATTCACGAAGCACTTCAAAAGCTCCATGGCACTATGACCATGATTATTATTGCCCACCGCCTCACCACCGTGATGGAGACCGACAAGATTATTGTGGTCGATAAAGGAAATATTGCCGAAGAGGGGGCGCCACAAGAACTTCTTAAAGACGAAAATTCATACTTCTACCGCCTTACGCATTTACAGGAATAGAAAAATCCGCCGGTGTGCCGGCGGATTTTTCGTTACAAGCGTTATCTAGATTTCTTCTGCCCGAAGATAACTGCCTTCAAGGACTGTCGTGAGCGCTGCGTTTGAGGTTGCTTGTGCCCATTTAAACTCCACATCTCCTGCGGTAGAGCCTGTTTTTATAGTGCCTTTAATTTGAATCGGTATCGGAGTGTTTGCTGGAAGAACAATACGAGGACTAACCGCGCCAGAAGTAAGTACTCCGCCATCTTTGTCCGTAATATATCCAAGCATTACAGTGCTTCCAGACTGACCTAGAAACGAAATTTTTACATCCGGCTTTGCTTTGGTTGCAGACACAAAGATTACTCCATCAACGACGTACGTTTTATTTGCTCCAAGTGAGAGTTTAAGTTGACTGTCACTATGCAGAGACGATGAATTAGAGGAATTTTCAGAAGTGGCCTTTCGCACATTCAATACTTCAGAGAAAGGTGGGGGAGGAGGGACAGAATCAAAGGGCTTGTCAGACGAATACACAACTCCTCCATTGTCTGTTAGGTTGTTTCCGTTACTCGTTGAATCTGTCAGCGAGTTGTTCAATTTCCAGTATCCTACGAGCCCAGCCTCGTTGCCCACTAGTTCGTGTGAAATGTCTGAAGCAATTTGTGTTTCTGTGCGTGCAACATTCCACACTCTTACTTCATCAATAAGGCCATCAAAGAAATTAATCGGTGAACTTTCCTCAGCTCCAATCCTAAAGGCCCCTGAACCATTAAAGATAGTGTGCATATTTACATCAACTGTTGTGTCGTAGGATCCGATAGAGACTCCGTTTACATACGCAGTATATTTCTGGGTAGCGTCTGACCAGGTTGCTGCCACGTGGTACCAGGTCCCTGTGGTAATAGAGGGCCAAGTGATGCGCCCTGTCGAGTCAGGGTTTGAGCCGGTGTGTGAGAGCATCAAAGTTAGTCGGTTGAGTCCTTCAAAGTTTTCAAGGTTAAAGGAATATTGCCGGCTATCAGATGCCCCCTCTCTTTTTGAAGCGATAACATAGACCTGGCCTGCTGTAGGTAAGGACTCAAGCTTTATCCACGCCTCGATAGTAAGAGCACTACTAAGATCAAGACCAATCTGGCCCCCGTCCGTAATCGAAAGCAATTGACCACCACTCCTTTCAAGATCAACAGAGTGAGTGTTCGCTGCTACAGCACTGTTTATAAAACTTCCAGCAACAAGCACAACACAAAAAGTGGTTCCCGCCACCCTTTGCCAAGCACTATTTTTCCTTCTCATAGATAATGAGTTAGGCTATTAATTGTGTTAGTATAGCAACGCTTTTACCTTTCAATGGCGATCAAAATTGCAGTTATCGGCGCAGGGCAGATGTCCCAGGAAACACATCTGCCAATACTAAAAAGTCTGAAGGATGCGGGCATATATGAGCTCGCGTTGCTCTGCGACATTAATGCACAGGCAGTACAGGCGGGTGCGCAGAATTTTGGTTTTACTGAATGGACACTCAATGCGGATGATATCTTTGCGCGGAGCGATATCAGGGCAGTATTTATATTTGGAACTGCCGCAATGCATTTTGAGTACGGTATGCGGGCGCTCTCTGCCGGCAAGCATATTTTTATAGAAAAGCCTCCTGCGCCGGATACCGAAAGTGCGTTAGAAATGTTCCAGCTCGCAAAAGAAAAGAATCTAATTGCAGCGGTGGGGTTTAATCGCAGATTTCAGACTAATCTAAATAAAGCAAAGACTGATATTGAGCAGTCTTCGCGCATTTATAGTATGGAAGCTTTTTTTCACAAAGCTTCTTTGGGTGAGCCACTACGGTATGGAGCCAAGACGTGGCTTGGCGTTAATGCCATTCATTCTATCGATGCGCTCTGTTATTTAGTTGGGTCACGTCCGGTTGCTTTATACAGCGCTCTTAACTCTGCCGATGGAGAAATGCCCCATAACTTTTCTGCATTACTGGTGTGGGGAGAAGGGACTCAAGCAGTACTTGCTTCTAACAATAGCGGAGGTTCGCGATATGAGCGCTATACCATACATAGTCTGGAGCACTCCTATTATTGTGATAAAGCCCGTACGCTCAACATATCGGGTCCGGCAGGAAAGTATGAGGAAGTCTTTGACGCGACCGTTGAGCATCAAGGATTCTATGGAGAACATGCTGAATTTGCAGAAGCGCTACAAAACGGTACTGCCATTCGCAATGGTTTAGAGCATGGCATAGCAGCAGTGCACCTGATGGGACTGATGGAAGAGGGCTATTGCGGAGAGGTAGATTGGTCTAAATGGTTTGGGGCTACCACTTCTGCTAATCGTCTTGAGGAAAGACACAAAGCAGTTTCTATAACGGGTAGAAAAAGTATTCTTGTATTGAACCCTAATACCGTAAAGAGCTCTCTCGGAAAGATAAAAGAGAAATATGAACTTGTGGACTACAGCTCGCTTCCGCAACTCTCCGCGACACAAAGGGCCGCTATTGTTGCGATAATCAACGGAAGAGGTGCGGGAGATAAGCGGATTACTACGGAGGTGATCGAAAGCCTCCCTAACCTACAAGTTATGGGTGTTAACTACGTATCTGTTAAAGATAAAAATTTTAATCCAGAGGAACTAATTTCCCGCGGTGTAGTTATCATTAACGCAGGAGATGTGTATGCAGAGGCAGTTGCTGAGTTTGCTCTTATGCAAACACTCGTTGGTTTAAGAAGCGCTCTGCGTTCGCACGAGGTTATGCGACAAGGCGGGTGGGGAATAGCGCTTCCAGGTTCGCTTGTATCTCGCACTTTTTCAAGACTCAAAAAGATGTTGCTGCCATTGCGGGCGCAGCTCATGCCCTTGTGGCACAAGATAAAGCCGGCTATTGCAGGAGGAACGATCGGATTTGCCTACAAAGCACGCGGAGGAAAATATATTCTCCATGGTGCTACGGTTGGTATTGTGGGGTACGGCGCGATTGCGCGTAGGTTTATCGAACTCCTACAGCCCTTCAACTGCAAGATAAAAGTCTATTCAGAATTTTTGACTGCAGAAGAGGCGGCAACTCTTGGAGTCTCCCGCGCCACAATGGCCGAGGTGCTTAATGCACAGGTAGTTTCAATTCATCGCGGCCTTTCCGAACGCACCAAAAAAAGTTTTGGTAAGGTACAGATTGATGCACTTAAGCCCGGAGCGGTGTTGGTTAATACCGCTCGCGCGGGCGTGGTCAATACAGAAGCCCTGCTCGAGAGGCTTAAGAAGAATGATATTTTTGCTTGTCTCGACGTGTTTGACGAAGAGCCACTACCAGCCAATAACCCATTTCGCGCACTGCCTAATGTATTGTTAACGTCTCATATCTCGGGTTCAACGGATGCGTCATATAAGGCAGCCGACATCTCAGTGGTGGAGAATGTGCTTAAGTATCTTGAGGGCAACTATAAAGGCACAGTTATTCAGTCGCTAGAGATGCTACAAAGCATGTCCTAAGTTATGAAAATTCTTTTTGTTATACGCTCGGTAGACTATGTACACTACTACCGAAGCATTATTGAAACTCTAGGTGAGCACGAGCATATCGTTAAGCTCGCTTTTGATCGTGGATGGAGCAGGGGGGCGAACCTTGCCCCACTTGAGCTGTTAGTCGAGACGTACCCAAATATATCCTGGGAGTGGGCCCCACGAAGAGGTGGGTGGTGGCGATCGGTTTTGTTTACCTCTAGAGAATTGCGCACCTATCGCCGCTTTTTACTCAACGACGAACAGTCCGTCTATTATCGCGATCGATGGCTTAAATATGTACCGTGGTTTGTGCGCGGGGCTATTAAATATATTCCGGGGGTACAAGGTCTTGTGCGTACCGGCTTTGCCGAGTCATGTATGGCAGGGATCGAGCGTATAACCAAGCCAGCAAAAAATATTAGCGCATTCATACGGGAAAAGAATCCCGATCTTGTTATTGCGACACCGTTAAATCAACGTTTTTCAGAAGATATCGAATATGTTAAAGCTGCTAAGACACTTGGGATAAAGACTGCAGGTTCCGTCCTTTCGTGGGACAACCTCACGACCAAGGGCCTTATTCATGTGTGGCCCGACCTGTTGTTGGTATGGAATGAGACTCAGGTAAAAGAGGCGTGGGAGCATCATGGTATTCCAGAAGAAAGGACGCGCATTATAGGAGCCCCCGTGTTTGATCAGTGGTTTAGTGGTATGCAACCTTCGTCTTCGCGTGAAGGATTTTGCAAGAGACACGATATCGATCCTACTCGACCGTATCTTCTGTATTTGGGGTCTTCCCGCAATATTTCTCACAATGAGACCTGGGTGGTCGAGAAAATCCGCAAGGAGCTCGACAGCTCATCAGACGAACGGACACGTGCGATGCAGATCGTAGTAAGACCGCATGGCTCTAACTACGCTATTTACGAACCTATGCAGATCCCGGGGGTGGTAGTAGTGCCTAAAAAGGGTACACTTCCGAGCACGAACGACGCGTTTCAATTGTCATACGACTCAATGTATTTTGCTGAAGCAGTTGCAGGTATTAATACCAGTGCCATGATCGAGGCGATGATTATAGGTAAGCCCATATTTGCTATGATGATTGACCAGTATCGTAAGACACAACTTGAGGCTCAGCATTTTAGGCAGCTTCTTGATGCAAATGCGCTTGTGTTGATTCATACTGATACAGATCTGCACCGTGAGGCTAGCGCATTACTTGATGGCCATGACCATTCAAAAGCCGCGCGAACCAGATTTATTGAGCAGTTTATCCGCCCCAAGGGGGCAGCAGTGTCGGCGGGCAAAAGAGCTGTTGAGGTGCTAGAATCGTGGAACACAAAATAATATATGACAGGTCAAGAACAATTTCAGAAATATGTTGCAGAACTTACTGACAGCTCTCAATATCGAAACTATTTAACAACACGTCAGGTGGTTTTTTCAATGCTTGAACATGCCAAGCCTGAATATGCTGCTAGTGACTATTGGCAGCAGGAACTTGCAGGTTTTGCGTATATGTTAGACGCGTCACCGCTTATTGTTGATACTATTCGACATCATTCGTACCATCTCACGGGGCTCTACGAATACTTTTATCGCAAGCATCATGTTTTTAAAGCCAAGCCGTATAAAGAAAAACTTGATCTGCTAAAAGCGCTCGACCGAAGCAACTTACGAGTATCAGAAGCACGCGAGCTCGGCGGCTTTGGGTACGAGTTTGATGGTGAGCTCTACAACATGGACACGCTCAAATTCTACGAGGTACTTATAGGCATGGATCAGACTACATGTCTGGAGAAATTCAAAAAAGGTGGAGACACGAAGGGAGTTGTATTAGAAATTGGTTCAGGGTGGGGCGGGTTTGCGTACCAATTTAAGACCCTTTTTCCGAATACTTCTTACGTACTTGTAGACTTTCCTCAGGTTCTACTTTTTGCGTCTGTGTACCTCCAGACGTTATTTCCTAAAGCAAAGGTATATCTTGGTGATGGGTCGCCCGAGTCATACGCAGTCAATTTTGCTGATTATGATTTTGTGTTTATCCCGCATTATGCGTGGAAGTCAGTTAAACCGCAGCGTGTTGATTTGGCGGTAAACATGGCCTCATTCCAAGAAATGACGGATGCACAGGTGCGTTCTTATTCGCACACATTAGCAGACTGGAAGACCCCTTTTCTTTACAGTTTGAACCGTGACATTTCTCCGAACAATAAGGAGATTAGTGGTGTTTCAACAATTTTGGCAGAGCGCTATACGTTACTCGAACGCGATGTACTGCCTGTGCCGTATCATGCTATGAGTGTACCCAAGCCTTCACTCAAGGCTGATGTAAAAAATAGCATTAAGAAGCTTATAGGTTACAGGTCACAAAAGACAACTCGAGAATATCGTCATATTCTTGCGTCACTCCCCACACAGTTATGAATTCCGCAATGATCATACATACCAGCTGCCGGATGTGTGGCAGCACGAAGCTACACAAGGTTATGGACCTTGGCGACCAACCTCTTGCGAATGCCTTCTTAGCAAAAGAGCAGCTTGCGCAGCCAGAGGCCACCTATCCGCTTGTGGTGTATTGGTGCGAAGAGTGTTCGCTTGCACAGCTCATTCATACTGTTGACCCGAGCATCCTCTTCCGCGATTATGTGTATTTTTCCATGGGTATGCCAAAGGTCTCTGACCACTTCCGCCGATACGCAGAAGACGCACTCTCGCGATTTGTAACCGACCCATCACAACTTGTGGTTGAAGTAGGAAGCAATGACGGCGTACTATTGCTGTCGATAAAAGATCGCGTGCGTGTGTTGGGCGTTGACCCGGCTCTTAACATTGCCAAGCTCGCCAACGAACGAGGAGTAGAAACGCTCGCAGAGTTCTTTAGCGAATCGCTGGCTAAGCAAATTAAAGAGTCGCATGGATCCGCCAGAATAATCATTGGTAACAATGTCATTGCGCATATCGACGACCATACAGACCTCGTTCGAGGTGTGCGCGAACTCTTGGATCCTGATGGCGTGTTTGTGTTTGAAGCGCCCTACTTAACCGACATGTTCGACAATCTTGCGTTTGATACGGTGTATCACGAACACCTCAATTTTTTTGCCGTCAGGCCTTTGGTACAGCACTTTGCCTCAAAAGGACTCGAGGTCTTTGATGTGGAGCTGCACCCTGTTCAGGGCTTATCGTTGCGTGTGTTTGTAGGTCACCCTGGTAAGCACCCTGTTTCCTCCCGAGTGCAGGAGCGTGTTTCAGATGAGCTTAAGCGCGGTTTTGATAAGCGCTCAACATATGAAGAGTTGGCTCAAAAAGTAGCTCATATTAAAGACGAGGTTGTTATACACCTGCAAAATTTGAAAAAATCAGGTAAGAAGATTGCCGGCTATGGTGCACCAGCAAAGGGTAATACGCTCCTTAACTACTACGGCATCGGTCCAGAGACACTGGATTATCTAACAGAAGCGCTTCCGTCAAAGATTGGCAAATTCTCCCCAGGTATGAGAATTCCAGTTATAGATATTGATGAGGCCCGCAAAAATCCACCCGACTACTTTTTTATGCTCGCCTGGAACTATCAGAAGGCTATTCTTGAAAAAGAAACAGAGTTTCGCACCAAAGGAGGTAAATTTGTCATGCCTATAGGTACTGTACGCGAGCTCTAAACTTGCTATATGAAAAAACTTCTTATTACAGGCCCAACAGGCTTTCTGGGCTCGCATATAGTGGGGCAGGCACAGAAGCGTGGCTACGAGGTACATGTTATTGCACATAAGCAGGTCGCGCTTGAAGATAGAAGTGCAGTTGAGAAGTTGCTACAAACCGTTAAGCCAGATGCGGTTATTCATCCAGCTACGTCGACTTTGATGAGTGGAAAAACAGCAGACCCGCACACTCTGATTGCTACAAACGTAGAAGGAGCGGCTCATCTTATGGATGCTGCAGTGGCAGTTGGTGTTAAAGCTTTTATAAATATTGGCAGCATCGCAGAATATGGTCCCAAGGACCATCCGGTTAAGGAGAGCGAACTATGCGAGCCAGGAGAATTGTATGCGGTGACCAAGCTTGCTGCTACTACATATGGGCAGAGTCTTGCTCGGCGTACAGGATTTCCGTTTATGAGTTTCCGTCTCACTACGCCCTATGGCCCGAGGATTCAAGCGGGCCGTTTGGTGCGAGTACTGATTGAAAAAATTAAAAGTGGGGAACGCATACCGCTAAGTAGCCCCGAAACTTCCCGAGATTATGTGTTTGTGGAAGACGTTCCGCCTCTATTATTTGAAGCTCTTGAGAAGGCCGGTCAGTATAAGGGGGAGATTTTTAACTTGGGCTCTGGCGAGCGTACAACTATCGTCGAGTTGGTGGAGACGCTTGAGACGATGCTTGGCAAAAAAGCACAGCCAGAGTGGGGAGCTTTTCCGCTCCAGAGTTATGACAGTAACCTGTGGCAAGCAGATATGGCAAAAACATTTTCAGCCTTTACGTGGAGACCTGCTGTTGCTTTGCATGAAGGTATGCAAAAGACAGCTGAAACTATTAGTGTGTAGAAATGGGTTACAGCAAATAAGGGAGCCTGTTTTTGTATACTGACTGCAATTGTGCTATCGTCTCTGCGACTTATGACGCCACTTACTCCTATTCTTGTCACCGGCGGGTACGGATTTATGGGATCACACTTTATTCGTGGTCTCTATCATAAGTATCCGCATTACAAGATCGTTAACCTGGACCTGCTTACCTACGCTGGGAACCCGGAGAACCTTGCGGATATTGAAGCGCTTGAGGCCGCACTTCCACTTGAGAAGCGCCGATATGAACATGTCCGCGGCGATGTGGCTGATGCGCAGTTTGTGAATCAAATCTTTTCTCAGTATAGATTTGCGCAGGTGTATCATTTTGCCGCTGAGTCCCATGTAGATAGGTCTATCTTTAACTTTGGTGATTTCGTACGAACCAACATTGAGGGTACGCGCGTTATTTTTGAAGCGGTCCGATTTCATAACGTGCCGCGTATGGTTCATATTTCAACCGATGAAGTGTATGGCAACGTACCCACTGGTTTTTCTCTAGAGAGTGCACCGATGAACCCGTCTAATCCGTATGCAGCTTCTAAAGCATCTGCAGACATGTTGGTGAGAACCTATGCAGAAACCTACAAACTACCGATCGTCGCGGTGCGTAGCGGTAACAATTACGGCACCCATCAGTACCCAGAAAAACTTATACCATTGACGATTACTAATCTTATTGAGGGGAAGACTATACCCGTGCATGGCACCGGAGAACATAAGCGAAGTTGGGTGCATGTGCACGATTTTTGCCGCGCAGTTGACCTTATTGCCCACACTCCTTCAGCGGTGGGAGCTTACAACATTGCAGGCGAGCATAAAACTAATCTCGAAGTTATTGAACTCGTTGCGCGCTCTTTAGGAAGAGATTTTAGGAAGTCCGTATCTTTTGTGAACGATCGTCCTATTGCTGACTTGCGTTATGCTCCGCATGCTGGGAAAATTGAACGCGAGCTTGGCTGGCGTCGCGAGCACTCTATTGAGGGCACTATGCCCAACATTGTTAAGTGGTACTTAGAGAACGGATCTTGGTGGCAGGCTATTAAAGAAAAAAAGGAGTTTATGGATCACTACGAAAAACAGTCTAAAGCCTTGTGGTACTAGTATGGAAATAACGCTACTGCAGTTGTCTGGTTTGCAGCTCATTACTATGCCTCTGTTTCGTGATGAGCGCGGTTTTTTTACTCAGTCGTTCCATAAAGAACAGTATGCCGAGGCTGGTCTTGATCTTGCCATTTGCCAACATAATCAGTCGCGATCTCGTAAAGGAGTTGTGAGGGGTCTCCATTTCCAATATGACTCACCGCTTAGCAAACTGGTTCGCGTGACGCACGGCAAGGCACTCTTTGTGGCAGTGGATATCCGTAAAAATTCTCCGACTCGTGGACAGTGGGAGTCGAGAGAACTCTCGCTTGAGACAGGAGAATTACTCTGGGTGCCGTTTGGATTTGCAACAGGATTTTGTGCACTCGAAGATGATACGGATATGGAATATTACTTTAATAATTTTTATAACAAAGCAGGGGAGTCAAATATAAGGTGGAATGATCCAGAGTTAGCTATTGCTTGGCCAATTAGCTCGCCCATTGTCTCCGCACGAGATGCAGGAGCTCAAACGTTTGCTGAGTGGCGGAGCTCCCCATTGTCGGATAAGGTGGGATAGTTTCTATGCAGCACGAATTGACCATTATCTCCGCATATCATTCTGATACCAGCCGGCATCTTCTTGAAAAAAATGAAGAGTTTGCACGTACGCTACTTGGTCGCGCGCCGTGGACATGGATCGCCGTTGATAACACTCCTGCTGACTATGCAGGTACTCACCCTAACCGCGAGCACTTTCAGGTTATAAAAGGCGTGCCATATGTGGAGTACCTTCAAACTCTGGAGCCGTGGCAAAAGCCCATAAGCGCAGGCTTTCATCACGTCCAAGCTATTCATAAAGCTTTTGCAGAATCTAAGACGCGATTTGTATTAATTTTAGATGGCGATCTGTATCTGGTGTACCGAAACTGGGCTGAAGAAGTCTTGCGCCATATGAAAGAACATCAGGTGGCCATGTTAGGCACCCCGTGGCATCCACGGTGGTGGAAAAAAGTCCGCTACTATCCTATACACCACGCTCTTTTTATTGATACCAGCTTAGTGCCGCTGTCCCAGATAGATCTGTTTCCAAAATATAACGGCCCCGAAGATCTTACAGAGAATCGCTACGGATGGCTTGCACCTTTTTCTCGCGTGCCATGGCTGCGCCCGTTTGCAAATGCTCTGCGAGGGCGCTTACTTATCGGCACATCAAAAGATGCTTCATACGATATGTATGTGCGTTTTCGTAATAGCGAGCTTGTACTTCAGACATTAACGCCAGTACTTCATCCCTATGAGCAGGCGAGGCCTCTAAAACGTTTCATCAGTCGGGTCGTTGATTATGTTGCTACAGATCGTTTGTCATATACGCCACGCGTAGGAACGTATACAACAAAGGGTTTCAAAGAGCATGGTTGTCCTGATGCCGATGGAAATGGATGGGAAGAGTTTATGTGGCAAGGTAAACCGTTCGGATTCCATATGCGTTCTTATGGCAATGCGGGGAGAAGGACGCCCGAAGAAAATGTTACATTGCTTTCTCAGACACTTCGATACTTTGTCGAAAAAATATGACGCTCCCTGCCATCTCATCAAATACTCTCTTACTCCCCATCTACAACGGCCTCAGGGCGCGGAATTTCTTTCTTACCGATCTGTATCCCGAGCTTTTATCGCAAGGCATGCGGCTGGTTATCCTTGTACCGCCGCACAAGATTGAGTATTACCGCGCGGTACATGCGCACCCGCAGGTGATATTTGAAGAATGGAATCCTGCTGCCGAGCATTGGTTTGGGAGACTGCTTAACTCATTTGCGTTTAATGCGCTTGGCACGGGGACGGTCAAACAAAAACAGTATGCCGTGTATGTGCGCGACAAGAAGTTTGTAAAGTTTCTGCTCCGCCGATACATCGCGGTACTTTGCGGGGGTGTTGTATGGATACGCAAGCTTATTCGCGCTCTAGATCGTTTGGTGCCGGCTGACCACGGTCTTGCCGCGATGCTTAAAAAATATAATCCAAGCGCGGTGTTGGCACCCGATATCATTTTGCCAACCGACCGCGTGCTTTTGCGTACCGCAAAACGTTTGGGCTACAAAACCATTGGTATGGTGCGCTCGTGGGACAACCTCACGGCTAAGGGCGTTATACAGGTGATGCCAGACTGGCTTATTGCGCAAACAACGCAGATGAAGAAAGAGGCGATTTTGCTCGGCGACATGAAGCCCGAAAATATTATTGTATGCGGTGTGGCGCAGTTTGATGAGTACTTTAAACCAGCCACGCATACCCGCGAGCAATTTTTAGACTCGCTTAAGATCCCGCACGATCGCCGACTGGTGTTGTGTGCGCCATTTTTTGGCGAGTACTCGCAGAAGTCGGGGCTTATGCTGGTGGAGGCGCTTGCAAAAGCCATTGATGACGGCCGCCTACCGCAGAACACGCACCTCCTTGTGCGCTACCGGCCAGAAGATGGCACCGCAGAAGGGGCGCCCACACGTTTTAGCCACTCGCACATTACGGCCACACTGCCATACAGCAAATCGTTTACTACGCCGCGCGGTAAAAAAGATTACGAGTTTGCCCGTGAAGATGTTGAACTTATGGTCAATTCGCTTCGCTACAGCGATGTGACGCTTAACACCATTTCAACCCTCACGGTAGATGCCGTTGCGCTCGACAAGCCGGTTGTGAACATCCGTTTTGATATTGATCCGAACACGCCACCTGGCAGCAGGGTAGAGCTGTACGCGCATTTTGACCATTACAAAGCACTTGAGGCTACCGGCGGTATTACGCTTACCAATTCGTTTAACGAGCTTGTAGAGGCGATAAATGTGTACTTGGCTAACCCTGCAAAGCACGCAGAAGGCCGCGCCAAAATCCGCCGCGAGCAGATAGAATTTGAAGATGCTGGCTCTGGCAAACGCTCGGCAGAAGCTATTGCTAAGCTTTTAAATTAGTTGTACGGTTGCTTGCGGTAAGTCGGGTCCCTTGAATGGGATCTTTTTCGTGTAAGTGCAACCAACGTCCGCCTTGGGCGGACTAAACCCAGGAGGGTTACGTGACCAAACTTGCAATCTGCGTCGGCGACGGCGGTGCCTTCAACTTCTTCTTCGCCAACGGCGACGACAGCGTCTACACCCGGCTCGAGAATGTGGGCTACGAGATCGACATCTATGCCGCTACGAAAGGAGTAGCGCGCGACAAACTCGAAGCGGCTCAGATTGCCGCAACCCCGAGTGACGGTACGGATATCGTCTTCTCGGTCTACGACGCCGCTCTCTTTGGCACTATCGGCAAGCCGCAGTCGTTCGAGCTGTTTCTGAATGGCAGCAGGGCGGCGCAAGCTGCTGGCGTACCGGTCGTGTGGTGCGGCGACTACTTCGGCTCGGGCTGCGAGACCATTGCGCGAAACATTCGGCCGAACGCGCTGTACGCCCCGGACGACCTTACCGGACGTACGTTCCTTGACCAGCGGGCAAGCTACAAGGAGTCCAACGTTGTCGTGACTGGTAGCCCAGTCTTCGACCCGATTCCGAACTTCAACTACCCGAAATCTCGCAAAGAAGGTCGAGAGAAACTCGGACTTGGTTTCGGCGACGAAGTGGTTCTGCATTTCGCCGACGGACTCGACCAGAACGACTTCGAACCCTACGAGGTCATCGGGCCGTGGCTCCGGCGCAATCAGGTGAAGTTCGGCGTCTACTTTCATCCGAACGACGTCAAGAACTACGCCGCGAAGGTAGGCACGATCAAGGGCCGCTTGCACGCCGACCTCGGCGACAGGTTGATTCCTGACGATGTCCTCGGGCGGCTCAAGGGGCTCGAGCGCGGCGCGGCGGCCGACTTCGTGACGACCGGCTTCTCGACCGCTGCGGTCGAGGCGTGCCTCACCGGCGCTCCTACCGCCTTCATCATGCTGGAGAAGGGGCAGGAGCTGTGGAGCAAGACCAAGAACCTGAAGAAGCCCTTCTTCCCGGTGCTCGAAGACCAGCAGGGGAGCTATGCTCCTGCGATCGGCATCTTCGAGCGCAACATGAACGGGCTCGATATCGCGATCGAACGGGACAAGGGCCAGATCGACAGGTTTCTCGAAGCCGAGCGCTTCCAGAAGCTCTGCGACGGCCGCGCCGCAGAACGTGTTGTTGCGGAGATCGTCAAGCGGTTTCCGGTCTGACGGTCATTCAACGAAACGAGAGGAGGCGCGGTGCGCCTCCTTTTTTCTTTTTATAAATTGGAGTACACTCGATTCGCTATGGCAGAGACGCCAAAGGTGCTCGGAGTTATCGGTGCCCGCTCGGGCTCTAAGTCCGTGCCTCATAAAAATATCCGGCCGCTCCTCGGTAAACCCCTGTTCGCTTGGATGGCGGAGGCAGCCAAACAATCGCGTTTCGTAACGCGGCTTATCATGTCGACCGACAGCGAAGAGTATGCACGCATTGCGCGTGAACATGGGGTAGAGACACCCTTTATGCGCCCGGCAGAGCTCAGTGGCGACAAGGTGCCGGACTGGGATTATCTCCATCATTCTGCTGTGTGGCTTGCAGAAAAAGAGGGTTGGAAGGCTGACATTATTTTGCGCTTACCGGCCACAAGTCCACTCTGTTTGCCAGAGCATATCGATGCCTGCGTCGAGCTGTTGCTTAACGACCCTTTGGCCGACTCGTCGCGTACGGTAGTCTCGGCAGGTAAACATCCATACAAACTCTGGCGCGCGAGTGATGACTACTTGCAGCCGTTTCTCTCTGAAGCATTTACTGGCCACAAAGATGCGCACAACATGCCGAGGCAGTCGTTCCCCGAGGCGTACAGTCATGTGGATGTCATTGCCTTGCGCTGGAAGACATTGGTAGAGGACCGTGCCATGGCTGGCGACAAGATCCGTTTTTATAAAATTGCAAAAGAGAATGCGATGGACATCGACACTGAGACAGACTTTTTGCTTGCAGAATTGTTGCTTAAAAAACGTCTTGGTCAGATCTAACGCGGGATTTTAATAATCATGAGGCGCGCCGTGCCCTGTGCACTATGCTGGTGAGGCTCACCTGCAGGGATCCACAACCAGTCACCAGGTTTGAGAATATGTTCTGTGCCGCCTGTTAATGTCTTGGCTTTGACCTCGTTCTGGTTTTCGCTGCCGTCGGCACGTTTGCCAAACCAGGTTTCAGAGAGTTGGCCGCCGCACAAAAAAGAAACTTCGCCTTCTAGACAGAGCCACAGGTCGTCGTCTTTTACATGTATCTCGGCGTCGTTGGTAACTTGCACATCTTCCAGAATGTTAAAGGGAAGTGAACGCTCTTTTGCATAAGACAAAAACGGCTCGAGATTGCGCTTGCCTTGTGTAGGTGCAACAGCGAGGGTCTCGTCCAGCTGGGTTTTGGGTACGTATTCAGCCATATTGACAGTATACATATGCAAACGTAGTGTGGCATCGGTAACGTAGTTCCAACGGGAGGTCCAAGATGGACAAACTTCTAAGAAAGACGGCTCTCGTGACCGGTGCTGCAAGTGGTATCGGTCTCGGCATTGCGCAGTGTTTTGCGCTGGAAGGTGCTCGCGTCATTCTTGCGGACATCAACCTGGACGGCGCTGTGAATGTGATCGAAAACTCCGACGCGCTCAAGTTCAACGGCGCGCAGGCAGTGAAGATGGACGTAGCTCATGATGAGGATGTGCCTGACGTGATTCGGTATGTCCTGAAGAACTACGGCCCCATCGACATTCTCGTCAACAACGCCGGCATGGCGGGCGAGATCGGCGACCCGTTCCCCAAGAACACCATCGCCAATCTGCAGAAGGTGTTCGACACCAACGCGGCGTCGGCAATGCGCACGTCGCTCGCGATGTGGGAGAACTTCACGTCGCGGCGTTCCGGCGTGATCCTCAACATCGCGTCGATCGTTGCGCACTGGCACGGCGCGCTCAACATGAAGCCGGCGTACAACATGTCGAAGGCGGCGGTCGTCTCGCTCACCAAGACGCTCGCCATCGACCTGGCGCCGTACAACGTGCGGGTCAACTCGATCTCGCCAGGCCTGCTCTATACGGGCTTCTGGGATCATCTTGCGCGTCAGCTCAAGATCGAGCGTCCCGAGCAGTATGCACCGGATGCCAACATCCACGACGACGTGTTCCTGAAGCGTGTTGGTGAGTTGGTGCCGCTCGGGCGGCCGCAGGAGCCTGATGATATCGGCAAGGCCGCGGTGTTTCTTGCGTCCGACGACGCGAAGAACATCACCGGCATCGATCTTCCGGTCGACGGAGGTGTGCTCGCCCGGTAACGGGTCTCTGGCGGTCGGCATTCAGCCGACCGCCTTTTCTTTTACTCGTGATATCATCAAAAACGCAATGAAAAAAATCATCACTACTACGGCCTCGTACTCCGACACGGTTGCCAACACTGATTTAAAAGACAAGCTTGCCGCCGAAGGGGTTGAAGTAGTGCTCCATTACGATTTCGGTAACCCGCTACCATTTGAGGCAGGTGATGTGTTTGCTATTGTTGCCGGCCACACGCCAAAGGGCGAGATGCTCTATATCAGTGCAGAGGTAGCAAAGAAGTTTCCAAATTTAAAAGTAGTGTCGCCGTTTGGTATCGGCACCAACCACCTCGACCTTGAAGGTTTGAAAGGGATGGGTCTACCTATTGTGACCGTGCCGCACTTTAGCAAGCGCACGGTGGCAGAACTTGCGATGGCAAACCTCTTTGCTATGGCGCGCCGATTGGTGCAGCAGACTGTTGCGATTCGCGGCGGCGAATGGAAGCGTCAAAACGGAGCGACTATTAACGGTAAGACGCTCGGCATTTTGGGGCTTGGAAGCATAGGGAAGGAGATGGCCAAGCTCGGCAAAGCGTTGGGAATGAACGTCGTTGGATACGACGTGGTATACGACGAAGCATTTATGAAAGAGTTTGGTATTGAACACGCCGATGTAGACACGGTGGTAAAAACGGCAGATTTTCTTACGCTCCATGTACCGTTTTTGCCCGAGACGGGAAACCTTCTTAATCGCGATCGTGTTAATTCAATGAAGAAGGGCGCGTTCCTTATAAATGTGGCGCGCGGCGAAGTGATTGATGAGAAAGCAGTACTTGAAGCGCTTGAAAGCGGCCAGCTTGCTGGCGCAGCTATAGACGTATTCTCAAAAGAACCTCCATTCCAAGACCCAACCCTTGCAAAGCTCGTGGCGCATCCGAATGTGATTGCTACACCGCATGTGGGCGCCTTTACGCCGGAGACTCGTTACGCCATAGCGGACTTTATTTGTAAAGAGCTTGTGCCTTACACTCAGTAAGCTTGCAAAACGATGTGTCGGCGCGTAAGGTGGCCGACAGACTAGTCCCTGTCCTCTTGTAGGACGTTCAAACGCGGAGACGCACCATGCATGAGATGCCACTGGCGGTGGTTAAGCACCTCGCCGATATGACGAAGCGTTTCGACGTCGTCTGCGTGAAGGCAGAGTTCGAAGCGCAAGGCATGACTCCGGACGAGCTCAAGCTGCTCGATATCATCGCCAACCGAGCCGGCCTCAAGGTCGCGCTCAAGGTTGGCGGTGTGGAGGCGGTGACCGACCTCAACCTCGCACTCGACATCGGTGTCGGGGGGATCATCTTCCCGATGGCGGAGACGCCCTTTGCCCTGAAGAAGGCGCTCGACGCGGCGAAGAAGTACCTTTCGCCCAGTCAGCGCAAGGCACTCCACCTTGCCGTCAACGTCGAGACCATCACCTCCTATGAGAATCTCGATGGCATTCTGGAGAAGGGGAAGGCGGGCGGTCTTGACGCCGTGACCTTGGGGCGTGTCGACATGGTCGACTCGCTCGGTCTCGACCGGACCTATGCCAACAGCGATCAGATCTACACGATCGCTGAAGACATGTGTCGCAGGGTCAAGAAGGCCGGCTTCGACATGACGGTCGGCGGTGCGATCGAGGTGGAGTCGTACGACTTTATCCGGCGGCTGGTCGCGGCCAAGGTCCTCGACCGGTTCGAGACCCGGATGATCGTCTTCAAGGCCGAGCTCGTGCGCGACAAGGTTACCTTCGAAAGAGCCATCCGTATGGCGCACAAGTTCGAGTTGCTCTGGAGCGAGTGTCTGGCAGACAAATACACCAGGCTCGCCAAGGGCCATCTCGACCGGAGCGCCATGCTCAAGAAGCGTATCGGCGAGGAATGAAAGGAGAAGGAATGACCACCAAACAAGTTGTGTTGGTGGGAGCGTCGGGGTTTTGGCAGTGGAAGGCATTTCTCACCGAAAAGTGTCTTCCTCTCCGGCTCCGGTTTGAGGAAAAACTCATTGCTCCCCCCAAACTGAACCCCTTTGTCTGGGGCCTGGTCGCCGCCGATCAACCGATCGACGGCGAGTTCATGGATCAGTACCCTAACCTCAAGACGATCGCGAGGACAGGGACTGGCTATGATGCAATCGATATCGCTGCGGCTCGCGAGCGGGGTGTTACGGTAACTCGTGTCGCCAAGCTCAATGCCGAAGCGGTGAGCGAATTTGCACTCGCGCACATTCTTGCCCACGCCAAGAATCTTGTTGCGCATCATGAACGAATGGTGCGCGGCGAGTGGAACCGGGTGTCGTCTCTGCGTATTGCCGACCTCGTGGTTGGAATCGTAGGGCTCGGCACCATCGGCCACGCGCTTGCTTCGACACTGCACATCCTCGGAGTGCGACATCTCCGGGGCTGGAACCGCACGTTGCGGCCAGATGTGCGGGCCCTTGCCGAGTCGACGGGCCTCGAGCTCGCAACGCTCGACGAGGTCTTCACGAAGAGCGATGTCGTGGTCGTTGCGGTCGCACTCACGCCGGATACTATCGGACTGGTGAGTCGACAGCTCCTGATGCGGATGAAGCCGGGTGCGCTTCTCGTGAATATCTGCCGCGGTGCGGTAGTCGACGAGCAGGCGCTGGCAGACATTGTGTATCTTGGCGGGGTCTCCGCAGCGCTCGACGTGTTTTCTGTCGAGCCACCGAGTGGCGATGTCTTCAGGGTACCCTTCATGCAAAAGCTGCGGGCAACTGAACGCAGCAGAAGCAGGGTACTGCTCTCGCCACATCTCGCTGGCAAGACTACTCGCTCCGACGAGTTGATCGCGGAGCAGGTTGCCCGCAACTTGGCGGGCGTGTGGACCGGTGACCTGACAGACGTCGAAGTGGTCTGAACAAGTGCTGGGCCGGCGACGAATCGCCGGCCCTTTTTCTTTTATAATTTGTGATATAGTTTGGCGGATATGACATATACCAAGTACCTCAATTGGACGGCGTTGGCGCTCATTACGCTCGTTCCGTTTATTGCTTTTATCATTGCCTCGGGCGGCTCATTCTTTGGCGCTAACTGGTTCTTTCCCTTTATTACGGGAAAAAACTTTTCGTTCCGTATCATCGTAGAGCTCTTGGTGTTGGTATACATCCTGCTTGCTCTCCGCGATCCGGCCTACCGCCCCAAGACATCGTGGATTTTTTGGAGCGTCACCGCATTTATTGTGTGGATGGGTATCGCAACTATCTTTAGTGTCGACCCAGTCAAAAGCTTTTGGAGCAACTTTGAGCGCATGGAGGGGTACGTAACGCTATTGCATCTCTACGGACTCTTCCTGGTTACGGGCGCGGTGCTTACGGTAAACCGCTGGTGGGGTATGTTCTTCCGGATATCCATAGCTGCGAGCATGATCATGGGCTTTTACGGTATTGCGCAGCTCATCAACCCAGATCTCATCTCTTCACAAAGCGGTCAGCGTATTGATACGACTTTCGGCAACGCCGCGTACCTCGCCGTATACATGCTTATTCATATCTTCCTGACACTGTTCATGCTTCTTCGGGAGCGTACATCGGTTGGAATGCAGGTGTTTTACGGAAGTGCTATTGCCTTGCAGGTGATAAGTCTCTTCTTTACAGAAAGCCGCGGCGCCGCACTCGGCTTTGTTGGTGGCCTTATCGTGATGGCGATATTTATTGTGCTCCGTGCAAAAGGAAGGGAGTTGGCTCCGCTTCGCAAAGTTGCACTCGGCAGCCTCGCAGCGATTGTGCTCTTAGGCGGTATCTTTTTTGCCTTTAAAGATACCCAGTTTGTACAGCAGGCTCCTCTTCTCTCGCGCTTGTCCTCAATATCGCTCGATGACCCGACGACCATGTCGCGCTTCACCACCATTTGGCCGATGGCCATTAAGGGTGGTCTCGAGCGCCCGATAACTGGCTGGGGACAGGAAAACTTCAGCTATATCTTCAACAGCAACTACAATCCGGCGATGTACGGCCAGGAACAGTGGTTTGACCGCGCGCACAACCAGTTCTTGGATTGGCTTGTTGCAGGAGGCGTGCCCGCATTTCTGCTCTATGTCTCTTTCTTTGTCTTGGCGGTGTGGGTAGTGCTTCGCTCACCAGCTCTTTCGGTCCCAGAACAGGCAGCCCTGCTTGGACTTCTGGTTGCATATGGGTTTAACAATCTCTTTGTGTTCGACAACATAATGAGTGTAATTTACTTCTATCTGATTCTGGCCTACGTTCACTCTCTTTCGCGAGAGCGGCTACCTAAGTGGATGTTCCTCTCTAAACCAATGAGCGATCAGGGGATTGCCATCGCTGCTCCTATTGTGGCAGTAGTTATGATTGGCGGTCTCTGGATGTTAAATGTCCCGGGCATTACGAGGGCCAGCACGCTTATTGATGCCATTACTACTACTAATGCAGCAGGTGCGGGGCGTGATCCAAAGGAAAATTTGGCAGCGTTTAAACTTACGCTTACACAAGGCTCGCTTGGAAAACAGGAGGTAGTAGAGCAGCTCTACCAGTATGCCTCTAACTCGATTGCTCCAAATACGGGGATCGCTCCTGACCTTAAGCAACAGTACTACGACACCACGCGCGCGGCGGGAGAGAGCATGCTTGCCGAACGTAAAAATGATGCACGTCTTGAGCTCTTTACCGGTGTCTTTTACAGTCAGTTTGGTCAGTATGCTGATTCACTCAAATTCCTAAACCAGGCCCTTGAACACTCTCCCAACAAACAGCAGATTCTCTTCCAGATCGGGCTTATCAATATCCAGCGCGGGGATGCTGTAGCAGCGGTAGAGCCGCTTCAGAAGGCCTTTGATTTAGCTCCCCAGTATAAAGATGCACGTATCTTCTACGCACTCGCACTTTTTGTCACGGGGCAAAATGCAGCAGCAGACAAGTTGCTTATGGACGGGTTCGGCACGGTGCTTCTTGACGACGACCGTCTATTGCAGGTGTATACCAATACCAAACAGGTTGGCCGCATCATCGATATATGGAAACTTCGGGTTGAAAAGGATCCACAAAATGTAGAAATGCACCTAGGGCTTGCCAGCGCATACTTTGCAGCCAACAATGTTCCGGCAACCATAGCGGAACTGCAGAAGATCGCTCAGCTAAATCCGCAAATGGCCGCTCAGATGCAGACGCTCATCACTCAAATTCAGGCAGGGACCTTGAAGCCGGAATAGCTCGTGCTATACTACTAGGCGTGAGTGCCAACGATGTTGGCTTAACAGAACACAGTCCTGCGAAAATGCCCCTTCGGGGGCCTTTTCGTTTCTGAGATACGCGCTATACTAACTTTAGGTGCGCCTCGAGTGGGGAGCGAACTGCACTCACATTAGGACAATGTTTTGGAGCTCGCATCCGCTTCCCACTCGGAGCACAACTATTATGCAGATCGAAGAGCATATACTGCTTGGACCTTTAACGACCTTCCAGATCGGTGGGCCGGCGCGTTTTTTTGCACGAGTACAATCGGTTGATGAATTGAAAGAAGCCTTCACTTTTGCTAAAGAAAAAAATCTAAAAGTATTTATATTGGGCGGCGGCTCGAACGTGCTTGTTGATGATGCGGGGTTTGATGGACTGGTTGTAAAAGTAGAACTCATGGGTGTAGAAGAAGGGTGTACTGCCTTGGTAGCTGCAGCAGGCGAAAACTGGGATGCGCTTGTGGCGCATGCAGTTGATAAAAACGCATGGGGCATTGAAAATCTGTCAGGTATTCCGGGAACGGTTGGCGGCGCAGTAGTGCAGAATATTGGCGCTTACGGTCAGGCGCTCTCTCAAACGCTCGCATGGGTGGAAGTATTTGATACGCAAACTAGTTCAGTGGAGCGTTTAGCAAAAGAAAAACTAAACTTTGGCTACCGCGGTTCCTTGTTTAAACAGGAAGAAGGGCGCTACGTAGTACTAAAGGCTGCATTCGACCTTAGCCCTACTCCTGCGCCTTCGGTGACCTATAAAGACTTGGCGGCACGTTTTGCAGGGCAGACTCCTTCCATACTGGATATTCGCCACGCAGTATTGGAAATCCGCGCAAACAAGTTTCCTGACCTGTTGATGGAAGGAACCGCAGGTTCATTCTTTAAGAACCCTATTGTAAAAGAAGAGGAGGCAAAAAAACTGCAGGAAACATATCCTGACCTCCCGACATTTGCTATGCCGGAAACATCGGGCGTAAAAGTTCCTCTTGCGTGGCTCTTTGATCACGCACTTAATTTGCGCGGTACGAATGTTGGTGGAGCACGTTTGTTTGAGAAACAACTCTTAGTAATTGCAGCCGCAAAAAAAACATCATCGCATGATGTACGTGCACTCGCAGAAAAAGTATCTGCAGAAATAAAAAACAAATGTAATATTACGATTGAGCCCGAAGTAAAAATCATTGTGTAGCATAGCGCAAAAAAAGATATCCACAGTTGCAAAATAATTTTCATTGTAATACCAGACTAAATTCTTGATACTGGATAGTAAGGCATCGATGTGCTGGTCGAGTCGATGCGAAAACTAAGTGTGTGGCCCCTGGGCTGCAACTAAAATGGCAAAAAAGAAAAAAGCAGCAAAGAAAAAGAAAAAGGCAACTAAAAAGCGCCGTTAACTTCGAGATCCTCTCGAGGGAAAAGTCTCCGCCAAACGGCGGGGATTTTTCGTATATTTTATGCTATTATTCGCGACGTGTTTCTCTCTAAGATTTTTCAGGGTACCCATGCGCTGATTAAGCAGGCCCAGCCTATAGTGGAGGCCGTAAATGCCCTTGAACCTACGCTCGCCAGCCTCTCAGACGAAGATTTGCGCAAGCAGAGCCATAAGCTTCGTAACCGCTTGGCGGCAGGTGATACGCTCGAGGATATTATGCCTGAGGCATTTGCTTCAGTGCGCGAGGCGGCACGCCGGACTCTTAAAATACGCCACTTTGATGTGCAGATAATCGGCGGCTATGTGATGCACAAACGCGGCATTGCCGAGATGAAGACCGGCGAAGGTAAAACGCTTGTCGCTACATTGCCTGCGTATTTGAATGCGCTGCCAAATAAAGGGGTGCACGTCATTACGGTAAATGACTACTTGGCACGCCGCGACGCTGTGTGGATGGGGCAGGTGTATGCTGCGCTCGGCATGTCGGTTGGTGTCATTAACCACGACTCATCATTCCGCTACGACGGAAGCCATGTGCAGAAGGAAGAAGACGAGGCGCGCGACGAGCGCGGGAGCTTCCATGTCTTTCACGAGTTTTTGCGCCCCGCAAAGCGCCGTGAGGCTTACGAAGCAGATATAACCTACGGTACTAACTCGGAGTTTGGCTTTGATTATCTCCGCGACAATATTTCGTATAAAAAAGAAGACTTACGTCAGCGCGGGTTCAACTTTGCCATTGTCGACGAGATTGACTCTATTTTGATCGACGAGGCCCGCACGCCGCTCATTATCTCGGCTCCTACAACGGATTCTGAAGAACTGTATCGTACATTCGCAACGATTGCCGGCAAGCTTACTCTCGAGACCGATTACACCGTGGACGAGAAGCGTCGCGCCATACAGCTAACCGATGCTGGTATTAGCCATGCGGAAAAGCTCCTTGGTATTGAAAACATTTATACCGAGCAGGGTATCAAGTATGTGCACCACCTTGAGACTGCCGTACGTGCCAAAGCACTCTTTATGCGCGACAAGCAGTATGTGGTGCGCGATGGCGAAGTCGTTATCGTTGATGAGTTCACAGGTCGCATGCAGCCAGGCAGGCGCTGGAGCGAGGGTTTGCACCAGGCCATGGAAGCCAAAGAAGGCGTGCCGCTTCAAAAAGAGTCGCGCACCTTTGCTTCTATTACCTACCAAAACTACTTCCGTCTCTACGACAAACTTTCGGGTATGACCGGTACGGCCAAAACCTCAAGCGAGGAATTCTTTAAGGTATACGGCCTTGAGGTGGTGGAGATACCTACCAATAAGGCAGTAGTGCGTAAAGACAATGACGACCTGATCTACCAAACCGAACAGGGAAAATTTAAAGCGGTTGCAAGCAAGATAAAAGAGCTTCAGCAGAAGGGTCAGCCAGTACTCGTGGGTACCGTTTCAGTTGAGAAGAACGAACTACTCTCCGCCTTTTTGAAGGCGCAGGGCGTACCGCATGAAATATTGAACGCTAAAAACCACGAGCGCGAGGGCGAGATCGTCGCGCAGGCAGGCGAGAAGGGTAAAGTAACCGTAGCAACTAACATGGCAGGTCGCGGTGTCGACATTAAGCTCGGTGGTGCGCTTGCTACGCCAGAGCAGCATGACGAGGTTAAAAGCCTGGGAGGCTTGTTTGTGCTCGGTACCGAGCGTCACGAGGCGCGCCGCATCGACAACCAGTTGAGAGGCCGCTCTGGCCGTCAGGGCGATCCGGGAGAGACACAGTTTTTTGTCTCACTTGAAGACTCGCTCATGCGCGTCTTTGCTTCCGACATGGTTAAAAACATGATGGGACGCTTTGGCATACCGGAAGACGAGGCAATTCAGAACAAGATGGTAAGCCGCGCGCTCGAAACTGCTCAGACAAAAATTGAAGGATTTAACTTTGACTCCCGCAAACATGTGCTCGAGTTCGACAACGTGCTCGACCGTCAGCGTAAAGCCGTGTACCAGAAGCGCCGTGCGGTCTTGGTGGGTACTGATGACGAAGTTGAGAGCGTACTCCAAGAGCTTGCTGCAGAAAGCGAAGAGGCAAAGGCACTTTTGGTTAAAAAAGAAGAAGAGCTGGGCCGTGACGGCCTCCTTGCTACGGCTCGACGCATTGTGCTCCAAACACTCGACATGCTTTGGGTAGAGCACCTAGAGTCCATGGAATACCTCCGCGGCTCGGTGAACCTCCGTGCGTATGGCCAGCGCGATCCGCTGACCGAGTACCGTAAAGAGGGTACTGGCATGTACAAACAAATGGAGATGATGGCGGCAAATCAGATTTTTGAGATGATAGAAAAACTTTCTAAAGATCAGGCCGACCAAGCAACCTCTTTGGCAGCAACACCACTCCCGCGCCCCATCATTCAACTCCAGGCCTCAGATGTTGGCCAGCAGGAAATTGGCCGTAACGACCCGTGCCCATGCGGTTCTGGCAAGAAATGGAAAAACTGCGGGCTTAATAATACCGAAGAGCATCAGAAATTAATGGCCGCAAAGGTATAGGTTTTTGAGTTAGAATAGTTGAGTGACCCCTCTCGACCCACTACTTTTAGCGCCCGCTGCATTTTTGGCGGGCATTTTAATGTTTTTAGCGCCGTGTACGTTGCCCATAGTGCCAGGCTACTTGGCCTTTATTGCTGGCGGGCAAGGTAGGGTAGTGCGTAACGCAGCTGCGTTTGTACTCGGGTTCTCGGTCATCTTTATACTTCTCGGCGCGTTTGCAGGCTATCTGGGTGCGTTTATTGGCCCTTGGCGCGAGATTATCGGCCAGGTAGCAGGTGTGATACTGATTATTTTCGGTCTGGTGATGCTGGGCGTGCGTATCCCAGTGCTTTCTCGGCAAACGAATATCGGCATACCTAAATGGATCTCAATTGGGAGTCCATTTAGTTCAATGCTTATTGGAGTACTGTTTGCACTTGGTTGGAGCCCGTGTATCGGGCCAGTGCTAGGCACCGTGCTCCTTTTTGCTTCAACATCATCAACTGCAATACAGGGGGCGGTGCTACTTGGGATCTTTTCAATCGGTCTCGGCCTACCGTTCTTACTCACTGCCATGGTGCTCGACAAAGCGCAGACAGTTTTTCAGAAATGGGGTAGGGCTGCGAACATTCTTTCTAAAATTGGTGGTGTCATACTCATTGCACTCGGTATACTGATGTTTATGGGACGCATGGACTTGCTCTTGGCGTGGGGTTTTGAGTTCTTTGATGCTCTCTACGAGCCCCTTCTCCCGTACATGTAATGTGCTACAATATCTTTTATGTTAATTAGGGCCCTCATTCGTGTGCTCGCCATAGCGGCCACCCTCCTCCTGATCTCTCAGTATGTAGACGGAATCTCCGTAGAGAGCTTCTATACAGCGCTCATTGTCTCTGTCATTTGGGGCATCTTTGGTCTTACCATCAAACCCGTACTTGCTATCCTGACACTCCCGATTACGATTATTACCTTCGGCCTCTTCTCGTTTGTCCTTAACGCTTTCCTATTCTGGTTCCTGGCAAGCTTTGTTCAGGGTTTTACCATCGACGGCTTTATCCCTGCCCTTGTAGGTTCCGCAATCCTCGCTATTGTGTCCTGGGCACTCCATAAAGTAATGTAGCTCTGTGGCATTCGTTGACGAGCTTACAATTGAAGCAAAAGCAGGAAAAGGAGGGGACGGCGTCGTACGCTGGCTCCACCTTAAGGGTAAGGAGTATTCGGGCCCTTCGGGTGGCAACGGAGGTAATGGCGGCGATGTATATATTCGTGGTGTTCGTGACGCCAACCTTCTTGCGCGCTATCGAGGTGAGAAGAAATTCCATGCAGAAAATGGCGAGGATGGCGGCAATGACTCTATGCACGGAAAGCGTGGCGAGGATAAAGTAATTGACCTGCCTGTAGGCTCGATGGTGCACAATACTGAAACAGGCGAGAAGTATGAGCTTCTAGAGCCCGATCAGCAGATTTTAATATTGAAGGGTGGGCGTGGTGGTGCCGGTAACGAAGTTTTTAAGTCATCGGTTAATCAGCATCCAGAAGAAAGTTTGCCGGGTGCACGTGGCGAAGAGGCACTAATAAAAATCGAGCTGCGTCTTATTGCCGACGCCGGGTTGGTTGGGTTGCCAAATGCAGGTAAGTCTTCGCTTTTGAATTTTCTTACTGGCGCTCAAGCTAAAGTAGGCTCATACGCATTTACAACGCTCGACCCAAACTTGGGCGCGCTCTACGGGTTGGTTGTCGCTGACATTCCAGGTTTGATAGAGGGCGCGTCAGAAGGGAAGGGTCTCGGCTTTAAATTCTTGCGACACATCTCGCGTACCCGACTCCTCCTCCACTGCGTATCGTTGGAGAACGAGGACCCTATGGCTGTATACAAGACAGTACGTGACGAGCTTTCTCGGTTTGACGACGGCTCTCTTGCTAACAAGCCCGAGCTCATCGTGCTCACCAAGTCGGACATGAAGACCCCTGAAGAGGTTGAGCAAATCGCTGCTTACTTTAACGAGCTCGGAAAAGAGGTTACTACGGTTACCGTGCTCGACGACGCATCGGTTAAAGCACTGCAAGACACCATAGTGCGCGCTTTGCGCTAAACTGATAGTATCCCTGTTATATGGCATACTGGCCGACTATCGGACTTGAGATTCACGCTGAACTTAAGACGCAGACAAAGATGTTCTGCGCGTGTTTGAATAATCCAGACGAGCCTACTCCTAACAAAAATATCTGCCCGGTGTGCATGGCGCATCCGGGGACGCTGCCAGTCATAAATAAAGAAGCGGTGCACAAGGTGCTTCTGGTTGGTACCGCACTTGGCGCCACCTTGGCAGACTTTACCGAGTTTGACCGCAAGAACTATTTTTACCCAGATATCCCTAAGGGCTACCAACTAAGCCAGTACAAGTACCCGCTCGTCTCGGGGGGCAATCTAAAGGGTGTGGCGATAACTCGTGTACACCTAGAAGAGGATACAGCCCGCTCTCAGCATATAGGCGAGAAAAGCCTTGTGGACTATAACCGTGCAGGCGTACCCCTTATGGAGCTCGTTACCGAGCCGGTTATCCATGATGCCGAGACTGCAGGTGCCTTTGCTCGCGAGCTCCAGCTGCTCCTCCGCACACTTGGGGCAGGGGAGGCAAATATGGAGAAGGGCGAGATGCGTGTCGAGGCTAATATCTCGATAAGCCCTGACGATACTTTTGGCACTAAAGTAGAGGTAAAAAACCTCAACTCGTTTAGAAGTGTTGAGCGTGCTATCGCGTTTGAAATTGCTCGGCAGACCAAACTTTTAGATAAAGGCGAGCTGGTCTCGCAAGAGACTCGCGGCTGGGACGAGACAAAACAGGAAACATTTTCGCAGCGCAAAAAGGAGTCGAGCCACGACTACCGCTACTTCCCAGATCCGGACCTACCTAAGCTCGCGCTGTCCGAGATCCCAGAATTTTCTAAAGAATCACTTACAAAGGAACTGCCCGAATTGCCGTGGCAGAAGCGCGAGCGATATGCGTCTCTCGGACTCAAGACGGAAGATGCAGATATGTTCGTTGCAGACGATCGCTTCGGTTCCTTATTTGAAGAGGCAAGCAAACTTGAACCAGGTGCAACTAAGCGTATTGCCAATTACATAAGCTCCGATATTGCTGGCTTGGTTGCCAAGGTAGGGGAGCAGGGCTTGCAGAATATTTCCCCAAAAGGACTCGCAACACTTATGGTGCGCGTTTCTAAAAATGAGCTCTCTTCTCGCGGCGCTAAAGATACGCTCGCAGAAGTATTTACTACAGGTGGCGACATTATTGAAGTCTCAAACAAGTACACCCAGCAAAGCGACACCGGCCAACTCGAGGCTGTAGCGCGCGAAATTGCCGCTGCTTATCCACAGGTGGTGGCAGACTATAGAGCGGGTAAAGAAGCAGCACTGCAGTTCCTTATTGGGCAGGGAATGAAGCAAACAAAGGGTTCTGCGAACCCCGCAGTTCTGAAGGAGGTCTTCACTAAGATTCTCGTCTAGCACTACACCACACCCCCTCCCTTGCAGGCACGGGGGAGGGGTATATTCTATATATATGGATGAACTAGAAATCGCGGGGCAACGATATCTATCGACAAGGCGTGCTGGTAAAGAGCACAAGTACCATTCCGATTATATCGGCCAGCTTATACGTGGCGGCAAAGTTGTCGGTAAAAAGGTGGGTCGTTCTTGGTATGTTGAAGCCGCATCTCTGTCAGCATATTTAAACGGTGCAGTAAGCGCTCCTGCAGTTGCGATGGAGACCCCCATTGTAAAAGTTACTCCGGTACCAGCGCGCGAAATTGTTCGTGATGTTGTTAAAGAAGAAGAGGTACCCCAGCAGCCGGTGGAGCAATCTGTAACACAACCAGTTACCGCTGAAGTGCTTGAAGAAAAAATTGAGCAACAGGTGGTAGAAGAAAAGATAGAAGAGTCGCAAAGTATTCCGGATGCTCCTGTACCAATAAAGATTTCTAAAGAGTCAGTTAGTTTTAATGCAACCCCTGTTCGCCGTGTTCCGCTTGATGACGCTCACAAGATTCAGATCAATGCAGCCACAAAGTCGGACGCATACAAATCAGGAGGCCTTCGATATATAAGTGATGACGCGCCAGTGCTGCCCGTGCAAACGAAAAAGATCGCGGTAGTAACTAGTGAGGAGGTCCCCGTGTATGAATCAGAATATTTGCCTACAGTGGAGGAAATAAAAAATAATAGAACCGGCGCTCTCTCGCTCGCAGCGCTCGCCATCGTAGGAATAATTACATTCTCTATTACTGCAGGGGCATCAGTGGCGATAAGTTCTCAGACTATTATTGAAGAAGGGCAGGTAGCCGGTGCAGGATTCACGCTCAAGTAGCAAAAGTAAACATTCGACATCATTTCTGAAATGAGTCAAAAGCTCCCTCCCAAATCGTTGGAGGGAGTTTTTTAAATTTTGATGCACCAATCTATTAAAACTGGCAGTACATATGTTTGTAAATCCCGGTAGATCCTTTAAAAAAATCGACTCGATTAGCCGAGAACTCGTATGGCCAAGACGAGAACAGCTTATTTAGCAATGAATCTCGGATATCCTTGGCGCAGAAATATCGGGAAAGATTTTTTACACTTTTTTTAAATTTTTTTAGGTGAAATTTTTCATATTTTATCTCTTGCGTCCTAAAAACCGTTGTTCTGGAACGTTATTTTGCTATTCGTTTTTTGATGAAATTATTCATGCTATCCACAGAAAAAAATATTTTTGTCACTGAATGAAAAATTTGTACGTAGAATTATTACTGGAGCAACCGAACTAACTGCAAATATTAAAGCTTTATCGGATCATGAGTTCTTACAATAAATTTAAAAATGATGACGGGAAAATGGCCCTATCTGCTAGGGATGCAGCTCTGCGTCTTTCCTGCGCTCAGGACTATGTAGGGCGCCTCTGTCGTGAAGGCAAACTACGTGGCTTTCAAAAGGATGGCCAATGGTATGTAGAGCTGCGCTCTCTTACGGAGTTTGAAAAGGCACGTGTCGCTGCGAAGTTGGAACGATCAGAAAAGCTTGCAGAGCAGCGCCGCCAGGAGAGTCTTGAGTATCGTAAGCGCCACAATCTCGTTCAGGGGCAGGAGCAAAAAGCGATTATTTCAGCTCCTACAGTTTCGAAGCATAAAGGATTTTTTAATGCGATACCGCAAAGTGTTTCTCTTGCCGTAGGTGCTGCAACGCTACTCCTTGCTGTCGTATTTGCAGGAGCAACGTCGTTGCCGCAGTTTGGTAGTCAGGCGCAGGTTGCCGCTATCGGGCATGTGCAGTCGCCATTTTTTGGTATTACACCGGGTACGTTTACACTTCCAACTCATTCCACCACTTCGCTTTCTCAAAGTTTGATCGGTAGACTATTTTCATCTCTCTTTGGAAAAAAAGACCATGTTGTTGCAGTGACACCATCAACACCATTTGTTTCCTCTCATGTATCTGCACCCTCTGCACAGACTATTGTGCAAAATACCTATCCGGTTGTTGAAAGGATAGTACAAACATCTGTCACAGGAAATTGGGTAACGACAGACATGCTCGTCGTTATGCTGGGCGATTTGCAGCGTTCGATGCGTAAAGATATGCGCACTACGATCGAACAGATGCTCGATCTCGACTTCTTTACTTCGACGCAATCGGGCGGCGGAGGCATTACTACTATTACTGATGCAGATGTACCGGACACTATAACCGCAAGTAATTATTTGCCACTTGCTGGCGGTACGCTGACCGGTGGCCTTATTGGCACCGATGCATTGTTTAGTAATGCGACCACTACTAACTTTGCAGCAACGGGAGTTGCCTCAACTACATCCCTCGTCATTTCTGGCGCAGGCGGCAGCGGTACGCGCTGTTTGCAGGTAGGTCCGACAGGCATTGTTTCTGCAAACGCGTCGGGCTGCGGCGGTTCGGGTGCACCAGGCGGCAATGATACTGAGGTGCAGTACAACGACAGCGGGTCGTTCGCAGGCAATGCAGCATTTACCTTTAATGACACCACGGGCCAGCTTTCCGTTACGAATATTCTGACGAGCGGTATTACCGCTACGTTTGCAACTTCTACGCGCCTTGCGATTATGACCGCGCCGATTGCGCCCTCGTACATTGCGACGTCATCTACCGCGTCAATCTTCCCATTTGCATCGTCGACGGCGATTACGGTGTCGGGTACCGGTTACTTTGACACTGCTTCTACTTCGAATCTCATAGTATCTTCGCTCGGTTCGTCAGCAGGACAGTGCCTCACCATCAATTCTTTCGGCGGAGTAACGACTGTCGCATGCGGCTCGGGGGGAGGTGCAGCCTTTCCGTTTACTCCAGCTGGATATGGAAACTCAACGTCAACAACTATTGGATTTACAAACGGTATTCTTTCAACCGCATCCTCAACCTTTACCTCAACACTTTTCCTTTCATCACTTACAAACTCTGGTTTGGCTGTAAATGCATCGGGCCAAGTGTATGCTGCGGCAACTACTACATTCTCTTCTCCACTCGTTTACTCAAACGGCAATGTAACGATCCAGACCGCAAACGGTTCTCAGAGCGGTGTATTGTCGTCAGCAGACTGGACGACATTTAACAACAAAGTTTCTTCATCATCACTCGCATCATCAATTACGGGAATATTCCCATTTACGTCGACAGGATACGGCAACAGCACGTCGACGACGATTGGATTTACAAACGGTATTCTTTCGACCGCTTCATCAACCTTTACCTCAACGGTTATTCTTTCAACACTTTCAAACAGCGGACTTGGTGTTAACTCGCTCGGTCAGGTGTATGCAGCCGCAACTACCACGTTCTCTGGGGCACTTGCATACAGCAATGGCAACGTAACCTGCAACACCGCATCAGGCTCTGTCTTTGGCTGCCTCACTTCGGCAGACTGGACCACCTTCAACAGCAAAGTTTCGTCGTCATCTCTTTCTTCGCTCTTCCCATTTACACCAACCGCAATCGGCAACGCCACCTCAACGCTCATGCAGTTTACCGGCGGCCTTATCGCAAATGCATCTTCTACGATCACCGCACTCAACACTATCAATGCGACCTCAACTAACTTCTCCGCAACAAACGCCTCTACGACTAATCTCACCATCTCTTCGCTCGGTGGCGCAGCGGGGCAGTGTCTCACGGTCACATCTTCAGGCAGTGTTATTACGACAACCTGCGGCACTAATGGCGCAGCGTTCCCATTCACACCAGCAGCGTGGGGTAACTCAACCAGCACAACGATCGGCTTCACCAACGGCATAATCTCTAATGCCTCTTCAACCTTTACCTCAGCTCTTAACTTCTCAAACTTCTCAAATGGCTCTCTTGCCGTAAACAGCGCAGGGGGAGTTTACACCGCTGCAACTACGACCTTCGCTTCGCCACTTACATACGCAAACGGTGTCGCATCAATACAAGTAGCCAATGGCTCACAAAATGGCTATCTCTCTAATACTGACTGGACTACCTTTAACAACAAAGTATCTAGCTCCTCACTTGCTTCTGCAGTTACAAACGCGTTTCCGTTTACTTCATCAACCAACTTTGGCACATTGGCAAATGCAACCTCAACCACCGTGTGGTTCCAAAATGGTCTCCAGGCATCAACAACCGCACGTTTTAGCTCGCTCACAGCTTCGTATGCAACGACGACCTTTGCATCAACGACCGTTCTTTCTGCAAATACAATTTGTTTGTCGACTGATTGCCGCACCTCATGGCCAACAGCAGGCGCAAATTTTGGCCAAGCATGGGAGATTTTCGGCAGCACCTACCTTGCGCCGACTTCAACTATCAAAGGCATTATTGCAGCAGCTTCTTCAACCATTGGCAGTGGCGCTCAAGCAGGTGGCCTCACGATTTCTGGCGGCGCGACAACAACCGGTAATCTTATCGCTCAGGGCAATATAACGGTAACAGGCAGCTTCTTTGGAGCTAACCTAGGTACCTGCAATACCTCTGCAGACAAGCTGCTGTGGAACAATGGTCAGTTCACTTGCGGTACAGACCAGACAGGTGGCGGTGCAGGCACCGATGTTAATTGGACATTCTTTAATGGCTCGGGTGTTCGTCCGGCAACAACCACCAACCAGGTGGTCATTGGCGGATCAGCAACCAGCTCACTGGTAAGCCCACTTGCAAAGCTTGGCGTCTTTGGCGGCGCATCTATAGACTCTGCAACGACTACAAACCTTGCGGTTATAAGCGTGCTTTCCTCGATTCTATCTACAAACGTAAATGGTTCAGTGCTTACGACCACCGTGTCTGCACCGCTCCAATTCTCTGCGAACACGCTTTCGATAAGCCAGGCAAATGGTTCAACAAACGGATATCTGTCTAACACGGATTGGACACTCTTTAATAACAAAGTATCGAGCTCATCTCTTTCATCTTCGGTTACTTCGGCGTTTCCTTTTACGCCAACGGCAATTGGCAATGCAACGTCAACGCTGATTCAATTCACTGCAGGACTTATTGCAAACGCATCATCAACTATCGGTAGCGGTGCACAGGGGGGCGGCCTGACTGTTGCGGGCGGCGCTACAACAACCGGCACTCTCTACGTAGCAGGAACCGGAACATCGACTATTAATGGTGGGTTGCAGGTGTTTGGCAACTTGGTGCCGGGTGCAAGTGATATCTACTCTCTTGGTACTGCTGATTACCCATGGCAACACTTGTATGTCGGTGCAAATTCTCTGTATGTTAACGGTCAACAGGTGGTGTCGACCAATGCTGGCGACGACGTCGTTATCAAAGCTAGTCCAAATGAGAATCTCGTTATTCAGTCTAGCGGAACCGCAAATATCGAAATCAATCCTATAGCTGGACAGATACAGCTAAAAAACACGATCAATGTTTCTGCGGGTAAAAGCATTACCACTTCTGACCTTTCGGCATTGCCAGTTCCGAACGGTATTGCGGCTGGCAATATCACGATTGCGACAAATAGTATTTCAGCAACAAACCTAAATGGTGGTATCTCACTTACCCCTTCAGGCACGGGAGGTGTGTATGTAACCTCAGGTAACCTTGGTGTCGGCACAACTTCTCCGCTCGCCAAGCTCGACGTATACGGCAACGCAATACTCTCTGGTCAGAACCGTTATATCAACTTCGACTTCACTGTTGGTTCCTCAGGATACGGCTTCCGCGACAATGCCGGCATTCTCGAATATAAAAACAGTGCCGGCGCTTGGTCACCATTTAGCGGAGTATCAACATCTTCTTTGAGCTATTGGTATAGTCAAAATCGCGATTGGGAACTCTCGGGTGGGTACCTTACACCAACTTCGACTGTACACGTGCTCCGCATGCCAGCAGGCTTTCTATCTCAGGCCTCGTCTACTATCGGCAATGGCACTGCAACGGGCGGTCTCACTATTAACGGCGGCGCAACAACAACGGGCAACAGCGTATTGCAGGGAGCACTAACCGTTGCAGGGAATACGGGGCTTCAAAATGCTACGTCAACGACTCTCGCTATCTCTTCAATTACAAGCGCAATACTTAAAACAAATTCTAACGGCTCAGTAGTAGCCGCAGTCCCAGGTACCGACTACCTCACCTCAGCAAACCTCACCTCTGCCTTCCCATTCACTCCAGCAGCCTGGGGCAACAGCACTTCTACCACCATCGGCTTCCAGAGCGGCATCATTGCTAACGCCTCTTCAACCTTTACCTCAACACTCTTCCTCTCATCTCTCACCAACGGTGGCTTGGCAGTCAACGCAGCAGGCCAAGTCTACAAAGCAGCCACCACCACCTACTCAGGTGCTCTTACCTACAGCAACGGCAACGTTACCTGCAACACTGCATCAGGCTCACAAGCAGGTTGTCTCTCTACAACAGACTGGACCACCTTCAACAACAAGGTATCGAGCTCATCACTCTCAGCAC
>JAGOUZ010000008.1 GCA_018060985.1 Minisyncoccota bacterium
GGTTTGAAGTGTTGGTAGGTCGCGCGTAGGATGGATACCGTTTGGAAATACCTTGCCCGAGGTTACGTGTTTGGTAGCACCCGAGTCGAGGTCGGTAATAATACAGGTGCTGACGTTAGCGCCCAGGTTAGACTCCTGGCGCAAAACGCCCATGATAAATGCTGCGCGCACGCCGGTTGCCGCTTCGGCCTCGCTGGCGTATTGCAGCGCCGTAGCAAACGAAATGCCCTGAGCATCGCGTAGCTCGAACAAAGCGCTCCTGATGGCCTCAGCGCGCTTCTGGCGATCAGCCAAGACCTGGCTGTAGGAAGACTCCTCTTTCTTTGTTATCTCCAAAAGCACCTTCTTTTCTGTCTCGTTTTTCTTAACTTCGGCCTTTTTTACTTCCACCTCGTACTTGGCATCGGCCTCTTTGTTCTTTTTATCGTTAAGGGCCTCTTTTTCCTTCTCGGTCTCCTCTTTTACTCCGCGAAGTTCGTCAAAGTGGTCCTGTAGGTCGCGGTTAATAATGTCGATAGAGTCGGCAGTAGACATAAACTCCGAGAGCGTTGCGGAAGAAAGCATAAGCATCGCCAGTGGCATGCTCTCTACCTCCTGCTTCTCGCGGATAAGTTTGGCGAGCGAATCGCGGCCGTCTTGCAGTCGCTCTTCGAGTGCAGAAATGTGCCGAACCTTTTCGTTAATCTCGGCAGCCAGGGTGTTGATGGTCGAGTTGCGCTGCTTAATCTCCGCCTCAGCCTTTTTTATCTGTGCGTTAAGTGCAGTTACATCTCCCTGAATAGTGTTTTTCTTAGCTTTAGTCTCATCCAAGACCTTTTGCCACTCGGCAATCTCCTTTTGGAGTTGGTCATACTCGGCACGGAGGCGCGCCTTGTCTTCCTCGCTGAGCACCTGAGCATCAGCGACCTGTGGATTGTGTAATGCGACAAAGCCTCCAGCCCCTAACAAGAGCCCGAGGGTAAACAGAACCATATGTCGCCCGCCTTTCATGTAAGTTATATTCTACCAAGACGAACGTGGCAGGCCAAACTTACGTCAGAAAAGCGTTATGTAGAGCTATTCTACAAATGTGAGGGCTTTTCCCTTCTTGTTGCCGCGGCCAGTACGGCCGATGCGGTGCACATAGTCGTCGTAGGTGGTTGGGAGGTCGTAGTTGATTACGTGAGAGACGCCGTCGATGTCGAGGCCACGTGCCGCAACGTCGGTAGCCACTAGAATCTGCACCTGGTTCTCCTTAAAGCTCTTAAGAGCGCGCTGGCGTTGGCCATGACTCTTGTTGCCGTGGATAGACTCAGCCTTAAAGCCGCGGTCAGTGAGCATCTTAGAAAGCTTTTCTACGCCGTGCTTGGTGCGACCGAAGATAATAACTTTATTGAACTCAGCCTGAGTAAGAAGGTCGTGGAGCATGTCGAGCTTGGGTTTACCCTGCACACGAACAACGTCCTGATCGATATTTTTAGAAGTGTCACCGGTCTTAACTGAGATACGTACCGGCTCTGTAAGAAACTCGTTGATGAGGTTCTCGACTTCGCGGGTAATCGTTGCAGAGAAAAAGAGTGTATGGCGAGGAGTCGGCATACCCTTAACTACATAGCGCATGTCGTTAACGAAGCCCATGTCGAGCATGCGGTCTGCTTCATCCAAGACAAGCGTGCTGAAGTCGTTGAGGCGGATGCTGCCACGCTCAATAAGGTCCTTAAGACGGCCTGGGGTGCCGATAACGAAGTGGTTCTTGTATTTAAGCGCCTTGAGCTGCGGCATGATAGATGCGCCACCTACCACACATACTGAAAAGAGCTTGAGGCCCTTTGTAAGCGCCTTAAACTCCCCTTCAATCTGGAGCGCAAGTTCGCGGGTCGGCACAATCACCAACACCTGCTCTTTAGGATTTTTAACTACTTTGTCGATAAGCGGGATAAGAAATGCCGCTGTCTTGCCGGTACCGGTGTTGGCAATACCAACAACATCCTCGCCCTTAAGTACGTGCGGGATCGTGCGGTCCTGAATTGGCGTTGGCGTTACGTAGCCTTTTGCTACGACGTTGCGCTTTACTGCATCGCCTACGGCGAAGTCGGTAAACTGGTGCTCGGGTACAAAGTTAACCACCTCTTCGGTGATAACTGCTTTGTTAATAAATTTAGACGGGTCGATATACTGCTGGCCAGGTGCGCGATTGCCTTTGGTAGCAAAGCGATTTGAGCTGCCACGGTTAGAGCTACCGCCACGGTTAAAACCACCACGCGAATGCTTGTTAAAAGATTGCCCAGGGCGTGAGCCACCAGGACGGCTATTAGAGAAACTTTTTTGATACATATGTCTAGAGACTCTCGTCTCTAGATGGGCCTACATAGGGCCTAATAAACCAAGAGAATATTGAGTTACTTACATACTATAGCACGGTAGGCTTTTTGTCAATATCCCCGGCTAACGTAGGTAGAACACTACGCCAAGCAGGACGATGGTAATCGCTGCAAAAGTAGCAACCGTAGTGAGGAAAAACTTTACGGCTTCGGCCTTTTTGCCCTCATTAAAGAGCATAAACGGCTGACCAAGGAACAGGTATGCCATTACCGATACAGAGAGTACAAAAAGCGAAAGGATGGCCACCGGAACCATAAACGGCTCCCCCGCCCCTTCGGCTGCAGGGCCATCAAAGTACGTGAGTACCGACACCACGCCCGTAATATAGAGCGTCGCGAACACTGCGTTTAAAAATGGGTTCTTTATCATGATGGTAAGTATAACTATTCAATCTAATCAGACGTTACTTTGCGTAAGATCAGATATCCTCCTTCTGGAACGACACGGTTCGCATTAGCTTGCCAGAAACGGGAAAATTTCTCCCGAGACCATCTTTTATCTTTTCCACCAACATTCTTTAGAGAACTTGGGTCATGAAAACGGACGTATTTTTTATTTATATTTGTCACAACGCGAAAATGACCAACCTCTGGAAGTTCTTCTGTAAAGCGCTGAATAACAATAACGGGCACATTCTCGCGGACGCTTTGCTCTAAGATTTCAAAGCTTTTTTGAAGGTCATTAGGATAAACTAGTTCTACCTTGAAACCACCTGCTTCTGCCTCGGCCTTAAGACTTGAGGCGAGTACATAAAAGTTGTCATTGCCGTGCGGTGCAGGCGTCTTGATTCGCTCGTATACTTCGAGCTGGTCGAGGGTATCTACTCCATAAAATCTATATAACATTTCCAGAGCAGCGACACCGCATGAATTCGGATCTTTTTGCTGTATATAGGGAACGTTCATGCCATTTTATAAAAAACCCGGGTTTCCCCGGGTTTTTTGATTGTTATTCTTTTGATTCGCCTTCAGGGGCTTCCTCTTCCTTCTTGCCGCGCTCTTCGGAGATCTCGATCTGGGAGATGTCGGCAACCGGAGCAGTCTCGTCCTCTTCTTTAGCTGTGTCGATCATCGCAACCACCTCGTCCATGTCGATACTTACAATGGCGCTTGCAGGAATGTTGAGGTCAGACACTTTAATTTGGCTATCGAGGCCAGTGAGCTTTGAAATATCTACAGAAATTGAGTGCGGGAGGTCTTTAGGCTCAACCTCGATCTCGAGGTCATGCATAACCTTCACCAAAATGCCGCCAAGGTCTTTAACAGCTGGAGATTCGCCATCAAACGAGAACGGTACTGACACCGTTACCTTCTGACCCTTTGCGATAGCGTAAAAGTCGGCATGGAGTGCCTCGCCAGTGAGTGCATCTACAGCTACTTCCTGAATGAGCGCGTCTTTAACCTCGCCGAGACCCTTGAGGGTGATAACAGTAGACTCACCTGCCTGGCGGTAGAGCTTTTCGAATGTCTTGCGGTCGACGCTAATAGGAGTGGATTCGTCTTTACGGCCGTAGACAACAGCGGGAAGTACCCCCTTGAGACGGAGGGTGTGGGGAGAGGCCTTTAAATCGCGCTTTTCTACGGTCAATTCCATTGCCCGAATACTTTAGCCCATTTTTAAGCCCAAAGCAAACCTTGCCAACTCTCTATATATGTACTATAGTCCCGCCAGGTGTAGGTGAAGAAACGGTGAGGAGGAAGCTATGTCCCTAAACGGCATGCACTATTCGCACACCAACGGCGCAGACGTTGGCGCTCGGCCGCCACACGATCGCGAGATCAAGTTTCAGGAAGTGTGGGCTGCTTGGGAGAAAGCAGGCCGCAGCAGAAAAAAAGAGGAGGTGCGGAAGCTCCGACACGCTCTCGTGAAGTGGGGCGAGCGCATCACCCGCGTCGACCAGCCTGGGAGCAACCGGCTCGACGACTGGCCATACGAGGAAGTCGCCGAAATGACGGGATACCTCTACACGGCTATGTACGAGGACTGGTCGCTCGACAAGCTGACGGAGGAACTGCACAGGCACTTCCGACAAGAACATATCGAATAGCTCGGCCTAAGCCGACACAAGAATAGAGGCCGCGACAACTCGCGGCCTTTTCTAATTATTGTCCGGCAAACAGTCGCTGCTTTGCTGCCACATACTGCTTCATGGCTTCAACAGCGGGTTCTAAAAATTTATACGGGGTAGTTTCGTCACCTTGGAGTGATATGCGCAATGCGTCGCGGTATGCCACGCGGAGCTCTGTATTTATATGCACCACTGCGACGCCTGCCGCAATGCAGGCTTTAATATCTTCTGCGGTATTGCCCGAGGCGCCATGAAGCACCAGCGGCAAGCCAATGGCCTGTGCAATTTCTTTAACTCTGTCTGGGTGAAGGCGCGGCTCGGCAGCACTCTTTAACATACCGTGTATATTCCCTACTGCTGGGGCAAAGCAATCAATCCCTGTCGCCTCTACAAACCGCTTCGCGTCTTCTACGGTAGTGATGTTTGCTTCGGTAACACCCTCTGGTAGTTCGTCGAGTTGTTTTGAAGAAGTGCCGATGTATCCAAGCTCGCCCTCTACTACGACATCGCGACCCGATGCTCGCGCATATTTAACAGAGGCAGAGAGAAGCGAGACATTTCCCTCGTAGTCTAGCTTTGCGCCGTCTACTACTACCGAATCTACGCCGGCAGAGAGCGCGCGCTGAACCTTTTCAGTACTGTAGGTGTGGTCGGCATTCAAAAATATTCCGACACCCTGCGCCTGATACTGGTCGATTATTGCCCGTGCGTGGGACATCGGGAAGAAATCCCGCTCGCCTTCTGACAGTCCTGCGATTATGGGCAGCCCCGTTTCCTTAGCAGCTTCGGCAAGCGCTTTGAGCTGGTTTGAGTCTGAAATATTAAAGTGACCGATAGCCTTGCCCGCCTGCTTATATTCGGTAATAACTTCTCGTAAGGTCATACACTCAGTATATACTATACGCATGCAGCAACTCGACTTCTTTGCCATCGGCGACATCGTCACCGAGCCGTTTATCCGCCTCAAAGACGCCCGCGTTCACTGTGACATCAACGACGAGTCATGCGAAATATGCATGCGCTGGGGCGACAAAATCCCCTACGAGTTTTTTGAACTCGTAGCAGCAGTTGGCAACGCCAGCAACGCCGCAGTAGCTGCAGCACGCCTTGGCCTTAACTCTGCACTCCGCGCCTACCTAGGTAAAGACCGCTACGGCGAAGATTGTCTGAGCATTTTAAAAGGCGAAAAGGTTTCTACCGACTACATGGTGGTAGATCCTAAGCGTCCCACCAACTATCACTATGTGCTGTGGTATGAAGATCAGCGCACTATTCTTGTTAAGCACGAAGAATACGACTATACCGTGCCTGCGGTAGAAGTAGCGCCTAAGTGGGTCTACCTTTCTTCTCTCGCACAAAACTCGCTTCCCTACCACCACGCAATCGCCGAATGGCTTAAAAAAATGCCCGACACCAAGCTGGCCTTCCAGCCTGGCACCTTTCAGATGAAGCTCGGCACCAAAGAGCTAAAAGACCTTTACGACCGCACAGATATTTTCTTTTGCAATAAACAAGAAGCAGAGCGTATTCTTAACATGCCTTCTGGCACCGACATCCGCGAACTATTGAGGCAGGTTAAAGCGCTTGGACCCAAAATTGTAGTGATTACCGACGACCGTCGCGGTGCCGCTGCTATTGATGCAGAGGGAAACATGCTGCAATGCCCGCGCTACCCAGACCCACGCCCTGCGTATGAAATTACCGGCGCCGGTGATGCCTTTGCCTCAACCACCGTTATTGCGCTCACGCTCGGCAAAGATTTAGGTGAAGCGATGCGCTGGGGCGCAACCAATGCTTCGGCAGTGCTCCAAAAAGTAGGTGCTCAAAAAGGCTTACTAACGCGCGAGGAGCTTGAACACAACCTTACAAATCCTCCAGAATCGTTCGCTGTTCAACCATTGTAGAAAAGGCGTGCACAATTACGTTCTTGCCTGTTGCCGCTTGCCAGATAGTAATCCCAGCCCACGACGCAACGCTGAGTAGCAAAAGGGCTCCAAGCCAGGTGCGCACCTGGGCTTTGAGCATAATGCGCTGATACGCAAGCATCATCATTTTTTACCGCTCCGCGCGGCGGCCTTTATAGCCGCTTCTTTTATATGAGAGACTCCCATGCCGTAATGCTCAATGAGTTCTTTTGGTTCGCCAGATTGACCAAATTTGTTGTGCACACCAATAAACTCGATCGGCACTGGGCACTGTTGCGCCAGCACTTCTGCAATAGCGCTGCCAAACCCGCCAGCAATCTGATGCTCTTCTACCGTTACGGCGGCACCTGCGGCTTTAGCTGCTTCTACTATTGTTTGCACATCGAGCGGCTTTACTGAGGCAACATTAATGACGGTAATCGGAAGTTCTGCCTCAAGTTCTTGCGCTGCCTTAAGTGCATTATAGAGGAGCGGCCCAGTGGCAAAGATAGCGACACGCGGTTTTTTTCGTTTGTCGGTTGGGCGCCACATGAGCTGCGCTTTACCAATTTCAAACGGTGTCTCTGCACTTGTGACAATCGGTGTCTTTTCGCGCGCAAGGCGCAAGTACACCGGTCCGTTGTATGCCGCTGCGGCAAGCGTAGCTTTGTAGGCCTCTTGCTCGTCGCATGGGCTCAGCACCACCATGTTTGGCTGTACGCGCATCAGCGCCATATCTTCGAGCGCTTGGTGTGTCGCACCGTCGGGGCCCACTGACACGCCTGCGTGAGAGCCAACAATCTTTACCGGAAAGTTGTTTAGAGAAATCGTGGTGCGGATTTGCTCGTTGTTTCTGCCTGGAGAAAAGGTGGCATACGAAGCAATAAACGGGATCTTGCCATAGTTGGCCAAACCCGCTGCAACCGTAGCTAAGTTTTGTTCTGCAACACCTAACTCTATATATCTATTCGGATATTTATCCTTAAATGCGAGCATTCGCGTACTTTCGGCCAAGTCGGCACAGAGCGCCACAACTTGTTTATTAGTTTCGCCAAGCTCTAGGAGTGCACGGCCAAAGCCATCACGTGTCGGCTTCTCATCCGGCTTTTCAAACACATTTCCTGCAAGTTTTAGGTCAGGGTTAAGCATACCTATTCATGTTCGCTTTGAACTTTGCCCTGCATGGTGCGCAGCTCGTGTAAAAACTTTTTAGCTTCTTCTTTGCTCGGCGGCTTTCCGTGCCACTTGTAGTCGAACTCAATTTCCTTAATGCCCTTGCCTGGTATCGTGTGAGCGATAATGACCGTTGGTTTTTCATAAATAGCCTTGGCTTCGTCTACCGCATCGCAAAAGCGCTCTATATTGTGACCATCTACCTCGATAACGTGCCAGTTAAACGCTTCGTACTTTTTAGCCAGGTTCTCAAGCGGCATGATGTTTTCTGTCATGCCGTTAATCTGAATATTGTTGCGGTCAATAACGCCTGTAAGGTTTGAAAGCTTGTTAGCGCCCGCAAACATGGCCGACTCCCAGATATTTCCTGCATCTTGTTCGCCGTCGCTCATTAAACAATAGGTGCGAAACTTTTTGCCGTCCATGCGGGCGCCATACGCAATCCCAGCTGCCTGCCCAAGGCCCGAGCCAAGCGGTCCCGAGGTTGTTTCTACAGCCGGCAACTTACTCTTTTCTGGATGTCCCTGAAGCCGTGTGCCAAATTTACGCAGTGTTAAACACTCTTCAACTGGAAAGTACCCCGCGTGCGCAAGCGCCGCATAGCGCACCGGAGTAATGTGGCCGTTTGAGAGTATGAGCCGATCGCGATCCTCCATAGTTGGGTTCTGCGGATCATGGTGGAGTACGTGGAAGTACATCGCGGCAAAAATATCTGCCATACCAAGCGGCCCTGCCGTGTGGCCACTTCCTGCAGCTACAAGCATTTCGATAACCGTCTGGCGGATCTTGCTCGCCTTGTCTGCAATAACTTCTACCTGTTTGTCACTGACCGACATTATTTTATTGTAACATTAGCAACCGGCGGCGTACGCGCCCGTACCTATGTAAATTGCTTCTGTCGTATTTGCTCCCGTGCAAAGTCCCGTGTTGGGATCTACTGCGGAACACCGATTTGAAGGAATCAGGTACGAGGGAAATTTTCGCATATCTTCAGGTGTTCGATAAACTAAAATGCAATACTGCTGTCCGTTATTAGAAATGTAGAGATACCCGGAGTCACTCCCTAAACTTTTTGGATCTGCTAGCCCACTTACATTTGGAGCAAGTTCTTGAGAAAGCGTATTTGAGCCAGAGCCTCCAACGTTCGAGCACAGCGTTCGAGGCGAATAAGCTGGACTATCAAAACTAGTCCAGTTTACATTGGGAGAGGTACAGCTGGTAATCGGATACCGACCATATTCCAAAAAATAAAGCTCTAGTGACTTCTGTATAGTTTTTATATCCGACAAACGCTCTGTGTCACGCGCACTAGTGCGCGCACTCCCAAGCGATGCGAGCACAATCGACGACAAAATGCCGATTATTGAAATGACGACTAATAACTCAATGAGTGTAAAACCTCGAGTATTGACCATTGCAAGAAATACAGATAAGGCGATTATGCATTAGCCTTACTATATATTGACTGTACCATCTCTTTTGGGTTGTCAGCGTTGATAATTGCAGAACCAACTACTAAGCGGTTAGCACCCGCCTCAACAAGTTCTTTAGGGTGTGTGGCCGCGGCACCGTCTACTTGTATTACCAACTCCGGGTAGGCTGCGCGCAGCGTTTTTATAGTCTCAAGCACACGAGAATCAAATGGCTCCCCTTGTTTACCAATGTGCGCAATACCCATAACCTGCACATAGTCGTACAACCCTTCAAATGGTTTAAGCTCCTCGGGTTTTCCGGTAGAGCTAAGTGCAATACCAACCAAAATCGGGAAGTCTCCGTTGCGGTATTGTTGTAAAAACTGAACAGCTTCAAGGGCGCTTCCTGTGTGCGCGTGCACAATAATGCGTGAAGCGCCAAGTGCTACACAACCCTCAACTTCTGCTGCCGGGTTCGGGAGCATAATGTCGAACTCAAAATCAAATTCTTCCCACAAGGGCGGCGCTTCGCGGCCCGCAAGCACATTGGTGTCTACTAAATCTATCTGCACGAGGGGGGCTACATGCTGCAAACGCACCAAACCCTCTTCGAGTCCCCGGTAGCTCTTTGGCAGGATAGCAGGAATTATTTCTGTCATGCCGGTTTAATTAAACTTAGCTAATCGACGTGCATGGCGCTCTTCGCCAGTAAAAGGCGTTGCGAGCCATAAATCTACTGCGCGCTTTGCTTCTTCTCCCGACACAAAGCGCGCGCCGATACTTAAAATATTTGCATCATTATGTTCGCGCGAAAGTTTAAGCATGTCGTCCTTTTCACCGTAGTAGACCGCCGCGCGTGCACCCTTAACGCGGTTTGCGACCATTGCCTCCCCTTGCCCCGAGCCGCCGATACCTATACCGAAAGAACCCTTATTCTGAGCCACCTGTGCGGCCATTGGCAAAAGGTAGTCCGGGTAGTCGTCTTGTGGGTCATGCGTTATAGGACCCACATCCTCAATCTCGTGACCCATCTCGCGGAGATGCGAAATGAGCGCTTCTTTAAGTTCAAATCCGGCGTGGTCTGAAGCAAGGTATATTTTTGTCATGTCTGTAAGCTTACACTATATTCCACTCTCTGTTTCTGGAGTTGGAGATGCAGGATCAAGTAAAAGAAGAGGCTCTTCTATCGGTGCTGGGTCTGACTGAGCGGGTACGCTCGTAGTGTACATTACTGCAGCAGGCATACTAGCCGACGGACAAATCCCGTTTAGCGCCAGGTCAAAAGACTTAAGCCCTACAATAGTTACAACTACCGAGGCGGCGCTGACCACCGAAAGTGTGACAATGTTTTTAGGGAGCTTTTTTTTATTTATTTTCTTCTTCATATCAAGCTACGCTTGTTTACCCGCGGCCTTAACGTGCCGCAGCAGTGTGTGCGCATACCCCATTTCGTTGTCGTACCACGCCATCACTTTAACCAGATTTCCTGTAACCCGTGTCATGGCAAGGTCCGCAACAGATGCTTCTGTCGTACCAATGATGTCCGAGGACACCAATTGTTCGTTCGTTACTTTAAAGATGCCTTTCCAGCGCTCGGTGCCAGCGGCTTCGGTAAGTATGGCGTTTACTTCTTCTGCGCTCGTCTCCCTTTTAGCGACAAATGTAATATCAACGATTGAACCTGCAGGTGTGGGTACTCGTATGGAAATGCCGTCAAACTTCCCCGCCAAGCTTTCGTAGGCTTTGGTGACAGCGATCGCAGCACCAGTTGAAGACGGTACAATGTTTTGCGCTGCTGCTCTTCCGCGACGATAGTCGCTCCCCTTAACTGGAGAATCTACAATAGACTGTGTTGCGGTGTACGAGTGTACGGTGTTTAAAAGCGCACGCTCTATGCCGATCTTTTCATCCAAAATAGCAATAAGAGGCGAGCCCGCGTTTGTGGTGCACGATGCGTTGGAAGATATCTGGCACGTCGCAAGCTTTTCTTCATTCACGCCAACCAACACCGTAGCGCCTTGTGCCGAATCTTCCTTAACAGGCGCCGTAATAACCACTCGCTTAGCACCAGCCGTGAGGTGAGCACTTGCCTTTTCGTAACTTTCAAATACACCGGTCGATTCGACAGCCACTTGCACATTCAAGTTGCTCCACGGGAGTTTGGTCGGATCCTTTTCGCTCCCAAAGTACATCTGCTTGCCCCCAACGACGAGTTGACCGTTCCCTGCAGTGATTTCTACCGGTAGCGTAGGATATACCGAGTCGTATTTTAGAAGATAAGCAAGATTTTGCGCGTCGCCAAGATCGTTAACACCCACAATCTCTACTTCAGGGTCGCCCCATGCCGCGCGGAAGAATGCGCGGCCAATACGACCAAAACCATTAATACCTACACGAACCATATACCAATAGTGTACACCTTAAATTTCTATAATGTCCGGAACAATGGTGATGGTCTTTTGAGCCGAGGCACCAGCACCGCAGTTGAGCGTAATAACCGTAGTTTGCGTAATAGGACCCACGACCTCGCCTGACGCATTTGCATTGGCAGTTCCTGTGCTGGGCACTGATCGCGGCGTACCAGTACCTCCGGAAATTACCGGGTTGCTGGTAATGGTACAAGTTGGAGGAAGTTCGGCACCCGACCAGGTCAGAGTGACGCTCTCAGTAGCATGTACGCGGATCTCACTTGCAGTAAACAGAGACAGTGATGGAGTATTTACTTCGACGTTATCTCCACTTCCTGTGCATCCGCTGTCTGCCATGTCGGTAAATCCGTCCGGCTCATTATCAATACCGTCTGCACACTGAGCAGGCGTACTTGTCGTGAAGAAGCGTACGGCTCCAACGGCGGTTCCGCCAGCATTAGACGCGAGCGCGCAGTAGTAATACGTGGTGGAATGAGTAAGACCCGTAACTGGATTATCGAAGGCTAGGAGTGCCGTACCGCTACCAAGGGCATCTCCTCCAGATGCCGGAGCACGAGTGCCGAACGTATCGTTGCAGGTACCTGGGTCAGTGGTGCTGTAGCGGAACCAGCCTGTAGTTGAGAATCCGTTCGGATTTGCGCCGCCCTCAAGTGTCGCCGCAGTAGTAGTTAGCCCTGTTTGCGCATAGGTAGTAACTGAAGGCACGGGAGTGTTTGCGGCAAAAGTAGTTAGATCGAAGTCGATCCAACCAACCACATCCCCTCCCCACGCGTACCCAGAGACATTAGTACCGCTCACTGTAACATCAGTCCATGTGCCGCTAAGCGCTATCCAGCCATCCCAACCATCAGTGCGACTGGTCATGTCTGTACAGATTCCTGAAGCGGTACCTGCACAAGCACGCGCCCAGCCGATTACGTTTGCACCGGAAACCTGTGCATTCTGTGCTACCGTGCCCGACCCTGTAGGAAAGCTTGAAAGCCCGCCAAATTTTATCCATCCAATGTTGTCGCTCCATGCATAGCCGGTTAAGTTACCGTTTACATCCGCCGCAACAGAATAATTTGATGTTGAACAAACACTGTTCCCTGTAGGTCCGCCGGTAGTGCAGCTAAAAGAGATCCAGCCGATAGTCTCGCTCCAGGCATATCCTGCGAGTCCAGTTGTCGATTGCGCGTACACCAACGGCGTAACTTGGGTTGAAGAAAGCCAGCCGTACACGAACATAACCACAAGCGCCACTATTCCAACGAGAAGCGCGTGTAGAGATTTTGATGCAAAAGTTTTCATATAACGTAGTACCTACCTGCTCTCTACAAGCTGGCGTAGCTCTTTAAGTTCTGCTCGCAGTTCATCATTGTCCGCCTTAAGCTCTTGAATGGCTTTTATCATTGGGGCAACGAGGGCATCATAATCGAGTCCATACCAGTCGTCTCCCACCCCAGTTCCGGTAACTACTTCGGGAAATACTTCTTTTACTTCCTGCGCAATAAGACCTATCTTCGTGCCTTCTTCAAATAATTTTTTATCTTTCCATTCAAAGCTGACCGGATTGAGTTTCAATATCTCATCTAACCCCACGGTAAGTGGCACGATATGCTCTTTTAAACGCCTATCTGACACCGCGCAGCCACTTCCTTTCTTTTTAACTTTGTTCCCACCGTTACCCCAGCAAACATAGTGAGTGCCGTCACCTGTGGGCAGGCCGTCTATATAAAAGGCGTCGTTAACAGTTATACCTCCAAGAGTGATATCTCCATACACATACAGATTGTCCCAGACTCCATAATTTATGCGGGAGGTAGCACTTGGGTTAAGGTAGTAGCCTGTATCGTTTTCGTCATAGAGCACACCGTTAAAGTAGGTGTGGCCGCGTAGATAGTTGTAGCCGTTGGTGTGTGGAAGATATGTGGCGCTGTCGGTATAAAATCGAGGAGCCGTAATAGTTCCTGCCGCATCAATCGCATTCATTACCGAGGTTACGTTCGAGTCTACGTAGTAAGCGGCGTTGTCATCGTAAAAGCGCGAGGCTTGGAGTGTGCCTGACTTTACTTGAGCCGTGCCACTGACGTTAATCGGCGCTGACACGTTGCTGTTGGGCGCAGTACCAGAAGGGCCGGTCCAGGCAACCACCATTCCGGCACCAAAAACTGCCCCTGCACCCAAGAGCGCTCCCTTCAAAATAATCGTTGTAAGTGGTTTCATTATATTAACGAGCAGCTTCTAATTTCTCGATTCTTGTTTTAAGTTCATCATTTTCTGCTTTGAGTTCCTGAATGGCTTTGATCATAGGGGCTATAAGAGAGTTGAAGTCAACACTGTACCAGTCTCCCTCAGCGCCTGTGCCGTCGACAGCCTCCGGAAAGATCTCTTTCACCTCTTGGGCAATGAGACCTATTTGTTTTCCTTCACCGCGAGCCTTATCTTTCCATTCGTACTCGACAGGGTCTAATTTTACAACTTCGGCGAGCCCTTTCTCCAGTGGAGTAATATTTTTTTTAAGTCGGCGGTCTGAGGCAACACATGAGCCCGTTGTTCTCGTCAATCTAAAGGTGCCTCCGTTGCTCCAGCACACAAAATGTGTGCCAGCCCCAGAAGCTATAGCTCCAGCTTGTATTGCAAGCCATCCTTCAGAACCGTCACCTATCCAGAGTGATTTAATGAGTGATATTGAGCCCGCTTCTAGGCCGGAATTTGCATTAAAAAAGCCATTAGCGTTAAGTGCATTGACGACGCTAGTACCGCTCGGGTCCAGGTAATAGGAACTATTATTCTCGTCATACAGAACACCATTAAAGAACGTGTGGCCGCGTAGATAGTTGTAGCCGTTGGTGTGTGGAAGATATGTGGCGCTGTCGGTATAAAATCGAGGAGCCGTAATAGTTCCTGCCGCATCAATCGCATTCATTACCGAGGTTACGTTCGAGTCTACGTAGTAAGCGGCGTTGTCATCGTAAAAGCGCGAGGCTTGGAGTGTGCCTGACTTTACTTGAGCCGTACCACTGACGTTAATCGGCGCTGACACGTTGCTGTTGGGCGCGGTGCCAGATGGGCCGGTCCAGGCGGCAACGCTAGCAACACCTATCGCGGCACCCAAACCAATGACAACCCCCTTACTGAGTAGACTTATTAAAGTGCGTTTATGTAGCATGCGTGTAGAGCCAGCTTATATATAGTAAGTCTATCAGCCTATGGCTCCCCTCCTGCCCTTATCCACACAGGCACAGACGTACCCTTACCCGATCTTGTGCCACATTAGTGATATATACTTACAAGTACAACTTTTTTATTATCTATAAACGTATGGCAAAAAAACATAACGAAACCATTGTGCTTGTTGGTGCTGGTGTGGTCATGATTGGTGTTCTTGGTCTGCTCTTTATGCTAATGAGCGGCACAAGTCACAAGGACGATATGTCTGGCCCGCCTACTGTCCCAGAGCCCATACCGGTTAACGAAGCAGGTTTGTATGCAGGCCCTCCATCCGTTTCTGAGCCTGCACCGGTTGATCCTGAGCAAGAAAAAGCAACTCGACCTCCTACACGATAAATAATAAAACCCCCTCAGTTTGAGGGGGTTTTATGTATTCTTACTTTTAGATCTCCTCAAACTCCGGAACAACCGTAACTGTTTCCTGCAATGACTCGGAAGCACCGCAGTTGAGCGTCAGGATGGTGGTCTGAGTAATGTTGCTTGTTGATTGGTCGGTTGCATTAACGCCAGATGCATTTGCCGAAGTGACGGTGCGACTAAAGACATTTGGGCTAGACGTAATTTGGCAGGTGGAGGCTCCGATGCCTGTGATCTCCCAACTGAGCTTGGTAGGTGTACTATTTTTTACACGGTTTGGACTGGCGGTAAAGCTTACGATATCTATAACAGGTGCCGGAGTACAGATTTGAGTTGCAACACTCCAGGTCCCCCCGTTTCCTGCACACACCGCATCTGCACAGGGGCCCGAAGCCTGGTTGCCGTTAACATTAGGACAAGCGTCGGGAACAGCGTTCGCCGTACAGGTAGATCCATTCCACGTATAGTTTGCAGGAACACAGGCGCCTGCAACCGCTCCTGGATTCAAACAGGGAGAAGCTGGTGCGGTTGGCTGATCGCCAGCAATGTCCGTGCAAATATCTGTATTAACTAGTTGTGAGGCTGTTGCTGTTACACCCGATGCATTCGTACATACAAGGGTGTAGGTGGTTGGTGCAGATAACGCTCCTGTAGACTGACCTGGTGGATTTGCAACTGATGGGAACGTCGTCCATACGGTTGCGTTCTGATTGTTAGAGACACGCGCGGTGGCACTATTGGTACATGCCCAGCCGAGCTGCGTTGCACTTCCCTTGTTAACCGTCGCTGCGGTTGAAGATATGCTTGCCGCAGGAGCAGTAGCTGCAGTAACGTTTACGGTTACAGAGTCAGCCGCAGGAGTTGGAGTACCGTTAGTTGAGGTACAACCGCTCAAGGTATATACGTACGCACCAGGAGCAAGACTTGCAGGGAATGTTACGACGCGTGATGCACCTGCATTCCCTGTTGTTGAGCCGCTCCACGGCGCGGTTGCTGAGGGGCTGCGCGTGACAGTGCAGGCGGTTGATACCACATTAGTAGTGGACCAGCTAAACGAGACCGTCCCCCCTTGGACTACACTGACAGTACCGTTAGGAAGAAGTGCAGCTGTTGCAACCGGCTTAGGTGACGTACACGAAGCTGTGGAACCACCATATGCGCCTGCACACTGCCAGAGATAATTCGACGCGGAGTCTGCAGTATCATTTAACGTTCCTGCAGCACATACATTTTGCGTTGCACCGCATGAGCCATTAACCGCAGGCGGCAAGGGACGATTTACGCTGATATCAAGAGAGATATTGTGGGCTGAGCCTGACACTGCTTTACAGGTTAGGCGATAGTTTGTAGTGCCATATGGAGGCGTGATTGTTTTTGAGCCTTTTCGTGCACCCGGATCAAACCCGCTACCACTCCCGCCCGCATCATTAAAGAATTCAATCGGATCAATAGGATTTTGGTCAGTGCGGCCACCACGAGTAGTTTCGCACATTTTAACGCCAAGAGTGCCACACTCGTCTTCAAAGTAGTTTGTCTGGATATCCTGACAGGTCCACTCAAGCACAATGCTGGAATTGGTGCCGATAGTCAGTGCGTTGCCAGGTTCACTGATAGTCCTCTCCCAGTCGTTAGTAGTATTCCAGTTTGATGTAACGGTACGATTTTCCGTGCTTTTACCAACCAGACTGGCCACCTTGCCGTTACCATTATTGCCTTGCTCGTGGATAGAAAAAACAGCATATCGTCTCCAATCGGCGGAAGCGTCTCGAACGCAGGACTGTTCGCTGCCAGGGCCAATACGGCACGCACGTGGAGAGGACCACTCACCATTTTCAGATTTATCATTTTGTGCTGCATCCTTAGCTGTAGAGCTAGTCCAGGCAGGAAAATTTGGTCCATTACCGCTCGCAGCCCATGCCATGTTTGCTCCCAAGCTAGTAGGGTTTGAGAGAGCTTGTTTAACTGCAGAATTGTCGAACGTAAACTTTACGTCTCCCGTAATAGTAAGAGCCATGAGCACCAAAAAGGCTGCTCCGGCTGACAGAACCAGTAAGGTGAGTAACTGATCGTGTGTAAGGTGTTGAAGCGAAAGCTTTTTTAAAAATTTCATAGATTAAAAATTTACCGGTACCTCAGTGCGAAGATTGTATTCATTCTTACCGCCAGGATTGCTCCTCTTAAATACGAGAGATCCGTACTCGCCCGGATTGGCTGTAAACGTAACGGTAGCGCTAAACGGTACGAAACCACCTTCAGCGGAGGCGCCGTCCTGCTTCTTTGCCACACCTTGCCCTATAACGTCGCCATTTGAGTTGCGAACTTCAACTGGGAATTCACCGTCTGTATACCAGTTAGAGTGTGCCTTACCACTAACGGTAAGTGGAGATGTAACCGTAGACCCAGTCTTAGGACTTTCAATAAGTACCTCGTAGTCAACCGGCTCTTTGTTGTCGATGTAATACCACGCCCCTAGACCTGCCGCTACGACCGCCAAACCAATAAGAATGCTATTAAGAGGAATTTTCATACTATATATCTATATAATGTACCCACGACACCCACATGCCGGCTTTTCATACCCATCATTGTACTTGCCAAAATCACTTCTCAAGGTCTGAGCTTACAAAAGTGGGGACAAGTTAGACTCCGGGCGTAGGTTCTGGAGTTGGCTCTGGAGTTTCTTCCGGTGCTGGCGTTGGCTCTGGAGTCGGTTCTGGTGCTTGTTCCTCCTCTGGAGTTTCTTCAGGAGCTGGTTCTTCTTCTGGCGTAGGCTCTGGCTCAGGAGTTGGCGACGGCGCTGGTGCTGGCGGGTTTTGATTACCCTGCACCAGGTTCATAAACTCTGCCTCGGTTACGCAAACACTGCCTACACACAGCTGATCGGTCTGCACTTTGGCTGCTATGACAACCTCGGCATGCACTGTAGAAGCAAAGAGGTCGGCAATACCATTACCTGCATCAGCGAGCCAGGTCGACATGCGGGCGAAGATGCCGCTCATAAAGCGTTCTGCAAAACTTTCTGACTGCGGAGTGGAGCTCGCAGTCGATGAAGATGCGACAGTCTCAAGATTGAGATTCAGTTCTTGAATAGCCTTAACTGTCGCCGCCGTAACTGCAAGCTTTGAGATATTTTTTGCCTTTCCTTCATTGTCGTACGTAACAAGCTCGGGAGAAACATCTGCCGTGTCTTCTGCGATAAAGCCCCACTGCACTGCATTGGTTGGGTCTTCGTTGTATATAAAGGAAACGGCGGCAAGCTTGTTGACTACATCGATTCCACTTGTAGCTATAGGTTCTATGTCGTGCTTAATGGCGCGAGATGACGAATCGCAGTCAGTGCCAAGTGCACTACCTCCTGCGTATACTAGTGAGGCTCCGGTTGAATCAACACACAAGTAACGTGAGGATGTCGGTGCCGCTGAAAGCGTGGTTATGGTCAAGTCACTACCTAACGTTACCCCACCACTCGCATTGATTGTAAAGGCGTCGGTAGCGTCTACTCTAAAATTAAATGCATTGGCTGTGGTGAAGTTGAATGCCGCATTAGTGTCATCTGTAGTCGGAGCCTTGATTTCCATGTTCCTATTGCCTGCAGCGCCAGCGTACGTGAGTACCAGCAAACTTTCTTCGCTTGAATAGGAAGTGGAGCCCTGAACATGCAGGCGTCCTGCAGGACTGGTCGTGCCAATGGCAACGTTGCCACCACCAGGATTGAAGATAAGCTGGCGAGTAGTATTACCGGGGTCGACCGCTTGGATCCAGCTGTATGCACTATCCACAACACCGAACTGGAGTTTATCGTCGGTGACAGCGCCAGTACCCGTAGTGAATTGAGCTATTCCTGTAATACCATCTCCGTTATATGCACCACTGGAGCCTGTAACGGATAGTTTTGATTGTGGGGTTATGGTACCCAAACCGGTGTTACCCGGAATATAGAGGTTCGGATTTGAAGTGCCGTTCGGTACCAGCGAGAGACCGAGCTTACTACCAGCTGTTGAGTGGTCTCCGTAGAACGAAAGTGATCCTGCACCACCACCGAAGGTGTCTGTGCGGAAGCTGATGTCCCAATTCTTGTAACTGCCGACCGAACCATCGTTGGCGCCGATGCGGATATCGCCCACGGCGCCCGATGAGCCGCTCGGTGCATACAAGTTAATGTGTGCACGGTCGGTAGAGTTAACAGTAAACTTGCTGAAAATGTCTAAACCAGTTGGTGTCGTCGTACCTATTGCCACACGGCCGTCTTGGGTAATTAAGAAGTCGGTGCGAGTTGAAGAACCGACGGTAAAGGATGGCTGCCTGCCAGTGATACCCGTAGTGTCGACAGATGCCCTAGCCCATGGAGACGTGGAGGCGATACCAACGCTACCAGATTCTGTAATCCTCATACGCTCATTTGTATGACCGCCTGTGTAAAACATAATAGGAGCTGATGCGTTTCTGGTCATGATTGAGAGGCCGCCCGAGAGATTTGCATCGGCAACGAGTATACCTGCATCTTGAATAAAACCTCCTACGTTGGTGAAGCCGGTACCGTTGGTCCTAAGGCGCAAACCATCATCTACTGTATTGGTGTACCCATTTCGTACTACAAGTTCAGAATATGCACCGGTGCCAGAGTTGGAGTTTGTAATAATTCCACGGATAGCGGCGACGGACGAATCGCCTATTTCAAGAAGATCTTGGGGAGTGGTCGTACCAATACCCACATTGCCCGCACTGTAGAGCGACCCTACCCCCAGCTTTGCATCTGGTACCGTATCAATCGTGCTCCCAGCAAGCGAGAGGCGGAAGTTACCGTAGTTGCCATTACCGCCACCATTTGGATAATAGCCAAAATCTCCCCACGCCACTGATGTTCCGTTAAATCGGATATTACCGCTACTTTCGTTGACGCCGTACCCAGTGGTGGACTCCTGCCCACTATCACTACTATTGCCGCTCCCAATAAACATAGAAACAGTGCCTTTAGGGGAAACAAACGTTGGAGCTTGCGAAGTAGTTAAGTTTGTTACGCCACTGGAGTACACCAACAAGGCGCTGGTTGACGCTTCTACCTGAAGAGTTCTTGAAGGGCTTGTAGTGCCGATACCCACCCGACCAACTGCACCGTTGTAAAAGAATGGCGAAATACCGGCATCGCCAAACCGCACCGTCGATGAAGCATAGAGACCTCCCGTGAGCTGTAGTGCGGTTGAGGTCGCCGAAACATTCGTGCCGTTGTAACTGCTTTGGGTAAACGGAAATGCTCCACCCACATCCGTACCGCAGGAAAGTGTGCCGTTGGTAGACGCCTTAACGTCGCAGTTGGCAGAGTTGAGGCCGGCAAAGCGGATGGTACCTGTGGCAGTGAGGCCCGCGACAGAAAGATCGCCCGAAATGAGGCCGCTGCCATTTACCGAAAGTTTTTGAATCGGAGTTGTGGAACCAATACCGACGTTACCCGCACTGCTGATATACATACGGTCTACACCGTTTACATAGAAGAAAAGGTCGCTTGAGCTGTCTTGCTGATAAATATATGCTGCATTTGATGAACCTGCGGTAATTTTGATACCTGCGCTTGCGCCAGATGTGCGATTAATAGAAAGGTAGCCGCGTGTAGCACTTTGGAGGAGCATTATATCTTCCCCGCTTGTTACCTGAGAACCGACCCCGACAAGACCGCCAAAGTACGCATTGCCGGTTGTTGTTGCGCCACCCAATATAGTGAGACCACTACCTTGCGTGCCGCCGCCAATCGTTGACGATGCAGTTGAATAGAGTCCTGCGGTGAAGCCTACGAGAGTTGAGGTTGCATTAGCTGCTGATCCGAAGGCAGTTGTAGGAGTAAATGGAAAGGCTGCACCCGCATCAGTGCCGCAAGATAGTGTGCCGTTAGATGAAGCTTTTACATCGCAGTTTGCAGCAGTAAGCGAAGCAAAGCGAACGGTGCCTGTGGCAGTGAGGCCGGCCACTGAGAGGCTGCCCGAGAAGAGACCGTTACCTTGTACAGAGAATTTGGTGTCTGGAGTGGTCGTACCGATACCAAAGTTGCCACCACTATTGAAGACCACATAACCAATATTGTCGACACGCAAGCTGCCCCCGGAAACTGCTGAGAAATCTACATTAGAGAAGGTAGAATTTTCTGAAAGGCGGAAAGCAGTTTCAAACGAGTCGGCAATAAGGCGCATAGCAACATTGCCAGCACCTGAAGTGCGCACATCGAGGCGCGCACTGGGCGAAGTAGCGTTAATACCTACGTTGTCTGCAAAGTATGCCCTACCCGTGGTGGTTGCTGCACCAAAAGTGGTGAGACCTTGAACACCATTACCAATAGTTGAAGAAGCGTAAGCGGTAAGGCCGCCGTTAAATTGTGTGAGCGTTGAAGTGGCATTGCCAGAAAGTGGGAATGGGTATGCAGAAGTAAGATTTGCACTAGTGAGGTAGTCGGTGCCGGCGACTGCAGCGACTACCCCGCCAGTTGAGTTGGTCTTGAGGAGTGACGAAAGAACACTTGAAATAGTGAGGTTGGTTGTAGAAGCGTTTGAGGCAGTGATAGCGGTTGTAGAAGCGAATGGGAATGTTGAAGCGGTGGTAGAAGTAGCAACGAAGTAACCAGCGCGAGCGATGTTGCCGAGGGATGATGTTCCCTCTACTGAGAATCTGTACGTGGGTGAAGTAGTGCCAATGCCGATGTTACCTGTTGAAAGAGTGCCGTACGAGCCATCTATACCCGTACCAAAAATAATATTACCGATGTTCAATTGGTTTGAACCAGTCGAGCTTGCAGCGCTCACACTGTAACCGATAGCTATGTTGCGATTTCCTGTTGTGAGGTTGTTGAAAGCAAAAGTGCCGATAATAGTATTTTCTGCAGCATTAGTTGCCTGTATCAGGGCCTGCGCACCTAAAATAGTGTTGTAGTTTCCATTAACGAGGGCTGTTCCTGCCGAAGCACCGATCGCTGTGGTGTAAAACGCATCATTGAACGAGTTGAATTGCTGGTTATACCCAGCAGACAAGGCCCCCACACCCAAGAGAGTTGTACCCGAACCGGCAAATTGTTGAGGGGAAGCGTACAAGAGAGGCGATGTTCCGTTCCCTGTCGAAGGGAACAAAGCGTTTTTCTCTACCACGAGTGAGCTGGTGGATGGAATGGTGGTGGTGCCGAAGAGTGTTGAGCTTGAGTATGCTATGAGGCCATTGGTGAAGCCGATCGTAGTGCTGGTGCTGTTGCCCCAAGAACGTGGGGTGAATGGGAAGGCTGCGGTAATGTTTGCTGGGGTGGCGTAGTCAGTACCAGCAATGGCTGCGGAAACAACACCTGTCGAAGCTTTGAGGAGGCCGGAGAGTGTGCCGACGGTGAGGTTCTGTGTGGCAACGGTACCAGTGGCGGTGACGTTGGCGACACCGAGGTTGCCAGAGATACCTGCGTTGCCTTGGACAGAGAGTTTTGTGTACGGAGTTGTAGTGCCGATACCGACATTGCCCGTACTACCCTGAAGAGTGAAGCGTTCGGTCCACGTTGCACTGTTCCAGCGACTAAAGAAGCGCAGGTCCTGTCGCGAGTCTGCGTCTGGTGCATTTACTTTAAATCCATACCCGCTACCAGATGGCGAGAGGTTAAACTCCACACCTCCCCCATCCGATGTCCCGAGGCGCCCTAGAGTAAGTTGTGCATTGTCGTTAGTGGGTCGTCCGCTGGCATCACTTCCTCCTGCCAATCCCGATATATAAATACGAGCAGTCTCAGTACCGCTACCAACCACAAGTCTATGCGAAGGAGAGCTGGTGCCGATACCAACATTCCCACTCGCGTCGATCAAGAAAGGCGAAGAGTCTGGAGAGGTAGCATCTTCTACGACAAAGCTTGGGCCGGTGCCGGTGTTGGTGACAGAAAGTTGGCCCCACGGAGACGTGGAACCGATACCTACGTTGCCAGCAGATGAAATACGAAGTCGTTCTACAAGACCAATACCTGTGAGATGTGTGGAGAGAGAAAGATATCCGCTCGTGTCGGTGTTCGTACTATTTTCTTTTCTGCCGGCAATGACGCCAAAATTGCGCTGAGTACCTGAAGAGTCGGTAAGGCCTCCTAGCCCTAGCGAGGCACCTACATTGATTGCTTGTGCTGTATTTGTGGTTAGCGACAAGTGAGCAGTCGACAGAAAACCAGAGAGCGTTTGATTCGAGGCGACAATGTGTAACGGAGACCCCGGCGCAGTAGTCCCAACCCCCACATTGCCCGCAAAGTACGCATTGCCGGTTGTTGTTGCGCCACCATTTACTGTGAGGCCACCTGCTTGTGTCCCGTTGCCGATGGTTGACGATGAGAGAGCGTAGATGCCGTTGGTGAAGCCGATCAACGTTGAGGTTGCGTTGGCTGCAGAGCCGAAGGCGGTTGTTGGGGTAAATGGAAACGCGACGATCTGTCCTGGTGTCGCGTAATCCGTCCCTGCTACAGCGACTGAGACTACACCGGCAGTTGCTTTAAGCAATCCATCAAGTGATGTTGCGAGAGTTGTCTGGCCCTTAACGGTTAGCGTACCGGTAGCCATCATGTTTGCGCCGGTTACATCGCCAGAGAAGAGTGCGTTGCCTTGTACTGAGAGTTGGGTATATGGAGTGGTAGTACCAATACCTACATAGCCGTTGCCAAACACACCAAAGAAGACATTGGTTGGGCTAACTGCGTCCGTGTCGCTCCCCGCAGAGACCAAAAATGCATCCGCGAGCACCGTGCTGCCACCAATATCAAACTGGAATCCGCCTGCTGTAGATGAAAGCTCATCCTGAACAGCATTAAAAATCAGACGGCGGTCGTTGATACTAAGGTCCACGTACTCGCCTACTACAGAATCTGTTCGGTTAATGCGCACATTGCCATCAACCGTGAGCAGCTGGCCTGGCGTTGTGGTGCCTATACCAACGTTGCCGGAACTGTCGAACGTGGCCATAACGGCACCATTAGTTGCAAATTGTATACCTGCGGAACTAAATCGATTTGATACGACAAGATAATTGCCGATGGCACCGGTTAGAGCGGTGCCCATCGGGTCCTGCGCGTTCAAGTTTGTAAGACCAACCACAGATGTTACTGCGCCGCCATCCTGGCCAAACTGCACATAAGCGCCACCAGGCTCGCCAGCTGTATTACCAGAGTCAGAAACCAAACGTAGACCGGCTCTGCCCACAGAGCTCACATTGATATATGAGTCTGCCGAAGTAGATTCTCCTGCTGCGGCACCTATCGATAGAACCCCGCCCGCTGTCGTCGTACCTATTTTTATATTTCCCCCAAAGTACGCATTACCTGTAGTGGTTGCTCCGCCATTGATTGTGAGTCCGCCGTTTTGGTTGCCGTCTCCGATGGTCGAGCTTGCGAGCGCGTAAATACCGTTCGTGAAGCCGATGAGTGTAGACGTTGCGTTAGCTGATGAACCGAATGCGGTTGTAGGGGTGAACGGGAAGGCGCCGGTGATTTGTGACGGCGTAGCGTAGTCGGTTCCGGCGATTGCAGCAGACACAACACCCGCTGTTGCTTTGAGGAGGCCGGAGAGTGTGCCGACCGTGAGGTTGGCAGTAGCAACAGTCCCAGTTGCGGTGACGTTGGCGACGCCGAGGTCTCCGGCAATGGCGGTGTTGCCTGCGACAGAGAGTTTGGCGTATGGAGAGGTGGTGCCTAGCCCTACGTTGCCTCCTGAGGCGATGGTCATCTGGTCTGCGCCGTTCGCTTCGCGGAAAGAGATTGCATTGCCACTTGGACGATTTATATATAGGCCATTGCCTGTTGCACTATAGAAGTTATATGCAGTACCACTAATCGGCACGCCGTTTAGACTGATAGCAAAACCATTGGAGCCTCCGTTATCACCAAACTGAGCGTACCCCGCTCCATTGCCCTGTATTGTAGTGATTCCTTTGTTGCTTACTGAGAATAATGTGCTCGTTGCACTTGCAGTCGAAGAAGCAATAGCGAAAAGCGTTGTGGGAGTAGCAAGGTCATTACTGCTAGCATGTACAGAGAGCCGCGCAAAGGGCGAGGTCGTACCGATGCCTATAAAGCCTCTTTGCGTGGTGTTGCCCGCGATTCGCATTGACTCTTGGCCAAATGTCGCAAAGATGAGCGGCGTTTGACCGTTTGTCATAATGAGCGCATTAGCCGAATTTTGGAATGTTAGCTGCGCCAAATCTGCATTAGGAATCGCATCTATCATGTTCCCTGTAACAGCAGAGTCACGATAACGCAGGTAAACACCTTGGAAGGATGTGTCGTAGTCAGAAGAAAGTGCGCCAATTAGCTGCGACTGAGATGTATTGGCATTGCGTGTAGAAATGCTGCCGCCAAGTACCGTTAATTTATCTACAGGGGCAGCAGTTCCAATCCCAACATTCCCCGCAAAGTACGCATTCCCTGTCGTAGTTGCACCTCCGTTAATCGCAAGACCAGTGGCCTGTGTGCCACCGCCTATGGTTGAACTTGCGAGTGAGTAGATGCCGTTGGTGAAGCCGATGAGGGTTGAAGTGGCGTTTGCTGATGATCCGAATGCGGTTGTCTGAGTAAATGGGAAGGCGCTACCAGAGCCCATTGCGTCGGTACCGCAAGACAGGGCGCCGGATGCCGAGGCTTTGACATCGCAGCTGGCCGCATTGAGGCTAGACACTGTGAGGGCCGAGGTGGATGCGGTGCCAGCAACCGTAAAGAGCGCGCCTGGGTTAGTGGTGCCAATACCAACATTCCCCGAATTAATAATATTAAACGCAGTGGGTACAGCATCAGGTCCGATAGAAAAGACATCCACGGCCGCATATTGCCCGACTTTATATGTTTGAGAGTTTTGATTAATAAAATCAACACGAACACCAGAACCTTCAAATGTAGAATTGCCCGACACATAGAGTCCCGCACCTGTGAACGGTGCCCCTATACCGATACCTGTTGCAAAATACGCACTCCCTGTTGTGGTTGCTCCGCCAGCGATCGTGAGCCCTCCCGTTTGAGTGCCGTTGCCAATGGTTGTTGAAGCGTTTGATATGAGACCGTTGATAAATCCGATCGTGGTGCTGGTGGAGTTGCCGTAGGCGGTTGGGGTAAATGGGAACGCCCCGCCGCCAATACCTGTAGAGTCGTTGCCACAAACAATTTGTCCTAAAGAATTTGTCTCAAGAGCTTCAGTACAACTAATGAGCCCGGTAACGGTAAGAGCTGAAGTTGTTGCGACACCAGAAAAGGTAGCATCGGTACCAACCAGTGAGCCGGATAGCGTGCCGCCCGTAAGCGGCAAATAGTTGCTTGCCGTAATGGTGTCAGGAATATTGGCGTCGGTCAGGTCAGACAATGCGAGCCCGCCCCCACTGCCTCCGCTGCTTGACGAGCTAAAGAACTTACTGTCTAGCGTAGCACCAATCATGCGACCAATTTCTCCGCGGAGAGAGCGGTTGAGTTCGCCCAGCATTACAACCAGCACATCTGCAGGAATTGAATCGCTCTGCTTCGAGCCAATTGTTTGATACACATTCTGCACAATCGGCCCCATTGCTACCGTAGATGCTCCGGAACCACTTGGATATACATTGGTGCTGTATGCAGGAAATGCGAGCGGAGTTTTTTCTTCTGACTTACTGTCCGTAAAGAATGAAATAAGTTTTGACACTATACTGCCGCCAAAAAATGGCGACTCAACACGCGCAACCGCAGCTGGAGCATCGCTTTGCATTGTGGTGCCAACAAATGCTGCGACGTTAGCAAACACAACCAGTGCAAGAATGCCTGCCGCAAATACAAATTTTTTGTTGCTAGGTAAAGTTTGTTCGGCAAAACGTACTGGAGAAAAAACTTTTTGTACTACAGGTTGTACCGACACCAATCCAAGCGCCGTCGTAGGTGAAATATTCTTAGCCGGCTGCGACGCAACCGTAGCCTCACGGCGCGGCGCAAAAAAAGCATCGAGAGACTTCTTCTCAACTTTCCAAGTACCATTTGTAAAAACTCCTGCAAGTTTTCCCTGACGACATAGACGTGCAACGTAGTCGTTGGTCACGCGGTACATACGAGCTGCCTCCCGAGAAGTCAGCAGTTCGCTCCTCTCCCCCTCTCGGAGGGGAGTCTTCCCCTGACGCGTAAAAAATTGAGCGAGCGATTGTGGATCAACCATCCAGGTGCGATTTTCGAGCACGCCTTCAAGTTTTCCATTGCGACAAAGACGCGCGATGTAATCGTTGGTAACACCGTACAACTTTGCAGCTTTTTGTGATGACAGTCGTTCGCTCATCTACCCTTATTTTGCAACGTAGGTCGCCAGGACGACCAGCGAGAAATCAAAATAAACTGTTGATAAGAGCTTCGCACAATAATCACTCAAGAGACGCGTAATTTTCTGCTGAAAATTCGCTGACCCTTGGGCCGTCTCCCTGCGAGACACTCTTTCGAGCTTATTGTGCTACGCGATGAAGAAGAACTGATATAGAATCTAGCCGAGATACATTTACTTTCAAAGGTATCTCGGCTAACAGAGCTGTCATATAAAAGGCTTTGCGTGGCGTCACGTTAAAAGATGGAGGAATGAATTTAAGTGGCACTCTCTCCTCTCTATACGGCCTATTTCTTAGGCCGCAATCTCTATAATTGACAGTACTTGATATTCGATCCCAAACTTGGCTAATGTGCACCCTGAGTCTATAGGACGTACAATTTAACTGTCCATGGTCAAAGTACTTATAGCACTTTGTTCTTTTATGGCCGGCGGATTGCTGGTTTTTGGCTATTACTCATTGCAACCAGATGACATTGAGAGATGCTGGACAGTGTACCCTCTTACTAATCATGACCTTGCGTGTGACGAATACGCAGAGGCTCGAAATAGGATGCACACCCTCAACGCAGATCTTGCACAGATGTCTGAACGTTACAAACAGGAAGGCAAGGTTGAAAATATTTCAATTTGGGTGCGGGACTTATCCACCCGACAGTGGGCTGCATATAATGAACACGAAACGTACGCACCTGCTTCGCTTCTGAAGCTCCCTTTGTTACTTGCATACTACAAAATTGCTGAACTGGATCCGAGTATATTGCAGGATCGACTGACCTATCAACCGAATGATGAAAATGATGGATATATAAAACCTTCGCACACGCTTACTCCCGGTACAGAATACTCCGTGGAAGAATTACTTCAACAGATGATTCGCTCCTCTGACAATAACCCAATCCGTAGCCTGGCAGAGCATATTTCCCCGCAAATTATCAACAATACGCTGACCGACCTCGGACTTCAGATCACCAATAGCTCGGACACTTTCCAGTTTGTGACTGCAAAAACATACGCTAACGTATTCCGAATACTGCACAACGCTTCGTATCTTGACCGTGACTATTCAGAAAAAGCATTAGATTTACTCACTACTGTAGAGTACAGAGGTATGTCTAAACCTCTTCCTCCTACGGTCAGGGTGGCGCATAAGTTCGGGGAACGCGAGTTAATTAATAACGAGGGGGTCGTCAGCGGCGTACAGCTGCATGACTGTGGCGTGGTATATAAGAAATCGTCCCCCTTCTCACTTTGTGTCATGACCCAAGGGAAGGACTTTATGACTCTTAGCACGGTCATTGAAGAAGTCTCGAAAGCAGTTTACGACGCGTTTTAAATACCTCGTACTACGCATGTCACGTCATATTTCAGGTTAAGGCTCGGGCGTTGGTTCAGGAGCTGGATCCGGGGTTGTTTCTGGGTCAGGCGTAGATTCGGGAGCTGGATCTTCTGCCGGAGGTTCTTCGGTAGGAGTTTCATCTACTGGTGGCTCTTGTGTGTCGCCTCCCCCATTGTCGGTCGTCGTGCCATTGTCATCGCTCGGCGGCGGAGTTACTGGCGGCGTGTAGCTTGGAGCCTGCGAGCCGCTAAGGAGCGCATCGAGCTGGCTCTTGGTAACACAAGTCTCGCCGCTGTTGTCGGTCAAACAGAGCTGTTTTGCATACACGGTCTCTGCAGTAATGGTGGTAGCAAAGAGGTCCGCAATGCCGTTACCTGCGCTTGCGAGCCACACCGTAACTTTGGCAAACAAGTTCTCCCAGAAGCTGTTGGCGAAGGTAATCGCATTGCGGGTTGAAGTTGCCATGTCTGGGGTGGTAGTCGTTGCAATCGTGCTCGAAGCAAGGGCCAGAAGGTTGATGTCCAACTCCTGGATAGCCTTGACGGTTATGGCGGTAACGGCGAGCTTGGAGATGTTCTTTGCCTCTCCCAAACTGTTGTAGGTTACGAGCTCTGGCGAAACTAGTGCCGTGTCTTCTGCGATAAAGCCCCACTGCACTGCATTGGTCAGATCCTCGTTGTAGATGAACGACACTGGCGCAAGGAGACGTGCCACCTCGAGACCGTCTGACATAATGCCTTCAATGTCGTGCTTAATGGCGCGAGATGACGAATCGCAGTCAGTGCCAAGTGCACTACCTCCTGCGTATACTAGTGAGGCTCCGGTTGAATCAACACACAAGTAACGTGAGGATGTCGGTGCTGCTGAAAGCGTGGTTATGGTCAAGTCACTACCTAACGTTACCCCACCAGTCGCGCCTATTGTAAGTGAGTCGGTTGAGTCAACTCTAAAATTAAACGCATTGCCTGTGGTGAAGTTAAACGCACCCGTAAGAGAGTCTGCGGTCGGACCCTTGATTTCCATGTTTCTGATGCCTGCCGAACCAGTATAGGAAAGCTGCAGCAGAGTTTCTTCGCTTGTGAAGGTGCCGTCATCGAGAATCTGCAGCCGGCCCGTAGGAGTCGAAGTCCCGATACCAACGTTACCGTTACCTACTATCGTCATGACATCAGCAAGAATTGCGGTACCAAGGTAATTTAAGCGTAGTCGCGACGTAGCATCTGTTGCGGCACCCATAACCTGCCATTCAAATCTAGGATTTTGAGAGAAGCGCGAACTTTGCAACATTATTGCAGAGTCTCCATTAGTGCTATCTACTACGAGCTTAGTATCTCCCGAACCCGAAACAACGAGTTTGCACGATGCCGTCTTACAGCTCCCGGTCGATTGAGGCGATGTTGTTCCAATGCCGACACTACCATTGCTACCCATTATCGTAAGTGCAGAAGGGGAACTTGTAGCCGTACCTGCAACCGTTGTCGTTGCAAAGTACAAGTTGCCGCCTGCGTTGCGGAATGCCCACTGTGCTACACCGGCCCCTGCTGAAAGCGAGAGCTGTGCAGCAGTAGCAGAGGTCTGGTTAAGGAGCCACTGTGGCGTCGTAGTACCGATACCTATATTTCCGCCAAAT
>JAGOUZ010000004.1 GCA_018060985.1 Minisyncoccota bacterium
GGTCCGCACGCGCAACAAAGATGGCGAGGTGCTTTTGGTGGTTAAAGCATCGGTGGGGGATGACACGAGCTCCAATGGGGTAAAGCGTATGGAGTTTGAAGTAAAAGTAGATCTAACCCTTGAGCAGCTTGATCGTATTCTTTTAAGTGCAGGCTTTCGCTACCAGGCTAAATGGTCGCGCGAGCGCGAGGAGTATGACTTTAAGGGGCTGAATGTCTCGCTCGACAAGAATGCAGGCTACGGCTGGCTCACCGAGTTTGAAAAGGTGGTTCAGGGCGAGGCAGGGGTGGATGCAGCTCATAAGGAAGTGGTGGCACTTATGGCGGAGTGTGGTGTGGTTGAGCTTCCGCAAGCGAGGTTGGAGCGCATGTTCAAGTTCTACAATGAACATTGGCCCGAGTATTATGGCACCGAGAAAATATTTACCGTAGAATAAACACCCCTATATGTTTTTATCTGATACAGACATTCTGAAAGAAGTTAAGGCCGGAACGATCACAGTTGAGCCGTTTGATGAAAAGCGCCTCCAGCCCGCAAGCTACGACATTTTGCTTGGTAATAAATTTGTTGTTAACGAAGAGAACGTAACCCCGTTTGTAGACCCATCACGCAAGGTGTACGCAAAGACTCGTGAGATAGATGTTGCCGATGGCGAGGAGTTTATTTTGCACCCCGGCGTCTCGGTTCTTGGAACCTCTAAAGAGTTTTTTGGTTCGAATGAATTTCTTATCCAAGTGGGCGGCAAATCCTCTTTGGCTCGTGTGGGCCTGATGATCCACAACACAGCTGGCCTTATAAACCCGGGCCACTTCCTGCACATTACCTTTGAGCTCTGCAACCTTAACAACGTGCCAATTATCCTGCGGCCGGGTATGGAGATAGCTCAGCTTACGTTTTCTAAGATCTCTTCTCCGACTCGGCAGAATTATAAAGACATTGGCCGCTTTGCCGGAGACAACTGGAAGAATAATTTTGCCCCTGCACGACCGCAGGATTTTAAAAGTATTTCAGATATCCGCACTGCCTCTATGCAAAAGCACCCAGAACAGCAGTATCTTGATCTGCTCCGAAAGACGCTTGAAGAAGGGGAGGAGCAAGTCGACAGTGGTACCGGTGTTAAAACGTACAGCTGCTTTGGTGCACAAATACGCTTCGATCTTTCGCAGGGATTCCCGATGCTCACGACTAAAAAAGTGTACTGGCAGGGAGTGCTGCATGAGCTCTACTGGTTTCTCTCTGGGCAGAGCAACATAAAATATTTGGTAGATAACAATGTGCACATTTGGGATGACTATCCGTACAAGATTTATAAAGAAAAGTTCGGCACCAGTCTGACCAAAGAAGAGTTTGTCGACAAGATTCACACCGACAGCGGCTTTGCAGCGCAGCATGGCGAACTCCCGCATATTTATGGCGAGCTCTGGCGCCGCTGGCCTGCCAAAGACGGTCGCACTGTAGACCAGCTTGGCTGGGTGGTGGATGAGCTCCGCAAAGATCCAGACGCACACAATACACTCGTTACCTCGTGGGACCCGCAGTACCTCTACTCAATGGCACGGCCCGGCGAGGGGGCACGGTTCCCGATCTGTCACAACCTGTATCAGGTAAATATTAAAAATGGCAAAGTGTGCCTCCAGCTCTACCAGCGTAGCGCAGATATCTTCTTAGGCGTGCCGTTTAACATTGCTTCATATGCGCTCCTGACAGTGGTAATTGCAAAAGTGCTTGGCCGCGAGCCGGGTGAGTTTATACATACCTTTGGCGACTTCCATATGTATGAGAATCATCGTGAGCAGATTAAAGAGCAGCTCTCTCGCGAGCCACGACCATTCCCGCGCCTGACCATTGAAGGTAATGTACCTTCTCTTGATTCGTTTACTCCAAGTCAGGTAAAGCTTGAGGGCTATGATCCGCACCCGCCGATTAAGGCAGAGCTTACCGTTGCGGGTGGTTACAATAAAAAACTACACGGATGAACGGGAAATATATTGTCATAGAGGGAGGGGAAGGTGCCGGCAAGGACACGCATATTGAACGTCTCAAAAAAGAGTTTGGAGAAACAAAGTTTTTCTACACACGCGAGCCGGGCGGCACGCCGCTTGGAAAAGTCTTGCGCGATATGCTGCTCCACAACTCGCAGGGACCGATTGCGCTCCCTGCGGAAGTATTTTTGTTTTTAGCTGACCGGGCGCAGCATGTGGAAGAACTCATTAAACCTGCACGATCCGCGGGTCGCCACGTTGTTTCAAATCGGTCTTGGATTTCATTCTTGGCCTACCAGATACATGGCCGCGGTCAGCTTGATTGGGAAGACTTGGTTAATCGTGCCCTTGAAAAGATTTTTACAGACTGTCCGCTCGATTTGGCTATCATTTTGGACGTACCGTATGAGGTGGGTCATGATCGCATGGTCCAGATGGGGAAGACCTTCGACACTATGGAGAGTATGCCGAGGGAGGCCCATGAGCGCATTCGCCAAGCCTTCCTAAATATTGCAAAGGAGCTTCCACAAGCAAAAGTTATAGACGCGAGCCGCCCGGTAGAAGAGGTTTGGAAAGATGTCCAGGCAGCGGTACAATCAGTCGTATAACCCTACTATGATCTAAGGATTCACACGGCCGCGATTATTAATTTGGATTAACTCCAATGAATCCTTACGAATTTGTACAAAAGCAGGATAAAAAAGTTTACGACACCCTTGTTGGGGAAGAGCAGCGAGAGCGTGATGGTCTCGAACTTATCCCATCAGAGAATTATGTAAGCCGCGCAGTTAAAGAAGCGCAGGGCTCTCTGTTTACCAATAAATATTCCGAAGGCTATCCGGGCAAACGCTACTACGGCGGTCAGCCATTTACCGATGCGGTAGAAGATATTGCACGCGATCGCGCAAAAGAATTGTTTGGTGCCAAGTTCGCCAATGTACAGCCGCACGCCGGCGCGAACGCGAACATTGCGATGTATTTTGCGCTGCTTGAGCCGGGGGACACGGTGCTTGGTATGGACCTCTCGCATGGCGGGCACTTAACGCACGGCCACCCGGTAACCTACCTCACCAAATTCTTCCGCTTTGTGCGTTACAAGATGAAGAACTCCGAGACTGGAGAAATTGATTACGATGAGATGCGTCAGGTAGCGCTTAAAGAAAAGCCGAAGATTGTACTTGCAGGGTTTTCTGCCTACTCACGCGAACTCGATTACCAGAAATTTGTTGATATCGCTAAAGAAGTAGGGGCGTACTCGGTTATCGATATTGCACATATTGCTGGGCTTATCGCGGGCAAAGCGGCAAAAAATCCTTTTGATGCGGGCTTTGATGTGATGACGTCCACAACGCACAAGACACTTCGCGGCCCACGCGGTGGCCTCATTCTGACTCGTGACAGCGAAGAGATAGCAAAGAAAATTGATAAAGCGGTATTCCCAGGCCTCCAGGGTGGCCCCTTAATGCATGCCGTTGCGGCAAAGGCGGTGGCGTTTGGCGAAGCGCTACACCCTAACTTTAAGACTTATGCGGCGCAGATACTTAAAAATGCTAAAGCGATGGAAGAGGTCTTTCGCGCAAAAAATGTGCGCATGATAGGTGGCGGCACTTCAAACCACTTAATCCTGGCAGATGTATTCGGCTCTCTTGGCGTTCCGGGTAAAGAGGCAGAGGCGGTGCTCGACCGTGTAGGCATTACACTCAACAAGAATGTTATCGCTGATGACCCTAGGAGCCCCATGGACCCGTCGGGCATACGCTTTGGCACGCCAGCCATTACCACCAGAGGGTTTACAGAAGGGGAGTGTGCCCGCGTTGCGGAGCTTATGCTTGATACGCTGGCAAACCGCAGCGACGAAACGAGGCTAGACACAATCAAAAACGAGATTACAACCTTATCGCAAAAGTTCCCCATACCGGAGGCGTTCGTATAGTAAACTAAAGAGCGTGAGATGGTTTAAATCACGCGTTTCGCGTTCGGTCGAGCTTTGGCAGCGCTACGAGCGCCGCCTGATGCTCTTTGGTCTTGCAACCGGCTTTATTTTTGACCTTATTATTGCCGATCGGCCGGACAGTGTAACTAACAATTTGCTCTTGCTCGCATACCTCAGCATTGCTGGGGGGCTCATCCTTATACTCAACTTGCGCACCGCAAAGCGGGAGGATATGGACATGACCAATGCGCCGCCGCTCTTTCTGCTTCTAGTACTGCAGTTTTGTTTCGGCGGTTTGGCGTCGAACCTGCTGGTACTGTATGGCCGCAGTGGCACGTTTGCAGCCTCGACGCTCTTCTTTTTAATCTTGGGGGGCATGCTCATTGGTAATGAGTTTCTAAAAACACGCTATCAGCAGTTGCGGTTTAATATTGTTGTCTACTACATACTGCTTTTTACCTACCTGATTATTGCCATTCCCACGTTCATCTTTCATTCCATCGGTACGCTCGTATTTATGGCGAGCGGTGTTATAAGTCTCGGCATCATCGCGGTCTTTTTGTGGCTGGTGTATCGGCTGGTGTTGCGGGGGCGTCAACGCGAGAGTCAGATCTATGAGGTCTCATTCCTGATTGGAGTAGTGTTCGTATTTTTTAATGGCCTGTATTTTATGGGCATAATTCCGCCAGTGCCTCTCGTCTTGCGTGACGTAGGTATGTATCACTCTCTTGTAAAACAGGGAACCGCGTACACTGCATCATACGAAGCGGGGCCGGTGTGGAAGTTTTGGCGCACCACGAGCACCACCTTTACCCAAACCCCCAGTTCACGAACGTATTGCTTTAGCGCAATCTTTGCCCCTACCGACTTGCAGGCTCCTATTCGTCATCGCTGGGAGCATTACAATACCGACCTTGGTAAATGGGTGACCGACTCCGAGGTTGATCTGCCCATAAGCGGCGGGCGTGACGGCGGCTATCGTACCTACAGCAACCGCGACAATCTAACTCCTGGCAAATGGCGCTGCAGTGTAGAGACCGAAAGCGGTGCCCTTATCGGCCGCTTTACCTTTTACGTAGTCGAAAGCCAGCAGGCTCCCGCACTTTCGCAAAGGACGTTGTAAATGCTACTCTTTGAGAGTGATTAGACAGGCTATAGAACAGGCAGTTAGTGGCGCTTTGGAGAGTCTTGGGGCAGGCGAGGCTGCCTTTGTCGTAGAGCGTCCAGGCCAGATGGAGCATGGCGACTATGCCACAAATGCAGCCCTTTCTGCTGCTAAAGCGCTTAAAAAGAACCCGAGGGAGGTTGCTGATGCACTTGCCAAAGACCTTCAGGGAAAAGTGAATGGGGTAGAGAAAATAGACGTTGCAGGTGCAGGGTTTATAAACTTTTTCCTTTCTCGCACTGCAATTGCTCATGAAGTAGAGGCTGCCGCTACTCAAGCGGAGTGGGGGACGAATGATTTGTATAAAGGCAAAAAGGTAATGGTCGAGTACACCGACCCAAACCCGTTTAAAGAATTTCATATTGGTCACCTGATGAGCAATGCCATAGGCGAAAGTATTGCCCGCGTGCTTGAAAGCGCTGGCGCCGATGTAAAACGCGCCAACTACCAAGGTGATGTTGGGCCGCATGTGGCAAAGGCAATTTGGGGCAAAATGCAAAAGCCGGAACTTTCGTGGGGCCTGGCGTATGTCTACGGAAACGAGCAGTATGAAGCTAAGAAGGAGGAGGTCGACGCGATAAACAAAAAAGTATACGAGCGTAGCGACGAACAGGTAAACAATCTTTACGATGAAGGGCGCAAGCTCTCGCTCGAGCACTTTGAAGAGTTGTACAAAACGCTCGGTACAAAGTTTGACCACTACTTTTTTGAGAGTGAGACCTGGAAGAAAGGTCTTGCCACGGTTAAGGCACATCCGGAATTATTTGAGGAGAGCGAGGGCGCTATTGTGTTTCGCGGTAAGCATACCCGCGTATTTGTAAACTCGCAGGGCCTGCCGACCTACGAGGCAAAAGAAATGGGGCTTGCAGAGATGAAGTGCGAACATCCTTCTGACCTGTATGTATATGTCACTGCGAGCGAGCAAAGTGGTTACTTTGATGTCGTGTTTGAGGCGATTCAGAAAGTGTTTCCAGATCTTGTTGGCAAGCTCACACATCGTTCGCATGGCATGATGCGCTTTGCAGAAGGAAAGATGTCTTCCCGCAAGGGCAACGTTATTACGGGCGAGTCACTCCTGATGGATCTGAAAGAGTCTGCAAAGGAAAAAATGCAGGGTAGGGAGTTGGCGAACACAGAAGAAGTTGCCGAGCAGGTGGCAGTGGGTGGTATTAAATATGCCGTGCTTAAGCAGGGGAGCGGTAAGGATATTATTTTTGATCCAGAAAAATCTCTTTCTATAGAAGGGGATTCGGGGCCGTATGTGCAGTATGCACACACACGGGCACTTTCACTTATGCGTGAGGCGGAGAAGCAGAGGATTGATCCACAAACTTCTGATGTGCCTGCATCTGCTCATGCTCTTGAGCGGTTGCTTCTGCACTTTCCTGATACGCTTGAACGTGCCGCCAAAGAGCTTGAGCCGCATTATGTAACGACCTACATCACCGAACTCGCCTCTACCTTTAATGGCTGGTATGCGAGCGAGCGTGTTATTGGTGGCACCAACCCGCACTATGGCGTGTTGCTAGCTACTGCGGTCGAAAAGACTCTCGCTAAGGGTTTGAGTGCGCTTGGCATTCCGGCGCCAGAGAAGATGTAATCTGCTATAGTCATTTTTATGTCCGTGCCTAATAAATCAGAGACCGCCAAACGCGAAGAAGAAGTAATGGCGTTTTGGAAGCAGGATGGGACTTTTGAAAAGTCGCTCACTAAACACGCCCCCAAGGGCGAGTTTGTTTTTTATGATGGCCCGCCGTTTGCAACGGGCCTCCCGCACCACGGCTCACTGCTTTCCTCGATTATTAAAGATGTGGTGCCGCGTTACAAAACGATGCGTGGCTATCGCGTACCTCGTCGCTGGGGGTGGGACTGCCACGGCTTGCCGATCGAGAGCCTTATCGAAAAACGCCTTAACCTCAAGACAAAAAAGGACATCTTAGACATTGGCATCGACACCTTTAACGAGGCGGCGCGCGCCAGCGTGATGGAGTATGAACACGAGTGGGAGAAGTACATCGACCGCGTTGGTCGCTGGGTGGACTTTAAGAACTCCTACAAGACCATGGACAACTCATATATAGAGTCTGTCTGGTGGGCCTTGAAGCAGCTGAATAGCAAAAAACTTCTGTACGAAGGCAGAAAAGTTTTGATGTACTGTCCGCACTGCGAGACGCCGCTTGCCAAGGCGGAGATCGCGATGGACAACACCTACAAAGACATCACCGAAGAGGCGGTAACGGCAAAGTTTAAGGTTAAGCATCCAGAAAAACACGGTCTGCCCAACAACTCATATTTGCTGGCGTGGACTACGACGCCATGGACCTTGCCAGGCAATGTAGCTTTGGCGGTAGGGAAGGATATTGAGTACGCTGCGGTAGAAGAAAATGGTGAATATCTTGTTTCTGCAACGCCAGGCGGCATGTATTTTGGCAAAGACTTGGTGGGTATCGAGTACGAGCCCTTGTTTAACGTACCAGCACTACATTCAAATAAATCATACAAAGTGTATGCGGCAGACTTTGTAACCACCGAAGATGGTACGGGCATTGTGCACACGGCGGTGATGTATGGCGAAGACGACTTTGCATTGGGGCAGAGGGAAGGCTTGCCGCAGGTACAGCTTCTTACTGCAAACGGCCACTACAACGATCGCACGCCGGAGTTTATCCGTGGCGAGTATATAAAGAAGGCAGAAAAAGTTATTAAAGCAAAGCTCGAAGAAAGCGGACTGTTGTTTAAGCGCGAGATGCACACGCACTCGTATCCGCACTGTTACCGCTGCGGCACGGCGCTTATCTACAATGCGGTTGCGTCCTGGTTCATCAATATACAAAAAGTTAAAAAGAAGATGCTCAAGCTCAATGAGGGTGTTGAGTGGGTCCCCGGACATTTAAAACAGGGACGCTTTAGGCACATCGTAGAAAACGCGCCCGACTGGACCATTTCCCGCAACCGCTTTTGGGCGTCGCCTATGCCGATTTGGAAGGAGAAGGGCGGCACACGCATGATGGTCGTGGGCTCGCTTGAAGACGTGCTCACTAAAGTTAAGCGCTCCGGTAACAACTACTTTGTTATGCGCCATGGCGAAGCAGAGTTCAATGTGAAGGGTCTTGATGACATGCATGGCGACCCTTCGAATCACCTGACAGAAAAAGGGAAGCGAGACGCACTTCACACTGCGGCACTTGAATTAAAGAAAAAGAAAATCGACATCATAATCACGTCTCCTTTTTTGCGCACTCGCGAGACGGCAGCGATTGTACAAAAAGAACTCGAGCTTCGGGACAGTGCGGTCATGGTAGATGAGCGGTTGCGCGAAGCGTCAGAGACTACCGAAGTAGAAATACGTCGAAGGGTGGGGGAGCTGTTGTTCGAAGTAGAGCGCCGGTATGCCGGCAAAAATATTCTGTTTATTTCCCATGGAAATCCGCTATGGGTACTGCAGCAGACCGCAGCACGCGACTCTTCATTAGGTTTTTCTACAGAGTACATGCTCCGCACTGCCGAAGTGAAGGAGTTATCGTTTGTACCGTTCCCACACAATAAAGACTACGAGCTTGACCTGCATCGTCCTTACATTGACATCATCACCTTGGTAGACAGCGCAGGTCGACAGTATGAGCGCATCCCCGAAGTCTTAGACTGCTGGGTGGAGTCTGGTGCCATGCCATTTGCTTCGGCTAGCTATCCTAAAGATATGCGTCTCATTAACCCAAAAAGACTGTTTGGTCTCTGGCCCAAGGGCTACCCGGCCGACTTTATTGCCGAATACATTGCCCAAACCCGCACATGGTTTTACTACATGCACGCGATGGGTGTCTTGTTGTTTGGCAAGCGCTCATTTAAAGCCGTTGTTTCAACGGGTACGATTCTTGCGTCTGACGGTTCAAAGATGAGTAAGAGTAAGGGTAACTATACTGACCCGCTTTCAGTAATGGATCAGTTTGGTGCCGATGCACTGCGCCTGTACCTTATGGGTAGTGTGGTGATGAATGGGGAAGACTTTAGCTTTAAAGATGAAGAGGTGCGCGAGTCGCATAACCGCGTTGTTGGTATTTTGTGGAACTCCTATAAATTCTTTGAGTTGTATAAGAATGACTACGACGGCAGTACTAGCGCAGTAAATAGTACTCACGTGCTCGACCGCTGGGTCTTGGCGCTCCTGGGACAAACTACTGCCACCGTTACTAAGGCTATGGATGCGTATGATACGCCAACGGCTGTACGAGCACTGCGTACGTTTATTGAAGACTATTCCACTTGGTATGTGCGTCGCTCGCGCGACCGCGTGAAAGGCGATGATGCGTCTGACAAGCAATATGCGCTCGCCACACAAAAGCACGTGCTCGAAACTGTTTCAAAACTACTCGCCCCTATAACGCCGTTTATTGCAGAGAGCGTGTGGCAGGGTATAGAGGGCGAGCGCGAGAGCGTGCATCTAACGGCGTGGCCCGTGGCGCACGCAGTAGATGATGCGCTGCTTGCAAACATGCAGACTATCCGCGAGCTTGCGTCGCTTGGTCTGCAGGCGCGCGAACAGGCGGGCATAAAAGTGCGTCAGCCGCTTGCACGTCTTAAAGCAAAATCAGTACCGCAGGATGTTGCACTGCTCGCTGTGCTTGGCGAAGAGTTAAATGTAAAAGAAATAGTTGAAGATCCGGCGCTTGAGGCGGGCGTATGGCTTGATACCGAGCTAACGGCTGAACTTCGCGAAGAGGGAACGCTACGTACACTCATACGCCGCGTGCAAGAGTGGCGCAAAGAAAGCGGGCTTACTATTGCCGACCGTCCATCGTATACGCTTACCGTAAGCGGAGAAGAAAAACAGATAGCTGAAAAATATAAAGAGCAGATTGTTAAAGAAACTAATCTCAAAGAGATAACTATTACCGAGTAGCATGTACAAACTATTTGTAAGCGACGGGATAGTCTTAGGCAAGCGCGGGTTTGGTGAGGCGAATGCGTTTACCTCAATTTTGACCAAAGAGTTTGGGCTTTTGCGTGCTACGGCGCGTAGCGCCCGTGTTGAACAGTCAAAACTGCGCTACGGACTTGAGCCATTAACGCGCGCGCACTTTACCTTTGTGCGCGGAAAGGTGGAATGGAAGATAACTGGCGTACAGCAGGTAGAGCGCCCGTTGCTTAAAAGTTCGCGCGACGCACGAGCTGTTGCAGGCCGAGTTTCAAAATTATTAGTGCGCCTGATACAAGGGGAAGAGCCGGTTGCCGAGCTCTTTGCTTCGGTAGATGAAGGCTTTGCAGCGCTTGCGCGGGCGGGGAGTGTGCAAGAAATACGTAGTATTGAATCGGTTTTAGTGTTGCGCATCTTGTCGCACTTGGGATATTTGCCGCACACGCCAGAACTTCAGCCTTTTATCGAAGCGGATTTCTTTTCTATCGAGCTTGCTGCAGAAGTGGAGCGCTCCAAAGCCCTCCTTATGCGTGCTATTAACGAGTCGCTCTCAGCGACCGGGCTCTAAACGTCACCCCTTGACAAGTCTTTGGGGGTGGGGTAAGGTCAGGCCACATTAATATGTATATGGCAAATCCGAAGCTTAGGGCGTTGGCAGTAATTATCATAGTGGTAGTGGTTGGTTTTGGGCTGTATAAGCTTACTAATAAGGCAGGTGCAGTGGGAGACCCGAGCGTCGTTGGCGCATGGTCAGGTGTCTCCCAGTGGCCGATAAAGGCTACTCACGCCCACCTTCTCCCAGATGGTACGGTCATGATCTGGCCATCGTCTTCGAGTGAGCACACCATCTATATTTGGAATCCAGTTACTAACGTTATTGCGCCAGGGCCTCTGTCCGGCTTCAACCTCTTTTGTGCAGGTCATACGATTACCTCTGATGGCAAACTCTTTGTTGCAGGTGGCCATGTAACCCGCAACACAGGCATTAAGGCTACTTCGGTTTTTGACCCTGCAGCGCAGGCGTGGTCTCAGCTTCCTGATATGAATAATGGACGCTGGTACCCAAATGTTACGGCACTTTCAAATGGCGACCTCTTGGTTGTAGGGGGTACGGTAAAAAACAACGTAACAAATACCCTTCCGCAGATCTGGGACGTGAGTGAGAAGAAATGGAAGAATCTCACTGGTGCTAAGCTCGATATCCCAAGCTACTCCTTTATGTTCCCAGCGCCAAACGGGGGAGCATTCAACGCTGGCCCAGACCAGGGTGCGCGCTTCTTGGATATCAACGGTAACGGCAAGTGGGGCAAGGCCATCAACTCTGCATATGGCGACCGCCAAAATGGCACAGCCGTTATGTACGAGCCGGGCAAAATCATTATTGTTGGCGGAGTCAAAAATCCAAAAAAGAAGCCGACCAACACAGCTGAACTTATCGATCTCAACGCAGCTTCTCCGAAGTGGACCAAGACGGGTTCTATGTCTACTATCCGCCGCCATGCAAACGGAACGCTGTTGCCTACAGGCGAAGTGCTAGTAACAGGTGGTACTACGGGTGTTAAAGATGATGCGTCTGCACCAGTATTTCTCGCCGAGTCTTGGACACCGTCTACCGGTACCTGGAAGCAGCTCGCAAGCAACGCTACCTACCGCGGCTATCACTCAATAGCACTTCTTCTTCCTGACGCACGCGTGCTTATTGCCGGTGGCGAATTGAGCGGTACCAGCATGGAAATCTACTCTCCCGCATATCTCTTTAAAGGTGCACGCCCGACCATCGCGAGCGCCCCTGCTCAGGTTAACTACGGCGAGACCTTCTCTGTGGAGACTCCGGATGCTGCAAACATTGCCTCAGTGCGCTTGATACGTATTGGTTCAGTAACGCACTCAATCAACATGAGTCAGGTAATAGACACCTTGAGCTTTACCAAGCAAGCAAATGGTTTGCAGGTTACTGCAACGCCATTGTCAAAGAACGGCACTATAACTCCCGGTATCTACATGCTCTTCATCTTGAACGATGCAGGCGTACCTTCAGTTGCCAGCATGATACAGCTTGGTGACACTGAGTTTAACGTACCGGCAGCAGGAACCTTCAAGGCAATGGCAGTACCACAAGCAGATCCTACTATGCACGCCGACCACGAACACGCTGAGAACGACGAAGAGCCTGGAGATAACTAACTAAAGAGAAATAGGGGCTCCTTGTTCTAAAGTGGTATACTTTTCTCTATGGCTCGTGAGGAGAAGAGTGGCGTAGAACGTCTAAAAAACAAGCTATACGCAAGGGGGCACAAGGATGACAATACTGCAGAGCGTAGCGCACTTTCGCCTTCCGGGGCTGAAGCTCCTAGGGCGTGGAAGGATATCCAGGAATCTCCAGAGGGGCCCTTGGCCTCCCAGCCTCCGGTAACAAGTACGGAGATGTCACGTCCTCTCATGACAGAGCCTAAACCGCATATGTCATTTGCAGCTAAATTTTTACTGGGTTCAATGGGGTTTTTTGTGATTGCCGCAGGAGTGGCCTCATATGTGTTTTTTGGAGGTGCCAATATTACGTCTCCTCAGAATATTGACGTTGAGGTGGTGGCGCCTTCTCTTGTTGATGGCGGTAAGGAAGTACAATTTGAAATAATCATCCGCAACCGGAACACGAGCGATCTCGAGCTTGCTGACCTCGTTATCCTCTACCCGAAAGGTACGCGCAGTGCGCAGGATCCGAGTCAAGACTTAGTACACGAACGCCAGACCATTGGCGTCATCAAGTCGGGAGAAGAAATTAAGCGTACGGCGCACGCCCTCCTGTATGGAGAAGAGGGGGAGCAACAGACCGTTAACGTAACCCTTGAATACAGTGTTGCAAACTCAAACGCAGTATTTGAACGCTCCAGTCAGGCTCAGTTTCTTATAGGTTCTTCTCCTGTATCTCTTTCAGTAGAGTCGCCTCAAGAAACAGTATCAGGCCAGCCTTTTACACTTAATGTAACAGTGCGCTCTAATGCTACGACGCCGGTTAATGATCTGGTTATTAAAGGAGAGTTTCCATTTGGCTTCTCGGTTCTCTCGAGCGAACCTAGGGCCGACGCAGGCGGTCTGTGGCGCTTGGGTTCTCTGCAGCCCGGTCAGTCCCGCTCTATACGCTTGAGTGGCACCATAGAGGGGAGTGATGGCGACGAACGCGTCTTCCGTTTTATTGCGGGAGCAACAGACGACTCTACTGACCCGACGGTGAAGGTGCCGTATATTACAATTCCTAAAAGTCTTACGGTGACGCGGCCGTTTATCGGCGGCACTATTTCTATTGGGGGACAGACCGGGAAAACAATTACCGTGTCTCCAGGTTCTAAAGTAAGCGGTACGGTTAAGTGGCAAAACAATTTCTCTGAACCAGTAACAAACGTAGAACTTGCGCTGTACTTTAATGGGCCAGCTATCGAGCCAGGTTCTATCGAGGGCACAGATGGGTTCTTTCAGTCGTCAAACAACAGCATTATCTGGAGCAAGGATGATAGCTCAGAGCTTGAGTCTATAGCGCCTGGGGGTTCTGGTACCTTCCAGTTTTCATTTAGAACAAAAGATGTTGGTTCGGGCGGTACGCTCATTACAAACCCCGTCATAGACATGAACTTGTCGGTACGCGCCGTGCGTCCATCGTCTGGTGCTCCAGAAATAATTGACTCCGCTGCAACAGCGCGTGCAAGTTTGGCGTCAGCGCTTTCGCTCTCGTCTCAGGTGCTGCATTTCTCGGGACCGTTCTCAAACAAGGGGCCGATGCCTCCGCAGGTAGAGAAGCCAACCACCTACAGTGTTGTGTGGACCGTTAAGAATTCTTCAAACGCAGTAGGGAACGGTGTGGTAAGTGCCACGCTTCCGCCGTATGTAAGATTTGTTGTTGCCCAAGAAGGGAGTGCTATTACGTACAACCAGGGAAGTCGCACCGTAACCTGGAATTTGGGCGATATTAAAGCAGGTGTTGGTTACACAACGAGCGCACGTACAGCCGCATTCCAGATTGAAATTACCCCAAGCCTCTCGCAGCTTGGCGAGGTGCCGGTGTTGGTCAATGCAGCAAAGCTCTCTGGTCAGGACCGCTTTGCGCAGATACAGCTGAGTGCCGAGTCTGAGGTATCGACTACCAACCTGGTCGGAGAGTCGGGCTTTCAGTCTGGTATGGACATTGTTGCTCCAAAACAGTAAAACGTATTGATATGGCAGAAGAAGGCTTGATGGAAAAGATAGTGTCGCTCTGCAAGCGTCGCGGTTTTGTGTATCAGGGCTCGGAGATTTATGGCGGCCTTGCTGGCACCTGGGACTATGGGCCCATGGGTGTGGAGCTTAAAAACAATATAAAGAATCTGTGGTGGCGCATGTTTGTGCAGTCGCGCGACGACATGTACGGCGTTGACGCGGCGATTTTAATGCATCCAAAAGTTTGGGAAGCCTCTGGTCACGTTGCTGGTTTTAGCGATCCATTGGTTGAATGTAAAAAATGTAAAAAACGTTTTCGCGCGGACCATGTGGGGGACAAGTGTCCCGAGTGTGGTGGCTCATTTGGTGATATCAAACAATTCAATATGATGTTTAAGACACATATTGGAGCCACGGAAGACTCCGCTTCCGTTTCGTATCTTCGTCCAGAGACTGCAGGGGGTATTTTTGTGAACTTTAAAAATGTTATCGATTCGCTCCACCCAAAGCTTCCTTTCGGTATCGGGCAAATTGGTAAAGCATTCCGCAATGAAATCGCTCCACGTGATTTTATCTTCCGTGTTCGTGAGCTTGAACAGATGGAGGTAGAGTATTTTGTCCGTCCAAGCGATTGGGAGAGCAAGTTTGAGGAGTGGCGCCAAGGTGTGCACGAATTCAATAAAGCAGTGGGTATTCCCGCAGACTCGGTGCACGAGCTTGAAGTGGGGGACGGTGACCGTGCTCACTACAGCAAGCGCACGATAGACTTCGAATTCGATTTTCCCTTTGGCCGCAAAGAGCTCTATGGCTTGGCATATCGTACTGACTTCGACCTGTCTGCGCATGAAAAGGGTTCAAGTGTTGAGCTTAAGTATCAGGACCCAGAAACCAACGAGAAATTTATCCCCCATGTTATCGAGCCCTCGTTTGGTGTAGACCGTACGTTTTTAGCAGTGCTTGCGTCTGCGTATACAGAAGACGATCTCGGTGGGGAAAAGCGCGTATACCTCAAATTTAAACCATCCGTAGCGCCGGTTAAGGCTATGGTGGCGCCGCTTCTTAAAAACAAACCCGAATTGGTGGCTAAGGCGCGCGAAGTGTACGCGGCTCTTAAAAAAGATATTCCGCAGATTATGTGGGACGACAACGGTAACATCGGTAAACGCTATCGCAGGCAGGATGAAATCGGTACTCCGTGGTGCATTACGGTAGACTTCGACACGCTTGGCGAAAAACCGGAGCTTGCGGACACGGTAACGCTGCGCGATCGCGACACTGGCGAACAAAAACGCGTCTCGCTCGCCGAACTCCCTTCGCTTCTGAAAGCTTCTATAGCGGTGTAGAATGGGGGAGATGAAGAATATCTCCATTAGTATCTCTCCCGGCAGCATCATTGTAGGAATTCTCCTTATACTCGGAGTGGCGGTGTTGTGGTACTTGCGCGACCTCGTGCTTATTTTGCTTACGGCAATTGTTATTGCCTCTGCTATGGAGCCCGCAGTGCATGCACTTATGCGTCGTAAGGTGCCGCGCCTCGCCGCGGTGGTGTTTATGTACCTCTTTGTGGCGAGTTTCTTTTTCAGTATTATCTTCTTCTTTGTACCGCCAGTTCTTGAAGACGCAGCCGCATTCTTCTCAAATCTTCCCGAGACCATTTCACAAATAGACGTAACGCAGGTTACCGGCTTTTTGCCGGAAAATTTGGCAAACTCGCTCTCCATTTCTGAACTACTGCAGGGGATCTCAGACTCACTAACCACTGCTTCTGGCGGTGCGGTGACAACGCTGTCCGTATTCTTTGGCGGTATTGCCTCATTTATTCTGATCGTGGTCTTTTCGTTCTATTTTTCTGTGCAGGAAACGGGTGTCGATGACTTTTTGCGAGTGATTACGCCCATAAAAGAACAAAACTACGTGCTCCATCTCTGGAAGCGCAGCCAGGACAAGATAGGCAAGTGGATGCAGGGGCAATTGGTCCTTGGCGTTATTGTGGGCGTCTTGGTGTATCTGGGGCTCATGATTCTTGGGGTGCCATATGCCCTCCTTCTTGCCGTGCTTGCAGGCGTATTTGAGCTCATTCCGGTATTCGGCCCTATTCTCTCCGCAATACCCGCAATTGCCGTTGCGGTCACCCATGGTGGAGTAACCGAAGGTATGCTGGTCCTCGGTCTCTATGTAGTGGTGCAGCAGTTTGAGGCGCACCTGATTTATCCGGTAGTGGTTAAGAAAGTCGTGGGTGTGCCGCCGCTCCTCGTGATTCTCTCGCTCATTGTGGGCTATGAGATAGCCGGATTCCTCGGCATACTCCTCTCGGTTCCGATCGCCGGCGCCATACAGGAGTTTGTGTCAGATGTTGACCGTGCAAAAACCCGCGCTCTTGCGCATGCACATCTTGCGAAAGAGGACAGGGAAGAGTAGGTTGAGGCAATGGCAGACAAGAAATTTTATCTTACGACGCCCATTTTTTATCCAAATGCCAAACTGCATTTGGGCCACGCCTACACCACGACGGTGAGTGACATACTCGTGCGCTATCACAAGCTCAAGGGAGAAGAGACGTACTTCCTAACCGGTTCAGATGAGAACACTCAAAAAGTTGTACTGGCTGCAAAGAAAGAGGGTATAGCGCCAGAAGTATTTTTAAACGAGATAGTTGAAAACTTTAAGTCGCTTTTTGCTACGCTCAACATCTCCTACGACCAGTTTATCCGCACCAGCGACAGCAAGGTGCACTGGCCGGGCGCGCAGGAGCTTTGGAAGAAACTCGATGCGTCTGGTGATTTGTATAAAAAAGAGTACGAAGGTTTATATTGTATAGGACACGAGGCTTTTATTACCGAAAAAGAGTTGGTGGATGGCAAGTGCCCAGACCACGGCACCGCGCCTGAGTTTATTAAAGAAGAGAACTATTTCTTTAAGCTCTCCAAATATACCAGCGCCGTAAAAGAAAAAATTGAGTCTGGAGAACTTGCCGTCATTCCAGGCTCACGAAAGAACGAAATTCTCTCGCTGCTTTCTCAGGGTCTCGAGGACGTAAGTTTTTCCCGCCCACGCAAGGAGGGTTCAGTGGGAGTGCCGGTCCCAGGAGACGACTCGCAGGTGATGTACGTGTGGTGCGACGCCCTTTCAAACTACATCACCGCGCTTGGCTATGGTCGCGATGATGAGCTGTATAAAAAGTTTTGGCCCGCGGATGTGCACGTGATAGGTAAAGATATTTTGCGCTTTCATGCCGCTATCTGGCCCGCGATGCTTCTTTCGGCAGGCTTGCCGCTCCCAAAAAGTCTTTTGGTGCATGGGTTTATTACCTCTGGCGGCAAAAAGATGTCAAAAACGCTTGGTAATGTTATTGACCCTGAGGAGCTGTTACAAGAGTATGGCACCGATGCAGTGCGCTACTATCTGGCGCGACACATTTCACCATTTGATGATGGTGATATTACGCGCGAGCATTTTAAAGAGTCGTACAATGCTGACCTTGCCAACGGCCTCGGCAACTTGGCTGGACGCATCTTAACCCTCGCGCAAACGCATCTTGCAAAGCCGGTTGAAGTGGTGTTTGTACCGTACCCTAGAGAGTTTACAGAAGCGCTTGATAATTTTGAGATTAATCGAGCCGCAGAATATATCGCTACTCGCATTCAAGATCTCGACAAGCGCATTACCGAAGAGGCGCCGTTTAAAGTCGTCAAGACTGATCCCGAGCGGGGCAGAGAGCTCATTGCATCGTGCGTGCGCGAACTCGCGGCTATCGATCTCCTTATTGAACCGTTTATGCCAGAAACAAGTAAAAAGATTATCGAGGCCATTATGGCAAACAAAAAGCCAGAGACGCTGTTTGCTCGTAAAGATTAACCATGAAATATTTTGATGCACATACGCATGTGCAGTTTGTTGCGTTTAAGGATGACGCGGATGATGTGATGGCGCGCGCCAAAGAGGCGGGGGTGGGGATGAATATCGTGGGTACTCAGTACGACACATCAGCGCAGGCGGTGACACTGGCAGAAAAGTATGACGAAGCGTACGCAACGATAGGCCTCCATCCTATACACACCAGCAAGTCACATCATGATGAGAAAGAGTTAGGGGAGGGAGGAAAAGAGTTTACTTCGCGTGGCGAGCAGTTTGATGCGGCTGCGTATGAAGCACTCGCTGAGTCTCCAAAAGTAATTGCGATAGGCGAGTGTGGGCTCGATTACTACCGGCTCGACGAGGCTACAAAAAAAGTTCAGGTAGAAAATTTTATTGCGCAAATTGAGTTGGCCAACAAACTGCGAAAGCCCTTAATGCTCCACATACGCCAGGCATATGCCGATGCGCTCGAGCTGTTGAAGGCCCATGCAAAGGTGAGAGGGGACGTACATTTTTTTGCAGGGGATTGGGGAGTAGCTAAGCAGTTTTTGGACCTAGGGTTTACCCTGTCATTTACGGGTGTCGTTACCTTTACCCACGACTACGATGAGGTTGTTAAAAATACTCCACTTGATATGATCCTTACGGAAACTGACGCACCCTATGTGACGCCCGTTCCATATCGAGGCAAGCGTAACGAGCCGATGTACATACCGGAGATTGTGAAGAAAATTGCAGAGATCAAGGGCGTAGAGTTTGAGCAGGCACGGGAACAAATTCTTAAAAATACTGAACGAGTTTTTAATCTGTAAGGTTGAAATTATGAATACTATTTGGAAAAGTGTGGCCGTAGGGGCCGCGGTGGCCCTGGTTATTATTGGAGGTTTTTTTGCATACCGATCATTTTTTGGGGGGTCCGGGTACGTTGTGCCGCCACCGGGGGGAGAGTACGTAAACGAAGTGTATAACTTTACCGTTAATATACCAAAAGGGTTTGGAGTGGGCGGGACTGAGCGCTCTATCGTGATTGAAGACAAAGACGGAAATGGCTTACAGATAGTTATTACACCGCTTGGCGAAGACATTCCCGTACTCACCGAAGAGCGCATACGGGCGGATATTCCCGACATACTGATTGAGCAGCCGCAGGTTGTTACGGTCTCAGGCGCCAATACCGGACTCGCGTTTAGAAGCAACAATGCGGCCTTTGGGGGTGTTAGCCGTGAAGTGTGGTTTGTAGAGGACGGTAACCTGTATCAAATCATCACCTATGATCGTTTGAGACCGCTTTTGAGTGCTATTTTTGGCACCCTTAAGTTCTTGTAGGTCCATATAGGAGCTTTATTTGCGCACCCCTAAACCTTGTGGTAGGGTAGGGCCATGGCAGAAACATCGCAGGCTGACTCAGCCTCATCCCAAGCGAAGCCAATAGGAGACGGCCGCCCCGTATACGAGGTGGGTTTTCATGTTGTCCCGACCGTAGAGGAGGGTAACGTGGGAGGTGTCCTTGAGGCAATTCGTGCAGAACTTACTAAGGGAAACGCAGAAATTATTACTGAGCAGTTCCCACAAAAGATCGCGCTCGCGTACACTATTGAGCGCGCATCAGCTGGTAAACGTGAAAAGTATACAAGCGCTTATTTTGGTTCAATCAAATTTGCTACTGACCGTGAAAATATTCCGGCTCTTGAAGCAATGGTGCGCAGCACAAACAACATCCTCCGCCATCTCTTGGTAGAAACCGTGCGCGAAGAGGCAACCGTCTCACGCCGTGCCGTGTTTGCCTCAAATCGTCTCGAGGGCGAGACCATCAAGAAGCCAACATCAACCCCAGAAGCTCCTAAAGAAGTTTCTGAGGAAGAGCTCCAGAAGAGTATCGACGCTCTCGTCTCGTAATTGCCATGTACATCAACAAAGCATTTCTTTTCGGCAACATAACCCGCGATCCGGAGCTCCGTTCCCTTCCTTCTGGAGGACAAGTGGCCTCATTTGGTCTTGCAACTAACCGTGTGTTTAAGAAAGCGGATGGTTCTAAGCAGGAGGCAACCGAGTTCCACAACATAGTAGTCTTTGGCCGTCAGGCAGAAACTACAGCGCAGTATCTTAAAAAGGGGAGTTCAGTTTTTGTTGAGGGTCGCATTCAGACACGTAGCTGGGACTCACCAGAGAAGGGAAAGCAGTATCGCACAGAGGTTATTGCCGAGCGTGTACAGTTTGGTCCACGCGCAGGAGGTGCTCCGGGCGGTGGGGCAACAGGGGGTGGCGCGCCTCGCAGCGATGCAGAAGCGCCGCAGAAGGCTCCTAAGGAAGACTCGATAGAGTATCCGGAGGAAGACATTAACCCAGACGACATTCCGTTCTAATTTTCAATCAAAATAACTTTATGCAAAACGAAGCAGCAAACATTCAAGTAAGCCACATAGACTACAAGGATACTGAAACCTTGAAGCGCTTTATCAATCCGCACGGAAAGATCATGCCGCGCCGCCGCACCGGCCTCTCGGCAAGCAATCAGCGCGCCCTTGCAACCGCAGTGAAGCGTGCACGCTTTATGGCACTCTTGCCTTACATCGTTCGCTAAATAAAAAAGCCCGGAGAAATCCGGGCTTTTTTATTATTTCTTATCTACTCGCTCAACGTACTGACTTAGCTCAGTATTGATGCGAACAATGTCTCCCTCGTTTATAAACAGCGGGGCATTAATGGTGGCGCCGGTCTCAAGTACTATCTGTTTGTTGCCACCCTGAGCGGTGTTGCCGCGCACGGCTGGCGGTGCTTCTTTAACCAGAAGCTCCACTTTGATAGGGATTTTAACGCCGATGATCTTCTCGTCAAAGACGAGAGCTTCAACAACCGTATTTGTTTTTAGGAATTGCCCTGCAGGACCTATCATATCTGAGTCTAATTTAAAGCGGTCAGCAGGATCTTTTTCTGAGCAAAACCATTTTTCGCCTTTGTTTTCATACAAATATTTAACATTTCGCGTTGAGAGATCTGCCTCTGGCACCTTTTCTGATACATGAAAGGCCTGCTCGGTAACGCGGCCAGTAATAAGGTGGCGCAACTTGGTCTGGTTTACCGGCTTGCGCTGCTGTTTGCGAAATACGTGCGCATCGAGGACCTCGTACGGTTCGCCGTCGAGTAGAATGACCTTCTTAGGCAAAATCTCATTATATTCAAGCATTACCGCATTCTACACAAAAACCCTTATGCAGCAAGCTGAAACTTCTCCCAACGGGGACTGGTTGTAATAGTAGACCAATGATATATCCTGTTGGTATGAGTGAGTTTCTCTCGAATGAGGGGTCCCCAGAATCTTATAGTGATGAGGAGCTTTTGGCGCTTTCGCTCAAGCATCCTTCACTATTTGCGCTCCTCGTGCGGCGTTACGAAGAGCCATTTATGCGCAAGGCAATGAGTATCGTGCGAGAGAGGGAAGAGTCCGAGGATATCGTTCAGGAGGCCTTTACGAAGATCTACCTCAATGCAAAGAAGTTCAAAACAGTTGAGGGCGCAACGTTTTCTTCCTGGGCCTACCGGATAGTCATCAACACTGCTCTGACGCATTACATGAAGCGTAAGCGCAAAGGGGAGCGGGTAGTGGAACTCGACGAAGAGATCTGGGCGCTTATACCAGACAAGAATCTGCGTCAGTTTGAAAAGAAAGAGCTGCAAGACTTGGTGACTTCTGTTCTTACCCGCATGTCGCCGATGTTTGCAAAAGCGCTCGCCAGCTTCTTCTTGGACGGGAAGTCTCAGGAGGAAATGGCCGAGGAAGAAGGAGTGTCAGTGGGAGCGATTAAAACCCGCGTGCACCGCGCTAAACATGAGTTTACTAAAATTTATAAATCTATTACTAACACCGTATGAAAACTATTGAGCAAACAGTAATGACCAACGTTGCGGTCATTTATATAGGACGGAAGTTTGTGTCGCGCACTGCGCTCAAACTCTATGCGCTCGGTGTTTCTGCGGTAGGTATTGTAACGTTTGTCTCTGTTTCAAACGTCACCACCAATTTCACGAACGTGGCTCAAAATGGGGTAGAGAGTGTCGTCGCGTTTCTGGTCGCTGCGATCCTTGGTACGACCATTGTGGTACAAATTGCGCTTTTGCTTGGCGCTGCCGCCGTATTTTCTCTTATTGCAGACGCTGTTAAGTCAATTTCTTCATCTTCAGATTCGCGTCAGTTGGCCGCCTAAAGTTGTGTAATTAGGCAAGGGGAGCGGGGACTTGACAAGACCTGTGGATAACTTTTTCGTATCTATTCCTCTTCAGATTCAGAGCCGCCACTAGGAGCTGGCTTCTTTCCCGACGCATTCTCGGCAAAGCCCTTGCGTATGGCCTGCAGTATCTCGTTCGCTACTTTTTTGTTCTCTCGCAAGTAGGTGCGGGTGGCATCGTAGCCACGGCCTAGCTTCTCCTCCCCGTAGGAGTATGAGGAGCCCGATTTATGGATCACACCTAGGCGTTCGCCAAGAGCGATAATCTCTCCCTCCCGAGATATTCCTTCGTTGTACAACAGATCAAATTCAGTTGTTCTAAACGGCGCCGCAATCTTGTTCTTAACTACCTTAATGCGGTGACGTCCGCCAACAACTTCTTCTCCTTTTTTTATTTGTGCGATACGGCGAATGTCGAGACGCACCGACGTGTAGAACTTAAGGGCCTTCCCTCCCGTTGTTGTTTCCGGATTTCCGAACATCACCCCTATCTGCATGCGGATCTGGTTAATAAAGATAATGAGTGTCTTTGATTTGGATGTAATGGCGGTCAGCTTACGCAGAGCCTGGCTCATAAGCCGTGCCTGCTTCCCCATTTGCGATGAGCCCATTTCTCCTTCTATTTCATCTTTGGGGGTGAGGGCGGCGACCGAGTCTATAACGACGAGGTCTACTTTGCCTGAGCGCACCAAAGACTCAACGATCTCGAGCGCTTGCTCCCCTGTATCTGGTTGCGAGACAAGTAAGTTGTTGATATTTACGCCAATTTTCTTTGCGTACTCAGGGTCGAGTGCGTGTTCGGCGTCGATAAACGCGCAGACGCCACCTTTCTTTTGTGCCTCGGCAATGGCGTGTAGCGTAAGAGTAGTTTTGCCGGAAGACTCGGGGCCAAAGATTTCTATAATGCGGCCGCGTGGGTAGCCGCCAATGCCAAGCGCCCAGTTGAGGCCCTCCGATCCTGACGGGATCACATCGATGTTTACCTTCGGCTGATCGCCGAGCTTCATGATGGCTTCGTCGCCAAATTTTGTTTTTATCTCGCGGATTGCCGCATCAATAGCGGCTGAGTCGGTTCCGCCTTTCTCTTTCTTTTCTTTCGTCTCTTTTGCCATAGATACTAGGTATTCGTTTAGCTGATAGGACAGAAGTTTACGATACTAATATGAACTTCTTTTGAGTTCTCGCGCCCGAACCTGTCCTTTCCCCGTACAGTAAATATAGTATACCCCGGCGGCGCTGAAACACGCTCGGCAAAATGCCCCTCCTCGTCGGTAAATGCTGGGCGGTCGTTAATCGTTAAAAATGCAATATTGCTGGCCATGCCGCGCACTACCACCGAGCTGCTTGAGGTGGCACTGCCGCTTATGGGTGACTCTATGGTTATAACGGGGCCTGTAATGAGGCGGCGGGCCTCAAAGAATCCGTACCCAATAAGCGCGAGCGCTATAAAGAGCGCTGCGGCCTTTCTCATACCTCGCCCTGGTTTCCCCCTCCGTCTGCCTCAGTCTTTTCAAGTACGTCGCGTGGCTTAGCACCATCAGCTGGGCCTATAACTCCTCGTTCTTCAAGTATGTCCATGAGCCGTGCCGCACGTGCATACCCAACACGTAGTTTGCGTTGTATGTAGGAGGTTGAAGCTTTGCCCGCTTCCTTTACGGCAGATCTGGCAGCTTCGTACATGTCGTCATCAACCTCTTCTTCATCGCCGCCAAAGCCGCCGCTTGAGGAGCTTGAAGAACCACCGCCGCTAGAGTCGCTCGGTGTGCCGCCGATTTCTATCGGCAGCTCGGCCTCATTGTTTTGAGCAATAAAGTCCACAACGGCTTTTACTTCTTTTTCGCTAATATAGGCATTTTGGAGGCGTATAGGCTTGCCCATTTCTGCAGACATATAGAGCATGTCGCCACTGCCGAGCAGGTTTTCGGCACCGCCCTGGTCGAGGATAGTGCGAGAGTCAAACTGCGATGCTACCTGCAATGCCACGCGCGAGGGCACGTTGGCTTTAATAAGGCCGGTAATAACATTAACGCTCGGGCGCTGGGTCGAAAGTACGAGGTGGATACCAACCGCGCGGCTCATTTGGGCTAAGCGCACAATGGCCCCTTCGAGTTCACGCGGGAAGCTCTGCATAATATCCGCGAGTTCGTCCAGGATAATAACGATGTATGGCATACCCTCGGGCACCTCTTCCCCCTCACCAGGGCCGCCATTTTTACGGAGTTTCTCAAGAGTGGGAGCAAGAATATTTTCATGATACGAGCCGATGTCGCGGACGCGATGCTCCTCAAGAATGTTATATCGACGATCCATCTCTTTGCCTGCCCAGCGCAGCGCCGCAATCGCTTTCTTGGCATCAGTAATAACCGGTGTTAAGAGGTGTGGCAATGAGCGGTAGAGCGTCAGCTCAACGCGCTTTGGGTCGATCATAATAAACCGAAGCTGTGCCGGACCCATACGATAAATAAGCGAGTTAACAAGGCCGTGGATAGCGACCGATTTGCCCGAGCCGGTAGCGCCCGCAATCAGGAGGTGTGGCATTTTCGCGATATTTCCAAACTGTGACCCGCCGGCAATGTCACGGCCCATGGCAATGAGGAGTGGTTTTTGAGACTCAGTAAACTCTTTTGAGTCAAGCAGTGTACCCAAACCCACCGTCACTTTTGCGGAGTTAGGAACCTCAATACCGACGAGAGACTTCCCTGGGATAGGTGCTTCTATACGCACTGGGTGTGCTGCAAGAGCGAGCTCCAAGTTATTCTGGAGCCCTAGGATTTTCTGTAGGCGCACCCCTTCGGCGGGCTTAATAGCGTAGCGTGTGACCGAAGGTCCTATAGATATTTCATCAAGCTCAACCACAATGCCGAAGTTCTGAAGCGTGCGCTTAATAAGATTGGCGTTTGCTTTTATGTCGCCAACGCCGGGGCGCCCGCGATCTTTTTCAAGAAGCGAAACGGGTGGCGGGGTGTATTTGCCAAGCAGTAAGGCAAGGGAAGCTGCGTTCGATTCCTTTTTAGCGGCTTTGTCCGGCTGAGGAGCGGTGCGTGGTGCGGCTGCTGCAGCAATGGGACGAGTAACTGGTTCTGCAGTGTCCTCTGCACCGTCCTCCTCTTCGTCTTCGGGCGCCCCAGTAATGATCGGCTCGTGCGCGTCGCCCCCGGTTTTTTTAGTGAATGGCTTTTTTACGAGTCGGCCAATAGCTGAGATGGTTGCAGTCGGTATCCCCCCTTCAAGGAGTAGGAGTAGGGAAATGAGGGCGAGGCCGCCAAGAATAATCACTGTGGCGTATACATCGAACATATCTATGAGCGGTCCTGCAATAGAGGAACCAACAATACCTCCGCCGTCTCCTACTATGGTAATAAACCCTAGTCCTGCAATTATAAAAATAATGCTCGAGATTATCTTAAGAGGGGTGAAGGCGGCTATTTCTGATCGCAAGGCATTTCCTGCCAATACAAAAAACAGGAGCGGCAGTAGGAAATACCCAATACCAAGGAGGTAGTTAAATAAACGGTACGCGTCACTACCTGCACTGCCTGCAATACCAAAAGCGGCAAGAACTAAAAATAGCCCAACAATAAAAAGCACAATGGCAAACACGCCTTTCTTTGTTTCGGTAGGTACGCCGCCAAGAGGATTCTTTAAAAGGGGCTCTTTCTTGTTACTTTTGCGTGCCATGGACACCACACATCATAGCATGTGGAAAGGCTCTTGCGCTTCGTTAGGGCAGGCGATACGCTAAGGGACACACGTCTTTTATAAAAGTCTTTTATCAGATAAAGGACATATTAGATTTGTAAAGGACACTTCGTGAAAAATGAAAAAAGACTTCACTAAACTAGCTTTACAATCAATCCTTTTTAAAGGACATCGCAACTGGTACTTCTCGTATTTGAAGATTGAAAAACTGGCCCATGTCCTCTTACTGTTAAAACAAAAAACGGTAAGTCCCAGTCCCCTATTTAATAATACGGTAGAACAGGCGACCCGTGCTCCTGAGATACTTCTCAGCACTATTTCGGGAGACGTGGCAGATGAGCGATGCTTGGCGTATATATTTGCCATCATTTCGCAACTGAGGCTTCTTACTACCAGTGGAGAAATTGGAAGGGAAAATGCCGCCATTTTGGTCCAAGAATTCGAGCAGATTATCGAAAGGGTAGTTGAAGCCGGGCAAGGCTTCAGCGCCGCTATTATTTCATCAGAACACCTGTCTGTTGCGTTCTCAGCAGAAGAAGAGTATCCGCAGTCACTACCGGTTCCAACGGGGTTCCCAGCGCAGCCCATAAAGGACATATATAAAGGACAATATAAAGGTCATAAGACTGAAGAGGTATCCGCAATAAAAGGACAGGAATCCTCTGAGGGCCGAATTACCAAAATACTCGAAATAGTGCGTAAAAATAAGGGTATTTCTATAAAGGGTATTTCAACCTTTGTCCGAGACTGCAGTGAGAAGACAATCCAACGGGAGCTCGGGACACTTATTGAGCAGGGGTTAGTTGTAAGAGAAGGTGAGCGTCGGTGGAGTATATATAGAGCAACCTCAACTTCTTAGTTTTTATAGCGCATCCATACATTGACCCGCTTCCTCCTTTGGTGTATCTTCGGAGATGTGGAGAGTAAAGCAAAAAGCCCCCTAGGGCTATTTTGGCTGTTATCCACAGGGTTTTTCTCCGATTTTGCGGGGGAGACCTATAATAATACCTAGCGACTACCTCAACGTGAGGTAAGCGTGAGTTTACTTAAGGGTTCATTGACAACTGAATACGCAATGAAAGTTTAGAAGCACTGTGTAAGTGCTGGGCACTCTTTACGTCTGTATTTAAAGAAACAGACTTGTTCCTTTCCGCATTACCTTGTTCCACCACGGACGCAAAACGGCTGCATATTCCACTCCCCTCTTACTACCAACGTTCTCTCCACATTTTTGTCTGCTCCTTTTTATAAGGAGATCCAAGACAAAAGGATGGAAGGGCAGGTAGACATATTAGTGTTTAGTGCGATTACAAGTTTAGGTTTAAAATTAATTAGTTGTGTATGACTATTAGCATTACAAAAAGTTCACGGATCGCCGCTTTGGCGGTAGGTGCTGGCTTGGTCCTCGCAGTTGCCTTCGGCAGCTTCGTAACACCATCTCAGGCAGCTCTTTCCTCAGCGCAGGTCCAGTCGATTCTCTCACTCCTTCAGTCTTTCGGGGCTGATGCAGCGACAATCGCAAACGTAAACGCATCGCTCACAGGTGGTACTCCATCGACTCCGGGTACTGGTACAGGTTCAACAGTTTCCTGCAATATCACTAGCGACCTCACCATGGGTTCTACTGGTCTTCAGGTAACATGCCTCCAGCAGTCCCTCATTGCGATGGGCTTCTCTATTCCGGCAGGTGCAACGGGTTACTTCGGTGCCCAGACCCAGTCGGCAGTAGCAAAGTGGCAGATGTCTAAGAACATCACGCCGGCAGCAGGTTACTTCGGTGCTATCTCACGCGGTGCGTGGGGAGCAGGAAGCACTCCTGGCACACCGGGCACACCTACAACTCCAGGTCTTTCTGGTACTGCAGGTACTCTTACTGTTACTCAGACCTCAACCGACGTTGAAGACGAGGTTCTCACAGGCGAAACCGAGCAAGTTCTCGGCTTCAAGGGTGAAGCTTCTGGCTCTGACGTATTGGTAACCAACGTTCGCGTACGCTTCACAGCAGCAGTTGATGCAACCGCATCTGACCGCCTCTCGAACTACGCAAGCGATATCAGCATCTGGGCTAACGGCCAGAAGGTTGGTTCTATGGATGCCGATGAATTTACCCGCGATTCTGCAGGCGTCTACTCTGCAAGCATCCCGGTATCTCAGGTTGTTCGCATGGGCTCTGGAAACAAGGTTACGTTCCACGTTGGATTTACAGGCAACTCATCAGTTGACTCTGATGACGATGGCTCAACCAACGACTGGACTGCAGCTCTTGTCCAGGTTCGCTACACTGATGCAGCTGGTGCCGTACTCTTCGACACCACTTCAGCTTCAAACGCTGGCATCTATGTAAACCGCGCTTCATCTTCTACGGACGTTAAACTCCGCATGGGTGAGGGTTCAGGAAATCCTAAGACTTCAAACATTAAGGTATCTACATCTGCAAGCTCAGAAATCACTCTCCTCGAGTTTACCCTCAAGGCAGAAGGTTCTGACATGTACTTCGATCAGGTCAAGGCAACCACAACGGTTACTGGCGTTGACACGATAGACGACATTGCATCTGACTTCTTCCTCATGAAGGGCAGCGACAAGGTTGCAGAAGTAACAGCAGCAAGCACAGCAAACACTACTCACCAGGCGTTGACCTTCAACCTTGATGACACAGAAGAGCTGGATTCAGGTGATACTGCTACTTACAAGATCGTTGCTAAGATTAAGACCATCGCAACTTCGAACACTTCAACAACGTTCGGCGGCGGTGACTCAATCACAGCTTCGACTTCAGTAGGTACTTGGAACATCAACGCAAAGGCTGCGTCTGACGGCAAGCAGGTTACAGAGCGCACTGGCTCAGTTACCGCTTACGCTCAGTCTCTCTACAACGAGGGTGTTCAGGTAACAAAGGTTAGCGAGGCATTTACGCACAACGCAAATGCAACTAACCCGAACTTGAGCTCTGGTGAATTCAAGATGACGATCCGCATCACGAACTTCGGTTCTAACGATGTGTACGTTCCGCTTAACGCAAGCGCAACGACTACGATTGACTCTGCATTCACAGGTATGACCAAGGGTGCTACCTTCACAACTGTGAACGGTACTCCTACGGCAACTTCAACCGGAACAGCAACACTTACCCGCGTATCAGGTGGTACAGAGAAGACAAACTCTGTCCTCATCGGTGGCGGTCAGTCAGCTGACTTCATTGTCACCAACACGTTCAATCCGAACGGTTCTGCTGGTGGTTCCGGAGCACAGCAGTGGCGCATGCAGCTCTTGGCAGTTGGTACCGCTTCAAGCGATTCAGCTACTGCAACGAGCTTCATCAACGCAACTCCGTCTGAAGACTTCCGCACTTCTTACAACACGGTTAACGACTAATAACTTAGTCGAAGACCTAGGTTGGCGAAGAGACAATTCGCAAACCTCCAGTTGGGGATAGGCCCAACAAACAAAAAACCACTCCGAAAGGGGTGGTTTTTTGTTATGCGTGTTCTGCCGAATTGTGCACAGGGGTGAGGTGGCTTGGAGAGTTGAGCGTTACAATTTGGTGGAGGATTACATGAGCGCCCCATTTAAAAATGCGGCCCCGTGTCTATTGTTAGTAGCTTTTGTTTTTTTATTTTTTGGTTTGGCTTCCTCTGTGCATGCCGCAGAATCAAGTGTCTTTGTCATGGCTTCGCAGTCAGACGACTCACTTCTCTGCATTCCGGATTGGTCGGTTTGCTTTAGCGGGGGTTCCTCACAGAAATTGATCCCACTTGGCCAAGGCTCATCTCTGGGCGATGGCAGCATTCTTAGCGTCACTATAGCCAAAGACCCTTCGTCTTCGGTCGTTTCTCAGCCTTGGATAATCTCTATCCTTTGCTACACCGACTCAGCATATACGCAGACATGTCCAGACTGGGTACGCCCTAATAGCTGGAACGGTCAGCAGACCTATCTCATAGCGGAATTTGCCACCTCTACGTCTGACAATAAGTACTGGACCGCGTATTTTACCGACACTACCCGTGAGGCCGGCTTTGACGGTTCATTTCCTGTTCGTTTTAACTCGGGGTATTACTACCAACTCTTGATCAACGACAATAGTTGGAACATTGGCGCTTATGGCTCGTCAGGCGGTGAACTCTATTGGGTGCTGCGGGGTATAAAAGATGAACCAGCGTGCTCAGAGCAGTGTTATTCCAATGTACTCTTTTTGCCGGGGCTAAAGGGGAGTGTACTGAAGATTGGCGCAGATACTGTATGGCCGCCTACAATTTTAAGTAACGATATCCAACAACTGGCGCTTACTGAGAACGGCGAGAGCGTGCACGCTGTGCAAGTAGATGGAATTATAAATACATTTTACAACGTACCTATATATCGTGATCTCAGTGTATTTATGGACTCGCTGGTTACAGGTGGAACGATTAATGCTTGGGCTCCTCTATCCTACGATTGGCGATTTTCTCCGGAGAGGATACTGGCAGATGGCATACAGACGCCTTCCGGCACCCTTCAAGTAATTGATAAAATCGAAAACCTTGCCGCAGACTCCAGGTCCGGCAAAGTCACTCTTGTTGCCCATTCGATGGGAGGGCTTCTTGGAAAGGTAATTATTAAGAAATTGGAAGAGCAGGGGAAAGAGGGTCTCATAGATTCTTTTGTAATGGTTGGGGTTCCGCAGCTCGGTACACCGCAGGCTGCCGCCGCACTTCTCCATGGAGACAGTGAGGCCATCCCGGGCAAGTTCTGGCCCGCAGTCATTGCCAGCCCAGACGCTGTGCGCATGGTCGCACAGAACTTTCAGAGCGCCTATGATCTTTTGCCGTCGCAGCGCTACTTTGCAGAAGTGCCGGACCCTCCAATAGTCTTTGATTCAAGCGCTTTATTTACCAATGCTTGGCGGGCACAGTGGGGGCAGGCGTTAAATAGCTTTGCGGAATTCGCCCAATTTATTACTGGGCAAGGAGTAACCCGAACAGACCCTCCTCAAAACATATTGAATGTGCCTGAGATCTTGCGCCCAGCGTTAGTACAAAAAGCAGATGATTTTCATGCTGAATATGACAACTATATCTTCCCGCCTGCTATCCGCGTGGTGCGGGTGGCCGGGTGGGGAGTGCCCACAATGAAGGCGGTTGAGTATACCAAAAAACACTTACAACAAACTTATGAGCCGGTGTTTACTATAGAGGGTGATGGGACCGTTGTTTACCCGAGTGCGATTTCCCAAAATGAGGATGCATATTATTTTGATATAAATATCTATCGAAAAGCAGAGAAGGACACACGGCACGTAAATTTGTTGAACAAACTCCCAATTCAAAACCTCATAAGTAATGTTATTGAAAGATTAACAATTGAAGAAACTCAATTTTTGTCGAAAATAAAACCAGAACCAGCGAGTTTAACGGATCATCTTGTGGTTAGCGCTCACTCCCCGGTCATTCTCGGCGTGTATGATGCTGCAGGCCGTTTTACTGGAATTGACCCAAATCAGAATCCGGCCTTAGAGGCGCTTACCATTAGTGAAGATATACCGGGTAGCACATTCCAATCTTTTGGTGAAAGCCAGTATATTTTTGTCCCTAAGCAGGGGATCTACACTTTTGTCTTTAAGGCTATAGGTACGGGCCCAACTACTGTGGAAATAGAAAACGTTTCTAACGACACCACGACGTCTGTTGTTACGTATTCAGACATGCCGGTCACGACAAACACTAAGGCGACTTTTGTTGTTAATTCCGCCACTCCTACTACCGCTGAGATTGAAGTAGACATCAATGGCGACAATCAGACCGATGACATCGTTGTTGCCGATGGGGCTGAACTGACACTGGAAAAGCTTCTCGCTCAGCTAAAGACGAAGATTCAAAGTCTGGATAGTAAATTGAAGTTAAAGAAAGACCTTCTTTCCAAGGTGCAGAAGATAGAGAAAAAAATTGCCAAACAGAAACAGAATAAGGCGTCAAAAACACTTATGAGCTTGGGTAAGAAGGTTCTGAAAAAAATTATAAAAAGCAAGATTTCTGACGCGGATGCACAGGAAATCCTGAGGCTCCTCGACGAAATAGAACGTAAGATATAATTTAGGATATGGGACATAGAAAATTACTCCTCGGACTATTGACGCTGTCTCTGATTGGACTAGCGGTGGGAGTTTTTATACGGGACGTCTATAGTTGCGGGCCTAGTGTGTATTGCTACTTTCTTTCTATTAAGGGCGATGCACTTTATTACGGTATGGGTGGCTTGGCATTAGTATTTTCAATCCTACTTGCTGTGCCACAAGCGTTCTCGGTGTGGGCCAAGTTTGCAATTTGGTTCGTTCCCCTCATGTCACTACAATTCGCGACGTATAAAGGTTTGGGGCTTTTTGATCCTCAACCCGAATCAGTGTTCAAGTGGGTGAGTGCCCTCTATATCCTCATAAGTCTTGTTATAATAAGTTGGCACGCTTATAAGCCTCGCAAAAAATAGCCTCAATGAACCGATTTTTTACCAAGACATTTTTCCGTTTCTTTTTTAGCTTCCTCGCCATTATTACCGTGGCGTTTGGGGTTATTGTAATAGCTTCGAGCCTTAATGTGCCTGCAATTGACACGGTGGCGTTTCCACGATAGTTTGGGTATATAGGGCCAGAGACAGTCGGTAGCTCCTAGGAGCGTTAATTGCGAAAGCATCCGGCCGAGGTGTCGAACTCAAGCCCTTTAAAAGGGTATTTTTTATACCCAAACATTATGGCAATTACAAAACAGAAGAAAGCAGAAATAGTAGAAAAGATTCAGACGGTTGCTACTAAGGCAAAGACGCTCGTGTTTGCAAACTTTAAAGGTCTCACCGTAGCCGAGCAGAACGAGATGCGTAAAGCATTTCGTGCGCAGAATATCGGATACACGGTGGCCAAGAAGTCGCTCATGCGCCGCGGTCTTGAGGCTGCTAAGTTTGAGGGTTCATTCCCTGAACTTGATGGTGAAATCGCACTCGCGTATGGCGAAGACGAACTTGCGCCAGCGCGCGAGCTCGCAGTCTTTGTTAAGAAGTTTGGCGATCACCTTGCCTTTGCAGGCGGTATCTTTGACGGCAAGTATGTTGGCAAAGATGAAATGGTTGCTATTGCAGCTATCCCGGGTATGGATGCGCTCCGCGGCATGTTCGCGCAGCTTATCAACTCTCCGCGTCAGCGCTTTGCAGTGGTCCTCAGCAAGGTAGCAGAAACTAAAAACTAATTATTAACTCCATGACACAAGAACAGATTATCGAAGCAGTAGAAAAGATGACCGTGCTCGAGCTCAACACCCTCGTCAAGGCAATTGAGGAGAAGTGGGGCGTATCGGCAGCAGCGGTAGCCGTTGCAGCAGGCGCAGGTGCCGGCGCAGCAGCAGAAGAAAAGACCAGCTTTAATGTGCAGCTTGCAGACGCTGGCGCACAGAAAGTGCAGGTTATCAAAGCAGTTAAGGACGCTCTCGGTCTTGGCCTTAAAGAGGCAAAGGATCTCGTGGATGCAGCTCCTTCTATGCTCAAAGAGGGCATGAAGAAAGAGGATGCAGACAAGCTCAAAGCAGCAGTTGAAGCAGCTGGCGGCAAAGTAGAACTTAAGTAATCTCTCACAAGATATCAACAAAAACTCCGGCACTAGCCGGAGTTTTTGTATTAGATGCTAGTGTTATCTTGGATTCGCTGAAAGGAGGTGTGCCATGGCGTTCACTCCAGCTAAGGAGTTCTTTTCGCCTGAAAGGGTAAAAGAGCGTGAAGCGTTCTTCGCTCGCATGAAGGTGGGGGAAGTCCACAAGCCGTCCCTTGTCGACGCACTTGAGTCGCTGGACTGCCTGCCGACTGCAGGTGGTATGGTATTTCTGGCCGGTCCGCCTATCCGCGGACGCAGACGAGTGTGACCTTTGCCGCAGGCGCCCCTTGCGCGCCGGCGGTTTCTCTTTTACAGACTTATCCACTTTTGCGCCCAGTGCTTCTTTTGCATACAATACGTGTCTGATTCTCTGAATTTCTGTATGACTGATACGCTGATAAAACTTTTTGGTTCTGCTCCGCGGGTAAAGCTCCTCCGGCTTTTTTTGTTTAACCCACGCCATTCTTTTACAGTCTCGCTTGCTGCAACCCGTGCTCGGGTTAAAGAAGCAGATGCCCGCAACGAAATTAACATGCTCTTGAAGATCGGCATTCTTGAGCGCAGTGCGCGCAGTAAAGCAAGTGTGCGTTACGGCATCAACCCAAACTCGCCGTATATACTCGCGTTACAAAATTTACTTCTCAACACGCCTGCTCGTGCCAGTGAAATGTATCAGCGTCTGCGTGGCGCCGGCACACTCAAACTGGTTGTGGTTTCTGGCGTGTTTGCAAACGAATGGGATGGTCGCCTCGATTTGTTGATTGTAGGCGAGCGCATAAATGAAGGTAAGTTAGTCAAAAGTATAAAGTTATTGGAGTCAGAAATAGGGAAGGAGGTTCGGTACGCCTCGATGAGTACCGATGACTTCTTTTATCGTCTCAATATGAATGACCGCCTCGTGCGCGACGTGTTCGACTACCCGCACAAGGTGGTCCACGACCGCCTCGATATTGGCTTAAAATAACGCTCCGCATATCCACACGGCAGGCGACAACCACCTTGCCTGTTGCTACAATGAATAGGTCGAACTTTATTAGGTCGGATTATTAGAGTTAGAAGTTTGTATATGATTGTCCAGACGTGGGCTGAGGTGCTCCAGCAATCGTTTTCGAATTTGCTACAGAGCACTATCGCCTTCATCCCGAACTTTGTGTTCGCGGTAATTGTTTTCGTTATTGGTTGGTTCTTGGGTTCACTCCTTGGTCGCATTGTTGCGCAAGCAGTACGTGCGGTTAAGGTTGACCATGCACTTAAGAGTGCAGGTGTAGAAGGTGTGGTTGAGCGCGCAGGCTATCGCCTCGACTCAGGCGCATTCTTGGGCGGCCTCGTTAAGTGGTTTGTCATCATCGTGTTCTTGATGGCAGCACTACAGGCTCTCGGTCTTACACCGGTTACGCTCTTCTTGCAGCAGGTAGTTGTTTCGTTCCTCCCAACCGTTATTGTTGCAGTACTTATCATTCTTGCTGGCGCAGTTATTGCTGAGCTCATGCAGGGTGTTGTAAGTGGTGCAGCGCGTGCTGCAGGCATTCGCTCAGCAGGATTTGCTGGCACGATTGCCCGCTGGTCTATCTGGACCTTCGCTGTCATTGTTGCGCTCTCTCAGCTCGGCATTGCAGCGCAGTATTTCCAGACACTCTTCATGGGTATTGTGGTTGCACTCTCGCTCGCGTTTGGCCTCTCCTTTGGCCTTGGCGGTCAAGAGGCTGCTGCACGCTTTATCGAGAAGACTCGCGAGGACATGAATCGCCGTTAAAACACCCTTGTTTTAGGCCGCAAAACCGCCCCATTCCGGGGCGGTTTTGCTATGTTTGACACTGTATATACATGGGTATATACTCTCTTTATCCATATGTTTAAGACAAACCAATCCACTAGGCGGCGATAAGGCACGATATTGAATCGTGTGTTGTCCCGCGAAAAGCGGGTTTTTTTCTTCTCAAAATATGGCGACCTTTGACAACTGAATTCCATTGCACGACCACTTCCAATGTGGGTCTTTTTGTGGGCGTGTAAATGGGCAGGTAGAAAAAATAGCAAAAACTTGTAGCAGTTAATCGCGCTACAAGGTAACAACAGATTATTGCGGTTCTCAAGCTTCTTTTACTCCTATGCGGGAGTAATGGAAACTTAAGGGCGTATGGTGGATGCCTAGGCTTTAAAAGGCGATGAAAGACGCGGCGTGGCGGCGATATGCTCCGGGGAGGTGCCAAGCAACCTACAATCCGGAGATCTCTGAATGAGGAAACTCTCTAAAAAGAAATTTTTAGAATCGTGCAGCAATGTACGATGCAAACCTCGGGAAGTGAAACATCTCAGTACCGAGAGGAAAAGAAACCAATAGGTATTTCGTTAGTAGCGGCGAGCGAAAACGAATCTAGCCCAAACCGTAGACTTGCTCAAACCGCTTGATAGCAATATCGAGTGGTGCGAGTAAGTCTCGGGGTCGTAAGGCATTGTTATCTACTTCGAGTAGAAAAAAGTTACAAATTGTTTTGTTAGCCGAATTGGCTGGGAAGCCAAACCCTAGAAGGCGAACGTCCTGTAGGCGAAAACGAAACAACTTTTACAATGTCCTTGAGTAGCTCAAGACACGAATGGCTTGAGTGAATGTGCCGGAACTAACCGGTAAGGCTACATACTTTTAAAGACCGATAGTGAACTAGTACCGTGAGGGAAAGGTGAAAAGCAGTCCGGAAGGACAGTGAAATAGAACTGAAACCATATGTCTACAATGAGTGGATGAGGTAGCAATACCTCTACCGCGTGCCTATTGAAGAATGAGCCTGCGAGTTAATGTGTACGGCGTTATGGCTAAAGACGATGAGTCTGGAGCCTCAGGGAAACCGAGTGTGAATAGCGCGTTTGTCGTACGCATTAGACCCGAAGCAAGGTGAGCTACCCATGAGCAGGGTGAAGTTTGTCGAAAGACAGATGGAGGCCCGAACCGTTTAGCCGTTCAAAACTATCGGATGACTTGTGGGTTGGAGTGAAAAGCTAATCGAACCTTGTAATAGCTGGTTCTCTCTGAAACAACTTTTGGGTTGGCGTCATATTTATTGAGTAGTGGGGGTAGAGCACTGGAAGGATTCGACAGGGCGCAAGCTCGCGAATCCTATCAAACTCCGAATACCGCTACTGTTATATGGCAGTTAGTACGTGGGGGCTAAGCTCCACCGTACAAAAGGAGAAGAGTCCTAGATCTCAAGTTAAGGTCCCAAAATTCGTGTTAAGTACATCACAAGGAGGTGAGATTTCTTAGACAATGAGGATGTTGGCTTAGAAGCAGCCATCATTAAAAGAAAGCGTAACAGCTCACTCATCGAGAGATCTTGCGCCAAAGATAATCGGGGTTTAAACACGATACCGAAGCTGAGGATGTGTGTGTGCTTCGGCACATGCACGTGGTAAGAGAGCATTCCATTCGCAATGAAGCTAAAGGGGCGACCCATAGTGGAGCGTATGGAAGAGAGAATGCAGGCACAAGTAACCGCAATGCGGGTGAGATCCCCGCACGCCGAAAGATCAAGGTTTCCTTCGCGATGGTGATCAGCGAAGGGTTAGTCGGGCCTAAGCCGATGGCGAAAGCCGCAGGTGATGGACACAGGGTTAATATTCCCTGACCGGCGCACAGGTGATGGAGTGACGCGAGAGATAAGTTGGCACGCTTTATTGGATTAGCGGCCGGCCTTTCTAGATGGGTATCGCAGGAAAATCCGCGGTACTGCTTTTAATAGCGACATCGAGAGGATGGTATATCCTGCCTTTGGGCAGGAGACGTCAGCGAAGAGCTCGCCAAGAAAAACTTCTAAACTTAACTGTGCGTACGACCGTACCGCAAACCGACACAGGTGATCAGCTCGAGTAGAGCAAGGCGAACGAGTGAGTGTGCTCCAAGGAACTCGGCAAAAAATCGGCCGTACCTTCGGAATAAGGCCTGCCCTTCTTTATTGAAGGGCCGCAGCGAAAGTCTCCCTGGCAACTGTTTACCAAAAACACAGCTCCCTGCGAACTCGTAAGAGGATGTATAGGGGGTGACACTTGACCAATGCCAGAAGGTCAACCACGGTCGTTGATATGTCGCAAGATGTATTGGTGAACTGTGTAAGCCCTGGTGAATGTCGGCGATAACTATAATCGTCCTAAGGTAGCGAAATTCCTTGTCTGGTAAGTTCAGACGCGCACGAATAGTGTAATGACTGGGGAACTGTCTCGGAGCACAGCTCGGTGAAAATACAGTACCGGTGAAGATGCCGGTTACCTGCAGATAGACGAAAAGACCCCAGAAGCTTTACTACAGCTTGATATTGCCCATACGGTTTTTCTGCGTAGCATAGATGGGAGAGGTTATGTGCGGGATTTTGGTTCCGTAATACTCGACAGTGAAATACCATTCTTAAAAATTGTATGTGCTAACCGGTGCCGCAAAACGGTATCGAGACAGTATCTGGTGGGTAGTTTTAGTGGGGCGCTATCCTCCCAAAAAGTAACGGAGGAGTGCATTAAGGTACCCTAGGCGCGAATGGAAACCGTGCCGATAGCGTAATAGCAAAAGGGTGCTTGACTGTAAGGCGTGAATGCCGAGCAGGTGCGAAAGCAGGCTATAGTGAACCGACCATAGGCATTAGACGCCATGGAAGATTATCTGATAAAAGCTACTCTGGGGATAACAGGCTAGTTCCGCCTAAGCGTCCATAGCGACGGCGGAGTTCGGCACCTCGATGTCGGCTCATCTTATCCCGGGGGTGGAGAAGCTCCCAAGGGTATGGCTGTTCGCCATTTAAAAAGATACGCGAGCTGGGTTCAGACCGTTTTGATCCCGAAGAAATTCGGAGTCAGGACAGTCTGAACCCCACGAGAATGTTTCGTTTAAGAACATATGTCGCAAGACATATATAAGAAAGAAAGTAGAGCAACCAATCACGGCGGTCTCAGATGTATATCTGAGAAGAAGCTAACTTATATCGGTGAAGTCCAATTCGATTAACACTCGAAGGATGATACCGAGGGAAGTTTGTGAGTTTCATTGAGGAAGAGTTCTTTAGTTTGCTGGGGAGTAGTTCAACGTTAGAACAATCAGCCCGACAGCTGATAAATCTAGGTTCAAATCCTAGTTCCCCAGCCACACCCAACTCTTGTTGGGTCCTCAATGAAACTTGCAAGCACCCGTAGAGACTAAACGTTAGCAGCCCGCCATTATGGCGAGGTGAAGTTATAGTCCAATGCACTTGGTAACAAGTGAGAACATGCGTGAGACAGGTTGGTCTCCTATCTACTGCAGGCGTCGATTATTGAAGAGATTTGTTCCTAGTACGAGAGGACCGGAATGAACGAACCACTGGTCTGCGAGCTCTCCTGCCAAGGGGATGCTCGGTAGCTATGTTCGGATTGGATAAGCGCTGAAAGCATCTAAGCGCGAAGCCGACTCTAAGATGAGTAATCATTAAGATCCGTCAGAGATGATGACGTTGATAGGCTCTAGGTGTACGCATCGCAAGATGTTTAGCCAAGGAGTACTAATCGATCAAAGTTTCCAGAGAGAGGTTTGAGCGCCGCAATAATCTGTTGTCATTCTATTTTTTCAAATCTGCCCAATTTTTGGGAATTCTGTTCTGGTGGTTTAACGGCGGGGTCACACCCGTTCTCATTCCGAACACGGAAGTTAAGCTCGCTAGTGGCGATGGTACCTGCCTTTACCGGCCGGGAGAGTAGCTAACCGCCAGAACAGAGTCTCTAAAATCTCCTTTATTCGCAAGCTGATAAAAGCTTGCTTTTTGTGTATAAATGTGATATAATTTTACCTAGAACGACAATATTGAAAGAGAGAAGCGAGGGTCGCATGAACATGCAGTTGCCTGAGAATGATCTCCTCCCCTTTGAGTGGGAGGGGAGGAAGGAAGGTCTAATAAACCGCGCGCTGGCTGCAGCCAAACGCGCTCAATCCTACCGTGAGTTCCGGGTTGGAACAGCGGTGCTCGCGTACCGGCCTCATCCAAAACCGGCAGAACGCTTTCGCGTCTTCCTCGGCGCGAATGTTAAGGCCGACGAATTTGCCCGGCCGATCTGTGCTGAACCGCCACCGGTTCTGGCCGCTTACCATGCTGGCTTTCGCCGGATCGTCGGCATGGTCGTGGTGGGGAACCGCAACCTCGATCATGCAAGCAACCTGAACCCGGACACGCTCCACAGCTGCGGGGAGTGTCGTCGAGTTCTGACCTATCTCAAGAACGACGAGGGCGAGCGGCTGGTGCCGCCTGAAGCCAGGATGCACTTCGTGAGGCTGGACTCGACTCTCGAGGTGGCCGACCCTGAGGGGGCGGACGGGCTTCCCCGGTTCATCATCAGCGAAGAAATGAGCTTCCAGGAGCTCTGTGACCTGCATGCCAACGGCAACGGAGGTCACAACCAATAACCAAGGGCGGCGCTGGTAAAGCGCCGCCCCTATTTTTTGATAGAATAGCGTTATGGCCCTATCTTGGAGTGCACGAAGGCAGCTACTGTACTATGTGGTTGCGTCAGTTCTTGCGACAGTTATTTTATTCGTAGGATATCAAACATTTTTTACCGCAGACCCTACCTGCCGGGACGGCAGGCAGAATGGAAGCGAGCTTGGGGTAGATTGCGGCGGCTCCTGCGCGCGCGTATGCAAAGACCAGGAAAAGCCACTTAACTTGCTGTGGGCGCGAGCGTTCCCGGCGGCGTCACCCTTTTATACGGTAGCGGCATATATTCAGAACCCCAATGTAGGCTCGGGTGCAAAAGGGGTTCATTATTCTTTCCGTATTTTTGATGAAAAAAATTCGCTGGTGGTAGAGCGGCAGGGAGTTACCGATATTCCGCCCCTGCAAACGGTACCAATACTTGAAACAAATGTAGACGTGGGTAATCGCACGGTTGCTCGCACGCTATTTGAATTTACGAGTGCGGCTACCTGGAGCAAGGTGTCTGCTGATAAGCTTCCACCCCTTCGTATCACTGAACAAACGTTAGCCCAAGATGGGGCACGCCTTACGGCTACGGTAACCAATGACTCGCTCAAAGAAGTGCGCGCCATTTCAGTTGTTGCGGTAGTATTTGACCGCAGTGGTGTGGCGCGTGCGGCATCAAAAACAATCATTGATCGGATAGCCGCCCAGTCGTCTGAACCCATTATCTTTACCTGGGCTGGCGGCTTTGAGGGAGTTGCTCGTGCCGAGATAACTATCCTCCCGTCGTTCTAATGCCCCTGCTTGCACGCATACGCGGGCTCTCAGTTGACTGGGTGGCTTTTAGTACAGCTGCATTTCTTGGCGTGCTCGGCCTTGTGACGATGGCCTCATTTACGCCAGAAGATCCCTTCTCTGGCAGGCAGGCGATATGGCTCCTAGTTGGCGTTATCGTTTTTTTTGCAGCCAGCATGGTTGATTGGCGCTTCTTGCGTCGCAGTACCGTTGCAGCCAGTATTTATATTGTATGTTTACTCCCGCTCGTTTTTTTGGTTCTTGCGGGCACAGCTACGCAAGGTGCAAAGAGCTGGTTTGATCTTGGGCCTTTTGCGCTTCAGCCCGTTGAGTTTGTAAAGATCGCGCTCATCATTGTGCTCGCTAAGTATTTTTCGCGGCGGCATATTGAGATACGAAACGTGCGTCATATTTTAGTATCGGGTGCGTACATGTTTGTAGTGTTTGCCTTGGTGGCACTGCAGCCGGATTTTGGTTCGGCGATTATTATTGGCACCATCTGGCTTGGTATGGTGCTTCTGTCTGGTATTTCGCGTATCCACCTGGCGGCGATGGCACTTATTGGCGTTACGGCTTTTGCAGGCCTCTGGACCTTCGGATTTCAAGACTATCAAAAAGAGCGCATATTAACCTTCCTGCATCCGCTTACTGACATTCAGGGGGCAGGGTATAACGCCTATCAGTCGACCGTTGCAGTAGGTTCAGGAGAGTTTTTTGGTAAAGGCATAGGCTACGGCACGCAGTCTAAGCTCCGATTTCTACCCGAGTACCAAACCGACTTTATCTTTGCCGCCTTTGCCGAGGAGTGGGGATTTGTCGGAGTAGTACTCGTGTTTACTCTGTATGGGGTGTTGTTTGTGCGGATCCTTAAAGCAGCATCGCGTGGCGCGACCAATTTTGAAACGCTGTTTGCCTACGGGGTACTGTTTTATTTTTTGGCGCACTTTACACTCCACACAGGAATTAATATGGGGCTACTCCCAGTTACAGGGACCACGATTCCATTTATGAGCTACGGTGGCTCGCACTTACTCGCAGAGTTTCTAGTGCTTGGTCTACTTTCCGGTATGCGTGCGTATGCCCGCGTTACGCCACGCGACGCACTTAAAAAAGAATTTAGCGGCGGCTACGATCAGTTGCGATAGACCTCCACCGTTTTATCCACCATTTTTTCGAGGGAGAACTCCTGTGCGTTAGAGTCGTCTAGTATTTCAGGAATGCCGCCCACTTGGCTAGCAACTATAGGTAGGCCTGCCTGCCGTGCTTCAAGCAGTACATAGGGTAACCCCTCTTTATGCGAGGGAAGCGCAAATACATCAAAGCCCCTCATCACTTCATTCGCTGGTATAAACCCAAAAAGTTTTACGCGCTGCTCCAAGCCATATTCTTTAATTTTCTGCTCAAGAAAACTGCGAAGTTCACCTTCGCCTACAATAGCCACAAACATGCCCGCATCTTTTTTAGCTTGTTCAATAAGGGCGATCTGATTTTTGTTATGAGTGAGTTCTCCCACCGTTCCGACAATTTTAGCTCCTGTGGGGAATGCCTTGCGGATGATGTCGCCTGATCCAAACGTTATAGTGCCAATGCCGTTGTAAATAAGTACGCTGCGAGGTACATGCTGCTGATTTTGTTTTGAGATCGTAATAACAACATGGCAGAGCGCGAAGGTGAAACGTGAGAGTAGATAGATGAAGAGTTTTGAAATTGGATTTCGTTTTTCCTCCCACACGAGCCCATGTGAGGTAAAAATAATGCGTGGCACGCCGGCCATTCGCGCAGCCAACGCTCCCACGGCACCAGCTTTAGAGGAGTTCAGGTGAACAATATCGGGGCGCTCCTTTTTAAACAGATGACGGAGCTCAAACAAACTTTTTATATCGGCACTAAACGAAACGTCGCGCTGCAGGGCCTGTATGGGATGGGTCGGTATCCCTGCCTTTTGGAGTTCCTCGGAAAGTTTGCCAGGCTGTCCAAAGGCCACGGAAACGTCAAATTCTGCTGTTGGAAGCCCACTAGCTAGGTCAAAGACATACTTCTGGGCACCACCCCAATTGGCCTTCGTAATGACCATCAGTACATTTTTCATACTGCGTATGCGACTTTTCTTTTCATAATAATGTTGTATAATAGTATGCACGCTATGGCAACCGTCTTTCGCCCCCGGACACTCATTTTATTTGTGGGGGACCTTGTCTTCTTCGTCTTTGCACTGTGGCTCTCGCTCCTGGTGCGCAATGCCGAGGTGCCCACTTGGAGCCTGTTTGAGCTCCATCTTGAGCCCTTTGCTTACCTCTTTGCGGCATGGGTAGTGGTCTACTTTATTGCCGGACTCTATGAGGGCCGTTCAATCATTCTCGCACGTCGCGCGCTCTCGTCGACGTTGCTCTATGCACAGATAGTAAATATGTTTTTGGCGGCATTGTTTTTCTTCGTGGTGCCATTTTTTGGCATTGCACCAAAAACAATTCTCTTTGTGTACCTAGTGATCTCGTTTCCACTTATCTTAATTTGGCGTGCAGTGTTATTCCCACGCCTGGGCTTCTCTAAGCCAGAAAAGGCGCTGGTGGTCGGCGGGCGAGCTGAGGTGCTTGAGCTCGCACAAGTACTTGCAAACTCTCCGTTTGCTCCTGTGCGCATTGCAGCCACTATTCACCCTAATGGGGTTTCAATAGCGCACGAAGTGGAACAGGCACTCCTTATACACAATGCCCGTTACATCATTGCCGATTTTAACGACCCCAAGGTGGCGAGTGCGTTTCCACAAATGTATAACCTTCTTTCAATGGGGGTACGTTTCTTTGATGCCTTGGCGCTCTACGAACAGGTGCTCGGGCGCATTCCACTTTCTATACTTGATGATCGGTGGTTTGCACGCAATATCTCGCGCTATGCGCACATGCTCTATGACGGAGCAAAAAGATTTATAGATATTGTGGTCGGGGTTCTGTTGAGTGTAGTACCCCTTGTGTGCTACCCGTTTTTTGCACTCATCATAAAACTGCAAGATGGCGGTCCGGTTTTTTATACCCAAGTACGCATGGGGCAAAATAATCAGCCATTCGTTATGCTCAAATTCCGCAGTATGAGTGGCACAGACCAGGGAAGTGAGGTGCTAAAGAGCAAGCATGTGGTAACACCGTTTGGAAAGTTTCTTCGGGTAAGCCGATTGGACGAGTTTCCTCAGGCTTGGAACGTGTTACGTGGCGACATGTCTTTGGTGGGGCCACGGCCCGAATTTCCGGCGCTTGTTGAAGAATATGAGAAGGAAATTCCGTATTACGGGGTGCGACATTTGGTTAAACCAGGCCTTTCTGGTTGGGCGCAGCTCTACCATGACAATCATCCGCATCATGGCACCGAAGTAGAGGCAACACGCGAAAAGCTGTCTTACGATTTGTATTACTTGAAACATCGATCTATAACGCTTGATGCCATTATTATTCTCAAAACAATCAAGAAACTTCTAACCCGGAGTGGAGTTTAAATAAACATATATGAAAGCGGTAGTTACAGGCAGCAGTGGTTTTATTGGCACGCATCTCTGCAAAGCGCTTCGGGAAAAAGGGTGGGGGGTGGTTGAAGTTGATATTGAAAAAGGCATTGACGTTCGTGATGTTAAGGTGCTCGATCAGGCGTTTAAGGGTGCAGATTACGTATTTCATTTGGCCGCGCTTCCTCGAGTGCAATATTCTATAGAGAATCCTGCAGAGACTCACGAAATAAATGTTTCCGGTACCCTCAATGTACTTCTTGCTGCGCGCAATGCCGGTGTTAAAAAGGTTATCTATTCTGCCTCGAGCTCGGCGTATGGCGACCAGGACACTATGCCCCTTAAGGAAGATATGCCCGCACGACCTCAGAGTCCGTATGCACTTCATAAATATATGGGGGAGCATTACTGTCGCGTATTTTCAGAAATCTACGGACTGCCCACGGTGTCGCTTCGTTATTTTAATGTGTACGGTCCCGGCGCCAGTGCTGAAGGTGCCTATGCGCTCGTGATCGCAAGATTTTTACAGCAAAGAATAGAGGGGAAACCCATGACCATTACCGGCGACGGTACGCAGACCCGCGACTTTACGCATGTGTATGATGTCGTTAAGGCCAACCTACTTGCGGCAGAAAGTGAAAAAGTAGGTAAGGGAGAAGTAATAAATATAGGTGTTGGTAAAAATGCGTCTGTAAATCGCGTTGCAGAACTTATTGGTGGACCGGTTGAGCACGTTCCGGCACGGTTGGAGCCGCATGACACCTTGGCTGACAACAGTCTCGCAAAAAAGCTCCTAGGGTGGCAGCCAAACGTATCTCTTGAAGACGGCATTGCAGAGCTGAAAAAACTAGCAGGTCTGGTATAACTAGGGGGTGATTATCGACGGTAAAAAAATAGCCGAGGAGATTGTCGTGAGCCTAGGCGACTCGTTGCGCGGTAAGAAGCTCGGTATTGTAGTTGGCGTACAAGAGGCGGCAACAGACTCATTTGTAAAAATAAAGACCCGGGTTGCCGAGCGTCTCGGCGTGGAGGTGGTGCGTGGCGAACTTGCTGACCTGGTGCAAAGTTGTGATGGCATTATTGTGCAGCTGCCGCACCCGAATGCAGATGAGCTCATTGCTGCAATTCCGTCAGAAAAAGATTTAGACGCTATTAGCCCCAAGCCGTTAGTACATACGCCAGTGGCTGGTGCAATTTCAGAAGTGCTGGTGCGTGGAAATGTTTCTGCACTAGGTAAAACAGCCGTGGTGGTAGGAAAGGGGAGGTTGGTGGGTGCGCCGGCTGCAGAACTATTAAAAGAGCTGGGCGCGCACGTAACCGTTATCACTCAGAGCGAAGGTTCTCTTTCTGCTCTTAAAGATGCAGATATAGTCGTCTTGGGTGCTGGCGAGCCAGGGCTCGTAAAACCAGACATGCTCAAAGAGGGGGTGGTACTTATTGATGCCGGCACCTCAGAAGCTGCGGGCAAGCTTGCGGGGGACGCGGATCCTGCGTGTGCGGAGGTGGCTAGTATTTTTACACCGGTGCCAGGCGGCATTGGGCCTATCGCAGTAGCTATGATTTTTAAGAACTTATTCCAGCTGGCGAAGCGGGACTAAATCTGCTACTGTTTTGCCATAACCTAGCGTAGCGAGTGAAATAAACCCTGTTTATTTCCGAGCAAATGACGGTTATATAATTTTAAAATACTATGTTCAAGTTGCGTTACAGCGCGGTCATGGTCCTCCTCGCCTCCTTGGCGATAGGGTTTTTTGTATGGAATACAACGGGTGCTGGTGGCCGTTTTGACTTTAAGCTTGGCCTCGACCTTTCGGGCGGTACGCACTTGGTGTACAACGCCGACACCAGCAAGGTGCCAGCGGCTGAAGTGGGTGATGCTCTTGCCAGTTTGCGCGAGGTTATCGAGCGCCGTGTTAACGCCTTTGGCGTTGGCGAGCCAGTGGTACAAACCCAGCAGGGCGGTGCGCTCGGCGGCGGCGTACAGCGTCTCGTGGTTGAACTTCCGGGTGTTACCGACGTAGACGAAGCCGTAAAAATGATAGGCCAGACGCCGCTTCTTGAGTTCAAACTTGTTAAAGCGGGGATGGAAGAGTCTCTCGTAGGAGAAAACGGTCAACCAAATCCTGAGGCATTTACAGACACAGGCCTTACCGGTGCATTACTTTCTCGTGCGGCGCTCGACTTTGGCGGCAATCAGATGATACAGGGCCAGCCAACCGTGCGCGTTGATTTTAATGCAGAAGGTGCAAAACTTTTCGCTGATCTCACGGGTGCCAATATCGGCAAGCAGATAGCCATCTTTCTTGATGGGTCTCTTATTTCTGCACCGGTGGTGCAGGCTCACATCACTAACGGCACTGCAATTATCTCGGGTAACTTTACTGCGGAGAGCGCCAAAGAGTTGGTGCGCAATCTTAATCTAGGTGCACTCCCAGTACCGATCGTGCTTGCATCAACACAGACCATTGGTGCCATTTTGGGTGAAGAGGCAGTTCATGCCGGCATTCTGGCGGGAATTGTAGGATTTTTGGCGCTCTCAGCTTTTATGATCTTCTGGTACCGCTTGCCGGGCGTTGTTGCCGTACTTTCTCTACTTATATACGTAGTCTTGATGCTGGCGATCTTTAAGCTAGTTCCCGTGGTTCTTACCGCAGCAGGTATTGCAGCGTTTATCCTTTCGGTAGGTCTAGCGGTCGACGCCAACGTGCTTATTGCAGAGCGTCTTAAAGAAGAGCTTGCAGCGGGCAAAAAGGCCGAGGCGGCAATTCGCGAAGGCTTTGCGCGTGCCTGGCTCGCTATCCGCGACAGCAACATTGCACACATCATTGCCGCTGTGATTCTCTTCTGGTTCGGCACCTCGCTCATTAAGGGGTTTGCGTTGGTGTTCGGTATCGGCGTCGTCGTTTCTATGCTCTCCGCTATTACTATCTCACGCACCTTCCTCTTGGCGCTCGGAGTTAAAGAAACGTCGCGGCTCGGCCACTTCCTTCTGCGTTCAGGACTCCGAAAATAATATGAATATCACCAAGTACGAAAAATATTTCTTTATCTTGCCCGCGCTTCTTTCCGCCTTCGCTATTGTGGCCATCGTCATGTGGGGCCTTAAACCTGGTATTGACCTCGTGGGAGGCTCCTTCCTTGAGGTGAGCTATCCGGAGAGCCGGCCTGCTGTAGAGCGCGTACACGAAGCGGTGGAGCCCCTTAACCTTGGCGAGGTGCGTATACAGCCAACCGGCGACGATGGTTACATTCTGCGCCAGCGCGACCTCTCTAACGACGAGCGCAACGCACTTTTGGCCAAGCTTGGCACACTAGGCACCGTACAGGAAGATCAGTTTACCTCGGTGGGCCCATCTCTTGGTCATGAACTTTTGACCAAAGCATGGATCGCAATCGCGCTTATCGTCATTTCAATCATTTTGTTCATCGCCTTTGCCTTCAGACATGTTTCAAAGCCGGTGCAGTCATGGAAGTATGGCGTGGTAGCAATTATCACTCTGCTTCATGACATATTGGTTCCACTCGGCCTCTTTGCCTTCTTGGGTCATATGGTTGGTGCAGAGGTAGACTCGCTCTTTATTGTGGCGCTCCTCACTATTTTAGGCATTTCAATCAACGACACGATCGTCATCTTTGACCGCATCCGCGAAAACTTGCGACGCAATGAAGAGGCGCGCCGCCATGAAGAGTTTGAAAGCGTGGTCGGACACAGCATTATGCAGACCTTCACACGTTCAATAAATACCAGTGTAACGGTGGTAATTACGCTTGTAGCACTCTACTTCCTTGGTCCTGAGGCAACGAAGAACTTCTCCCTCACACTCATTGTCGGTATGATCGCAGGAACGTATTCATCGATCTTCCTTGCGTCACCACTCCTCGTTGTTTGGCAGCGTTGGTCAGGTAAGAAAAATAAGTAATGATAATCGGTATCACCGGCACGCTCGGTGCAGGAAAGGGCACTGTAGTTGAGTATTTAAAAACCAAAGGGTTTAAGCATTTCTCGGCCCGGGCTTTTTTCATAGAAGACGTTCAAAAAAGAGGTTTGCCGGTAAACCGGGACACTATTACCGAGGTGGCCAATGATCTGCGTGCCCAGCACGGCCCAGGCTACTTTACTGAAGAAGCCTTGCGGCGCGCGGGTGCAGAGGGTGGTGATGTGGTTATAGAGTCTATCCGTACGGTGGGAGAGGTAATGCACCTTGCGTCACATGGCGCTACACTGTGGGCGGTTGATGCTGACAAGCGTACCCGCTATGACCGGATTTATAAGCGGGCATCGGAGACCGACCAGATCTCATTTGAAAAATTTGTCGCAGACGAAGAGCGCGAATGGAGCAATACTGACCCAAGTAAACAAAACTTGAAGGGTGTTATTGAAAAGGCGGATATTGTCCTAACAAACAACGGCACGCAGGAAGAATTGTTTGCCCAAGTTGAGGCCGCGCTTGCAACTATGCACACTGCATAGCCGAAAACTCTTTACATCTGGCGAGAGAAGAGTATAAACACATAAGGCTACACAAGAAAGTAGCTATTTATTTTTGTCGAATGGATACTAAAAACGGTAACGGCTCAAACGGACACGTGACCGACACCAACACAACAAACGGAGCAGCGAGTGGCAGCACAAAAGAGCTCTACACTAAAGCGGTCTTTCCTGGCCGCCTATTAATGTTGGGCTGTGGCTCTATTGGCCAGGCTATTTTGCCTATGCTTATGCGCCACACTGACATAACGCCGGAGCGCATGCGTATTATGACTGCGGATGAAACAGGGAAGCAGGTGGCGGCTCAGTTTGGTGTCGACTTCGTCGTCGATGCCCTTACTCCTGACAACTATGCCACGGTGCTTAAAAAGTACCTCGCTTCTGGCGACTTTTTACTTAACCTCTCGGTCGAGACGTCCTCGAACGATCTGATTATTTGGTGTCAAAAGAACGGGGTCCTGTATGTCGACACCTCAACCGAGCGTTGGCCTGGGTTTTCGACCGATGCGTCGCTTACGCCCGAGCAGCGTACCAATTACGCTCAGCGCGAAGAATTTTTGAAACTAAAAGAAAAGTATAAAGAGGGTTCAACCGCTATTGTTAACCACGGCGCGAACCCGGGCCTGGTGTCTCATTTTATAAAAGCAGCGCTCTTGGATATTGCTATTAGTATTGGCAACGGTGCGGCAGCACTAGGCACTCCTAGCAACCGGGCCGAGTGGGCCAAGCTAATGCAAGAGCTAAAAGTGCGCGTCATACAAACCGCCGAACGCGACACGCAGGACACCCCCGTTTCTAAACAGCCGGATGAGTTTGTAAGTACCTGGTCTGTCGAAGGGTTTTTGAGCGAGGCAACGCAGCCGGTGGAGCTTGGCTGGGGCACCCATGAAAAGGAACTTCCTCAAGATGCACACGAGCACACTATTGGCCGCAAGGCCGCTATCTACCTCGACCGCCCCGGCGCACTCACGCCAGTGCGCTCCTGGACACCACGTGAGGGCCCGTACCACGGCTTTTTGATTACTCATGATGAGTCGATCACGACAGCCGACTACTACACGGTGTTTGATGAACAGGGGAACGTGCTGTATCGCCCCACCATGATGTATGCGTATCATCCGTGCGACGACGCCGTTCTTTCTTTGCGCGAATACGCAGGCAACAACTGGAAGCAGCCGCGCAAAAAGCGCATTTTGATGGATGAAATTGAAACAGGTTCAGACGAACTCGGTGTTCTGATCATGGGTCACAAAAAACGTTCGTACTGGTTTGGCTCTGACCTTTCTATCGCGCAAGTGCGCGAACTGTTGCCTCACCAAAATGCGACGACCATGCAAGTTGCCATTGGTGCTATGTCGGCGCTCATTTGGGCGCTCGAAAATCAGAAGCGCGGTATTTGCGAACCAGAAGATTTAGACTTTCGCCGAATACTCGATATTGCTACGCCGTACCTCGGCATTGTGCACGGCAAGTACACCAATTGGACGCCGCTGCGTGAGCGCAAGAACCCACTTTTTCCTGAAGATACCTCCGCCGACCCTTGGCAATTTAAGAACTTTAGGGTGATGTAGAGCCATAAAACAGGGCTTGACTCCCCCCTATATATGACTATAATGGCTTCATGACTGCTTAGACGGTAGGTGAATCTCGTTTTGAGAAAACCCGCCCTCTGGCGGGCTTGTTTTTTGACATAAGAATAGCTTTTCCAGCGGAGTAATTGAACGTTGGAAAAGAGATCACACCGATTTCTTTCTCATGTACAAGTGAGGAAGATAATCAAGCAAGCAAAAGAAGTCCTTCAGATCCACTCTGAAGGCAGCCCTCTTTCTGTCTTTCCAACAGTAAGAAGGGTGAAGATGAGAGAAGAAGTAATTTTTCTCTTGTTCCGTTCATCGAGTCTAGATTCAAATCTTGAATCTTTTTTCAGAGTTTGATCCTAGCTCAGGATGAATGCTGGCGGCGTGGATAAGGCATGCAAGTCAAGGGGGCCGCAAGGCAACCGGCAGACGAGGTAGTAATACGCAGGTACGCACCGAAAAGTCTGGCATAGCTCGTCGAAAGACGGGGTAATTCCAGATGGTGTAGCGATACTAAAGGGGCAACCCGCTTTTTGAGCGGCCTGCGGAGCATCAGCTAGTTGGTAAGGTAACGGCTTACCAAGGCTATGACGCTTAGGGGACCTGAGAGGGTGACCCCCACCGATGGGACTGAGACACGGCCCATACACCTACGGGTGGCTGCAGTCGAGAATCTTCCGCAATGGGCGAAAGCCTGACGGAGCGACGCCGCGTGATGGACGAAGTCCTTCGGGACGTAAACATCTTTTATGCGTGAGGAAGTAATTGACGTTAGCGCATGAATAAGGGGCTCCTAACTCTGTGCCAGCAGGAGCGGTAATACAGAGGCCCCAAGCATTATCCGGAATCACTGGGCGTAAAGGGTGTGTAGGCGGCTATGTTAGTCTTTCGTGAAAGATCTTGGGCTTAACCCAGGAGGCGCGGGGGAAACGGCATAGCTTAGAGGATGCGAGAGGTAAAGGGAACTCAAGGTGTAGGGGTGAAATCCGTTGATATCTTGGGGAACACCAAATGCGAAGGCACTTTACTGGCGCACTCCTGACGCTGAAACACGAAAGCGTGGGTAGCGAACGGGATTAGATACCCCGGTAGTCCACGCCCTAAACGATGATAACTGGCTTTACGGAGTATCGACCCTCTGTGAGGCGAAGCTAACGCGTTAAGTTATCCGCCTGGGTAGTACGATCGCAAGATTAAAACTCAAAGGAATAGACGGGGACTTGCACAAGCGGTGGATCATGCGGCTCAATTCGATGACAAACGAAGAACCTCACCAGGGTTTGAAACCCAGACGAAATCCTTAGGAAACTTTGGACCTCGCAAGACGGCTGGGCAGGTGATGCATGGTCGTCGTCAGTTCGTGGCTTGAGTTGTTCCCTTCAGTGGGGTAACGAACGCAACCCCCGTTGCCTGTTTTATATGTCAGGCGAGACTGCTCCCTCACGGGAGAGGAAGGTGGGGATGACGCCAGATCAGCATGTCCCTCTGATATCCTGGGCTGCACGCATGATACAATGCACATAACAACGAGACGCAATACCGTAAGGTGGAGCAAATCTTTAAATGTGTGCCCAATTCGGATTGAGGGCTGCAACTCGCCCTCATGAAGCCGGAATCGCTAGTAATCGCGGGTCAGCTATACCGCGGTGAATACGTTCTCAAGTCTTGTACTCACCGCCCGTCAACTCAAGGGAGCCGGGAGCACCCGAAGATCATCGCAAGATGATTCACGGTAAGCTCGGTGACAGGGAGTAAGTCGTAACAAGGCACGGGTAGCGGAAGCTGCTCGTGGATCAATTCAAATTGATAAGCGTTCTGTAGCTCAATTGACTACAGAATTGAATCGGCGATATTCTCCGCAAGGAGATTGGATAATAGTGCTAATCCTAAAATTGCACTCGGTTTGTGGCCAACATACGTCATGGCTATTCGATACCTACAGAGTACGCATTGGAGTACAGTGCCGGAAAATAGGTAAAAAACGGAACAAGAGAAAGAATGTTTCTTCTCATATTTCTTTTGCACAGTGTGATCACTAATCAATTCAATTTCAAGCAAAAACACCCAATCTTTATTGAAGCGGGTGGTTTTTGCGCTATGTAAAAAAATAGAACGCCGTCCCTTGTGGGGACGGCGCAGAAACGATGTGAGGCGACGAGCCTCTGGTGGTGGTCAGTTCTCCTTTCAGGTTAACTCACGAGCTTGTCGGACGCTGTCGGACCACGTTTGAGCCTCATCCTGTGGCTCGAAATCAAGGCAGGACGAACGTGTCCGCAGACGATGACACCACCTTGCATAATGGACCTCTTAGTTCAAACGGGTAGCAACCTACCCACCGCAAAGGTAGCATTAAGCCCTAATTTTTGCTAGTATCTTCTGCACACGTGCACATGCGGGCGTAGCTCAGTTGGTAGAGCATTCGACTGATACTCGAAAGGTCCTAGGTTCGATCCCTAGCGCCCGCACAATGGAAGATCATCTCAAGCACTTTAACGGCAACGTCGCTCAAAAAGCGATCATCGAGAAAGACGGAAAGATTTTAGTATGTCGAGGTGTTGGAGACGCGGTGTGGGAATTCCCTGGCGGCAGGCTCCACGACGGTGAGACGCCGGTAGAGGGTATTAAACGCGAAATAAAAGAGGAGTTAGGTGTTGAGGTAACGGATGTACGGCCGTTTCAAATAGAGCGCAACTATCATTTTAGAACGAAAGTGCATCAGGTATTTATCGTTTATACCTGCACTATGGCTGGTGCAGACATTAAGGTGGACAGTAGTGAGTTGGAGGAAATCAGATGGGTTTCTAAAGATGAGCTTAAAACACTTTCAATGTTTGATGACGGGGGAACCTTGCAGGTGCGTGATGCGTGGGCAAACAAAATAGTGTAACTTAGTTGCACGGGCACGTGGCGGAATTGGTATACGCGTACGTCTCAGAAGCGTATGGAGTAATCCTTGGGAGTTCGAGTCTCCCCGTGCCCACACAACATCATGCTGTTTGCGATCATAAAAACATTTGTAAAATTCCTGCTTGGTAAGGGTGTTAAGCATTCTTACTCGCAGTTCGGCGAAGACGCCGTAGTGGGGGCATTCTTCCGTTCAAACAACGACGGGTACTACGTTGATGTGGGCGCGTATCATCCGCATCTGTACTCCAACACCTACGCGCTGTATCGGCGTGGCTGGCACGGGCTCGCTATAGACCCAAATCCTGCTATGCAGCCGCTATTTAAACTCTTCCGTTCCCGCGACACGTTTGTATGTGCTGGGGTAGGCGAGGGCGAGGGTTCGTATCAGCAGTTTGCAGACGGTGCATATAACCAATTTACAAAAGGTGCAGGCCAAAAACTCCGCCGTCTCGATGACCTACTTCATGAGCATCATGTAGAAAAAATAGATTTTCTTTCTATTGATGTAGAGGGGATGGATGTGGAAGTGCTCAAAACTCACGATTGGTCTATTCGGCCCAGACTTATTGCTATTGAAGCAGACCTTCAAAGTCCTGCTGCAGAATTTCTTACGCTAAAAGGATATACATTGAGGTGCATTACTGGTCGCACGCTCATTTTGGCTGACGAGTAGGTGGTATACTCAGATAAATGTCCCTGGGAGTTCGACATGTTTCTAAACGCAGAAAGGCCCGCCTCGCGGGGTTGCCAACGCGCAGCTCTGTACTAAAAAATGCACTAGATCTGCTTATTTACCCGGTTGCTATTGCGGCACCCTTGGCGCTATTCCCGCAGGTGCTGCAGGTGTATCAGACCAAAGACGCAAGTTCACTTGCGCTTCCCACATGGCTTATCCTAGGCATCTTAAACGTAGTATGGATGTTTTATGGAGTGGTACACAAAGAAAGGCCTATAGTACTTACAAACGTTATGTTGGCGCTCCTCAACTTTGCAGTTGTGGTGGGCATTGTGTTGTACACCTAGCCCCCATTCACGCCTCCTTCAGTCATATTGCGCGTTATACTTAGTGTTATATGAATAAGCACTTACAACCGGCCAGTCTCGAGCGGTATAGTTTTTTGTGGTCAGAGGCACGTTTAATAATTTCGGCAGTCGCCCTCTTTCTTGGAGGCGTGTCACCACTTTTAGGATTGTTTCCTACTGCAGATCACTATTCGGCAGTGTGGCCTATCCTTAAGATTTCGTGGATTATTTCAGGTATAACGTCGGCATACTTGCTCTATCGCTGGTCAGAAAAGAAAACCTTGTTTGGTAAGAAGAACTTGTGGGACCGCATCGCCTTTTTGGTAACTGTTGTGAGCGGCCTTAACTTGGGTGTGACTGGTTTTTTGGGTACCAACATAGGCATGTCGCTGGTAGAAGGTAGAAGCGAAATGGTGTTTATTGTGACCGGTATGATCTACGTTGCCACAGCGATATATCTCTTGATGCGATGGAAGGATTCAGATCAAAGAATCTTCCAGTAAGAATCTAAGTTTACTCGGTACCTTTCTTTACAAAGCCCTCAACGGCCTTGAGGATCTCCATTGGGACGGTAAAGATGATCGTGTTCGATTGGTCGGAAGACACGTCATTGATTGATTGAAGTGTGCGCAGGTGTAGTGCGCCAGGGGAGGCGGTTAGCACGCGCGCGGCTTCTGCCATGTTTTGCGATGCAGCCAACTCGCCCTCGGAGGTAATAATTACTGCACGCTTTTCGCGTTCAGCTTCGGCCTGCTTGGCAATCGTGCGCTCCATATTTTCTGGCAGCGATACGTCCTTAAGCTCTACGTTGTGGACTTTAAGGCCCCAGGCATCAGTCTCTTTGTCGACGATCTCGCGAATGCGTTCGGCAATTTTGTCACGGCTCGCTAGGAGCTCGTCGAGCGTTACTTCACCCACAATGTTACGCATAGTGGTTTGTGCGTATTGAGAGATGGCGTACATGAAATCCTCGATTTGAAGCACAGCCAGTTCGGCAGAAAATACGCTGTAGTAAATGACCGCATTTACATTTACAGACACGTTGTCCCGGGTGATTGCCTTTTGGTCCGGCACATCAACCGCTTTCATGCGCATGTCGACTTTCCGGTAAAACTGAATGATAGGGAACACGAGGCGCCAGCCTGGCTCCATAATCCCGGTAAACTTGCCAAAGGTAAACTTAACGCCACGCTGATACTGGTTAACCTGCCTAATACTAATAAGAATGATCCCGAGCACTACAGCGCCCACAATGAGTAAGAAGGTATCCATAAACCGATACTAGCGGGGAAACATACGCTCTGCAAGCGTTGGTATTTGTTCTACAGCGCCGCCCATGTCTCCAGAGGTAGAAATGAGAACCACGCTGTTTTCGTTAAGCACTTTTTCTATGCCAGCAAGGAGTGCTTCAGGAGTAGTGGCGCTCGTGGCGTGAATGCCGCTGTGGGTAATTCTTTTCGTCATTTCCTCGATGGTCAGCTGGGTTGTTTTGCCGTCTTGCGGGGGCTCAAAGACAAAGACTTCCTTTGCGCCTTCAAACGCGGTGTCATACCACGGCAGTGATTCCCGGTTACGCCAGGAGAATGTGTGCGGCTCAAAAATGACCACCAGCTCTTTAGTGGGATAGTGGAGCTTCATTGCCGCAATAGCGCTTTTAAGTTTTTCGTAACTTGAGCCAAAGCCTTCGTAGACGGGTATGCGGGTTTTTTCTGATTTGCGGTCTAAACGACGCTTAATGCCTTTAAAACTTGCAACTGCTGCGATAAATTGTTCAGGGGTAATGGCACTGAGAGTAAAAAGTAGTGCAGCGACGCCAACAATATTCTGTACGTTGTGCTCACCTAGTTGTGACGTTTCTATTCGCACCATCTTTTCGCCAGCTTTGGTTATGTCAAAGGAAGTCTTTTCACCCCACGTAATGTTAGTTGCTTGGAAGTCTCCTTGGGTCAGGCCGTAGGTCACTGCCGGTCGCGGTAGGCTCTTAATAAAATCCTGGCTTAATGCGCCCTCTGTACATATAACGAGCGTACCCGCAGCTGGCACTAATGTGACAAGTTCCTGAAAGGGCCTGAGGTAATCTACGGGCGTAGGGAAGACATTAAAGTGGTCGTGTGCAAGCGGTGTGAGTAACAGGTGGGATGGGTGGAGGTGTAAAAACTTTGAGCGCGGATCAGAATTTGAAGAGGGGTACTCGTCGCCCTCAAGAGCGAAGTATGTTCCACTACCAAGTTTTGCACTTGCTGCTGGAGTGAGCGGTACGGCACCAATAAAATAAGAAGGGTTAAGGCCAGCACTTTCTAAACAGTGAGCAAGGAGTGCGTCAGAGGTTGATTTGCCATAACTGCCCGCCACAACAATCGTTTCCTTATCCTGAGATAGTTCGCCCAACACTTCGGGGAATGAATAGATTCTTTTACCGCTCTCGTACGCGGCTTTTACTTCCTCATTTGTTTCTGGCACCAGTTTGGCGTTTTTCCCTATAATAATAACGTCTGCATTGCTGGGGATGTTGTTACTTGTATAAGGGGTCTTCCATACAATGTCTTGTTTTGACAAAAGTGAACGTATGGGGTCATACACCGCCTCGTCGGAGCCGCTTACTTCAACCCCCATGCTTTTTAGGAGTAGGGCAGTAGCAGACATGCCAACGCCCCCTATACCTATAAAGTGGGCCTTTTTGGCCTCCTTGAGCGTCATGTAACCATGCTAGCACTAGCTGGGTTTAAGAAAAAGAAAGAGGCCGCCGGATATCCGGCGGCCTCGCCCATTGCGGGCCAGTTGTTAGCATCGCACGATGGCGACAAGGTAGCGTCCTCCGCCCTTGCGGGTGGTAGGAAGTTCATCCGCAAGATAGGCGTGGTCGAGGTTGATGTTGTTTCGCGGTACCCCGCGCTTCATGAGTTGACTCGTCGCGATCTTCGGAAGGTCGATATAGATCGCTTCGCTGTCTATCCAGCCGAACTCAGCGAAGGTTCTGGGCAAATATCGCGCCGCCGCCTGATTGTACGGTGCATGGCGAGCGTCAGGATCATCAAACCGATGCACAAAGTCTTGAGGCTTGATGAAGAAGAGTGGCCACGCCCACACATCTTTCGCTGTGTCGATGTCGACATCTAGGGCGTCGAGCATGTTGTCGACTAGGTCGCCAGAGCGGGACCTGTCTTGCCCTTCAGTCTCGACACAGCGCCGGTCAATCAGTGACTCGCGTCCTGCGTGACCGAACATCAGTTGGTTTCGATACCCGATCACCATGACTCCGCATCCGCCGGCGCTGAACACCCCTGCGTTGCCGTAGTAGTGAAGAAAGGTTGCGTCAGCGGGCCAAGAACGGTTGCATCGCATATGAACCTCGCCCAACTTTAAGTTGCGAGTGAGGTCAACAGGCGATATCACCTGGCCATTGAACGCGGTGGGGTTCGGCGCCATGGCGATGGTGGCACCCAGGCCGCGCAGAGCGTTGTTCAGGCGCTCGGCCAGGTCAGGGTTCTTGGCAACGTCCTCGGGCTCTTGCAGTGGCCCGAGTGACCAGTTGCTGCCTTCAAAGCATGCTGCAGTAAACTGCACAGTCGAACCCGGCACTTTGAAGCAGGATTTGACGAGCGGCTCAATAGGAGGCCGTTCGCTCACGGTCGAGGTCTGCATGAGTTGTCTCCAATTCAAAAGAAGCTTTTCCAGTCCGCGATAAAAGTACCAGAATTTCTGAATTTGTCAAAATATGATAGTGTGTGGTTCATGGCTAGCAAGCTTTCAGTTGTTGCAACTCCCATAGGTAATCTTGAAGACATAACGCTTCGAGCCCTCCGCATACTTAAAGAGGTAGATGTGGTTGCCTGTGAGGATACGCGTATGACCAAAAAACTCCTCTCGCACTACGATATCCATACGCAAGTAACCAATCTTAAGGGCGTGCCGACTCTACTCGAGCAGGGCAGGCATGTGGCGCTAGTGAGCGACGCAGGCACTCCTGGGCTCTCCGACCCAGGTCTTGAGATCGTGTCTAAGGCACGCGAAGCCGGGGCTGCTATAGAGGTAATCCCAGGCCCATCGGCCCTCGCTGCCGCTATTTCTATTGCAGGCCTGCGTGCCCCAACCTTTACATTTTATGGCTTCCTACCTCTTAAGAAGGGCCGCGAGACCCTGTTTAAGGAGATTGCTGCGAGCGAGCGAGCCAGCGCTTTTTATGAGTCGCCCCACCGTATCCTTAAAGCGCTCACCATGCTCGCCAAACTTCTTCCGCCGGAGCGTCGTGTAGGCGTTTTCCGTGAACTCACGAAGCTTCATGAGGAATCTTTTGTCGGTTCGGCAGCAGAAGCGCTTGAACACACTACCGCTGACCCTAATAAACAACGCGGAGAATTTGTCGTCATAGTAGAAGAGAGTTAAGATTAAGCCATGTCGAAAGAGATGGTGGTGATCGCAGCAGGTATCTGGGTTCTCATCATTCCGTATTTGGGTGTACCAGGAGGATGGCGTACAGCACTCTTGGTTGCAACAGGTATCGGCCTGATTATCCTCGGATTCTTTTTGCGAGCTGAAGCGCTTTCACGCGCAGGGCGTCGCGGACACTCTTCTTTTGTAGAACATGTACCGCATTCCACGCAGGACACTACTCATGATCGCAAAGAAGGAATCGGCTCGCTCAATTAATCGCAAATCGGTATACGCGCTCGGCACAATTGTGCTTAGTGCTGGGGCTTTTGGATTTGCCTACACGGCGTTGCCAGATTTTTTTGCAGTCTCTTACAAATCAGAGTCGTCAGTAGCTACGTTGGCAGGCCCGCTTCCGCCACCGCCTCTAGATACCCATGCTTACGACACCAGGCTCCTAAGTCTTGCACAGGTGGCAACGTCGAGCCCTTGGTATCAGGCATTTTTAAATCCCAATGCTTCTTCTTCCGCATCTGTCGTCTCCCAGAAATGGCCTGTACGGGCTGCTTATCCGCGCGATAGCAGAGCTTTGCTACCGTTTAACCGCATTGTTGCCTACTACGGCAACTTTTATTCGAAAGCGATGGGAGCGTTGGGACAGTATGAACCGGATGACATGCTCAGACGTCTGACTGAGGCCGTGGCAGAGTGGCAGGCCGCTGATCCCACGACTCCAGTCATTCCCGCAATTCATTACATTGCGATCGTGGCGCAGGGAAGTGAGGGGAGGGACGGCAAATATCGTGCCCGTATGCCTGACGACCAGCTGGATATCGGACTTGCACTCGCGGAGAAAATTAATGGCATTTTCTTTATTGATTTGCAGGTGGGGCTAAGCAATGTAGAAAGCGAGGTTGCCATATACGAAGAGTACTTAAAGCGTCCTGACGTGCACCTGGCGCTCGATCCAGAATTTGCAATGCAAACTTCGGGAAAGAAGCCGGGCAGAGTGATCGGTACGCTTGATGCCGCAGACATAAACTATGCCGCAGAGTACTTGGCCGGCTTGGTGCGGCAGTACGACCTACCACCGAAGATTTTAGTAGTGCACCGCTTTACTCATGACATGCTGACAAATTACAAGCAGATCACACCTCTACCTGAAGTGCAGGTGGTTATTGATATGGACGGCTGGGGCGGTCCAGCAAAAAAGAAAGGAACCTATAATTCGGTTATTTATCCTGAACCGGTGCAATTTACAGGCTTTAAGTTGTTTTATAAGAACGATGCGTTGGACGGGGAATCGCTTCTAACTCCTGCTCAAGTGCTAGAACTTACCCCAGCGCCAAGCTACATTCAGTATCAGTAATCTGGAACAGTTGTACTATGGGTGTACCACAAACCCATGACGTCGAATAAAAAAGCACTTTCAATACTCGGAGCGGGTACCCTTGTGTTGGTTGCTACGTACGTATTTCCGCATACCGCGCAGGATCTTCAGTTTTCTTCAGCCCCAATTTCTACGGAATCTACATCCGTAAGTGTTCTCTTTGTGGGGGACATCATGCTCGACCGTGCCGTAGCGCAGCATGCGCGGCAATACGGTGACCGAATACTTTTTGCAGGCGTCCAGCAGTTGTTTAGAAGTACAGATCTTTTGGTGGGTAATCTAGAGGGTTCGATCACAACTAATGAGTCCGTGTCTGAGCAGAATCCAAAGATTCTTAAATTTACTTTTGACCCGCATTTTGCCGACCTGCTGTATTCGCTCGGCTTTGATGCCGTGTCCCTCGCCAATAACCATGCGCTCGACTTTGGAGCAGAAGGTTACGCCTCGACACAGGAATTTTTACGCGCTGCTGGTATTGCACCGTTTGGGCATCCTCTCAACAATAGGGATCTGTCGACGCCGCTGAGGATAAATGGTCAAACCGTTTGTCTCATTGGATATCATTCGCTCTTTGACCCAGAGTCGGCGTGGGTAGCTGCAGAGATTAAGAAACTGCGGCCAGTGTGCACCCAAGTAGTAGTGATGGCTCATTGGGGCGAGGAATACCAGCATGAGCCCACCGCTCATCAAATACGTATGGCTCACCTGTTTATAGACCTAGGTGCAGACGTAGTTATTGGCGCTCATCCTCACATTGTGCAGCCCATAGAGATCTACAATAATCGCGCCATATTTTATTCGCTTGGGAATTTCCTGTTTGACCAGGGGTTTCAGTCTGAGGTAAAGCGGGGCACTGCTGTTGCGGTAGAATTTGCCGCTTCTACGACTACATTTACTCTTACGCCCGTCACGACATTTAAGGAGGTTAATGTTGCCGACGCCACTACTACCGCAGCCGTGTTACGGGACCTTGGGGTAGACGGGCTCTCGTTTACTCTTACGCAATGATACAATCGTACTAATGCAGGAAGATCCTAATAAAGTTACGTTCTTTGCTAAAACCAACAGCCGTGGGGAAGAAATACCCTTTGGCATTAAGCGCAAAGACCGCGCCCGTCATATGTATGTGATCGGTAAAACAGGCATGGGTAAATCGACATTGCTTGAAAATATGGCCATACAGGACATTAGAAATGGCGAAGGTATGGCGTTTATTGATCCGCACGGCTCGACGGCCGACAGGATTATGGAATACGTTCCCGAGCATCGCATTAAAGACGTGCTCTACTTTGCACCGTTCGACATGGACTACCCGGTTGCTTTTAACGTCATGGAAGACGTGGGCTACGACAAGCGCCATCTGGTGGTTTCCGGGCTACTTTCTGCCTTCCGCAAGATTTGGGTAGACGCGTGGAGTGCCCGCATGGAGTACATCCTTTCGAACACGCTCCTGGCGCTGCTTGAGTATGAAGGCGCAACTCTGCTCGACGTGAACCGCATGTTGGTTAACAAGAGTTTTCGTAAAAAAGTAGTCGATAACATTAAAGACCCGGTGGTACGCGCCTTTTGGGTGGAAGAGTTTGCGGTGTATACCGACCGCTATACTCAGGAAGCAACACCCGCGATTCAAAATAAGATCGGTCAGTTCACCTCAAACCCGCTCATCCGCAATATTGTAGGCCAGCCCAAATCTTCTTTTGACCTACGCGAGATGATGGACCAGAAGAAAATTATCATCATCAACCTTTCTAAGGGTAGGGTGGGTGAGGTTAATGCCACGCTTTTGGGAAGCATGATCGTAACTAAAATTTACCTGGCCGCGATGTCTCGCGCCGACGTAACAGCGACAACGCTTGCGACACTTCCGTCATTTTATTTTTATGTAGACGAATTCCAGAGCTTTGCCAACGAGTCGTTTGCCGACATCTTGTCCGAGGCGCGTAAATACAAACTCAATCTTCTTATTGCCCACCAATATATTGAGCAAATGGAAGAAGAGGTCCGTGATGCCGTGTTTGGTAACGTGGGCACTACGGTGGCATTTCGCGTGGGTCCCTTTGACGCCGAAGTGCTCGAGACTATTTTCCAGCCGCAATTTACTCAGACTGACTTGGTTAACTTAGGGTTTGCTCAGATTTATCTGACGCTCATGATTGATGGAGTGGGTTCGCCGCCGTTTTCTGCCACTACACTTTCGCCCTTTGATCCTCCGCCTCAGAAATTCATTGAAAGAGTCATTCAAAGTTCTCGCACACAATATGCAGCGCCACGCGCTCAAATTGAGGCTGCGCTTGTTAAGTGGCAGGAGAGCGATCCAGTAGTTGCTGAAGCTCCAAAACCAAAAAGAGACTATTCTTCGAATAGAGCATCTTCCTCGTCGTCATTTTCGCCTAGACCATCAACTCCCTCTGCGCCAAACAGGCCATCCCAGCCTGTTTCTGATGAGCGCCCGGCTGCGCCAGTTCCTCAACCTCCGCCGCACCGAACTCCTGAGGTGCGTGAAGCAGAGGCAAAAATAGTAGGAGCAGCTATTGCGCAGGAGCATGCGATGGCGACCAGCAAAGCCATGAACGAGGAGCAACCAATGCCACCTCCGCCTAAGCCAGAACATCGGGAGCAGCACGCGCGCTCTGCTCATCGAGAACGGCCGCACACAGAACATAGGGATCATAAGCCAAAACCATCTGCGCCAACTCTTGAAGGTTCAAAGAGTTTGCGCGAGGCGCTTCAGGCAGTAACGGGGGAACGCGCTCCAGGGCCTCGTATACACGCTCCTGATTTAAAAGCGACGATACATAATGTAGCGCCTCGCGCCTCAGACCCTGCACCGCAGAAAAAATCCGAACCCGCAGAACTGCCGGAAGGTGAGCTACGTGCCCTGTTGGCTGTAGATGAAATCGACGAAGAACATACTTCGTAGCGTAGTTGTTGCTCTTATGTTTGTTCTGCCAAGCAGTGCTTTTGCTGCTGTGCAGATTACTGAGGTCATGTACGACCTTGGGGGCTCCGATGGCGGTTTTGAGTGGATAGAAGTTACCAATACGGGCGACAGGGCAGTTGATATAGGAAAGTGGAGGCTTTTTGAGAGTAATACTAACCACAAGCTCACGCTCGCCCAGGGACAAAGCACTGTACTACAGCCAGGTGCTTCTGCAATTATTGCGGATAAGCCGGAGAATTTTTTGTCGCACTGGCCAAATGCAGCACTTGTCTTTGATAGTGCATTTTCTCTCTCGAATACCGGTGAGAGTGTGGCGCTAAAAAATAGAACAGACCTTGTTGACCAGATTTCTTACACGTCAGAACTTGGTGCAAAAGGGGATGGCGGTTCGCTCCATCGAAAAGATGAAAGTCTAGTTGCGGCGTTGCCAAATCCAGGACTATTTCCGGGGGAGCTGCGTCCAGTTCCTGCAAAGCAAAGTGCCGCTTCTGCAAAACCAACAACTTCAGGCGTTCAAAAGCAAAACAACAATGAAGATGCTTCAAAGGTAGGAACAGTGCAGGTTGCCGCGTCCAGTGCCGCACAAAGCAGCAATTCACTATTGCCCTGGATCTTAGGGCTTATCAGTGTGATGGGTATCGGCATAGCGGCCGTATTGTTGACTAGATTTGAGCAGCCTAAACGAGAAACTTTAAGTCCGTCAGATGAGTTTGAGATCGTTGATGCAACAGGGAAAAAGCTGTAGATTAAGACTGAATGGCTAACAAAACTATAGTTGTAACAGGTGGGGCGGGCTTTATTGGCTCGCATCTATGCGAAGCGTTACAAAAAGCTGGACATAGGGTTATTTCACTCGATAATTACTTTGTTGGTTCTAAAGATAATCATGTTGCGGGTGTTGAGTATCGCGCGGGTCACACAAAAGATATCGCAACGCTCATTCCCGAGTCTCCCGACTTGGTGTATCACCTGGGAGAATACTCGCGCGTAGAAATTTCTCTCACTGAACCCGACAAGGTGTGGGATCTTAATACCCAGGGGACATGTGGTGTACTTGAGTTTTGGCGCAATCGCAAATGCAAACTCGTATACGCCGGTTCTTCAACTAAATTTGGAGATGGAGGTTTAGGGCGTCTGCAGTCTCCATATGCTTGGAGTAAGGCTAGTAATACAGAGCTCGTGGGAAACTATGGCCGTTGGTACAACCTTCCCTATGCCATAACTTATTTTTACAATGTGTATGGACCAAGAGAACGTCCCGCGCATGAATACGGTACTCTTATCGAAACTTTTCGACGTCAGATGAAATCGGGTAACGTTTTAACGGTTGTCTCACCGGGTACACAAAAGAGAAATTTTACGCATGTGAAGGATATCGTGGAAGGCCTTTTAGCTATTGGCGAACGCGGTGAAGGAGACGAATATGGACTTGGGGCTGAAGAATCCTTCTCTGTCCTCGAGGTTGCGAAATTGTTTGGAGGAAGTATAGAAATGCTTCCCGAACGGGCAGGGAATCGTATGGACTCAACACTCGACACTGCAAAATCTCGAGCTCTCGGATGGTCGGCTAGGCACAAGCTTGGCGACTACATAAGGGCTATATGAAAAAAGTACTTATTTTTTCTCTTGCCTATTACCCGCATGTGGGTGGGGCAGAGATTGCGGTAAAAGAAATTACCGACCGGCTTTCTCCTCAGGAGTTTGAGTTCCATATGGTAACGATGCGTTTTAGTCGTACAGAACCGAGGATAGAAAAGATCGGCACTGTGTTGGTGCATCGGATTGGGCCAGGAGGCCGCCTAGGTAAGTTGCTTTTTCAGTTCACGGCATATCTTAAAGCCAACGCATTGCATAAAACATATCACTACAGCGCCATATGGGCGCTTATGGCACACTCAAGTGGCATACCGGCAGGACTTTTTAAAAAGAAGCATAAAAAGGTCTTTTACTTTTTGAATCTTCAGGAAGGAGATCCTCTCCAGCATATTGAGCGCACAATGCGACCGTTATGGCCACTTTTTGTTCAGGGCTTTAGACGTGCCGATCTCGTACAGCCGCTCTCAAATTTTCTTGCCAATTGGGCGCGTAAGATGGGATATACGGGCCCTATTGAAATTATTCCTAACGGAGTAGACCTTAAACGGTTTGTTGGCGAACCTATTTCGCATGAGGGAACGGTGCTTATTACTACCTCGCGCTTGGTACATAAGAATGCAGTGGATGATGTTATTCGCGCCCTGCCACTTCTTCCATCAAACATACGCTTCAAAATTTTAGGTACGGGACCTGATGAAGCCATGCTTCGAGCTCTTGTAAAAGAGAAGGGAGTGGAGAATCGTGTTGAGTTTGTGGGTCATGTGGTTCATGCAGAAATGCCTGCGCACCTGCATGCAGCAGATATATTTATACGACCAAGCCGCTCAGAGGGTCAGGGGTCATCATTTATTGAAGCTATGGCAGCCGGACTTCCCGTTATTGCAACGCAAGAAGGCGGCATTGCTGATTTCTTATTTGATACAAAGCGTAATCCAGAGAAAGAGCCAACCGGTTGGGTAGTAGATAAAAATAATCCTGAGCAAATAGCTCAAGCGGTCAACGATATTCTCGAACATTCTGACCAAACTAAGCGTGTCATAACTACTGCAAAAAGAAGGGCGGAAGGGCATTATAGCTGGGATATAATCGTACGCGACATGCAGGAGAAAGTGTTTTCTCGTGCTTCTCAAAATTGAAATAATCCTATAGCCCAGGGTAGACTGGCTTCAGACGTACACAGCCCTGAGAGAGGAGTGGCGCATGAGCGCACATATTTGCCTTATCATTCCGCCGTCGCCATTTTTGCTCGACGAGCGTGTGTTTCCCTTCCTGGGGATCTTGAAAGTGGCTGCCGCGCTCGAAAGGGCGGGGCAACAGGTAGAAGTTCTTGACCTCTCGGGGTACAAGAACTATCTCGATGCAGTTGCTGAGCATGTGCGAACAACCACGGCTACAGCTTTTGGCATTACGGCTACCACGCCGCAGATGCCTGCCGCTGCCCATATTGCACAAACCATTCGTGGAATAAAACCGGCTTCGCGGATTATTCTTGGTGGTACGCACGCGACCTTGGTCGCCGCGTCCCTCAAGAGTGATAACAAGCGTGGCCGTGTGGGCCGTGCCCATCGCGCCTTCGCACAACTGGAGAGCTATTTCGACGTCGTGATCGCAGGAGACGGGGAACGTTCAATTTTCCTCGCGATTCAAGACACCTCGCCGAAATTCATCGATGCTGACAACAGCAAGGACTCGACTCTCTTTCTCAAAGACAGTGTAAGCGAACTTGAGGAAGTGTTTCCGGCCCGGCATCTCATTGACATCGAAAGCTATCACTATCAGATCGAAGGGCAGCGAGCGACGTCGCTTATTGCCCAACTCGGCTGCCCATTTCCGTGCGGGTTCTGCGGTGGACGTAAGTCCCCCATGCTGCGGCATATCCGTACACGCAGCACGGCAAGTATCATTGAGGAGATGGTGCAGGTGTATCGCCACTACGGGCACACCGGCTTCATGTTCTATGATGACGAGCTCAATGTGTCGACCTCTATGGTCGATCTCATGCAAGCTATTGCTCGCACCCAAAAAGACCTGGGTGTGGAGTGGCGGTTGCGCGGATTCATCAAATCGGAGCTGTTCACTGACGAGCAGGCCGAGGCGATGTATGAAGCCGGCTTTCGCTGGATATTGGTTGGGTTTGAATCGGGGTCACCCCGCATACTCGAAAATATCCGCAAACAAGCTACACAAGAAGACAACACGACATGCATGGATATCGCTCGGCGCCATGGCCTCAAGGTTAAAGCCCTGATGTCGCTCGGTCACCCAGGCGAATCACCTGACACTATTCGCTCAACGCAGGACTGGCTCGTTGAGGTCCGCCCGGCAGACTTCGATGCCACCATCATCACTCCGTACCCCGGGTCGCCCTACTACGACGACGCGGAGGCAACAAGTGAAGATGGTGTTTGGGTCTACACTACCCGCAATGGCGATACGCTCTACGAGCGTGAGGTCGACTACACAGAAGTGGCAGATTACTACAAGGGCAAGCCGGGAGAGAATTATGTGAGCCATGTGTGGACCGACTCACTTTCTCCCGAAGATCTTGTCAGGGCACGCGACTCGCTTGAACAAGAGGTTCGAACTCAGCTGAACATCTCGTTCAATCCGGGTGCGGCAGCCATGCTCTACGAGCATTCGATGGGACAGAGTAATCTCCCTGATCAGATGCTGCGAACGAGCTCTTAAACGATCCTCCCCGGGTAACTCTGGGGAGGACTTCTTTTAATCGAGCCTATGTTAGGATGCCTGGTATGCCAATAAAGCTCTTTCTTGCCCCGGTCACCATGGAGGGGCGGGGGATACTTATAGACAATAGTAATAGCCGGCTCCAGAGTGACTTTAAGAGCTTTCAATTTACGGATCAGGTGGAAAAATGCGACTTTGTGGTGATGCCGAAATCAATTGCAAAGGTAAGTCGTGCACAGAAGTCGTTACAAGAAGCTCGCACATTTGCAGATAAAAATAACAAGAAACTGATAGTGTTTTATTATGGCGATCATTCGTACAAAGAACATGTGCCGGGCGTTATTTCATTTAAGTGGTCAGCACATGGCCACGATAAGCTTCCTGAAGAAGTTATTACTCCGGTATTTTGTCAGGATCTCGCAAAAGAACGCGCGTTAACGTGGCGCCATAAAAGTGAAAGGCCTAGCGTTGCCTTTTGCGGGTTTGCAGATCTGCCCTCTACTAAGACTGCAATAAAATATCATACCGAAAATATCTGGCTCAATGTGCTATCTGTAGTGACAGGAAATCCGCAGATACGGGCGCAAAAGCGCGGACTGTATTTCAGGCGTAAAGCAATGAGGATGCTTAGGAGAGACTCGCGTATCGACACACGGTTTATGGTGCGCTCCGCATATTTTAATCAAATTCAAGCGCCCCCGCAGACTCTTCGTGATGAATATCTGGACAATATGCATGACGCAGACTTTATCCTGGCCCCAAGAGGGGATGCAAATATTTCTACGCGCTTTTTTGAGGCCCTCTCTCTCGGGCGCATACCTATACTTATAGATACCGATTGCGTTTTGCCGCTTGAAAAACATATAGACTACAGTACATTTATTTTGCGCATACCTCATACAGAAATGCATACACTACCTGACCGTGTATACGAGGTGTTTCGGTCGCTCTCTGACGAAGAGTTTGTTGCCATGCAACAGCGAGCTCGCGAAGCATACATTACCTACTTTGAGGTGCAGTCGTTTTTTGACTTCGTATTTCCAATCTTACAAGATAAAGGTCCGGAAGCATTGTAAACTAAGAGGATATGTATTACGCGCTTATCGGTATATTGGTAGCGGGGTTATTGCTGCGTCTGGCTGGAGTGGTCTATGGCCTTCCTCTCGATCTTCTGGGAGATGAGTTTGCACACATTGTTGCCTCTTTTTCGTTTCTTAACGAAATGACCCTACGTTCACTTTCGCCCTTGGTGTATGTCCCATCGCTCATGGGGGTGCTTATAACGCCGTTCATTGTGTTGTTTGGAGGCATTGGCATGGTGACCGGCATGTTTGTCGGTGTAGCAGGGTTCAAAGAGTTTGCCATTTTACACGCCTCAGAATTTCTTTCAGTTGGACGAGTTATTTCTGCACTGTTTGGTGTCGGCTTTATCTACCTTATATATCTTCTCGCGCGTCCGCTTGCTGGTAGATGGCCAGCGCTCATTGCTGCAGGGCTTGCCTCAGCTGACTTTTGGTTGGTTCACGAGTCGCACAAGGCACATTTCTGGATACCGGCAGTTACGCTGGTAGCGTTAGCGTTTTACTTATTAATTAAAATGGCGGAAAGCGGCCGCGTACGTTATTACTGGAGTTCGGTTGCTACAATAGCTCTCGCTTTTTGGATGGGCTTTTTCCCAATTATTGTTGCACCGTTTTTCTTGCTCGCCTTTATTCATTCGCGAGTACGAAGGTTCTCCCACTTTTTATATGCGGGGACGTTTTTCGTTGCTCTAATAGGGTTGATAGGTTGGCTTAACCCACTGAGTGTTGTGAGGCAGTTTGGGCGGGCAATACGCAGTGCACTTAATGCAATAGGGCTGGACGTATTTCCTCAATTTGTGGGTCCAAGCGACAAAGCAACAGAGCCTCTAGAAAATCTGTACTTCTTGCTCCGTACGCTTTTTTGGGACAATCCGTTTGTGTTTGTCCTCGGTGCATTGGGTCTAGGCTTTATGTTGTACAAACTTTCGTGGCGTTCATTTACCGTACAATTGCTATTTGGCTTTTTTGCGCTGTACCTTTGTCTCGCAACTTTTGTCTGGCCGCACCCAGACCATCGCTATATGCTCCCGCTCCTCATTCCGCTCCTCATCGGTACTGCGTACATTCTTTCTGCGCTGTATGAAAAATTCAAAACGACTCGCTGGGTAATGCCCGCAGGCGCAGTAGTTTTGGTGGTGGTTTTTAGCTACTCACTGTATGTCACTCTCCGGTATGACGCACTGATGTTGAAGCCAGACACGCGCATCTTGGCGAGGGAGTGGGTGTTTGAACACGTGCCAGACGGGGCAGGGGTGTATACCGATGCGCGTTACTTCGATCTACCTAAAAGCAAGGATTCAATAATCTTCTATAGCGCTGAGTTGCCCACAGCTCTGCGCACAAAAGATGAAGTAGCTCTTACCTTACAAGGCGACGCGTTTCCTCGCCCAGCTTATTTTGTGGTGGACAGTCAGTATGTCTCGCAGTTAGGAAATAAAACACCGCGCTATTCGTATATCGTGGCTGGATTTTCTAGGCTAGAGGAGCGTATGCAGATTCCAGCAGGCTTTACGTTGGTGCAAACCTACTATCCGCAGCCTCCGCAAGAGCCACTAGATGATCTCCTTTTGGCTCCTAACCATATTTTCACATCAGTAGGAAAATATACGAACCTGGGTCCTCATATTGAGATTTATAAGCGCGTAGAGTAGGATGAGTTAATGGCTCACGAGGAAAATCCGCTCCTGTCAATCGTGGTTCCCGTCTATAACGAACGGGAGAGTATTCTGCCGCTCTATGAGGAAATTAAGGCAGCACTTGTCTCCTTGCCGCACACTGAAATTATTTTTATCGACGACGGCTCAAGAGATGGCACGCTGGATATATTGAAGAGTCTTCAGGGCGTTAGTGTTATCTCTTTTGTACGAAATTACGGCAAATCAAAGGCTCTTGAGGCGGGCTTTCACGAAGCGCGGGGTAATTACATTATTACGCTCGACGGGGACTTGCAGGATGATCCGGCAGAGATCCCACGCTTTTTGTGGGCGCTCCAAGATGGTAGCGACTTGGTTACAGGCTGGAAGGTGCATCGCAGGGACCCCTTTGAAAAGCGCTTTGTATCTAAAATTGCAAACGGAGTAACGCGCATCCTTGCAGGAAGTCCGGTGCATGACATGAATTGCGGCTTTAAGGGATATAAAGCAGAGGTTGCGAAAGGTCTTCAGTTTTTTGGGGACATGCACCGATACATTCCTGCTGTGGTACTACATCAGGGGTATGTTGTAAGCGAAATTCCCATCAATCATCGAGAGCGCAAGTTCGGACACTCTAAGTACGGCGTATGGCGTCTATTTGCGGGGTTCTTTGATTTGCTCACGCTCCTGTTTATTCGCCGTTTCTTTGACCGGCCGATGCACTTTTTTGGTGTATCCGGCATTCTTGCGGGTGGAGCGGGTAGTGTCGTTTTGATCTATTTGGCGTGGCTGCGGCTCGAATTGGGCGAAACTATTGGCAACCGGCCGTTGTTATTTTTAGGCATACTGCTAGTGGTAGTGGGCTTTCAACTTCTTTCCCTCGGGCTTATTAGTGAGCTCATGGTCCGCCAGCGCGACAGTGTTCCTACGCCCACCAGATTCGTGCGCCGTCCACATCAGCCATGATTGCTCGCTATCGTAAGTTTGTCATTAAGCTCGTTATTACGGGTCTCGTTTTGTTTTTGCTGTTTTCTGCGGTTGATATTAAAGCGGTCGGGGCGCACATTACTGATGTATCTCTTGGCACTATTGCGCTGGCCGGGCTTTGCTACATTGCTGCAACACTCATAAGTACCGTACGTTGGGCACTGTTGCTGCGCGTACAAGGCGTTTCATTACCGTTCAGGCATTTGATTGCGTACAATGTGTCTTACACTTTTTACTCGCTTGTGTTACCGGGAGGCAAAGTTGCCGCAGAAGCGGTGCGGGTCTATCAGATTGCGCGCGATGCCAAAGATGACGATGTGCGAGGGAAGGTAATATTCCCAACACTTCTGGACCGGGCGAGCGCCGTGTTTGCCGCAGCTATTGTAGCTATTACCTACTTTGCTTTTGCAGGCGCTGAAGCGCTTGCCGAATTGCCCACATGGTTTCCGTATGCGGCCATTGTACTGATTATTCTTATTGTATTAAGTGTATTTTTGCCCGTCGAAAAGATACTCAAGCCCCTTTTCGGTATGCCTTCCCAAGGAAAAACGTCCTCCACTCTTGCGTCGCTAACCGCAGCTCTCCAAATATATCGCACGCATCCTTTTATTTTGGGTGCCACCGCTGCGCTTTCTTTTTTGATGCTTGCTACGATAAGTGTAGGTGTGTGGGTTATTGCAGCATCGCTCGGGTACTATCTGCCATTTGTGCTTATCTTCGGGATATTTTCAACGAGCATGGTGGCGGCGTTCTTACCTCTTACCGTTGCAGGGGTAGGGATTCGTGAGGGAACCTTTGCGTATGTCCTGGCCGCAGCTTCTTCAGTTTCGATAGAGGCAGCCCTCTCAATTTCTCTCATTGCTCTTATTTCTTCGCATATAGTTACACTGTGTGGTGGATTGGTAGAATTTCACCGACATTTTTTGCAAAAATCTCTATGAAGAAAATCGTTATAGCAACTCCTCTGTACTCACCCGAGATCGGTGGGCCAGCTACCTATTCTAAAGAGCTCGTGGACGGTCTTCCTGCGTACGGCATTGAGATATCTCTCGTAAAATTTAGTGACGTACGGCATCTTCCGAAACTGCTTCGACACTTTGTGTACTATCGCCGTGTGCTTGCTGCTTTAAAGAATGCCGATGCGGTGCTCGCACTCGACCCAGTGTCAGTTGGCTTGCCAGCAATGCGGGCGGCACGAAAACTCAATAAAAAGTTTCTAGTAAAGATTGTGGGCGACTACGCCTGGGAGCAGGGGGTACAGCGTTTTGGCGTAACCCAAGACCTCGATGAATTTGTCGTTTCAAGTCAGCCTTCATTTGCGGTACGCACCCTACAGAACATTCAGAAGAAAGTGGCGTTGGCTGCAGACCGTATTATCGTGCCGAGCCCGTATCTTAAGGAGGTAGTGCAGAAGTGGGGAATCCCTGAAGAGAAAATTCTTGTAATTAATAACGGCATACGCATACCCGAGAGTCTTCCGGTTTACACAAAAAAGCCAGGAGAATTTCTGATTGTGTCAGCCGGTCGCCGTGTTCCGTGGAAAGGGTTTGAAGCTATTGAACGCGTGGCTGAAAAGAATGTGGGTTCTAACTGGCGTGCAAAAATCATTTCAGGCCAGGCTCGCGAAGAAGTGTTGGGGTGGATGAAGGCTGCCGATGTCTTTGTGCTCAATTCGCGCTATGAGGGGTTTCCACATGCTCTTGCAGAGGCTATGACGCTTGGTATTCCTGTGGTCGCTACTGATACTAAAGCGCACAGATACCTCGTAGGAGAGTCAGGAATACTTGTACCGCCTGGAGACGACACAGCACTTGAGCAGGAGCTCATGAATATTGCAAAAAATTCGGACGCTGCTCGAGAGAGGGCGAGGGGCGGACAGGAACGCATGAAGCAGTTTGCCCCTGCACGCATGCTTGATGCGACCGCAGAGTTCCTCAAATCACTATGAAAGTCCTTGTAGTTACCGGAGATAAAAATTTTAAGCCGGGCCATCCCCGCTATGACTTACAGCGTTCGGCTGTAGAAGAATTCGCCTGTGTGTATTGGGGGCGAGGGAATATGAGGCCAAAAGTTCCAGAAGGGCACTTTGATGTCGTAACTTCGCAAGATCCGTTTCTGCGCGGCATCTTTACTTTGCGGGTGGCGCGCAGAAAAAAGGCTAAATTCAATGTACAAGTACATGCAGACCTTAATGCGCAACCGTTTTGGAAGCACGTACTTGCTCAAATAGTGCTGCGTCATGCAGATTCGGTGCGCGTGGTGTCGCAAAAAAGTAAAGAGCAGGTGGAACGGATGGGATTGAAAGTTAAAATCACGATGTTGCCGGTATTTGTCGATACGAGTGCGTTTGCTGCTATCTCGCGCAAGCAGCATGAGGGGAAAAATATTCTCTGGATAGGAAGGTTTGAAGAAGAGAAAGATCCGCTGTTTGCAATGAAAGTGTTACAGGAAGTGCTAAAAAGTATTCCCGACGCACGACTCACCATGCTTGGTGCGGGTAGTATGGAAGAATCTTTAAAAACAGCAGCACAAGATTTACCTGTTACGTTTACCGGTTGGCAGGATCCTATACAATATTTAGCTGAAGCAGATGTTGTGCTTTCCACATCTCCGGCCGAGAGCTATGGTGCCAGCGTTGTCGAAGCGCTTGCTGCAGGCGTACAAGTCGTTGCACTTGATGTTGGTGTTGCTAAAGAAGCGGGTGCTATTGTGGAGCTTCGTAATAATCTTGCGAAAGGAGTCGTTCATGTTCTAAGGAATCAAGTACGAGGTGTTTTAAAGATACCGGCCCTTAATGAACATGAGTGGGTACAAAGATGGAAAGAGTCTCTCATATGAATTTACTTATCTGCACACAGGCGGTTGATCGCACCGACCCGGCTCTCGGTTTTTTTCACTCGTGGATTGAGCAACTGGCGACGCGTTTTGACAACATTACCGTACTCGCGCTCAGAGTGGGCGAACATAGTTTGCCCTCTAATGTGGAAGTTATTCCGCTGGGGCACGGCCGGTTAAGACGGATGATCCGCATCTTGCATTACAGTGTGGCACTCCGTGGAAAATATGATGCAGTGTTTGTACACATGAGCCAGGAGTTTGTTCTTCTTGCAGGGTGGCTATGGAAGCTTTTAGGCAAAACAATCTACCTGTGGCGCAATCATTATGCGGGTACTATGGCTACTAATATCGCTGCCAGGATGTGTAAGAAAGTATTCTGTACGTCAAAATATTCTTACACGGCGCGCTACTCAAACACGGTGTTTATGCCAGTAGGTATCGATACCGAGCTGTTCACGCGACTTTCAGAGGTCCCAAGGGATCCGCGCAGCATACTTTTCCTGGGCCGTATTGCGCCTTCAAAAAAGCCGCAAGTACTGTTGCAAGCGCTCGGCATGCTTAAGAAGCGCGGTGTTACCTTTGCGGCATCCTTCTACGGTTCAGAATCGCCGCAGGACGCTGCGTATGCAAAAAAATTACGCAGCATGGTCGATGAGCTCAATCTTTCGGAAGAGGTGAGCTTTAAGCAGAGTGTGCCTAACCGGGAAACTCCGGCCGTATTCAACCGCCATGCAATTTTTGTGAATTGTTCGCCATCTGGCATGTACGACAAAACATTGTTTGAGGCAGCCAGTTGCGAGTGTGCGGTAGTTGCTGCGAGTAAGGACTTTGCAGAGCTGGTAGACGTCAGGTTCGTATTTGAGGATGGCAACGCAGACGAACTTGCTCGGAAAATTGAGACCCTGCTCAGCCTCTCGGTGCTCGACCAGCAGGGTATAGGAGCCCAAATGCGTAACATCGCGCGGCCCCACAGTGTTACCAATCTTATGGACAAGCTGGCGGCTGAAATGCATTAAGTATGTGTGGAATCATTGGCATAACAGAAAAGAATGAGCAGCTGGTTGAGGCTGCGGCAAAGCTCTTAGGGCATCGAGGGCCTGATGCTTTTGGTATTTTTTCTGACGAACAGGTGACGCTCGGGCACAACCGTCTTTCTATTATTGACCTAGACAGCCGGTCAAATCAGCCTATGGCAGATGCAAGTGGCTCGCTCGTTGTTGTCTATAACGGAGAAATATATAACTACAAAGAAGTCCGGACGCGCCTTGAGAAAAAGGGGTATGTCTTTCGCACCCAATCAGACACCGAAGTACTTTTGTATGCATACAAAGAGTGGGGCAAGGGCCTCGGGAATGAGTTGAATGGCATGTTTGCGTTTGCACTGTACGACAAGGAAAAGAATGAACTTGTTCTTGCGACCGATCATGCAAATATTAAGCCATTGTTTTATGCCCAAGTTGGAAGCTCTCTCGCTTTCTCTTCTGAATTAAAAGGAATTATTAAGATGGTCAAGGAGAAAAAAGAGCGGTACGAGCTGGATCGCACTGCGCTTGGCGTCTATTACGCCCTTGGGTATATCCCAGCGCCGGAGACGCTGTATAAGGGCGTTAAACGGCTCCCTAAACGAGGTTGGGTGGTTTATAACCTAGAAGCAAAGACACTCACTGAGGGGCAATATCCAGCGCGTCCTCCAGTGGGGCGCAGCGAGGCCGAAGTACACAAACTCATTGAAGAACGCATCCTTTCGCACCTAGTTGCAGATGTGCCGGTGGGAGTATTTTTCTCCGGTGGAACTGACTCCTCCCTCATACTTTCGGTGCTGCACGCACACAACATTAATCTAGAGACTTTTAGTGTTGAGGTGGCGGGGCGTCCTACTGATGAAAAGTATTTTACGGAGATTGCTACAAGGCTTGGTGTAAAGGCCCATCGGTACACTTTTGGTATTAAAGAATTTGAGGAGGTATATCCTGAGGTGGTGGCAAAAATGGATGAGCCCCTCTATGACAACTCTCTGTTTCCGACCTACTTTATTGCCAAACAGGCGGCAGGGAAGGTGAAGGTGGTACTTTCCGGCGAAGGGGGAGACGAATACTTTTTTGGTTATCCGCGTAGTTTAGCTCTGCGTTCGCTTGCGCGCATACCACTCGATACGGGAGTGGGAATGTTTGAGCGGCTCTACATAGTAACGCCTCATTTCCGCGGAAAAAATAAATTGTTTGAACAGCTGTTCTTGTGGCTCAAAAAACCTGCAGCCTATTACCTTCTTACCATGTCGCCGGGCAAAGCATTTCTTTCGATCCCTGAGTGGAGTGCGGCAAAGTCAGCACTAGTAAACAGCGTGGCAAACACGCGTTCGTTCGACGCTGACGCATACTTGCCGAACAATTTATTGCGCAAGCTCGACATGGCCACCATGTATTGCTCTCTTGAGGGTCGCGTGCCGCTTCTTGATCCGGACGTTATCGCTTCCGCACAAGCTTTACCGGTTCCAGCCGAGGGCGAGGAAAAGCCGGTGTTGCGACACATGCTCGAAAAGTATTTGTCGAAAGAGCTAGTTAATCGAAAGAAACAGGGTTTCGGACTTTCTTTGCCAGAGCTTCTAGCGTCTTCACAGATGTTGCAGCAAGAAGTAAAAGAAGCTCTTGCTTACCTACGAGAGAATAAATTATTTACTACTACAGAAAAAGAAATAGCAAAGTACCCGCATCTCTGTTTTGCTCTGTTGTCTCTGTATCACACATTACACAATGCCGAACGAATCTAAAAAAACAATCCTGTTTCTTATTAACTCCTTAAGCGTTGGAGGCGCTCAGCGTGTGTTTGTAGATGATGCCAATGCCCTTTTTGATGCGGGGTGGGATGTGTACGTTGCTGTTCTGTTTGGACGGGGCGCGCTCATCAAAGAATTGCGCCTACCGCAGGAACACGTTTATGAATTAAATGCTGAGAGCGTATTCGATCCATCTGCCCACGGTCGTCTTAGGGCTCTGTTAAATGAACACAGCATAGAGCGACTTTATACCACGCTGAACGAGGCTAACTCTTTTGGCAGGCTCGCAGTAGTTCTTATGCCGCGTATCGCCTTGTATACACGGGAGGCTAATGTCACAAGCGCTAAAGCGTTGCGTTACCGCATTCTCGACATACTGTTTGGTTGGCGCTCAACAAAAATAGTGGCGGTGTCGCACGCAGTTGCAGGTTCTGTAACCGCCTACGCACCGTGGCTGCGCTCTAGAACAACAGTGCTCTACAACGGAGTGTCTGTGCCGGATGCGCCGGAGGATCGGTCTGCGTCAGAGTTAATACGCGTGCTCACTGTAGGAAGTCTTGAAGTAAAAAAAGATCAGGAGATATTGCTTCGCGCATTCGCCTTGCTTCCTCAGAACTGCACACTGACCATAGTGGGTGATGGTGCTTTGCGCAACAACCTTCATGCCCAAGCAAACACATTAGGCATAAATGCGCGTGTCCGATTTACTGGCTTGCTTGACCGTGAGAGTGTTGCGGCCGAGTATCGCTCTCATGACATATTCGCGCTATCGTCACAGTTCGAAGGCTGTCCGAATGTGGTTTCTGAGGCCCAGAGTTTTTCGCTGCCCGTAGTTGCCTTTGATATTCTCGGTATGAGCGAGTTTGTAAGCGAGCAGTCAGGATTCTTAGTCCAAAAGCGTACGCCTGAAGCGTTAGCCAACGCTATCAAGAAAGTTGCAGAACCGGCGCAAAGGCAGGCGATGGGAACAGCAGGTTTTGAAGAGGTGCGCGCGACCCGTTCGAAAGAAAAACACATACAGGCGCTCATTAAACTGCTATGCTAGACTAGCCCAATGCCTCCAGCAACCTTTTCATTCGGCAAGAACTGGCAACGTTTTTTAGAGGATATTAATGAGACTTCGCTTCGCAGAGCAAGAGAATCTCTTACCAGTTTTACGGGCCTGCATGACTTTACAGGGAAGACATTCCTCGACATCGGGTGCGGGTCGGGAATTTTTTCATATGAGGCCGCAGAGCTTAGTGCCGGCCGTGTGGTTAGCATAGATGTGGATCCCTTTTCTGTTGCGTGTTGCGAACATATGCGCGAACGCAGTAACAAGAGCACTTCTTGGGTTATTCACCATGCTTCTGTATTGGATGAGGGGTTTATGTCGAGGCAAGGTGATTTTGACATCGTGTATTCATGGGGAGTTCTACATCATACGGGCGACATGTGGCAGGCCATACACAATGCGGCCAAGCGTGTAAAACCTCGCGGGCTTTTTTATATCGCTCTGTATAATCGAGTAGAGGGTCGGTTTGGTTCTGCGTACTGGCTGTTTATTAAGAAGCTCTATAACCGCTACCCTGCGTTTGGTAAGTATGTGCTCGAGAATATCTACGCCGCATGGTTTATCCTACTGTTCATTTTGAGGGGAAAGAACCCGGTGAGTGAAATACGCAGTTATCATAAAAAGCGCGGCATGAGCTGGAGGCGCGATATTACCGACTGGCTTGGCGGGTACCCGTACGAGGCTGCAACCACAGAGGAAGTTTTTAGGTTTATGAAGAAAGAGTTCCCGGCTTTTCAGCTGCGAAATCTCAAGACCACAAACGGTATCGGGAATAACTGGTTTCTGTTTGAGCGCAATGACTAATCGATCAAGTATTACAAAAGAAGAAATAGCTAAAGGCTACGACGACATCGCGGAGATCGTTGGTGTTGGGGGTACATTTTATGACGACTGTTTGTCGGTGCAAAAGCAGTTTAGTGGCACTGTGCTCGATGTGGGATGTGGCCGCGGTCTCTTGCTCCAAAAGATTGCAGAACGCGCAACTCTCGGCACTAAACTGTATGGTATCGATATATCCCCGAAACTCTGTGATCTGGCGCGGCAGAATAACCCGGGTGCTGACATTCTAGTGGGGGACGCAGAAGCTTTGCCGTACCCCGACCATTTTTTTGATACGGTTTGTATGACTGAAGTGTTTGAGCATATGACCGATTTCCATAAACCGCTCGCCGAAGCAAGGCGCGTACTTAAGCCTAGTGGCACCTTTATTATTAGTGTGCCGAACCGCGACTGGGCGTCGTATGATTTTTACGACCAGCGTCGCAACCATGAGTTTCAACCGGTCGATGACCATTATTTTCGTTTTGAGGAAATCACCGGCCTTTTAAAAGATCATGGTTTTCATATACAAACCTATAAAGGTCTGGATAACCTGTATTACTACGGGTGGAAGCATAAGGTTGAGGAGTTTGTGGCGTTCTTTCTCCCGTTCCTGCACAAAAAGATGAAGCGGCTCGTCTTTAAGACCACTGTATGATCCGTGTCGCCATTTTTACCGACATGATGGATCGCAAGGCAAAAGCTACTGCGCTCTATACACGGAAAATTGCTGAAGCAGCGCTGCAGAACCCGAACCTTCGCGTATCGTTGGTACATTCGGCAGCTACAGGCGATCCGCTCTATGCGCGTGCTCACGAAATTATTCTCCCGCGTGTACGCCTTCCCAAGTTCTCTAAACTATTTTCCGAGGCTCTATTTTTATGGCGCACGCGAAACGACTTCGATATCATTCAGTATCCGCAAGAAAGCATCTATCCTCTTTTCTGGCTATCGCATGCCAAGATCGTAATTACCGTGCATAGCCATATAGAAGGCTGGAGGGATTACGCTCTCAGGGTCCGCTATTGGATGGTGTGGACTACTCTTAAGTTTTTTCACCGTCGCCTCGCAGCAATCATTTGCCCCATAGATAGCGTTAAACAGAGCGTAAAGCGTTTTTCTCCCCGTATTCCAGAAAAGAAATTTAATATTATACCGCTTGGTGTTGAGGAATCTTTTCATCGGCCGCCTGAAAAAACTCTTGCACAGCAACGCATTAAAGATACCTATACTATTAGTGCACCTTTTATTTTGGCGCCGGGACGTATCGATCCGCAAAAAAACATTCCTCGCGTAATTGAGGCGTACGACAGGTTGCGTAAGTCGCACAACATCCCGCACACGTTGGTTGTGGGCGGTAAACAAAACCCTCAAGAAGTGGCGCGAGTGGAGAGATTAATTAAAGATAAAGAGTTGGAGGCGTCAGTAGTATTTTTGCCATACATTCAAGACGAAGATATGCCCGCCCTCTATGCAGCGGCAGATGTGGTGGTGTACCCATCACTCCACGAGGGGATCGGATTACCTCTAATTGAAGCGATGGCAGTGGGCGCCCCGCTAGTGGCATCAAATGTGTACGCATTTCCTGAGACTACTCACGGCGCTGCATTGTTAGTTGATCCTCGAGACAGTGATGCACTGGCAGACGCAATATGGAAATTACTTAACGACACATCGCTCCAGTTAGCCTTGCGCGAGAAAGGGAAAGAACGTGCTCGGGATTTTTCCTGGGATACGATGGCTACACAGATGCAGATAGTGTATAAAAACGTATGACTTCTACCCCTACCACATGTCCTATATGCACGGCGTCATCTACATTTAGTACGCTTGAGCGGTATGTAGATCCGCAGACTGTTACTTCTTACACGCTTTTTGAATGCTCCGCATGCAGCGTACGATTTTGGGAGCCGCTAAAAAACCCTGGCGGGGATTGGTATGCGCATGATGGCCGCTATGCCGACCGCAACGAACTGCCAATTTTAGCTCCCAACTGGAACCATACGAAAATTATTTCATTCCTCTCGCCCTTTACGGGCAAGGTGCTCGATGTTGGCTGCGGCGTTGGAACTTTTTTAGCGTGGGCGTCGCTCCAAGGGTGGCAGAGCACTGGTATCGATTTTGATGCCGATGCTATTGAGGCAGGTAAAAATACTTTTGGTTTAGATCAGCTAACGGTAGAAGACATTACATCTTTTGCGCGCAATCATCCGGGAGCTTCTTTTGACCTCGTGACATTTTTCGATGTTTTAGAGCACGTCGACAATCATAGAGAGTTTATAGCAACTATTCGAGGTCTTCTTGCGCCAGGCGGATACGTGGCGATGAGCATGCCGTATCGCGGCAGGGCTCCGTGGCTCATGGAGGCCGATGTACCGCCGCGACACTTAACCCGCTGGGACAGAGGATCGCTTAAAGGTTTTTTAGAGCGGGAAGGGTTTGAAACGCTATACATTCATCGCACGCCTGCTAGCATTCGGTTCATCATACTCAAGCTCCGCTTCCGATTTGGTAGAAAACTGTCAGTTGGGCTCGTTAAAAAAGTGAGAAATGCAGAAGGAGGAACAAATCCTGCTCGTAGCAGGGCGCTCCTCATTGCGGCGCAGGCCGCTGCTCAAATTAAAGACGCAATCCTGTTTGGTCTGCCGGCGCTTGTTATATGGCTGACTCTTTTGCCTACTAAGAAACGCTATATAGGGTTGTACGCGATCGCCCGGAAGAAAGTATGAGCACTGCCGATGTATTTATAAACAGTTTTGTATGGAAGGGGATTAAAAAGATCCTACCCACTTTCGTTCGTGGCTTTCTTTCTCGAATGTATCTACAGGTGTTGCAGGGTGGTAGAAAGATCAAACTCCTGCTCGCAGCTAGTACGTATGTACAGAATTGGCTGGCATTTTGTAAAGAAGAAATGTGGGGGCGCGCAACGGAGTTTCAGTTACGATTGCGTGGCGGGATAGTCATTACTGTGCGCCCGCACACCTACGATGCTTTTATCGTTCACGAGGTATTTCGCCACCAAGGATATGCAGCTGGTTTTGTAGGCCTAGAAAGAGAAAATTCCTCAACCATAGTAGACCTCGGCGGGCATATAGGTTCGCTGTCACTGTTTGCAGCAGAGCAATATTCTCAAGCGCGTGTAGTGTCTGTTGAAGCGGTACCAGAGAATGCACGACTTTTACAAAAAAATATTACAGATAATACGCTGGGCGGGCGCGTTACTGTGCTGCCCTATGCCGTGGGGGAAAAGTCCGGCAGCCTTACGATCTATCTGCGGAGTGATCGCACCGCCCAACACTCTGCGCTACAAAAAAGCGACACCTCAGTAACTGTGCCCTGCCTCACTCTTGAGGAAGTGTTTACGAAGGCTGGAGTTATTCACTGCGATCTGTTAAAGCTTGATATTGAGGGTTCAGAATATGCAGTACTCATGAACGCGCCGCTAGAAGTTCTCAAGTGTATCGACCGTATGGTTATGGAGTACCACCTGTTTGCAGGAGTCAGCCCAGATGATTTGATGAACTTTCTTTCTAGGAATGGTTTTATTGTGTACATAAACACCTCGCTTAAGCATTTGTACGCAACGCGTTTAGAACCACCTGATTCGGAGCTTCAGCGTATGGGGTATAAAAGATTTTGTGCTATATGACCGAACAAACGATACCTACAGCATTTGGTCGCTTTGTGCTCGACAGTGAGGCAGATGCCAAAATGGCGAGCCGTCTTGCCCGGCCCGAATATCCGCAGCAAGACGTGATAGATCTTGCAAGGGCGCTTAAGGCCGAGAAAGTGGTTGATATAGGAGCCCACGTTGGTACGGTGTCAGTACCGCTTGCGCTGCAGGGTATGAAGGTCGTTGCTTTTGAGCCCAACATGGAGTCATTTACGTTTCTGCAAAAGAACTGCGAGGGCAATACGGTGCATATTGATGCGCGCAACAAGGGGCTGGCGGACAAATCCGGCCGGGCAAGTGTTGCAGTATTGCAAACCAGCAATGCGGGCGCTCATACTTTAGGGGAAGGGAATGATGTAGAAGTTTCTATGCTGGATACTGAGGTCTCCAGTACGGATTTTATAAAGATCGATGTTGAAGGTATGGAACTTTCGGTATTGCGCGGTGGTAGCAAGCTCATTGAGCGCTCGAGCCCCGCAGTATTTTTTGAAGTCAATCTTTCTGCCTTGCGAGCGCATGGCACTACACTTGCCTCACTTACCGCTTTTTTTAAGCAGGCAGGGTACCAGTTGTATGTTCTAGACAGTTACAGGTTATACAGGGTGCCTTCTCTAACGTTTGCCGCACTCTTTATTGCGCCGCGCAGTCTGCTATTTAAGAGCTCGTCGGCTCCTTTCGACATACTGGCCATGTCGGCCAGGGCAACGCTTCCGTACCCCGCACACTCGCCGCTGCGCAGTAGCGTATATCTCCTGATGCGGTACATTAAAGCGCAATATGGCAGACTCTTCCGTTAAAAAGGCGCTCACACTCCGGGCTGCCTCGATAGGCGACACGCTTATGGGCAAATATTTTCTTGAGAATGTTCACGCTGCATGGCCAAATGCAAAACTAACGCTCCTTGTAGGAAGTCGGGTGGGGATGATTAAAGATCTGTTTGCGGGCTACCCATGGCTCACTGTTGTGGAGGTTAATCGCAAAAGCCCGGTTAAACTCTTAAGGGCATGGAGAGAGCTTCGTGGTCAGGATCTCACTCTTACGCAGTATGCAGAAAATCCTTTTTCATTCCCATCTAAACTATTTGCTCGCCTAGTTACCAAGCGGGGTGGGTTACTGGGATTTACCGACAGCTTTTGGGGTAACCGCTTTTTGTATGACGAGATAGTGCCGTTTGAAGGTGAAGAAAAGAGCGGGGGAATGATCATCGAAGAACAAAAGGCTCTAACGGCGGTACGTATTCCTATCAAAGTCCCTAGACTCCAACTTTCGTACATTCCGGACACTGAAGCTCCTGCGCGTTTTGGTTTGCAGTCAAAACAGTATGTTGTAGCCCACCTCTTTTCTGGTAATGAAGGGAGGAGTATTAGTCAGCAAAAAAGGATTTCACTAGTGAAAGCCTTGCGCGACGCGATGCCCGAAGGTTACCTCCTAGCTCTTACCGGTGTTACAGAAGAATATGCTCGCGCTGAAGAAGCAAAAAATAGTATGTCTGGAGTAATAAACTTGGCAGGCAAAACAACCTTGCAGGAGCTGATTAACCTCCTTGCTGAGGCGCGCTCGGTCTTGGCGCTCGACAGCGGCGCGGCGCACATAACCGCTCACCTTGAAACTCCGCTGGTTGTACTGACTCGCACGGCGGCTAGGCAGGGCTGGTGGAGCGAGGCAATGTATGGCACCAGGCCCACTGTTCTTTCTAATTTGCACGCCGATGACACAGCGCCGCGCGCAGAAATCTACCCCCCATCGCTTGAGACGATTGATTTAGGTGAACTCGCTGATATAGTGAATTCTCATCTTAGATAAATATGTGTGCCATTGCTGGTATTGTTGATACAAAAAAGGGAATAGTCGCTCAAGAAAAACTTGAGCGGATGGTTGCAAGCCTCGTTCACCGGGGGCCTGATGATGGCGGGATATATCTTGAAGGAAATGTTGGGCTCGGTCATCGAAGACTTTCAATTATTGATCTCTCCAAGGCAGGTCATCAGCCTATGCCTTCATCCACGGGACGGTATCAGTTGACCTTTAATGGTGAAATATACAACTACCTTGAATTGAAAAATGAGCTCGGGGTCCACACTTTTCGCACCTCGACAGATTCAGAAGTGATTCTGCGAGCATATGAAGAGTGGGGAGATGAATGCGTAAAGAAATTCAATGGTATTTTCTCTTTTGCAATCTGGGATACTAAAGAACAAACACTGTTTTGCGCCCGCGATCATCTTGGAGTGAAGCCTTTTCACTATGCGTTTAAAAACGGCATATTTTATTTTGCCTCAGAAATAAAAGGTATTTTGGCTGCAGGAGACTTGGCGGCTCGGCCAAATGAAAAACTCATCTATGAGTATCTTTCGTATGGTATGTATGACCATTCTCCCGAAAGTTTTTTTGATGAAATTGTTCAACTCCCTGCCGGGCACACCCTTAATCTCAAGGGCAGCGTCGTACAAGTTACGCGCTATTGGTCACTTCCTGAAGAGGTTATTGATACTAGTTCATGGAGTGATAATCGTGTAAAAGAGGAATTTCTAGGACTTTTTCAAAGTGCGATCGCGCTTCAGTTACGTAGCGATGTACCGGTTGGAATACATGTAAGTGGTGGAGTGGATTCATCAATTCTGACTGACACTATTAATCGTCAGATGAACGGACAAAGGAACTTTCGCATGTTTTCCTTCGCATACGGAAATTCGAAGTACGATGAGACGCCTTTTGTAAATGAGCTCGCCGAAGCATTAAAGTGGAATGTGCAAACTACGCACTTAATACCGGAGGACGTTATACGTCTGGCAGAGTCCTCGGTGTGGCATCAGGATCAGCCGCATTCAGGCTTGCCTTCACTTGCATTGCAACGACTGGTTGAATCCTACAAAGATAGTGATATTAAGGTGATACTTGAGGGTCAGGGGGGCGATGAAATTACGGCTGGCTATGAGTACTATATGGGCGCTTTTTTACTTGACACCCTGAGGTTAAAAGGGGAAGCGGCCGTAGAAAAGGAGAAAGAAGGTTTTCTGCGCTTCCATTCATTTGACAGTAGAGAAAAAGAATCAGCCTTCTTTGCTAACGCACTCAATTCCTATTATCATCCCGGTGGCTCAGCGGACGGCAGTAGTTTTACAAAACCCCACGTCCTCAAGGACGCTTTCCGCGTTCGTGCTCATGCAGAAGCTCCTATATTCGATGCACCGTTTAATACTGCTCTTGCTAACATGCAGTATCGGGATATTTTTCATACCAAACTCCCTCGGGTCTTGCGTAGTTGTGACAGGGCGTCCATGACATATGGGCGGGAATTGCGCGTGCCCCTCTTAGATTACCGACTGGTTGAGTTTTGTATGAGCCTCTCCCTTGATCAAAGAATCAGAAATGGTGAACAGCGTTTCTTTGTACGTAATGCGTTTCGAGACAAACTGCCAAAACATATTGTTGATACCCCCAAACGAGCGGTGGTGAATCCTCAGCGCGAATGGTTAGGAAAGGAGTTGCGCCCCTGGGTTGAAAACATTCTATCTTCTAAATCATTTGGCGAACGCCCCTTCTTTAATCAAACTGAGGTGCTTGAGGAGTATAAAAATTATTGCGACTCAACTCAAAAAACAAATTCTTTCCACATTTGGCAGTGGGTCAACATGGAACTTTGGGCGAGGGCATTCTTAGACTAAGGTAATAGCCAGTGAGGCATTTCGCCATGTTCAACGCGTCTAAAGTTTTCTAACGCATTATTTAATGATTGGATGTATGCGTCGCGGGTTGAGCCAGCCATGTGTGGAGTGGCGACCACATTAGGAAGTGTAAGGATAGGGTCGCCAGTTTTTGTGGGCTCTTCCGGATAGACATCAAGTCCTGCGCCGTGGAGGGTGCCATCAGTAAGTGCTGTAAAAAGCGCTTGTTGGTCAACAAGTGCTGCTCGTGAAGCATTGATAAGTACAGAGCCTTTTCTCATTTGACTAAAAGCTTCTGCGGATATGATATTTTTTGTGTTGTCGTTTGAGTGCAGGTGTAATGTAACAATATCTGATTGGTTAAGTAGTTCTGAAAGCGTAAGAAAAGCGGCACCCAGTTCATTTTCTTTTTCTGGCGCAGCTTGTTTGATGTCGTAGTAAAGAACCTGAGCCCCAAATCCCTTTAGAATGCGCGCCACCCCCTGGCCTATGTTGCCGAAGCCAATAACACCAACCTTCTTACCTCGAAGAGTAAACATGTCTAGGCCGTGATTATTCCCAGCCCACGTACCTGTGACAGTGCGGCGATGGCTGTCGGGAAGCCATTTGTACACTGCAAGCATTAAAAGCACTGCATGTTCTGCAACAGATTGCGCATTGGAGCCGCCATTATTGGCTACCGGTATGCCGAATTTTTTAGCTCCAGCGACATTAAATTTGTCGTACCCAGAGCTCCACAGCTGCATGAGTTTTACGCTTCTTGCTGATTCCAGGATATTGTCGGGCAAGAATCTGCCGGGGGCGAAAAATACTACTTCTGCCCATCCTAACTTCCGCGCCTGTTCCTCAGGGGACGTGAGATAGGTAATTGTTTTTACCTCAAATTCATCTTTGGGAAAATAGGAAAGAACGAGCGTTTGAAGGTCTTGGGGAATGCGCTCCTCATACACGTATAAGAGTTTCTGCATGCACTTCATAGTACGGGTCGTAACATTTGACCGCAAGCCTGGGTTATAGCAAGATAAGCCCATGTCATCAGCGAAGAAAACCCGCCCTTCTCTAAAAACTGCTAAGCAGGGAGAAATCAAAGAAAAGGCCCTCCCTCAACGAACACTTTCTCCTGCGGAGTATCTGCCCAAACAGGCTCCATGGGTTCATGGGGAATTTGATTTTAATGATCTCTTTATTTTTGAACTTGCCAATAATCATCAGGGTGACGTGGCTCATGGCACCCGCATCATTAAAGAGGTGGCGGGGAGAGCTGCGGATGCTGGGGTTCGTGCAGCTATTAAATTTCAATTTAGAGAGCTGGATTCATTTATCCACCCCGATCACAAGCAGGCAAGTACTAATAAGCACATACCTCGTTTTCTTTCCACAAAATTAATGGAGCGCAATAATGCTGAGCTCACAGCTCTTGCGGAAGAGCATGGACTTCTCACCATGGCGACGCCTTTTGATGAACCATCTGTCGATCTCCTTGAACGGCTTGGTATTCAAATTATTAAAGTCGCGAGTTGCTCTGCCACGGATTGGCCCCTTCTTGAACGTATCGCAGAAGCAGGGAAACCCGTAATATGTTCGACGGCCGGTGTGGCAATTGAGGATGTAGATAGGATTGTAAGTTTTTTTCATCACAGAGGTGTACAGTTTGCCCTCATGCACTGCGTGGCTCTGTACCCAACTCCTCTTGAGAAGATGAACCTTAACCGAATAGAGCATTTTGTTAAACGCTATCCAGGTATCACTATCGGTTTTTCCACCCACGAGGCACCGGAGGTGACTTCTACTATTGGCATTGCATATGCAAAAGGTGCGCGTATTTTTGAGAAACACATCGGACTGCCAACTAAAGAGTATTCGGTCAATCGCTATTCAGCGACTCCGGAGCAAATTGCTGCATGGCTCGGCGCATGGAAAGAGGCTGTGGCAATGACCAGTTCTGAAGGTACAGAAACGGCCGGAAAGGAAGAAACCGAGTCGCTCCGCAGTCTGATGCGTGGTGTATTTGCTAAACGTGCCCTTAGGGCAGGGGCGGTACTCTCTTCAAAAGATGTTTACTTTGCAATGCCTGCAGCTGACACTCAACTCGTAAGTGGGGAATGGAAAGACAGTATGGTTGCGGATCGTGCCTATAAAATAAATGAAGCTATTGGGAGCGAAGCTAAAGTCTCTTATAAAACACCTAAACGGGAAATTGTTGCAGCGTATACTCGCGCCATCCGAAGCATGCTCAAAGAAAGCGGTGTTGAGTTAGGTCTTGCTCCCGAAGTTGATCTTTCCCATCACTACGGTCTAGATCGCTTCCGCGAGTATGGAACAACTATCATTGACTGCATCAACCGCGAATACTGCAAAAAAGTACTTATCCAACTTCCTGGGCAGTATCATCCGATGCACTATCATCGTAGGAAAGAAGAGGCGTTTCAGATTGTCCAAGGAGTTCTAATTGTCGAACTGGAGGGCAAAGAAAAAATTCTGTATCCAGGAGATGTTTTGGTGGTGCCACGCGGATCATGGCACCGATTTTGGAGCGAGACCGGGGCGATTTTTGAAGAGATTTCAACAACACATTTTAATGACGACTCATTTTATGCGGATAAGGCGATTAGCAAGCTCCCGCGCGACGTACGTAAAACCAAGCTTGTTAATTGGGGTAGACATCAGTTCGACCAAGAATAATATTCTATGGAAATCTTGGCCGTTATTCCGGCACGTGGAGGGTCAAAGGGAGTCCCCGGCAAGAATATAAAACTTCTAGCAGGGAAACCGCTCATTGCCTGGACCATTGAAGAAGCTAAAAAGTCGAAACATATAACCCGTATTATTGTTTCAACTGACGACGAGAAGATCGCCTCTGTGGCGCGGGAGTATGGAGCAGAAATTCCTTTTCTGCGTCCTCAGGACATTGCTCAAGATCTTTCAACTGATGTTGAATTTTTACAGCACGCTATTGATGCGCTAAGACAGAAAGACGGATACGAACCTGAATTAGTTTTGCGTCTACCACCTACTTCTCCGTTGCGAAATTCAATAGACATTGATAAGGGAATAGAGGCACTCCTCTCTGATCCTGAAGCCGACGCCTCAAGGCCTATTACAGAAGCCCCAAAGCATCCATACAAAATGTGGAAGACCGGTGAGAGGTATCTTGAGCCGTTTCTTTCAAAAGCGTTTACAGGTTTCGACGAACCACATAACTTACCTCGGCAATTATTCCCCAAAGTCTATGTACACACTGGCGCAATGGACGTGATGCGGCGAGCGACGATAGAGGAACAGAAATCTACGTCAGGGAGAAGGCTCGCATATTTTTTCATGGAGCCAGAGCGGTCCGTTAACATTGACCATTTGATTGATTTTGAAATCGCGGATTATTTGATGAAGAAACGCTTACGTGCTTAACTGACTACGCATGAAAATTAAGGTTATTGGTGCGGGCTCCATTGGTATCCATCTGTCGCAGGCAGCGCGCCGCATGGGCTGGGATGTGACCATTGTAGATGCCAATCCGGACGCTCTTGTTCGTCTGCCGGAGATCTACGCAAAACGCTATGGTGCGTGGGATACATCAATACAATCATTTGTGGCCGGCACTGAGCCTAAGGGGGGGTTTGACGTGATTGCGATAGGCACCCCACCTGATGTACGTATGAAGGTGGCACTTGCAGCGTTGGCAGAAAAACCAAGAATTCTGCAACTTGAGAAGCCGCTCTGTGCGCCCACACTGGACGGTCTTGAGAACTTTTTAAAAGCTTATAGAGCTCAGAAGAACACTCTTGGAGTGGTGGGGTATGACCACGCTGTAGCAGAATCGATTACAGCAGCTGCAGAGGTTATACGTGGGGGTGAAATTGGCGACATAGAGACAATCGATGTGGCTTTTAGAGAACACTGGAAAGGTATATTTGCCGCGCACCCATGGCTTAAGGGGCCGGAAGATACCTATCTTGGTTATTGGAGACGTGGTGGCGGAGCAGGGTGTGAGCACTCCCACGCACTGCATCTCTTCCTTTGTTTTGCGCGCATGAGCGGACTGGGGAATATTGTTGAACAAAAAAGTACTTTAGACATGCGCTCTGTGGGTCACGCGCAGTATGATGCCGTTTGTGCGTTAACTTTTAAGACTGACACAGGGAAGGTGGGCCGTGTACTCCAAGATGTCATTACGCATCCGACGCGCAAAGAAGTATATGTGCAGGGTACAACGGGTTTTGTAGAAGTGCTTATAAATGGTATTCCGGAAGGCGATCTTGTACGAATTGTGCGCGGAAGCGAGGTAGAAGAAAAAACTTTTCCTAAAAAACGCCCTGATGATTTTTATCGGGAAATGCTACACATCAATGAGATTATTACTGGGAAAATAGATGGAAACACCTCTCCGCTTTGTTTAGATTCAGGAGTAGAAGTAATGAAAATTCTCAATAACGCCTATATTGCTTCGGGGCACTAGTTTCTAAAATAATTTTAGCTATCCGTTCACCAGCTTTGCCGTCGATCGTACCAAAAAACTTCTGAACTAGCTCTTTGCGGCCCGTCTGGTCCACCGCAGGTTTTGCAAGATAGGTGGTGAGAAGACTTATAAATTCTTCAGCATCATAAGCAACACGTATGCCACTCGTACTGAATGCTTCTTTCATAAATTCATATGTATACATCTGACGAATTGCAGCATCGTCTTTATGTGCCTCGGAAAACCCAGAAAATCCAGTAAGTACCATTGGTTTGTCTTGCACGCATGCGTCTAGAATAAGGGAGGAGAAAATACTGAGGCACACGTCAGAATAATATATAAGGTGAGTCGGAATATCTTGATGGGGGGCGTCGTCTGCGCGCTGAAGAATTAAGTTAGGGTATATCTTTGCAAGTGCCTGGAATTCAGGACTAATACTCTGTTTCCAGCCCATACGAACAAGTAATTGTGTATTCTTTGGTAAAATGTCCTCATTTATCCATCGTAGCATCAGTTCAGCAACATCATGTTGATGCGGATGCCAATAGTCGCTACCAAGAAAATATACTATAAGGGGGCGGTTGGGATCGAGTTTAAGCATAGAAAAAAATTCCTCCCTGTTCATTTTTGGGAAGTTCTTTGCGTAGAAGTCGTAACGCTGACTCCCTGTTATATATGCCTGTTCTGCGGGAAATGGAAAATTTGTAATGAGTTCTTTTTGCATCATTTCACTCCATACACAAATTTCTGCTTTGCGAGGTACCGCGTAGACACGATTTTCAAGGTAGCTCCAAGGGAAATCCACTACGTAGGCTTTTATTTTTTTTCTTCGTGCAAGTGCAAGCCACGCAATATCTTGTTGCTCAGTAAAGGTACCAAGAATACAACCTGATACTTGATAGGTTCTACAAAGATTTTCATATACAGGGACACGTAGCAGCGATTCTTCTAGACGGTCAAAAACAACAATAAATACAGAGCGCAGAGGTCTTAATGCGGCACGCAAGTACCAAATTACATCTTCAAGAAACGTAAGATTGGTAATTACTTGGCGTGCCACAACGCTTCTTTCAATCAATTTTGCTTGAGTAAAAATGGGTAAATTAATACCGAGGATGATTTCACGCAAATGGTTGAGGCGTCCTATGCGCACAGACGGGATTTTAGCAATCGGTATATGTATAGACTGCGCGAATTCTTTTTTAAATGCTTCGTCGTTAGCAAAAGGGGAGACAATAATAGTGCGTGTATCGGGCGTTTGTTCAAGCGTGCGTAGAATATCCGTTCTGAGTATTGTATTTGCTCGCCCGGCAGTCGGTATAACAAAAACATACGTTTTCATGGGTGGAACCGATTGTATCATGTGCATGGTATAGTGGCGCCCTACAGATATCCATGACGATTAGACAGAGACTCAGCCAAACGGTTATCAACCTGATCCGCTCCCGCCACGGTGTTGTGGTGTTTTATGGCGACAAAGAACGTCGCGATGATCTGACGACTATTGCTCGCGTACGCCTTGAGCGTAAACTCCTGCTCTCTGATCATGAGGCACACCAGCTTATGCGTATGGTCCGTAGTACGGCAAAAGTGCCGGGCGACATTGCAGAAGTGGGCACATTTCGCGGAGTGTCAGCAAAACTTATTGCAGAAGCGCGAGGCAACCACTCAAAAAAGACCCTCTTTCTTTTTGACACTTTTGAAGGTTTGCCGGAGTTACAAGATATTGATCGCGCAGTGTTCCACAAAGGTCAGTATGGGGCAGGTATGTACGAAGTAGCAGACTATCTTGGGGAGTATCCAGACATCGCGCTGTACTCGGGGATCTTTCCACAATCTGCAGGACCCATAGAACAGAAAAAGTTTTCCTTTGTTCATCTCGACGTAGACCTCTACCAAAGCACTAAAGAGGCGCTTGCCTTCTTTTATCCGCGCATGGCGGTAGGCGGCGTTATTGTCAGTCATGACTACCTGGTAACCCCTGGCGCAACCAAGGCGGTGGTTGAGTTTATGGCCGACAAGCCCGAGCCTATACTCGAGTCTTCGTGGCGGCAGTGTGTGATAGTTAAAAGTTCAGGCTAGAATATACAAGGCATGCAACCACCATCCACTCTTAGGAAATCCCTTATGGCGTTTAGGGGGCTTTTTGGTTCTTATAAGCGCTCTATTGCCGTTCTGATCGTTCTCGGCCTTTTAGGAGGTCTTTTAGAGAGTGCGGGCGTCTCGATACTGGTGCCCCTGTTTGCACATATTCTCCAGCAACCGATCGCTGGTACGGGATTTATTACTGACGCGTTTGACTGGTTTTTTAACTTTACGGGTCTTGAGCTTCGATTGCGCGTACTTTTGCCACTTATTTTTATCGCATTCGGGTTGCGCGCCGTAGTGCAGTGGGCCTTTGAGTATGTGCGTACCTCAATAACCCTCGACTACGAGCGCAATATGCGCCGCGACCTCTTCCGCAAATTTCTTCTTGCGGACTGGTCGTTTTTGATGAAGCAGAAAATCGGTCATGTAGAAAATGAGGTGGTGTTGAGTGTTACTGTTACCACCAAGCTCCTTTCTAACCTGGCGAACTCTATTCTTCAGCTCACCACGCTTGCCGCCTATGTTGTAGTGGCGTTCACCATCTCAGTCGAGATGACTCTTGCGACCCTCATCGTTGGGGGTATCGTGTTGTTTGCCTTTAAGCCCCTACTTACCCGCACCCGTGGCTACGGAACAATTCTGGCTGACTTGGGTAAGAAGTTGGCGCACGATGTTAATGAAAGCGTACTGGGGCTCAAATCTATTAAGGCGAGTGGTAGAGAGCGTTCAGTTATGGACGCAGCTCAAAATACCTTTGACGAATACCGCGCAGCCCGGCTTAAGCAGTCGATGGTTGCGACTCTTAACACGGCAGCAGTTCAGCCGATAACCGTCTTGTTTATCGCGGGAGTATTTATGTATGCGTTTAATAGGCCAGGCTTTGACCTTGCCTCTTTTGTCGTCATTATCTTTCTTATTCAGCGTATTTTCTTATATGTCGACCGAGCGCAGGCGACCTTGCACGACATTAATAAGCAAATTCCACATGCGAGCTCCATCATCCGCTTTCTTGCCGTATTTGATGAACATCGTGAGCGCACCGGAGGCACTAAGCCATTTGTGTTCAAAAACTCAATTACTTTTAAGGATGTGTCATTTGGCTACAGAGAACAGCATCCTGTGCTTGCTCACGCCACGCTTGAGGTTGCGAAGGGGGAGACCGTGGGCATTATTGGCCCCTCGGGTGCGGGCAAGACTACTCTTGCCGACCTCCTACTGCGTCTTTTAACGCCCATGAGCGGCTCTATTAGCCTTGATAGCACGCCGGTTGAAGAGATTGCGTTAACAGACTGGCGCGCGCACGTAGCGTACGTGTCGCAGGAATTCTTTTTGCTTAACGATTCTGTTCTTGCCAACGTACAATTTTATGACCCAGACGTAACGGAAGAAGATGCTGCACGGGCTATTCATACCGTAGGCCTGTCTCAGGTGGTTGAAAAGCTCCCACAGGGGATACATACGCTCGTTGGTGAGCGGGGCATGGAACTTTCTGTTGGTCAGCGTCAGCGTATAGCGTTGGCGCGTGCTCTAGTTCGTAAGCCAAGCATTTTAGTACTCGACGAAGCCACCAGTGCGCTCGACGGGGAGTCAGAGCAGGCTATTCACGAAGCACTTCAAAAGCTCCATGGCACTATGACCATGATTATTATTGCCCACCGCCTCACCACCGTGATGGAGACTGACAAGATTATTGTGGTCGATAAAGGAAATATTGCCGAAGAGGGGGCGCCACAAGAACTTCTTAAAGACGAAAATTCATACTTCTACCGCCTTACGCATTTACAGGAATAGAAAAATCCGCCGGTG
>JAGOUZ010000009.1 GCA_018060985.1 Minisyncoccota bacterium
GGTAAGCAGAGATCTCTGCGTCGATTGGTCGGTTAGACTTCACAATGCAGTCGAGCATGACTTCCTCCACGGCTTCAGGGTTCTGGCAGGTACTCTAGCAAAAGGGAAGATTCTTGACAATCGCTGTTTTGTTAGGTATTTTCCGTTCGGTTGCACCCGCGGTTAGGAGGTAAACAATGGCAACAGTGTCAGCAGAAGTAAGTGCTCCTCAAGGGGTACACGTTCGGTATCCGGCATTCGTCGACCGCACGCACATGCACATCCTGTGTGAGCGCGCCGCTACGCAAGGTCGCTCCATCGAGGAGATGGTTCTCAAGGCGATCGAAGACTTTCTTGCGCTCCCGCGTAACGAGAATGACCGCGTACAGCGAGAGATAGCGATCCCCACCGCACAATGGATGGCGCTCAGGCACAGTGCGTCGGAACTCGGCATCACCGAAGGCGCGTTCGTTCGCCTTGCCGTCCTCACCAGCCTTTCGCGCTAGCGCCTTCCATCTACCCGCTCCAGCACCAATGACTGGAGCGGTTTTATATTTGATACACTATTTATATATGCAGCCTAGAACGCTGATGTGGATCTTGGTGTTGGTTGGCTCGACCGTAGGCGGGTATCTACCTATGCTCTGGGGCCAAGGCCTTTTTTCCGGCGCCTCGTTGTTTTTAAGTTTGGCGGGTGCAGCAGTGGGCCTCTGGCTTGGCTTTTATATCGCTAAAAATTATTAAGTAGTCAAAGGTAGGTTGGTTTGATAGGGTGGGGGCAGACTTCGTATATGCACCAAAGGGAGTACGGGCAATGAGCATTCCTACAGCAGATAACGAAACAGAGTGGGCCTTTCATTCATTTCTCGAGCGGCGCTTGGCCAACAAGGGCCGCAAGCCAATCGACAACTCCAAGCTCCAAGCCGGCGAGCCGATGCACTTTGTGTGCAGTCCGTGCAACGGCGACATCGTGGTCGAGGAGGTCTACAAACCGCCGCGGCCCCAGTACTGCGCCGAGTGCACCAAACTCGAGCGACAAGGTTTGCTGCAGGAGTTCGTCGGGCGAGTCAATCAGATGAAGAAATAGCCCACCTGCGAACGGCCGCCCTTCGAGAATCTCTCAGGGCGGCCTTTTCTTTTGATACAGTATAGCCATGCAAGTGAGCGTGCGGGTAACCGCCGGAGCAAGTAAAGAAAAAGTTGAAGCGCTTTCAGACACGCGGCTAAAAATTGCTGTTAAGCAAAAGGCCGAAGCGGGCTTGGCAAATGCGCGGGTGGTAGAGTTGGTCGCTAAACACTTTGGTGTACCCGTTAAAACAGTGCGGATAGTTAAGGGCCACAAAGCGCCGTCTAAGATCTTTAAGATTGGGTAGCACATGTAGCGCCTTTTCTTTTGGTACACTTTATATATGGATGGAGGAGGTGGAGATGGGGGAGGTGGTGGCGGAGACTTTGCTAGCTCTACACCTGCAGCAGATGTGCCCGCAGCGTCGTCGGACTCTGCTCCGGCAACACAAGATGCTTCGCCGGCAACGTCTTCGGCAGACATTGTGCCGGTAGTTGTTGCAACTCAAGAAGCTAAAAAAGATCCGCGGTCGCTCCTAACCAAAGCGCTCGATGCCTTGCAGGTGGGCAAAAGAAAAAAGTTAGAGAAAGTGGTGGCGCTCGCGCAGAAAAAGGGCCGCATTTCTAACGACGATGTACAGAAAGCCCTCCGCGTCTCGGACGCTACCGCAACGCGCTACCTCAGCCAGTTAGTTAAAGAGGGGAGGTTAAAGTCCTCGGGCGTCCGCGCTGGCATGATTTACGAGCCGGTCTGAGCCAAGGCTTGGCTCAAACGCCGGGGGATTGAGCCAAAGACCCAAGGGCTAGACTAGTGGCAAGATTTAGGCCGACTCAATTTCTTTGGCCATCTTTTCAATAAGTACCATAAGCGCTTGGCGCTCCAGGGTAATAATTTTCTTTGTACCATAAGCGAGATTTAATTCTTTCATTAGGGTGCGTATATTTTCGCGCGATCGTGCAAATCCTTTGTTCTTACCAAGGAAGTCCAGTACAGAGATAAGAATGCGGTTGGAGCGTCCCATGGCACGTTCTAGTACTTGCTGATAAATATCTTGTGTAGAAAATAGTATGCGCGTGTAATGGTACGGATCTTTGTTTTTCAGGTCACCGAAGAACTCGGGGTCTGATTCCCATGGAGCATAAGTCAGGTGTGCTGCCCACCAAAGACGTGCGATCGCGTGGCGACGGAGATCACGATCATTGCCATTTATGAACCAGTGGTCGAGTAATTTATTTATGGCCTTAGTTTTTTCGGCAGGATCTTTCAAATCCTTAAAGGTTCCGTCGAGACCCCATCGGTTCAGTGTGTACTTTCTGAATTCGATATGGCTTAAGTAGACCCACAAACGAGGATCGGAGGCTTGTGTCTCATCCAGATTTCGATAGTGCTCATATAAGAGCATTGCATTATCTACGTCCGCTGAAACAGGGTCACTCTTCGGAGTCTTGAGAATGGGAGCCTTGCCTTGAAGTACAATAGTCGACGGAAGCAGGTCTTTTTCCTTGACCGGGAACGACTCCTTGAAGTATGTCTCGAGAGATTCGCCTGAACGAAGGTCGCTCCGCATTTGCTCTACGACAGCACGTTTATATATTTTCTGCGCAAGAGTCTTATTCATAGGTTTCATCATCTGACGTGCTGGTAAGCGATTCTATCCCCGCAAATCCTCGGGTGGCCGGGTTTTCTAAAATCTTCTGCGCTGCCTCGAATGCATCCTTGTCCTGTAATTTATTTGCTTCCAAAATCGCATCCAGGCGCCCATACCAGTTCATGCTTTCGTAGTTGCTTTCGGTATCCCGCAATTTATAAATAGCATCTACGAGCGCAGGGAATACGATGGACGCGTGGATTATTCCGTGAGCGAGTGGCTGATTACGCACTTCGAGGTAGCTCTTGTGGTCCGTTTTTGACAGAATGATCGTTATTTTTGCAGCTTCGTATTCGATCTCCATCGGGCCTTCGTGCAACGATCCCACATCAATAGCCATGAAGGATGACATTGGGGGCCGAAGAGGATCGAAACTTTTCTCTGCGACGAATGATGCGTATCCTCCTACTGCAAGAACGGCTCCCACTTCGATGTCGAAAGGAGGGGCGTCCTCATAATCCGAGTGCGCTTCAGTCGGGCGGTAGCCTTTGATGTCTTGATCGGCGCAGATATAAAAGCCGACTGTAACCCTTTCCCGCAGTGACTTCGACGGTATCGGAAATTTCTCGCGTGCATTTCGCGTAGAGAAGCTCTTTCGGAAGAAAGTGCTACGGCATTCTACTTCTGCCATGAAAGAGGCTTTTCCTTTTTTAATCAGACCCTCTATCCCGGCATTTTTAAGCGCGAAAGTAGGATTGAGGACGACAGTTTCTCTTCCAAGTTCGTAAGGGAATTCTACTTTGAAGAAGCCTCCGAGGTCGTCCCCGTTGCCGAGCACAGGATGCGGATAAGATTTTGCGTTAACCTTCATAATTTTCTATGCCTAGCGTATATTTCTTGCCTGAAGAAAGCCGTACTGCGATCTTTACGGCCTTGCCGTTTTCAATGACGAGCCCTTTGATCAGGGATTCTCCGATATCGTAGGATTTTCCTGATGTTGCGTCAGTGGCGGATTTTAGCTCTAGCGGATAGCTCCCATCGTCTCCGACTGCTACTAGTCTGATTGCACCCTCGCAGTCCTCGCGGCCCGTGATAACCAGATGATATTCAAGTCCTCCTTTGCCGTTCTGTACGAAACTGCGGAAGCTGACCGAGGAGGTATTTATTCGTGCGCCGTCCTTGCCCGTACCTGCAGGTCCCGTATCGCGTCCATGTGGCCCTTTACCGGGACCTTGAGGAGGCGTGGGGGTGACCGGCCCCTGCTGCTTGCTCGTTACAACGCTTTTCCTCATAATGCTTTCGATTTCTCCGTTTTCAGCGTCTTTGTTTGCGCCGACTTCGCGACCAGACTCTTCACTGCTGGAGAAGCCTGTCTCCTGCATTGCTTCGCCCGGGTTCGAAGGCATGTAGTCGCGATCTTCGCTGTCCGGCAGGTACCGGTCAAGTCCTGGAATATCTTGCGGCTCGCTGGTGAGAGAGTCTCCCATACTCTTGAGCGATTTGTTGATAAAGATATCAAGCTCGCGTAATGCGACAGGTCCATTAGATGCGCGATCCTTATCCCACTTATCGTGTGTTGGGGGTTCAAGATCTCGCAGAAGTTCGTTCCCACGATCGTTGTCGCAGATCATTACTCCCGCGTAAGGCTCTCGCAAAGCGCGAGACCTCTTTTCCTGGACAACCATTTTTGGCTTTCTCGCCATCATGATGCGACTCGGATAGTTATCATTTTTACGTACCCACAAGGTGACCTTTCCCAAGTGTTTCAGCTCTTCTTCAAAAGTACTCGAAGCGTCGGTGACGGCTTCGTAGAAGTAGCGAGTCTCCTCTGCATCGTAATCTTCCAAGCATTTCCGCAGAGTATCTTTTGTAATCAAGATGTCCTCGCCGTCCCGTACGATTACCTCGAGCGTCCCATGGTGGATCGCAAGCCAAAAGTTATCTAAGACAGATCGGATGAGTTTATGCTCCCAGTTGCCACCGGATTTGTAGCCTAAGACAAAGATGTCTGTTCCGCGTCCCTCGCGTCTGAACATCTCGGGCACAAGGCTGCTTTTGCGTACGGCGTTATATCCTTGTACGCCGTAAAAGCCGATGCCTCGGCGGACATCCTTCTTGTCGTCGTGATGGCTTACCAGGCGAGCTTTTCCTTGGAAGACAAGTTCATTCTTGTCATTGATGCTTGAGTAAAAGACTGTACGCAATGCTGATGCTGCAATAGGGGCGCCCTTGCCGATACCGAACGAGCCGCCTTTTACTCCTTTAGGGGAGCTAGTGCCTGCGGCTTTGACGAGGCGGTACCAATTGCCGTTTACATCGTCATCGGACCCGGAAAGACCTTTTGTATTGAAATCACTAATCTTGAGTATCGGCAGATCTTTGCCCTTGAGAAGCGCAATCGCAGATTTGAAAAATACTTCGGCTTTGTCTTGTCCTTTGACGAAAGCGAGGCAGCGATTCAGGCGGCTGGCAAGTTCTGCGTGTCCCGGCAGAGTAGAGGTGGGGATAGAAAGCTTCTCGAATACTACCGTCACCGGCTTTTCGTAATACAGACGTGCGTCGACTGCGTTCTGGATCGCTTCGCGGGCGATGAAGTGTTCGTGATCTCCTTGAAAGTACTCGAGCTGCGAATCAGCGAATCCGTCATTCTCGCCGTGGTCAGTGGTTGGGAAATACCACGTAAGCGCCTCAGGCGCCTTCTTTACAGGAGTCGTTGCTTTCTTTTTGCGCTTTGCCATAGTTTAGAGTTTGAACTCCTTGTCCCTGTTAGGGAAAGAGAATTTTGCTTTTGCCTCTCGAACCTTCTTCTCTACCTCTGAAAAGATCTTATTGACCTCTTCCTCGGTATAGTCGTAATGACTACGATTACCACAGTTGCCCAGGATTTTCACCCTGCGCAAAAGTTCGTTAGTCCGCTTGGCAGCGAGTCTTTTAAAGTTTTCCCTCCGATTATCCATGCATGGGCGAATATATCACAGGCACATAAAAAATGTCAAATACCACGCCTGCTACATAAGGAAACCTTAATTTGCAGAGGACTATGATTCCAGGGCGATGCGTATATTCTCTGCAATGCGTGAGATCACTGGAACTGTCACCGAGTTTCCAATTTGCTTATAAAGATGCATCTTTGCCTGACCCTTCGGGAAAACGTATGATTCCGGCAGGCCTTGGAGACGAGCGCACTCTCGCGGGGTTAGTTTTCTAATACCTTTTGAGTCGCGGATGATAGGGACATTGTGACCGCCCGCTCCCATGCTCGCAGTCAAGGTTGGGGCCATGCCATTTTTTAGTTCTCGTACATAAACTCGGCGATACTGATAGAAGCTGTTACGACTCTTTACAGCCTTTTTCAGGCGATTATATATTTCGCCATATCGTGAATCGTAGTAGTATTCGTCGGCGACATTCTTTTCGAGTATATGGGCGATCTTCTTCGTCAGGGGAATTTTTTCGGGAAAGTGAAATTTCATGAGTGTTCTTGGTGAACGGAAAGCCACTATATAAATCCGTTCGCGGGTTTGTGGTACGTTGCCATGAGTCATACTATTCATTACCTCCGCCTTCATGTAATAGCCTGCACTTCTTAGTTCGTCCTGTATACGCTTGAAAGTCTTTTCGTCATCGTGATTTTTTAAATGCTTCACGTTCTCCAAAAAGACTGCTCTCGGCTTCCTTTTTTTGAGTATCTCAATAACGTTGAATAGAAGGTTGCCCCTGTTTACGTCAGCAAAACCTTTCTTATTTCCAGCAACAGAAAATGGTTGGCATGGGAATCCACCCAGCAAGATGTCGAATTTCTTTGGTATTCGATTCATACCTTTCTCCGCAGTAACGGTAAGCAAGCTTGAGTCGTCGATCTCGCCGAAATTTAAGCGATAAGTCTCACTTGCGCGTTTGTCGAAATCGTTCGAGTAAATCGTTTCGAAACCAGCCGATTCAAACCCAATGCGTATACCACCTATACCCGCAAAGAGATCTATTGCTTTGAGTTTTTTCTGAGCCATAACCAAGTCCACTAATTATAGCGGGTTTTACTAATTTCCGCTGCAGAGTCGACATAGCGGGACGTTGCAAAGAGCGTTCGGATATTTGTTATACTTCTCACCAAGTTATGCAAAAGGGGAAGAGGACTATTTGCAGTCGCGGGCATGTGTTCTACAAAAGTACGGCTCGCCCGGCGTGCCCCACGTGCTGGCCCGGCCGCTATAAAAAGTAGGATTTGCTATACTGCCTACGTACTTATTATTTTTTAGAACAACTATATGCAAAAGTTTTTAGTAGTGTACATGGCGCCGCTCGCAGCAATGGACGAGATGATGAAGAACATGACCGCAGAGAAGGCAAAAGAGGGGATGGCCGAGTGGCAGAAGTGGATGGACGATCATAAAGATAGCTTTATCGATATGGGCGCACCGGCGGGCAAAAACCTCCGCGTTACCGCAACGGGTGCCGAAGATCATCGCAACGAGATCTCCGGCTACTCGATTATGCAGGCCGAGTCCCGCGAGGCGCTCGCCGAAATGTTTAAGGGCATGGGCCACTTCGATATCCCGGGTGCATATATTGAAGTGATGCCGCTTGTAGATATGAGCGCAAAGGCCTAACGCCGCTCCCCGAATTCTTACGAGAGAATTGACGAAGGTATACTTTTGTTATATTTTACGTGCAGATTTTTCCTGCACGTTTTTGCCAAGGAGGGCTGTATGGCGAAAGATCGCTTTCAGAGGAAGAGGCACAAAAAAGACAAAGTTCCCAACGTGGGCTACGGCGAGGACCAGCGGCCCCCGGGCCTCATGGATGACGGAACCTTTCTGTTGCCGAGTGGCACCCGAGGCAAGTTTTTTGTCGACGACCGGCACCGGATTTTGCATATCGACGACCGCACCGGCACACTCGTGGTGGATGACACCGATGAGGGGGAATAGGTTTTGGCAGAGGGCCGCCCGCGCAGACGGGCGGCCTTTTCTTTTTATATGATTTGGTACACTACACACATAGTTACTAACCATCACTTACACCTATGGCATATGTAGACGGGTTTGTGTTCACCGTTCCGAAGAAAAATGTGAAGGCTTACAAAAAGATGGCCACCGAAGGAAGGGAGGCGTGGCTGCGCTTCGGGGCGCTCGACTACAAAGAGTGCATGGGTAATGACCTTAAGGCAAAGGCGTCAGGGGGTATGCCTACACCGATGTCGTTTACCAAACTGACCGACGCCAAGCCAACCGAGACGGTCTGGTTTTCTTACATTGTGTTTAAAAACAAAAAGCACCGCGACACCGTCAACAAAAAGGTGATGGACTACTTTAGCAAAAAGTATGACGAGAATTCAGACATGTCGATGCCGTTCGACCCAACGCGCATGGCCTACGGCGGCTTTGCTGTAGAGGTGGGTAACTAAGCGTATGAAAAAGATTGTTTTAGTTGTGCTCGTGTTGGCAGTTGCGGCAGGAGCGTACTGGTATGGTGTTGGCACATCGCGCTCGGTAGTCGCCGATGTTGCGTATGTATGTACGGAGGGGAAGACCATCCACGCAACCTATTACGAAGGCAAAAAGATTGAAGTTGCTCCAGGCGAACAGCCTGTGCCAACCGGCAGTGTTGACGTAGTGCTTTCCGACGGTCGCTCGATGACCCTCCCGCAAACCCTTTCTGCAAGTGGTATCCGCTACGCGAACCAAGATGAATCTTTGATTTTTTGGAGCAAGGGTAGTGGCGCGTTTGTAGTAGAGGGTGATGCAGAAACCTATAGCGGCTGTACTGAGCAGCAGTAAGCAAAAGAAAATCGGCGCTCCAAGGGGGCGCCGATTGCATAATGCGAGGTGATGAGTCAGACCATGTCGCACTCTCGCAGCAGGTTACGACGCACGGCCGTAATAATCTTGGTGTCGTGGATAACCCAGTCGTCGGGGTCGACCCATTTGTGCAAAAAGAGTTCGGGGTGCTCTTCTCCGGCCTCGACCGGTTGTGGCCAGAGCGTCAGATGGCGCCCCGCTTGGTAGCGGATCAACTCGGTCCTGCCGAGGAGTACTGGGTTGCCGTTGATAAAGCGCTCGGTTGCCTCGACCGTAAAGGTAGTCACAACCCGAAAGTACTTCGGGCCTCTATATGCGGCCATCATGCGCTGCCTTTCTAGCAGGACGCGAAGGTCGTTACCGAGGCGCTTCTGGGCCGTCTTCGACAATCTCTTGTAGATGCTGGTATCAAGTAGGTACTCCCGAATGCTCGGGTCGGGCTTTTTCTTTTCTAATGCTTTTGCTTTGCCGATTTTCGTACCTTCTTTCACTGCGTCGTACAGTGCGTGCGGAATGTTCAGAGCCATGGCGTCCTCCTCTTCATGGCGGGTTATCTCTGTCTTAAACGCTACCACACGTTGTACAGAGGTCAAATATATGAGATTATAGTTCGGTTGAGTTCTGTCCATAACCCTTTTGGGAGAAAACGCATGCGTTCCTGGTTTATTCCGGTGGGCCTATCCTTCGCGAGTCTCGCTGCAGGCATCGCGCTGGGGCACGTCGTCGGCGAGTGGTTCATGTGGACCGTCTTCGGCCTGATGACACTGCAGCTGCTCATGCTGGCGGGGAGGCCGCTGGTCATCCCGTACCACCACACGACCGAGTCGGCCGTCATGTGGTTCAAGATCTACCTGCTCATCTTCGACTTCTTCCTCTTCGTGACGGTGGTCGCGATGCCGGGGGTCGAGCGCGAGGTCCGCATGGGGATGATCACCTCCATCGTCATCCTGATGGCGGCGACCGGCGCCTTCGTTCTGCGCTACATGCATCTCAACCAATTCTCGCAAGTGCGGCACTAGGCCGCCCACACTATCGTGCGCCCGCCGAGTCTTCTCGGCGGGCGCTTTCTTTATACGTATGAAGCAGTCACTATCTTGCAGAGCGGTTGTGCTACACTCCATGGTATGAAAAGCATATCTACTGTCATCGGTATTATCGTTGTGTTAGGTCTTGTTGCAGCAGGTATCTACTTTTATAAGTTCACCCCGCCTGCTCCAGCAAATTCCAACCAGGCAGAAACCCCTGCGGAAGAAACAGGCGAGCAAGCAACTACCACCGAGCGCGAGGCCACCACGGTTATAGGCAAATCGGTTGAAGGTCGCGATATCACAGCCTATCACTATGGGCAGGGCGACACCGAAATTCTTTTTATCGGCGGTATTCACGGCGGCTATTCTTGGAACACGTCTCTGGTGGCTTACGAACTTATGGATTACTTAGAAAAGAATCCAGCCGACATACCCGCAACAGTTACAGTGACCGTGATCCCAGCGTTGAATCCTGATGGGTTATATAAGGTAGTAGGTAAGGAAGGACGTTTTGTTGCGGCCGATGTGCCGGCATCACAAACGGCAGTCGTTGCTGGCCGCTTTAATGCCCACACCGTTGACCTCAACCGCAACTTCGACTGTGTCTGGAAGGCAAGTGGCACCTGGCAAAACACCAAGGTGAGCGGCGGAAGTGCAGCCTTCTCCGAGCCGGAATCGGCAGCGATTAAGACCTACGTTGAAACTCATAAGCCACGCGCGGCTGTTGCCTGGTATAGCGCCGCGGGCGGCGTCTTTGCCTCAAGCTGCAACAATGGCGTCTCGGATGAGACGTTGAATATCACCAATGACTACGCCGCGGCATCTGGGTACAAGGCCTTTAAAGAGTTTGATTTCTACGCTATTACCGGCGACATGGTTAATTGGTTTGCTAAGGAGGGAATACCTGCGGTGAGCGTGCTCTTAACCAACCATAAAGATACTGAGTGGACTAAAAATCTGGCGGGCGTTAAAGCTATCTTTAAACATTTCAGCGAGTAGCCGCGTATGAAGCGGATAGTCTGGTTTCTTATTGTTGGAGTGTTGGTAGTGGGCGCCATTGCGCTTGGCATGTATGTGCTCCAACCTGCTCCTCCGGCACCCGCGCCGATAGTCCCGGTACCAAAAACCGAGGTGGTAGGAAAGTCGGTGCAAGGCCGCGACATTGTCGCCTATACCTACGGCACGGGCGCTACAAATCTTTTATTTGTGGGCGGCATTCACGGCGGCTACGAGTGGAATAGTGTACTGCTTGCCTACATGTTTATGGATTACCTCAAAGACAATCCAACGGCAGTGCCAGAGAGCGTGCGTGTGAGCGTGATCCCCAACGCCAATCCCGATGGCGTATACAAAGTGGTAGGTAAGGAAGGGCGCTTTACCGCCGCCGATGTTACAGCAGATGCAGTACTTGCAGCATCGGGGCGGTTTAATGCCAACAATATCGACATCAACCGAAACTTTGACTGCAAATGGAAGCCACAAAGCACCTGGCGGAGCGAGGTGGTGGGCGCAGGCTCGGCACCATTTTCCGAGCCGGAGGCGCAGGCCATTAGAACATTTGTATTACAGCATCATCCAAGTGCCGTGGTCTTTTGGCACAGCCAAGCCAACGCCGTATATGCGTCGGAGTGCGAGAGTGGGGTCTTGCCTAAGACGATCGCCGTGATGACCGCCTACTCGCGCGCCTCCGGTTACCCGGCTGTAGAGTCGTTCGATGCCTATGAGGTAACAGGCGACGCTGAAGGATGGTTGGCATCTATAGGCATACCGGCCGTGACGGTGGAGCTTAAGACACACGAGGCGATTGAGTGGGAGAAAAATCTTGCAGGCGTTAAGGCACTTTTTACCCTCTATAGCCAGTAGGCACCTTTTTGCTACAATAGCCCAATGCATATCCAAGTACCACACAATATGCCCGGCAAAGACCGCGCAGTAGCCAAAATTAAAACCGAGCTGATTAAAAACCGCGCTGCTATTAACGAGCACGTCAAAATTAACGAAGAAAAGTGGGAGGGCAACGTCTTTACCTTTGCCGTAGAAGTGCAGAAAAAAAATATTACCGGCACGCTCGAAATTACTGAAAAAGATTTCGTCCTCGACGCTAAGCTTCCGCTTATGTGGCGCTTGTTCGAGAAGCGCATAGAGGCAGAGATAGCCAAACAGGTCCAAACGCTGCGATAGACTCAAAACTGAAGAAATAGCCCTTTACTACGGCTGTTTTGCGTCCTGAGGTAACGCCTAAGCAGAGCCATTTTTTAGGCGCCCCCTAGGGGGCGCCTGTACCGCTTATTGTGTTGCAAAAGCCACAGTTGGCTATACTTGGGAGATGCAATTCTCATGGGCGGTGCGAGTGCTCATAGCCTTAGGGTTGGTGTTGGTGCCAGCCTTAGCGTTTGCACAATGGGACGACGGCTGGGATTCTCGTAAGTATCGCTCTGAGGTAGAGGCGCTCGGCACTACCATCGTTACCAATCTTCCTATCCCGGTCTTGGTTGGGGTAGAGCTTTCAAACTTACAGCAAAATTTTGGCGAGTCGCGCGGCGGCGGCACGCGCACACACGAGGGCCTCGATATTATTTCGCCCAAGGGGACGCCAATTGCCTCGCCAACTGACGCGGTTATTACCAGTACCGGGGATGGTACCGACTCGGGTTTATATATCCGCACCGCAAACCCCGGTGGCGAGACGTTTGTGTACATGCACCTTTCTAAAATTGCCGATGGCATTACCTCTGGCGTTGTCGTTAAGCGCGGAGAGGTGATTGGTTTTGTTGGCAACACTGGCAATGCTTCTGGTGGCGGCGCGCACCTGCACTTTGAGATCCGCAAAGACGGCGCACAAAACCCGTACCCGCGTTTAACCAGCACCTTCACTGCAGAGGAGCGCGAAAAGGGGTTGCTGCAAGCCGTAGAGCGCGGCGGCAGCGCAGTAGCATCAGTTACAACCAGTGCGCCTGTCACCAACACTAGCGCCACTCCTGCCACGAATACCAGCCTCGCTAAATCAACGATTGCCTTTGGCGAAACAAACAACGATATTTTTACGCTGCAAAACTTTCTTATCACGAGCGGTGCGGGGCCGGCCTCTGCCAAACTTAAAGGCAATGGCGCGACCGGCTACTTTGGGCCGCTCACTCAAGAGGCACTTCGCGAATACCAGGGCAGTGCCGGCCTTACCGTAACGGGCACTGTCGACAGCCCGACCTATGCAAAAATATTTGTTAACGCCACTGCATCTGCAGCGCCTACAGAAACTACGCCCGCACCAGATACGACTGCACCCGCTACTGCCGTTTCATCACAAACCACTTTTGCACGCAATCTCGAGGTTGGGATGGAGGGCGATGATGTAAAAGAATTACAGAAATTTTTAAATGCAAATGGGTTTGACGTGGCGGCAAACGGTGCCGGATCTGCGGGCAACGAAACAACGATGTTTGGCGGGCTTACGCGCGCGGCACTTGCTGCATACCAAAAAGCCAACAGCATAACTCCCGCTGTTGGCTACTTTGGTCCTATTACCCGCGCACATGTGCAGCAAAAGCTTGCCGCGCGCTAGGTATTATTCTCCTCCCAAGTTTATTTCAATACCCGAATCTTGTTTCTCTGCGCCGGGTCCGTACATGGTGTACCACCACACGCCGCCGCCCACTACAAGCACAAGAAGTACGATAAGAATAATGGTGTTGATGCCGCTGGTGTTATTCATAGACTGTAAGTATAGCAAATCACATCAGCTAGAAAAGAAAAAGTCTGTTACACTAAATACGCGCATGTATTATCTCTACCTTCTAAAGTGTGCAGACGGCACACTCTACACCGGCATCGCGCTCGATGTGATGAAGCGCGTTAGCGAGCACAACAGTTCACGCCTCGGCGCTCGCTACACCCGCTCGCGCCGCCCGGTGCAACTTATCTTTTCTAAAGAGGTGGGCGACCAAGCAGAAGCACTGCGGGAGGAGTATCGCATCAAACAGCTTTCGCGCACGGCAAAGCTCGCGCTTTGCGGGATGTAGCGCTCATATTCCGTTAGGAGAACGAGTGTAAACGTGGTAGAATACGAAAGTGCAAAGTAGAAAGAACTCAGAACCAGAAATCAATTTCACAGGACAGTCGCTTGCGGTTTTTGTGCAGTACTACAACAAAAATATTCCGACCAATTATCCGCGCGCCTCTGTTGAGGCGCTCGAAACTTTTAAGGCCAACAACACCGATTTATTTAAAGGCGGCGACGAGTGGACGATCGACAAGCATCGCAAACGCCTTATGGACTGGCTTATTTCGCGTCGCGCACTAGAGTAAACGCGCATCTTTTGATACGATACTTCTGGTATGGACAGAACTATAGTAATTATATTTCCGCTCGCAATTATTTTATTAGCTGGCGCGTGGTTTTTGTGGGGGAAGGATACCGCTCCCGCCGTAAACGAACAGACCGATCTGTACGGCTTTAACGAAACTAATGGTCAGAGTGCAGGGCAAGAGCAAGCAGGTGGGCAGCAGGGCATTGCAGTGGGCGAGCCAAACGGTTCAACTAATCAGCCGGTTCCAACTACTAATACTAATCAAGCACCAAAGGCCATGCAGGCAACACTTAAGACAAACAAGGGTGACATCGTTATCGAATTTATGGGTGCTGATGCGCCAAATACCGTCGCCAACTTCGCCAAGCTGGCTCAAGCCGGGTTTTACAACGGTACCAAGTTCCATCGCGTTATTGCGGGCTTTATGATCCAGGGCGGCGACCCGCTTTCTGCGGACGACTCTAAGGCGGCTATGTGGGGAACCGGCGGTCCGGGCTACAAGTTTGCCGATGAGATCCACGCTAACAACCAAAACAACATTGGCACTATTGCGATGGCGAACGCTGGCCCAGGCACCAACGGCTCACAATTTTTCATCAACGTAGCTAACAACAACTTCCTCGACACCAAGCACACGGTATTCGGCAAAGTAACTGCAGGCCTGGATGTTGTTACCGCAATTGCGGCAACGCAAGTTGGCCCGAATGATCGCCCCGTTTCTCCCATCATCATCACCTCAGTAGAAGTAAAGTAGTGCTACACTTGTAGCATATGAAGTGGCTGGCATTTGTTGTGGCGCTTGCGCTCCCGCAGCTTGCGGGCGCAATAGGCTCGCTGTTTACGTTCACCAATATAGAAACGTGGTATCAGTTTCTCAATAAACCTGAGCTTGCTCCGCCGAACTGGGTGTTTGGTCCTGTCTGGACGAGCCTCTTTGTGCTGATGGGTATCGCGTCGTACTTAGTGTGGAAGCAGGGCGCCGGCAAACGAGGCGTGCGCCTTGCTCTTGCGTTTTATGGCGTACAGCTTGTCCTCAATACACTCTGGTCTATTATCTTTTTTGGTCTACAAAACCCGACAGCTGCAGTGGCAGAAATAGCAGTGCTATGGCTTGCGATCGCTGCAACTACCTTCCTGTTTTATCGCATTTCCAAACCCGCCGGGCTGTTGATGCTGCCGTACCTTGCGTGGGTAAGCTTTGCCTCGTACCTAAACGTTATGATCGCAATTCTTAATTAGTATGCGGCGTGTCGTTGTACACGATCGGATGCAAAAGAACTTTCGCTACGAATGTGTAGCGCCTGTGGGCAAGAAGTTTGACCTGCGCTTTAAGCCCGACTTAACGCCCAAACAACTGCTGGCGCTGGGCGCATTTGGCGGAGTGTATATGCGTGACTGTACTAAAGAATTTCCAAAGGATTGGTTTACTAAAGCCAAGTTTCAAAAAAAGGGCAGTTACGAGCATGACGCATCGCTCAACTTTTTTAAGGTTAATGCGTCGCAGCCGCTTAGCGTGTGGCGCAAGAAGGGCTGGATCTATAAGGACGATCCACGTGGATGGTTCCAGTGGTACTGCCGCTACTATATGGGCCGTCGTAGTAAAGACGATGAGCGACAGATCAAGCGCTGGGTGGCGATGCGGCGGCATATTGCCCAGTTGCGTACCAGTTGCCGTGTTGGAGATTATTCCTGCCATACAAAACAGCGCCAAGCGCTGCTGCACTGGGCCTACGACAGCAGAAAGATGTAGTTTTGCTATACTACTTTGACTATGAAAAGAGAAGAATTCAGCGTATCCGGCGACGACGTTATCAAGACCATTAAGAAAATTATTGCCGAGGGGAACGCCCGCAGGATAATTATCAAGAAAGAAAATGGTGAGACTCTGGTAGAGTTTCCTCTTACCGTTGGCGCTGTTGGGGTGCTGCTTATCCCGCTCCTCACCGCAATTGGTGCGCTTACCGCACTCTTAGCCAAATGCACGATTATTGTAGAGAAGCGCGAGCCCGGCGAACCGATAGAAAAAGAGGGTGAGATACAGGCGTGAGGCGAGGAAGGCGCTCACACTACCTCAAACACAAAGAAGCCGCGCGTGCCCTCGTGCATTCTAGGCTGGTGCATTTTAACGCGCACTACAACGTGCCGCTGCGTAAAGTATTTATAAAAAACTTAAAGAGCCGCTGGGGTAGCTGCTCTTCGCGCGGCAACCTTAACTTCAACTACAAAATTCTTTTTTTGCCGCCTGCGGTTGCCGACTACATTGTGGCTCACGAGCTGTGTCACTTAAAGCATTTTAATCACAGTGTGGAGTTTTGGGCGCTGGTTGCTGAGACAGTGCCGCACTACAAACAGATGCGCGCCCAGCTCCGCAAAACGCATCTCTAAAATTGCTATATACTAATACCCAATGGCACAGAGTCCACAGGCCGAGCAGCTTATTTTAGCCGAGATGCAGGTGCTCTTAGCTCAACTGCGCACCCAGCTTTCAATCCTTCGCGCAGGGATCGGTCTTATTGCAGCCTCTATTTCAGTGGCATTTCTGCTTTTTACCAGCGACTGGCTTATGACAAGCGAGCTGAGTTGGCTCGACCTCCCAGCAAAAGCATTTTTGGGCGTTTTGGTTATCGTTGGCCTCTGGCGCATTTTAGGTGCCGAGCGCAAGCTTAAGCGGATCAACAAGCTTATTCACGAGATGGAGAAGAAAAACAAACTCGTAGACAGTATTATCGTGTAGTTGTATGCGCCGGTGGATTATTTTTGCAGCAGGAGTGGTGGCGCTGCAGGCGCTCACTTTGTTTTTATTTGGCCAGCCAAAAATCTGCGAGTGCGGCTATATTAAGGTGTGGGAGAGCGTCGTGTTAGGGCCCGGCAACTCGCAGCACCTTACCGACTGGTACACGTTTTCGCACATCATCCACGGGTTTATCTTTTTCTGGCTCGCTAAGTTACTGTTTCCGCGCGCGCGGGTTGGCGTGTGGCTCTTGCTTGCTGTGGGCGTTGAGGCCGCGTGGGAGGTGCTAGAAAACACGCCACAGGTGATCGAGCACTATCGCACGCAGGCGCTCGCGCAGGGCTACACGGGGGACAGCATACTCAACTCGGTTTCTGACACACTTGCGATGATAGTCGGGTTTTTTATGGCACTCAAAATAAAGTGGTGGTGGGTGGTGCTTCTTGCCGTAGCTCTGGAAGCGTTTACTATCTACATGATCCGCGACGGGCTTGCACTTAACGTCGTTAATTTAGTCTTTCCCTTCGACAGTATTCACGAGTGGCAGGCAGGGAAATAAAAAGTATGGCCGCGCCCCAGGGGTGGGGCGCGGCCAGAAGTCAGGGGCTCAGTGTAATGGTGGTGCCGGCGCAGATATCTGCCAGCATACCCGACGTCGAGTATGCGCCGTTCTCGAACCCGACAATCACGTAGTAACCGCAGTCGGGCACACTTTCAAATTGGTCGAAGAGCGCTCCGCTCTTCGATGCGATGCCGCCCACCGGAGTAAACGTGTAGACGGTTGCTTCTTCAGCGGTGACGGGCTTCACTAACCCAAAGCTTGTTATCTGCCAGGGCGTATCGTTGACGATCTCGAGCCACTTTTTGATCTCGAGGTTCTTTGCCGGGACGGCCGCTGCGTTGGTGAGGCTGGTCAGTAGCAGGCACAGTATGGCGAGTATACGCATGTCACCCTCCAAACGTTAGGGAGCGGGGCCTATCTACGCGCAAGCCTAGCAGGTTTTATAAAAAAAGTCCCCGCCAGAGTGACGGGGATTTCTTTTTATATTAGAGCTTTACAATTTCTTCCCATGGCCGGCCTTCAACACCAAAGTGTCCGTACGCAGCCGTTTTCTGGAAGATCGGCTTGCGCAACTGCAGGCGCTCAATAATTGCCTGCGGGCGGAAGTCGAAGTTCTTGTTCACAATATCCGAGAGGTTTTTGCCGTTCTCATCAAACGCTTCAACCATCACCGGTTCTACGCGGCCAATCGCATAGGCAACAGAGACGAGCGCCTTTTTAGCATAGCCATTTGCCACAAGGTTCTTAGCAGCAAAACGCGCCATGTATGCCGCCGAGCGGTCCACCTTGGTCGAATCTTTGCCGGAGAAGGCGCCGCCGCCGTGCGGCATCAGGCCGCCGTAGGTGTCCACCATGATCTTGCGTCCGGTAAGACCTGCGTCGGCGTCAAAGCCGCCCTGCACAAAGCGTCCGGTTGGGTTAACCAAAATTTCTACGCCCGTAAGGTCGCCGAGTACCGGTTTAAACAAGTGCTCGGTAAGCGCCGTGCGGATCTCTGCAAGTGATACGTCCTCTGCGTGCTGGGTCGAGCAGAGTGCGTTTACTACTTTGCCGTTTTTAAGTGTCACCTGCGTTTTGCCGTCGGGGCGGAGCCACTTCAGGGTGCCGTTGCGGCGAAGTTCCTCAAGGCGACGGGCGAGTGCATGCGCGAGCACTACGCCTTTTGGCAAAAACTCTTTTGTTTCGTCGGTAGCGTAGCCATACATAATGCCCTGGTCGCCGGCGCCGCCGGTGTCGACACCTTGGGAAATATCGTTACTCTGGCGTGCTACGCGCACGGCAATTTCTAGGTTGTCTTCGTAGCCAATGTCGGTGTAAACCTTGCGTGCAATCTTTTCAAAATCTAGGTTTGCGTTGGTCTTAATTTCGCCCGCAATCAGCATGGCGCCGTGGCTGCCCACTACTTCTATAGCAACGCGGCTTTTTGGGTCCTGCGCGAGCGCGGCGTCTAAAATCGCATCTGATATCTGGTCGCACACTTTGTCCGGGTGTCCGCTAGTAACCGACTCGGTCGTGTAGAACTGCAGTAAATGAAACATAGTCTTGTAGATAATCTGCTAATAAGGTGCCCAAAAAACAAAACAACCTCCCGCAAAGGGAGATCTTTATATAAAAGCATCATTCCCTTACGGGTTGGAAGCACTTTGCCTGGTGGGCAAGTTGCTGATGGGTCATCGGGCCAAATCCCTCGCCATACTCTTGATACGCACGTATTCAGTTGTACCTACGAGTGTAGCACAAAGGTGGGGGGAAAGGGTAGACTACTGTGTATGCAGGGAAGTAATCGGCGCTGGCTGTTTCTACTGGGTATCGCTGCAGGCGTGCTTTTTACCGTGCCGCTGTATATCGACTACTCCACGAAGAGCTACATTTTAAGTTCGATAGAAGCAGCGCCGTCTTCCACGGTGGTTATCGTGCTTGGCGCCTCGGTTATCAAAGGGGAACCATCACCGGTTCTCCAGGAGCGCGCCGAAGCAGCCTTCGACCTCTATCACAGTGGTAAGGTGCAAAAAGTCTTAGTAACCGGCGACGACAGCGTGCCCGGCTTCGACGAAGTAACGCCAGTGCGCAAGTATTTGCTAGACGCAGGTGTTGCGCCTGAAGATATTTTCTTAGATCACGCCGGCTTCGATACCTACTCGAGCATGTATCGCGCCAAAGAGATTTTTGGCGTGACGGACGCCATTATCGTAACGCAGTCGTTCCATATGCCGCGCTCGGTATTTATTGCCCGCACACTTGGCATAGAGGCCTACGGCATTGTGGCAGAGGAGCGCGGCGACCCTATCTACAACTACAGCCGCGAATGGCTGGCATCAATTAAAGCGGCAGGTGATCTATTGTTTAAACGTATTCCAACATACATGGGCGAACAGTTTCCAATAGAAGGAGACGGTCAGGGTACCTGGGAATAAGCAAAGCTTGCTCCCACGGCGCTCGTAAAAAATAAACAAAGAGTTGTTTATTTTTCTCCTCACTTGTGGGAGTAAAAAAATCCCCGTCACGCGTGGGGAGGATCACGCGTGACGGGGCAGTGTTCGCTTTTAACGCCGGGGAGGCGGAGGCGCCAAGAGCGAAGAGAAGGGGTTGAAAGCGAATGCGCTTCTAGGCCTACGATACCACCGATTCATAAAAAGTTCACTTTTGGGGAATATGGCCTAACTTATCCCCAAAAGTTGTGTATGTTGTGTATTTACGCGCCAAAGTTGTGCTAAATTAATAGACATATGGCACCATTAACACACAAACAACAGCGCGTTTTAGAGAATATTCAGCTTTATTTGGAGGCAAAGGGCATGCCACCCACCCTCGAAGAGCTGCGGAAGAATTTAAATCTTAAGTCCCTGCGCACCGTTACCCAGTATTTGGAGGCACTTGAGCGCAAGGGGTACATCGTCCGCCGTAAGCACGCACACCGCAACATTGAGATGCGCGCAGTCGATGCTGAAGGCCATGCTGCAACCCTAGTGTCGGTGCCGGTGGTTGCCAACGTGGGCTGCGACGACCTCTCGGTCTTTGCCCAAGAGCAAACTGACGAATTTTTGCAGGTAGACAAACACATTGTCGAAAGCGCAGGGGAGATCGTTGCCGTGCGCGCGGTTGGCGACAGTATGCTCGACGCCGGCGTTAACAGTGGCGACTACATTTTGGTGCAGTTTACCGACAATGTTAAAAGCGGCGACCGCGTAGCCGCTATTGTGGGCGACATGGTTACCGTTAAACGCCTGGAGCGCCGCCAAGGGGTAACCATTCTCTACCCAGAGTCTAAAGATCCTAAGTACAAGCCGATTGTTCTGCGTGACGACTTTAAAATTGCTGGCAAAGTACTCTGCATTATCCCTGCCGCAGTGGCCGAGCAGTCAGACGTGGTGCCTCTCGAGCAGGAAGAACAAGATTGGAGATAATTATATGGACAAACAAGACATGCCAAAAACAGAAGAGGGCTGGAAGAATATACTTACCCCCGAGCAGTACGCTATTTTGCGCGAGCGGGGGACCGAGGCTCCGTTTAGCGGTAAATTACTTAAAGAGTCTCGCGATGGGGTATACCGTTGCGCGGCCTGCGGCAACGGACTCTTTTCTTCAGATACTAAGTTCGACTCTGGTACCGGCTGGCCCTCGTTCGACGAGGCTCTTCCGGGCGCAGTGCACCTCCAAGACGACATGTCAGGCGGCATGCGCCGTACCGAAATTGTCTGTGCTAACTGCGGATCGCACCTAGGGCATCTCTTTAACGACGGTCCTACACCAACGGGCAAGCGCTACTGTTTAAACTCGGTGTGTTTAGAACTCGAGCCCGACAAAAAATAAAGGGGTATACTTTTAGGTATGGTTAAACTAGCACTTTGGTTTGCAGGGTTAGTTGCAGTGGTAGGTATCGGTGCGTGGTTGTGGTTTGGCGGCATGCTCGATCCACTGCTGTCTGACTTTGGGCTAGCTCAAAACGAAGAGCCTGCTACTACTAATGAACAACCGCAGATAGAAAGCGAGCTTTCAACCGGGAGCGACACGTCCGACCAGGCGCTTGAGCAGGACCTCTCGACACTCGACACTCAATTAGGCGCGTACAACGAAAGCTCAGCTGAAGTAGACGGCAGTTTACAAGACCAGGCGGTGGTTCAAGAATATTAATATGAATAAACTCATACACGCACTGCTCCTCCTGCTCGGCGTCTCGCTGTTAGTACCAGCATTCGCGCTCGCCCAAGGTGCACCACCTACTGCACCAGAGCCCGCTCCTGCTGACCCTAACGTAACGCACCCTTCTACATCGGGGAGTGCTTCTGTTGACGCATCTGTATCAACTACTCCGGCTCCTACTACGACAACTGTTCCGACTACTGTATCTCCCACAGTAGCTCCAAAAGTAAAAGCAAACGTAAAGGCAAGTGCGAATGCGAGCACCACGCCCCGCGCTACTACCGCAGTTAAACTCGAGGCACGTCTTGAGCGCGCTAAGACAAAAGCCGCACAAGAAATTGAACGTCGCACGGCTGCCCTTACCAAACTCGAGGAGCGCATTGACGCGATGAAGCGGGTATCATCGCAGTTTAAGGGCGACCTCAGCGTACTGGTGGATACCGAAATTGCTAATCTCTTAGCGCTTAAGACTCGTATCGAGGCAAGTACTGATGGCGAGGAGATTAAGTCCGACGTGCAGTCAATCACCAAGTCGTATCGTATCTTTGCGCTCGTGATGCCAAAGGCGTCTGTCGCTGCAGCGGCCGACAAAATTGTGCGCATGAGCGCCACGTTGACTGAGCTCGGCAGCAAGCTAAAGGTGCGTATTGATGCCAAGGCTACAGCGGGTGGCGATGTCTCGGTTCTTACCAGCGCTCTTAATGAGCTTGGAGCAAAAATACTCTCTGCAAATACCCATGCACAAGCTGCAGTAAATGGCACCGCAACCCTTATGCCAGACGAGGGAGACAAGGCAAAAATGGAGGCAAATAAAACGGCACTCGAAGCAGCTCGCACCGAACTCAAGGCGGCCCACGAAGACATTAAGGCAGCGCGTGCACTTGTAAAGCAAATTATTGATGAACTCAAAACTGATAAACAGACTGCTAATACGTCTACCGACCTATAGTCTCTTTGTGCTAGCAGGCCTCGTTCTTATTGCGCCTACCCACTTTGTGTATGGGCAGGAGCTGGTGCCGGAGCAGGTAGAGATAGTAAAGGCCCGTGTCATACAGGCAGGGGAGGTAAAGAAGGAGATCCTGGCCGGAACTAACACTGAAGTAATAAGCCAAGATCTTCACGTTGAGATTCTGCAGGGAACGCAAACAGGTACGACTATTGACGTACAGAATGACATTCTTCCTTTTCGGGAAGGGGACGTATTTTATTTGCGGCATGCTTACAGCGCCATCGATCAGATAGATCGCTATGCGGTCTCGGCTCCAAACCGTTTGCCGGCGCTCGCGCTGCTAGGTGCACTTTTTCTGGCCGTACTATTTTTCTTTGGCGGCTGGCAGGGGTTGCGCGGACTGCTCGCACTCGGGGGAAGCCTATTTGTAATCGTGTACCTTCTTTTGCCAGGTGTCTTAGCAGGTTATCCGCCTGTGCTGGTTGCCATGGGTATCTCGTCGCTCATTGTGGTGCTCGGTTCGTATATTACCCATGGGTTTAAACCGGTCACTACTGCTGCGGTCATGGGCATGCTGCTTACGATTGCCATTACTGGTCTGCTTGCATACTTTGCCATTGATCTGACAAAACTGACGGGCTTTAGCGGAGATGAGGTGGTCTACCTTAATTTCAATACCAATGGTGCGATAGATCTCGTGGGGCTGCTGCTCGGCGGCATTATGATTGGCCTCCTTGGCGTGTTGTACGATGCGGCAATTGGCCAGGCCGTTGCGGTTGAAGAGCTTCGCAGTGCCGGTAATCACTTAAGCCCCCGCGAGATTTATAAAAGAGGTATACGTATTGGTCGCGAGCATATCGGTGCGCTGGTTAACACGCTCGCTATTGCCTATGTGGGTGTGGCGCTTCCGCTGCTTTTACTATTGCGCGTGTCTTCCGATCAGCCTTTGCTTATTACTATCAATCAGGAGATGTTTGCAACCGAAATAGTGCGTACGTTGGTAGGCTCTATCGGGCTTATTCTTGCCGTACCTATTACGACAGCAATAGCGGTCTGGATGCTCGCCAATAGAAAAGGCCCCACCGACGGATCGGCGGGGCACAGTCACTCACATTCGCATTAGCAATCCGCGTAAGCGATTGGTCCGGCCTGGGAGTGGATCTGCAGGATCAGCAGGTCTTCGTCCTTGGGCTTCTGTCCGCCCACCTTGCCGCCGCAGCAGTTCACGAACGTGAGCCGCTCACCGTGGCAGAAGTGCTTCTCCACGAGCGGACGCACGGCGTCCGAGGCGTGGATGCGGATGAGCTGCTTGCCGAGCACCGAGTTCGGGTCCTCGTTCCACGGAACGCCTTCGCCCTCGGAGCGCTGGGCAAGATGCGAAAGGTGGTGAAGGTACGCGACCGCCTCAGGGCAGTCACGCCGCACTGCCTCAGTCAGCACTTCCGCTGCTTGATCCTGGGTAAGTGCGTTGAGGTCGTAGTCGCGTTCGGCTGCCACGGCAGCAACAGACGGGAATGACATCTTCTGTATCTCCAAAGAACATCGCTGGCAGGATGACCAGCGTGCCCCGCGCCATATATTTCGCGGGGCACGCTGCACACTTACTGCCTAAAGAACTTCTCAACTGTCTCGATCGCGTTTTGGGTGTCGGCTTCAACGCCGTGCCGTTTATTGTCGACAGTAAGGTGTGGTACCTGGGCGAGCTCTAGTTCATGTGCAATTTGATCGGCAACCCGGGTGCTGTTAACCGTGCCTTCTCGTACAATTACAGCAAGGTCCACACCCTTTAAAATCCCGGTTGCAACTGGGTCGGTGCCCGCGCGCTCGTCTATAACTACGGCTTCGTTCTGAGCCAGTTTTAAAAGTGGTAGGTAGACCTTAAGCGGCGCGGCAAGGGAGTGTGAGCAATGCTCGCCACTGCGTACGATATCGGTATGCGGTCCTGCCGTCATAAGGCGCAAGGTAGGGGACACCTGGGTCGTTATGCCTTCTGTAAAACTATCGGCAGGATTAATGCTGAATATTGCATTGTGCTCCTGTGCATAGGTAAGAGTTTTTGCGAAGGTGTCTGTGTCAGAAACTCCCACATGACGCTTTATTGCACTCGGGTCAGTGCCTAAAAAGATCTTCGGCTCAGCTCCTAGGTTATACGAGAGGTCCATATTGTGGTCGGCATCAATGGCCAGCACTTTTTTTCCTTGTGTAAGCAAATAGTTAACCATGGCTGTTGCCATGGTCGATTTGCCCGAGCCTCCCTTCCCCAGAAACGCTATAATCATAAACGCAATTTAATTGCTTTTGTACGTTAGCACAGTCGCTGTAGTAATTGCAAGTCAATTGCGTCTATGATATCCTCAGCGTATGCAATCACACGACTGCAAAGATGAGCTTCGCCAAGCCGGGTCCAAGGCAACCCCTGGGAGGCTGTCACTGCTCAAAGTGCTCGAGGGTGCCCGCGAACCACTTACCGTTAAGCAGATAGAGCAGAAGCTCCACCGCTTAAACCCGGTAACGGTGTACCGCGCGCTCGAGAGTTTGGTGCAGGCGGGTTTAGTGCGCAGGGGAGTAAGCGACCGTGTGGCGCACTTTGAGTACGCGGGCAAACCTCACCATCACCACCTGGTGTGCAGCGACTGTGGTTTTACTAGTCAGTGTCGTACCTGCTAATTTTTTATGTTTGAACTTATTGGGCTTTCGTTCCTCATTATGCTCGCTTCGCTGGTGGGCGTTGTTACCGTGTGGCGCGGCGTGGGTTCGTTTATCGAGCGCAATCTCGATTACCTTGTTTCCTTTAGCGCCGGCGTCTTTTTGGTATTTCTGTATGGCCTTGCAAGCGAGGCGGTCGAACATGCCGCTTCGCCAGCTGTGGGCATTGGCTGGATTATTGCCGGGGCGCTCGGTATTTGGATTATCTTTAAATTGATGCCGACTGCGCACACCCACGTACATGCAGGCCACGATGAGCATCCGCCTATTGATGCGCGCCGCCTTATTGTTACCGACGGCATACACAACATGGCAGACGGCATTTTTTTGGCTGCCT
>JAGOUZ010000005.1 GCA_018060985.1 Minisyncoccota bacterium
CACATCGGCAGGCTCGACGCCATGAAGAATCAGAAAATGTCGCTCGCCAAGGACGTCGGCGTCATCGTCAACCTACCGGACTCGGAAATCGAGTGGGCGGAATGGTCTCCTGAACCTGCCGCCAGAACGCTCGCGCAGTGTCGCGACACTATCGACTACCTCTGCTTCAACGGAGGGGGTCGGCCGGATGCGGATTACAATCCGGAGTTCACGCGTACGTGGGTGTCGCATCTGCAGAAAAACGGCTCGTGCGGCATCTGCGTCGCGGGCAAGTTCTGCGAAGCGAGCGTCGAACGTCTCCGGCCGCTGCTGCGGCAGTATCCCGAGACCAGCGTGATTGCCGGAAGGCGCTTGCGCGACGCAGACGGCACGCTCAACGTCGATCGCGCTCGCCGGTATCTCGCATACGCTGGCGAGCTCTACGACCAGTACCTCGCTGCCGCGTAACCTATGCGGTTTGCAACAGCCAAGGCATCAACTTTCGGTAACTTTTGTACCGCGCCCGCGTTACCATAATGGGCAGGACAACAGGAGAGTCGCGTCATGAAAAAGCTTCTCAAGCTTTGGCAAAACCTTTGCGAAATTCCCCTGGAGTTTCGCAGGTTCAAAGAAAATAACTGGCTTCGCTAAGGCCAGATACAATAAGGCCCCGCACGTTACGTGCGGGGCCTACTTCTATTTCATGTCGCGGCTAGAGGCTGCCGGCGCCTAGCCCCCGACAGTTCTTCGCTGATGATTGCGTCGAGTCGCAGACGTCGCATGTCGTGGCTTAACTTGCCGCCGAATATTGACCACATCAGAGAAAGGGTGGCGACTAGTGTGACAGCTCCGCCGATGAGCGTGATGGGCCAACGCTCGCCCAGAAATACCAACCCACTGCCAGCGCATATGAGCAATGCTGTCTTGAAGATGTAAGCATTTCCCAGTTGATTCATCTGGGCGATTGGCGTCCACTCAGTATTGTTCTTATCCGCCATCTGATAGAGGAGTGGGTTGTTCTCCGGCGAAGAAAAGTGCGTGCAGGGGATCACTCGGCCGGACTCGCTCACCGCCAGTACATAGAACACGTTCGAACGTTCGTCCGGGGCGGTGTAGAGCCGAATCTCCGTGTACTGCTTGTCGGTGTTGCAGTACGTGAGGCCGGCGATCACTGCCTCGAACTTCGACGGCCCAAGGAGTATGAGTTCGGGGATACCCCCACCGCGGGAGTCTTTGGTGTAGAACGTCTGGCAGTTGAGATGCTTCATCGCCAAGAGCGCGATGTCGCCTATGTCTTGGCTAAGAGATGCAAAGGTCACCCGCATGTCTAAACCCTCTTTATGATGGAGAGATTCTCCGTTGCGTCTTATTGCACGATACAGTGGAAACTTATTTTGTCAAACAAAACACCGCCCCAACTAGATCGGGGCGGTGGGGAAGGTTATGATTGGCCTCCGGGTCGCATAAAACAGTAGATCGTACCTTTTTCTGAGTAGGCCCCATAGGAGTCAGCGCTCGAATCTCTTTGCTCCGGCGGCACATACACAGGCGCACATACATGAGCGAGCTCTGTCATGCTGGTGCCGTCAAGTATTTTATTTTTAGGGACCTGCACCCACTCGCCATCGAGAATGACCCACCACTCGCCATTTCTATAATCAGCTTTGGTCGGACGGCAATCCTCGTTGCTGCAGCATCCGATCTCGGGAGAGTCCGGCTGCATCCATTCTTCGTAATTTTCACCACCCGATAGGTGTCCGCTCGCATGCAGGTATCCGTGATCGCCCAGACGCTCCTCTGCCTGCACGGGTGCAGCATTGCTTACCATGAAAAGCAGAACTGCCGCGGCAAGCAGAGCAAACGCCGCTATAATTTTTTGCATATCAGTTCTCCTTGTTGAACGTCTAAATTGCACCATACTGCGCAAAAAGAATGCCGTCAATTACTTTTTAAAAAGAAATGCCGCCCCGGTAGGTTGGGGCGGCGTGAGAAGGGAAGTCACTCGTGGCTGCCGTCGGCGGCGATAGAAACGAGCTGGTAGCAGTTGCTGCTGTAGTAGCCGCCATCCGTCTTCATCTTGAGGGCATTGTCGTATGCCTCGGAATACGAACCCGCAGCGGCAACCGCGATACCATCGTATTCCGTTGTAGAGGTTTCTTGGTCGCACTTTACCGCAACGATCCATTGAACGCCGGTATTGTTGGAAAATCCGGCGATCGTAACGCACTTGTTCGGATAGTTGGATTTACTGTGGCACATACCTTGTGCAACGTTGTACGCATCGATGCCGGAGGTTCTGTTCCACGTTGCACCATAGCCCGCATCGACCGAAGCGCTGATTGCCCCCCACTTCATGCTTGTAGGGATGGGCAGTTCGATCAAATAATCGGCCTCTTCCTGCGTCAGGACACCGGTCACAGCGTGTTCGATGTTCTTCTGGAACTTCGCAATAGCCGTACGGGTATTGGGGCCGATCTTACCGTCTGGAAGTCCAACCACCGGATAACCCAATTCAAACAGTGTGAACTGGATTGAATAGATGTCGTCGGTTGAAAGGATTGCTTCAGAAGCAGATGCGGGCGGCGTGATGTTGAAAAAGAACATCAGAGTGAACAGAACGAGCCATGTACGGATCGCAGTCATCGGGTCCCTCCTTGGGCCTAGGTTGACTTGGCATTACATAACAAAAATTTTAAGAATAAGTCAACTGTGTTGTTGACTCACATACACAACAAGTTCCACAGTATTTTATAAACAGGTTATTAGACGTTTTCCACCAGTTACCCACAGGTTATCCCTAGTGTTCTCCCCGGAATTACCTACACTTCGAAGTAGGTGCATCAGTCAGCGTGTTAGCGTATCGGCATCGCAACAAGTTTTCGTAAGAAAATTTTTTTGCGAGGTGAGTTCATTTTCCGGTTTTCAGAATAGATTAGTCATGGTGCAAAAACTCTTAGCCGCGCAAGGTGCGGAACCTTCTATAGTAGAAGGAATTTTTGCGTTGTAAGAGGTGAGTGCTGCTCAAGTGTTTTGGAAGCTATTGAAGAATGGTCTTCAGATAACTTTCAGGATACTTAGCGGCACTATAGAGGCACAGGGAAAAGGGCCGCTAGTGTGCGCAGACGATTATTAGCAGAGAACAGATTATTAGTGGGCGATTAAACGTAATTATTAAAAAGCAGAATATGAAGAAAATTCTTTTCAGCGGTGCGACGCTTCTTGTCGTTGGTGCGATGGTGGCAAGTGCAACGGGCGCGTTTTTTAGCGATACAGAAACATCAACAGGTAACACGTTTGCAGCGGGCGCTATTGACCTTAAAGTAGACAGTGAATCTCACTATGCAGGTTTGACTTGTGTTGAGGGCGTTTGGGTGGATGAAGAAAATGAAGCCTTCGGTCCAGTTACTCGCCCTGATCTTCTTGGCGATGACTGTGATGGCTCTTGGGCTCAAGCAGACCTTGGTCCAGAACACCAGTTCTTTAACCTGAGCGACATAAAGCCAGGCGATACTGGTGAGAACACCATTTCGCTTCATGTTATCGACAACGACGCGTGGATGTGTGCAGACGTAAAAATCACTTCAAACGACGATGAGTCAACAAACGAGCCTGAACTTGAGGCTGGGGATGTTGCAGAAGATGTAAACAACACTCTCGACGGCGAACTTGCTCAAAACCTTGAGTTTGCTGCATGGATTGACGACGGAAATGTTGATGGTTGGCAGGGTACTTCTACCGACTCTGGTGAAGGTGACAACCTTTTCCAGGAAGGAGAGGTTGCACTCTTTGCTCCGGGACCAGCTTCAAACATTCTTAATGGCACCACTACTCTTGCGCTTGCCCAATCTGGTGATGCTCCGATTTCTGGTGGCGTGACTCACTATGTTGGTCTTGCTTGGTGTGCAGGCACATTCAATCCTGACATGAGCTGTAACGGCGAGGCTATGGGCAACATTGCACAAACTGACTCTATGACAGCGGATATTAGCTTCCGCGCAGAACAGTCTCGCAATAACCCGAACTTCACTTGCGGCAATGGTCCGGAAGTTGTTCAGACCACTCTTACTCTCGAAAAAGTCATTACTCAGGATCAGACTGATCCAGTGACTGAGGCAGCTTGGACTCTTATGGCAGACGGGGTTACCACGGACCTCAGCGGTTCAGAAGGCCAGCCGGGTGTAACAAATGTTCAAGTTGAAGCAGGAGCATACGTGCTTTCTGAATCAGTCCTCGCAGGGTTTACACAGACTGATCTTCAGTGTGTAGGTGGAGTGCTTGATACCAATACAGACACAGTAACGGTTGCCGAAGGTGCAAATGTTACATGTACGTTCTTCAATACGGAGAACACTCTCATTGACTAGTCTCTCCTAGCCGTTCACAGTCTCACTTCGGTGGGGCCGTGCGGGCTGGTAGGGAATCCCAGTAGTAGAGCAGAGCTCTCTACGGGACACATGCTCCAGCGTCGTTGGGCAAATTACTAAGTTCACTTTATAAGTTTCCGAATTACAAAAATGAAGCGCATACTTTTAGGGCTGATCACGATAGTAGGGGCTGCATCGGTTATGTACGTGGGTGTAACGGGTGCGTTTTTTAGCGACACAGAAACATCGACCGGCAACACCTTTGCTGCAGGCGACATCGATTTAAAAATTGATAACGAGAGCTACTACAATGGTGTTGCCAACGAGGACACCAGCTGGGAGCTTGTCGACCTAACGGTTCAGAAGTTCTTTAACTTCCTCGACCTCAAGCCAGACGACTACGGCGAGGACACTATCTCAATACATGTAGACACCAACGACGCTTACATGTGCGCAGACGTAACCCTAACTTCTAATGACGACAACGGCATTAACGAACCAGAGTCTTTGGTAGACCAAACCGACGGTGTAGGTAATGGCGAGCTCGCAAATCTTGTTAACTTTGTCTGGTGGGCAGACGATGGCGACAACGTGCTCGAGACTGACGAAACGCCGCTTCCAGGTGGGCCGCTCGGCGCGCTTGGTGTCGGTCAGACTATGAGTCTTGCTCTTGCAGACTCTGCAACAAATATTTGGACAGGACAGGGCGGGCCAGTACCGGGCGATGAGACGCTCTACCTAGGTAAAGCATGGTGCTTTGGCAATATTGGTACAGCCCCTATTACGCAAGACGGCAGCGGTACGCTGATGTCTCCAGCCGGCAACAACAACGGTAACGAAGTTTCTGGCGAGCCAGAAGACGGCGGTATTACTTGCGATGGCAGCGCGCTCGGCAACGAAAGCCAGACCGATAAATTGACTGCCGACGTTACCTTTAACGCAGTACAGGCACGCAACAACCCGAATTTCCTCTGTGCAGAAGGGGGCGCCTGCGAGTTTGACGCACAGGTAGATATCTTGGCAGCAAGTGCCAAGTTCGAGTCTCCTGAGGTAACTACTGCGCAGCAGTGGGATGTCTTTGACTCGCCGGTAGACGGATGGAATGTCGAGTGGCGCGATGCTGGTACGACTACGTTTGGCCCGCAGAATCGCCCAGAAGTTGCTCACCTCGAGCTGCACGAAAATGTTCTTGGCCCTGCAGCAGAGGGCGACCAGTATGCAGAGCTCGACTCCGACTGGGGCGGTCCATCTGATGCTGGCACTGGCGAACCTGCGTCAGTAAGCATTTACCGCAGCTACGCCACCACTCCTGGAGCAAGCTACACCCTTAAGTACAGTTTTGCCGCACGTCCAAACACGCCGGCTGCAGACAACAATCTCGAGGTGCGTGTAGAAGGCGCTGTGGTAGACACCACCGGTACAACCGCAGGCGGAGGAGGCATTGTGTGGGTAGAGCGCACGGTTAACTTTGTCGCAACTGACGCATCGACTGAGCTGCGCTTTACCGACCTTGGTACCAGCAACTCAGAAGGCACCTTCCTCGACAATGTCCGCCTCTACCAGATTAGCTGCCCAAATGGCGGTGGTGATCCTGAAGAGACAACCCTTACACTCCAAAAGACCGTTATCAACGACGACCTTGGCACCGCGGATGACAGCGACTTTACGCTGGTTGCAGACGGTCCGACAGATATCTCTGGTGTAGAAGGCGCTCCGGCAGTTACCAACGCTGTTGTGTTGCCAGGCAACTATGCGATTAGCGAAAGTATCGCTCCTGGTTACAGCACTTCAGTAAGCTGCACTATTAACGGCGGCGCACCGGTAGCTGGAGCCAATGTTTCGATTGCAGAGGGCGACAATGTTGTCTGCACCATCACCAACGACGACAACGAACCCGTGGCCTGCACTGTCCCGAACGTTCAATTTGCTGACGGTGTTGTTACTTCGAGCCAGGGTGTCCGCAAAAACGGCACCGCAGTACTTGCAGCACGTTCAAACCCCTTGGCTGGTATTGGCATCCCACAAACTGCAGGAAACTTCTATGACAATCCTCCCCCGGCAGATAACACTTTCTTTGCCCTTGGGTTTAAGAACAACGGTACAACGCCGGGAGGTTCGATCACTGTCGAGTTTACCAACAACGTCATTGTTAACGGCCCAGGTAACGACCTTAAAGTTTGGGAGGTTACCGGCGGCACGAGCTATCCAGACGAACACGTAAAGATCGACGTATCACAAGACGGTGTTAACTGGTTTACCGTTGCAGCCGACCTCGTGCGCGACGCACAGGCAGACATCGCAAGCTCTGGTCTTGCATGGGCAAAGTTTGTTCGCATCACTGATGTGTCGCCAATTGCACCCTTTGAGGCAACGGCAGACGGCTTTGACCTCGACACCTTTAGCGCCCTCAACTGTGCCGTACCACCAACTCAGCAGGTTCAGTAGCGTATAGCGTTCCCCAGACAACCTCATGCAGAACAAAACCCACATAGGGGCGAGAGTACTCCTTATAGCAGGAGTCCTTTCGCTCGCCGTGGGTTTGTTGTATGTAAGGGCCGAGGAGCCAGGCATTACGTTTGCAACTGGCAATGGCCTCGACTTAAAAATAGATTCTAAAGCAACGTACAACGGCGTATTAGTGCCGAGCAGTACGTGGTCGCTTAAAGATCTTAAGCCCACTAAGGATAAGTTCTGGAACTTTAAAGACATCAAGCCGGGCGATCAGGGCGAAAACACGATAAGCATCCATGTAAACAAAGACGCCTGGATGTGTTTGGAGTTCTTAAACCTAAAAGAAAAAGAGAATGGCGAAAACGAGCCCGAAGGCCTCGAGGATGCCAGCGCCGTAAATGAAGGCGAGTTGGCAGATGAAATGGAGTTCTTTGCCTGGCACGACGATGGCGACAATATTTTTGAAGTGGGGGAGACGCCGATTTTTGGCACTTCGACCCAGAGTGCGGTGAAGGTTCTTAACAACACCGTGTACACGATTGCCGACTACAAGAGCGGCAACCCAATTCCTAAAAACACCACCAAATACTTTGGCATTCAGTGGTGCGCGGGCAACATGACCGTGAACGTTGCGACAGCAACTATTACGTGCGACGCGACTACTATGGGCAACGAAGCGCAGACCGACAGCATGACGGTAGACGTACAGCTAGTAGCTGCCTCTGCCAAAGACGAAAAGAAGTTTAAGTGCAAAGACATCTATCTACCGCCGCCAGGTGAGCAGTGCGAGGTGGGTGAGGTCAAGATTATCGTCAACAATAGCGGCTCGGTTACCAACACCTCGTCTTCAAGCTCTAACACCGGAGGCAACTCGGCAGGGAGCGGCGGTACGGTTATTACCGGCAATGCCTCGTCAGTAACTAATACGACCAATGTTGTTAATACAACCAACATATCGATCGGATCATTGTTGCAGAATCTGTTCAAGAAAAAGTAAGCTATGCAAATCCTTTTCAAAATACTCTACGGCATGTTTGTAACGCTCCTCATCGGTGTGGCAGCGCTACTGTTAGTATCGCTTTTGCCTATAACCGGCAATGTCGAACTTAAGATTGTTAAGTCGGGCTCAATGGAGCCGACTATTCCTACCGGTTCTATTGTGCTCGTCATGCCGAGCAAAGAGTACAAAGTAGGCGATGTCATTACCTTTGGCAAAGATACTCGAAGCGAGATACCCACCACACACCGCATTGTAAGCATCCGCGAAAATGTGCAGGGCAACTTTTATACCACCAAGGGCGATGCCAACGAAGAGCAGGATCCTCGCGAAACTGCCGGTAAAGAGATCATAGGTAAAGTGCTCTTTCATGTGCCGTATGCAGGCTACATCTTAGACTTTGCCCGCCAGCCGCTTGGCTTCGGACTTCTCATTGGAGTACCGGCTGCTATGATCGTGCTCGATGAAAGCGTCAATATATATAGAGAGGTGGTTAGGCTTCGTCGCCGCAAGAAGGGCCAGTATGTACAAGGTCTCTTGCCGATACCGGTACCGCAGAAGCCAAAGTTCTACAGCGATGATGATCGGATACCGACTATATGATTTTTAACGCACACAAGACTCATCTCGTTCCTACCTTGCTGCTTCTTGCCGCAGCGGTTATTCCTCTGAGTCCGCTTGCTACGCTTGGCGCCTATGGCGACACCGAAACGTCTTCTGTGAATATAATGCAGGCGTCAGATGATTTTACGCCGCGCAACCAATTTAAAATTCTTCTTGATGAGGGGGGACCTGAAGCGGTTTCGTTTGCAGCTTTTACAGAAGGTGGAGAAGTTGCAGGAACCTCTACCGAGCCGGTTGTCGAGGTGAGTGAGCCGATAGTTGAGACTACGATTGACGAAGAGGAAGCAGAGACTCCTTCTGAAACACCAACAGAACCTGTCGTCGAAGTAGGTGAGCCTGTTGTAGAGATTACAACTCCTGACACTACAGAAGATACTTCAGAGCCAGAAGATGCTGATCCACAGCCTGAACCTACACCACAGGCAGAAGAATAAAAAAACGCCCCAACCTGGTGTAGGTGGGGCGGTTTTTTAATTGAAGTGCTTAGGGATTGAGTTCTGCATCCGGAACTTCTGGTGTGCCTTCAAGCTGCGTGCCGCCTGCAGCGCTACCTTCGATCGTTGTCTGTCCGGTAGCGATTACTGCCGCAGCAGTAAGCGAACGGGTTACGTTAAGAATGATGAAATCCAGTGACTGGCCCGTGCCAACGTCGCCGCGGGTTGTTGCAGCAGCCTGTGCAGCAAGTAGGGTCTGGCTTTGACGGCTAAGCACGCGGGCTACATCGGCGGCAAGAGTCTTGGCTTCATCGTCGCGGTCTTCGGCTTCAAGTTTGGTAATTGTGTCAGAGATGTTCTTCATGCGGTCGTTAAAGTCGGCAACGAGCGACGAATACACGTCTGCCTCAATGGTTCCTTTGCCTGCAGCTACCGATGCTTCTGTAAGACGGCGCTCTGCAAGCGTGATATCACGATCGGTGCGGGCGCTATCTGACATAGCGAGCATGTCGCCAACCTTCTCGTTGACGCTTAACTTATACCCATAGAGCATGTCGCCCGGTACTGCCTGACTGGCAGCCAAAGATACGCCACCACCGAATACAATGACCGCTCCTAGTGCAATGATTATTTTTGACATATATGCATGATTAGACGCCCAGTAAGCTATTTTCTTACGAACTATTTCATGATACCCTGTAGGCATATTTTATGGAAGAGGGCCTTCATATAGCGCTCGGGGCAGAGCGCCTCGGCGAACTGTACGGCATTCCTATCACAAACGCCCTTTTGGCTGGCTGGATAGTGACTATTTTTCTCGTGCTCGTTGCGGTACTTGTGGGACGCCGGGTACGGCTTATCCCAGGCAGGGTACAGAACGTTTTTGAGCTCATTTTCGACTTTATGTTGGGGTATATGGAGACAGTGCTCGGCAGCCGGGCGCTTGCGATACGCTATTTCCCGCTGATTTCGACACTCTTCCTCTTTATATTGTTTTCGAACCTATTCCACTTCCTGCCATTCATTTCTGCCATAACGTATACCGAACATGGCCATACCGCTCATTTGCTGCGTGCTTCAACGACTGACCTTAACTTTACGCTCGCTCTTGCCATCGTCGCGGTTATTTCTATTGAAGTAGCGGGCATCGCAGCACTCGGCTTCTTCCGCTACGGGTCTAAGTTCATCAACTTCTCTTCGCCGCTTAATTTTGTAGTGGGTATTATTGAACTGGTATCAGAGCTTTCGCGCTTTATCTCTTTTTCCTTCCGTCTCTTCGGTAACATTTTTGCGGGCGAGGTGCTGCTAGCGGTTATTGCGCTCTTTGTCCCGTATCTGTTGCCGGTGCCGCTTATGGCCTTTGAGCTGTTTGTGGCATTTATCCAGGCCACCGTATTTGCCATGCTCACCCTCTTTTTCATCAAACTTGCCATCGCGATGCCCCACGGGGCGGGCGAGCATGGAGATGGGCACAAAGAGGGCGCACACGCATAGCGTGGCGGGTATCGGTGTGCTAGTGTAAGGTCAAACGGGCATAATTATAAGGTTTTAGGTAGTAAGATAACGCATTATATGGACACAGAGTCAGCACGCCTCATCGGCATGGCTATCGCAGCAGGTCTCGGCGTATTGGGCCCGGGTATTGGTATTGGTCTCATTGGTGGCAGGGCAATGGATGCTATCGGCCGCAACCCAGAAGCTTCAGATAAGATCGTTTCGAACATGATTCTCGCAATTGTGTTTACCGAAGCGCTCGGCATCTTGGCGCTCGTGGTTTCGTTTATTATCAAGTTCGTCTAACCTAACCTTCTCGCATGGCAGAGCTGTTCCAAGCGTTCGGTATCGACTGGAAGATTCTGGTCATCAACCTCGTAAACTTCGGGGGCTTGGTGCTTGTGCTGTGGTACTTCCTCTACGGGCCAGTGGTTCGCATGCTTGAGGCCCGCCGGCAAAATATTGCCGAGGGTGTTGCTGCGGCAGAAAAGTCTAAGCAGGAGCTCGGGGAGATAGAGGGTGCTCGCGCTGGCATGCTTGCTAAGGCAGGCAAGGAGGCAGATGACGTGCTTTCGAGCGCTCGTGCCGCTGGTACAGAAAAGCAGCGCGAGATTATGAACACTGCAGAGGCTGCGGCACATCGCGTCCTTACTGAAGCGCAGGCTCAGGCTAAAGAGATGAAAGACACTGCTATGGCAGAAAGCAAGCAGGAAGTGGCTAAGCTCATCGTGCTCGGTATTGAAAAGACGCTAAAAGAGAAACGATCATGACCTTAGCGAGGATGTATGCCGAGGCGCTGTACAAAGCGCAGCAGGGGAAGGCGACAAAAGAGCACAGTAAAAATTTAGCAGCAGCACTGAAGCGCCGCGGACATCTCAAACTTCTCCCGCAGATTGCCGCAGAGTATGAAAAACTCCATGAGCGCCAAGAACGGTCGACGAAGTACAAAAAAGTAACTCCCGAAAGCGAACAGACCCGAGTACTTTTAGAGCTCTATCAGAAACTTGTTTCAAACCATGGCTAATTTTATCGAACAATTTAAAAAGGAGATCGAGGGCTTTGTTCCCAGCGAGCGCAAACAGGGCGGCGGCGTGGTAACACGCGTATCTGACGGTGTGGCCGAGATAGAGGGCTTGGAGGGAGTCGGCATGTCGGAGATGTTGCGATTTAACATTGCACACGGCAAAAACCTTAAAGACGCTGTTGAGGGCCAGACGGAAGTCATGGGTCTTATTTTGAACCTTGAAGAGGAGTCGGTGCGCGCCATTATTTTGGGCGACGCAGGACTCGTTGCCGAGGGTATGCCTGTAGAGGCAACAGGCAAAACACTTTCTATCCCAGTGGGCGAAGCACTGCTTGGCCGCGTGGTTAGCCCGCTCGGCGAACCGGTAGACGGTCTTGGTGCTATTAAAGCAACCAAACACAACCCGATTGAGCGCGAAGCCTACGGCGTTATTGAGCGCCAGTCAGTTAACCAGCCCCTCCACACTGGCATTAAAGCTATCGACTCGATGATCCCGATTGGTCGCGGACAGCGCGAGCTTATCATTGGCGACCGCTATACCGGAAAAACGACCGTTGCTATCGACACGATTTTGAACCAGATGGCCGAGCCAAAAGAAACTCGCCCGATTTGTATCTATGTGTCTGTTGGTCAGAAAGAAAGTAAGACGGCCCGCCTGGTGGCGATGCTTAAAGAGCGTGGCGCGATGGACTACACCATTGTTGTGGACGCAGGTGCGTCAGCGCCGGCATCACTCCAGTATCTAGCTCCGTTTGCAGGTGCTGCTATTGGGGAATTCTTTATGGAGCAGGGAAGAGATGCACTTGTTATTTATGACGACCTTTCTAAACACGCAGTAGCGTACCGCGCATTGTCACTCCTGTTGCGCCGCCCACCGGGCCGCGAGGCGTACCCAGGCGACGTGTTTTATCTCCACTCTCGTTTGCTTGAGCGCGCAGCCAAACTTTCTAAAGAAAATGGTGGCGGTTCGCTTACTGCGCTCCCAATTATCGAAACGCAGGAAGGCGACATCTCTGGTTACATCCCAACCAACGTGATTTCTATCACCGACGGTCAGATATTCTTGGAGACCGACCTCTTTAACAAAGGTATGCGCCCAGCTATCAATGCCGGTAACTCGGTGTCTCGCGTAGGTTCTGCAGCGCAGACCAAGGCGATGAAGAAAGTTTCGGGCAAGATCAAGCTCGAGTTGGCCCAGTTCCGCGAACTTGAGGCCTTTATGCAGTTTGCTCAAGACCTTGACCCAGAAACCAAGAAGCGCATTGACCGCGGTCAGCGCATGATGGCAACGCTTCGTCAGAAAAACGGCGCGCCGATTGCCTTTGAGCGCCAAGCAGTAGTTATTTACGCCGCAGTAAACGGCTACTTGGAAAAAGTGCCGGTAGCAAAAGTACCTGAGTTTGAGGAAAAACTTCTTGCCTTTTTGGATTCAAGCGCGCCAGAAGTGCTCGAAAGCATCATTAATGCTCGCGACATCGTAAGTCAAACTGAACAAGAGCTCAAAGACCAGCTTAAGAAATTTGAAGAAACACATCCGCAGCTGTTCGCGTAACCACTCATGGCCAACCTTAAGAATATTAAAACTAAGATCCGTTCCGTTGAGAAATCTCGCCAGGTAACTAAGGCGATGGAAGCGGTTTCTGCTGCCAAGATGCGCAAGGCGCAGGTCCGCGCACTCTCTGGTCGCGCGTATGCTCGCGCGGCCGCTGGCATTCTTGCCCGCGTCTCTGGCACTCGCCAGATGCAGGCACACGCGCTTACGCAGGCACGAACAGTCAAAAAGGCCCTCTATATAGTACTTACGAGCGACAAAGGTTTGGCGGGTGCACTTAACTCGTCCGTACTCCGCGCTACTGCTGCAGACATTGCCTCGCTCGGCCTTACCGAAAGCCAGGTATCGATTATTGCAATAGGCCGCAAAGCAGCAGACTTTTTTACTAACCGCGGGTATATGGTTGAGCGCTCTGAGCACAACATCGACAGTATTTCATCAGACTTTATTGAAGAACTCGTGCGCTCAGCCGTAACACGATTTGATATGGGAGACGTAGATACAGTAAAGATTGCATACCAAAACTTTGTTTCAACTTTTGAACAGCGCCCAACACTACGCACGATGTTCCCGCTCTCTTTGAGCGAGCTCGAGCAGGTGGTAGAGGATATTCGCCCAGCCAAGGGAGTCTTTTCTAACGCGGCTGATGCAGAAAAGCCTAACGACTACACTATCGAACCAAGCGAGGAAGAAGTGCTCGGTGCTATCTTGCCGCGCCTCGCAAGCATTTTCGTTTACCACGCACTTCTTGAAAGCCAGGCATCGGAGCACTCGGCACGCATGGTCGCGATGAAGAGCGCCTCTGACAAAGCTACCGACCTCCGCAAGGTCCTCACCATATCCTTCAACAAGGCGCGTCAGGCGGCGATTACGAGGGAGGTGAGCGAAATTACTGGCGGTATGGAGGCAATGGCAGTTTAATTAGTAAAAAATTATTTATGATGAAGGGAGAAATAAAACAGGTTATCGGTCCGGTCGTCGACGTCTACTTTGAGGGAGAAAAGCTTCCGGCGCTTCGCAATGCGCTTAAAACAAAGTCAGGCGAGCGCGTAGTGTGGATGGAGGTTGCTCAGCATGTCGGCCTTGGCCGCGTGCGCTGCATTGCGCTCCACGACACATCCGGACTCTCCCGCGGTACTGAGGTTGAAGACACTGGTGGCCCGGTTACGGTGCCCGTGGGCGAGAAGGGTCTCGGCCGCCTCTTTAACGTGGTAGGCGATCCTATCGACGGTAAGCCAACTCCCGCTGGTGCACCACGCCAGTCAATCCATCGTGATCCACCTCCTTTTAAAGATCAGCGCACCAAGGCAGAAGTGTTTGAGACAGGTGTTAAATCTATCGACCTCCTCGCTCCGTTTATTAAGGGCGGTAAGGTGGGCCTCTTCGGCGGCGCCGGTGTGGGAAAGACCGTTATGATGCAGGAGCTGATCCGCAACGTAGCAACCGAGCACTCGGGCTACTCGGTGTTTGCTGGTGTAGGCGAGCGCGTTCGCGAGGGTAACGACCTATTGCACGAAATGACTGAGACCGGCGTTATCGACAAGCTCGCGATGGTATTCGGCCAAATGAACGAGGTGCCGGGAGCCCGTGCCCGCATCGCACTTTCTGGCCTTACTATGGCCGAGTACTTCCGCGATGAGATGGGTAAAGACGTGCTCTTCTTTATGGACAACGTGTTCCGCTTTGTGCAGGCAGGCTCAGAAGTATCTTCACTCCTTGGCCGTGTGCCGTCGGCCGTGGGTTACCAGCCTACGCTCGCAGAAGAGATGGGCCAGCTCCAGGAGCGCATTACCTCTACCAAAAAAGGTTCTATCACTTCTATCCAGGCAATTTACGTGCCGGCCGACGACCTTACTGACCCAGCACCTGCAACAACCTTCTCTCACCTCGACTCAACCGTAACGCTTTCGCGCCAACTCGCATCTCTTGGTATCTATCCGGCAGTCGACCCTCTCGAAAGTAACTCAACCGCGCTCGCTCCAGAAATTGTGGGCGAAGAGCACTACCAGGTGGCAAACGAAGTTAAGCGCGTGCTCCAGCGCTACAAAGACCTCCAGGACATCATCGCCATCCTTGGTATTGAAGAACTTTCAGACGAAGATAAGCAGTTGGTGTACCGCGCACGTAAGATCCAGCGCTTCCTCTCGCAGCCAACCCACGTGGCAGAAGTCTTCTCTGGCATCAAGGGCGTGTATGTGCCGGTAGCAGAGACCGTACGTTCATTCAAAGAGATCCTCGAAGGCAAACACGACGACAAACCAGAAAGCGCCTTCTACATGAAGGGCGGCATTGATAGCGTTAAAGCAGAGTAATAACAAGTAGAGCTAAAATGTTTTTAAGAAAATAGTCTGGCCCGCGAGGCCGCCCCAAAGAGGGCGGCGCGAGACGGGAGATCCGAGGACTTTTTCGAGAAAATATTTTAGCGGCACACCATGAAAGTAGTAATTGCAAAAGTTGATGAAAATTTGTACGACGGCGAAGCCGAGTCTTTGACCGTGCCCGGCGCAGCGGGGGAGATGACGGTTCTTGGCGAGCACATGCCGATTGTTACCACGCTTAAGGCAGGGACTATTACTGTGCGCGGGAGTGATGGCGAAAAAACTTTTGATATTACAGGCGGCGTCCTCGAAGTCCGCCGCGACGGCGCAACAGTGATTTTGTAACATTGCGCTCCCGCTTTTTGTTTACATAACTAGACCCACCAATAAAGGGCTCACTTATGCCGTACGGTATGGTAGATGTCGTTAAACTTTGTAATTGGTGGGAAAATGAACTTCAGTCTGTCCCGCCGGAACTCGCCACTGATTTGCTGACTCTCCGCACAAAATACAATGGACAGGAAGTGCCGACTCGGGCCGACCAAATACCGGATGATGTCGCTACAGTTCTGTGCCAGTGCATAAGACTCTGGTTCAAACAGCATCCGTATGGGGGAGTGCTGCATATACAGTTATAGAGAGGCCCCGCACTCGCGCGGGGCCGTTTCTTTTGATATAAATTTTATTGTATCGGGCCTGTAGCTCACTTGGTAGAGCGCTTCCATGGCATGGAAGAGGCAAGGGGTTCGAATCCCCTCAGGTCCACTTTAATTAAGTTTGGATTTGTTTACGAGTTCCTTGAGGGCTTGCATATGGCGCAAGAGTAGGAGTAAACTCGCTTCATGAAGTTAAATCGTGTAGAGATAAAGAACTTTCGGTCGATAAAGGACAGTACTGTCACTTTCGACCCTTCTTGTCGGGTGCTAGTAGGGATCAACGAGTCGGGAAAAACAAACGTCCTTAAGGCCCTCAGGCTTTTAACTGGTAAGTACAAATCGTCAAAAGTAAACGACGTGAGAGAGAGGGTGGGGAGGGAAAAAGCGGTTACAGAGGCCTATGTACGGTTCATTTTTCGCTTGGAGAAACCGGACTCCGATTCAGTATTTAAGCATGCCTCAGCCATTGTTTTATCGAACGAAGCAGACCCTGAGATTGTGGTGGCTGGTACTGAGAAGATATCGCTAAGCGCCTTCTGCTCAAAGCGCAATGAGGGTCTTTATACAATAAATATTAGAGAACAGACTCGGCAAGCTCAGTACTGGACTTTGAGTTCCGCTCACAAATTAGTGCCTGGGTGGAAGACTCCAAGTGCTGCTTGTCCGGAGGATTATTCGGTTGAGGTTGAAGGGGAGAATAAGAAGCTAAAGACGTTCCGACTGGTTCGCGCGGCTGACTTTCCAGATATCCCAAAGGAGTATCTGGAAGGCGTCACTATAGAGCCTCTTTCTGCAAACGTCGGAGGTACCATTACCGGCCTTGTTGATAGTCAGCTCCCCGAAGTTGTGTTTTGGGAGTACGACGAAAATGACTTGTTGCCTAATACAGTCGAAATAGCCGCTTTTGCGGCAAATCCTGACTCATGCGTCCCGCTAAAGCACATGTTTGTCCTCGCAGGCATAGAGGAAGACAACATTAAAGAGACTATAGAAGGGGAGCTTAAAGGTACGCCCAACCAAATTCAAAACTTTTTGGACCAAATTGCTGAACAAACTACCGCGCATTTTCGAGAAGTGTGGGAAGAGTACCGCGACGTCTCTTTCTCTCTGCGCCTCAATGCGAACAACATGGTGCCGGGCGTAAAGGAAGCCAACACGCATGACTTCGATAAAAGAAGCGACGGCTTCAAGCGTTTTGTCACCTTCCTCCTGATGATCTCGGTAAAGGTAAAAACGGATCAGATGAAAAACTCCCTCCTGCTCATTGACGAGCCGGAGATAGGTCTCCACCCATCTGGAGCTCGCTACCTACGTAACGAGCTGATTAAGATCGCAAAACAAAACTACGTTGTTTATAGTACCCACTCGATTTTTATGATCGATTCTGGTGATATTGCTCGACACTATATTGTCAAAAAGAAGGGGGAGATCACCACCCTCGAGGCTGCACAGGCTTCAAACATTGCAGAAGAGGAGGTGCTGTGGAACGCGCTCGGTTACTCGGCCTTTGAGGTTCTTAAGGAAAAGAACCTTATTTTTGAGGGGTGGAAAGATAAGTATCTGTTTCAGGTTGCCTTAGCGGCGGCATCCGATACGCTTAAGCGAAAGTTTGTAAACGTTGGTATATGTCATGGCAAGGGCGCTAGCTCTATTAAGGCCATAACCCCAATTATAGCGCTGGCACGACGTGACTGTATTATCGTGAGTGATGCTGATGCGCCAGCTCTTTCTGAACAGAAGCGCTACAAAGCTGACAAGGGTTACGGTACCTGGCTTACCTATAATGAAGTAGATACAAGTGTATCTGCGTTAACGGGAGAAGACTTTGTGAAAAAAGATTTCGTTGTCACAACGGTTAATAGTGTCCTTGCAGGGTCAAACATGCCGCAGTTTACCGAGACTGACCTTCCAAGCGACAACGGAAAACTTGCGGCCATTTCTACCTGGCTTACTACGAACGGCATGAGCCAAGAGCAAGCAAAGACACAGCTTGTCGCCATAAAAGAAAGTATTTTCGAGGACCTCGAAGCAAAAAATATAGAGGCCGAGTATACGAAACTCTTGAAGGGAATAAAGTTGTAATTTAATCTCCAAACTCCTTATGAGCGACGTCCAGATAAAAGATAAGGCTTTGTATGCCGTGGCACTCATGGCAGCCTTTTTGGCCTTCAGCACTTTTAAGACGGAAATGAGTGCTATGTTTGTTCCTATAGGTTCATTTTCCTTCAGCCTTCTAAGCATCATGCTCTTTTTCGTCTTTCTCCTAACCCTTGCAGTGTATCTTTATGGTCTTGAGTATGTGAGATATAGCTTCCCAAAGTATCAAAACTTCTTCTTGTTCAGGATGATAGTACCGGCTGCAAATTTTGTATACACCGTTGCAATAACTTTTCCGCTCCTAGTGTTTGTCATGTGGCTCATTTCTATCACCCCTCTCTATGCTTTGGCTAAAGAGCACACTTTCTGGGTGACGGTCTTTGATACCTTGGCTATCCTTGTCGCTCTCATCGCGGGTGTATTTAACAGCTATTCCCTAAAGAGACAGACTTTGCGAAAGCACACTGAGATTATAGAACAGTTGCGCGGTAACTCGTTGCGGACCGCATTTAGCTTGTTTAAAAGCAAGCTCTATTCCGTGAGCATTTTTGAAGCCTATCGTGCTTTGGAGGCTCTGCTAAAAGAGATACTGCTGGAAAAAAAGGGTTTTACTACCGAGCGACTGGATAGACAAGCCATTATAGACATGGCTATAAGGGAAGAGGTTATAGAATCAAAATTCATTCCAATTCTTAAGGAAATTAAGATTCAGAGGAACGCTGCGGTTCATGGATCGGAGGAGCGCACGGAGGAAGAAGCGAGAAATGTGCTTAATGCAGTAAAAAGCATCATCGAACACTATGCTCCCACTGGTGAATGAGTTTAGCTCAGAGCTTGCAGAAAGGTAATAAATTTTTCTAGCCTTCAAAAATCCCGTGCTACAATTTTTACATGTCTTCTGGGGATTTAATTCCGCTTGCTCTTTACCTAGTGCAGCAGCTCGGAATTATGCTCGGCGTGGGATCTGCCACAGTGCTCCTCATCTCGTACCTGGTGTCCATGCGCGATGGGTTGGTAGAAAACAAAGAAGCCCAGTTCTCGCGTGTAGTGCAGCATGTGCTCGAAATAGGGCTGGTATGCATCGTCCTCTCCGGCGCCATCATTACAGCCATGCACACCATGGCAGGGCAGTACGACATAATTTCCTCGCCAGCCTACTTCTTTAAGTGGATTCTCGTTGCGTTTGTGAGCGTGGCGATTGTCATGCGTCGCGCTAAGCCGTTTATTTCTTCGTTAGGTGAGGGGTTTGTAGGTGCCACTTGGTACGCACTTTTTATACTCCATGTCGTTGCGCCGATTGCCTTCTGGACGGACCTTCTCATTCTGTACTTTGTGTGGGTGGCGGGCTTTATGCTGCTCTGGATGTCGCTCTCCAAACTTATTACGGCTCGTGGTCCGGTTGTGGCCAAGTCCGCGCCTGTTGCGGTTAAAGCCGCTCTAGAGCCGGTTGTTAAGACTGCGACAATAGTGCTGGCTCCTAAGCCAGTCCCTCCTCCTGCTCCTAAAATGCAGCAGCCTGCACCGCCTCCTGTGCCAAAGCCGGCGCCCAAACCTCCGGTGCCTCCAGTAGTAGCTAAACCTGTACCGCCGCCACTCGCTATCAAGCCTATTTTGCCGGTGGTTGCTCACGCCGAGCTTGCTGCGCCTCATGTAGCAGCCGCGCCAGCGCCTATCAAGGCTGCAGTACCAATTAAACCGCCTCCTCCGCCTGCTGGCGTAGCGCCGATCAAGCCAAAAGAGCTGGTGGTTGCAGAGCATGTCTCTATGCCGGTTCCCGGTAAGCCCGAGGTGCTGATAAAAAATACCGATGATACCGATGACATTCCGCACATTTACGTTATGCCGCGCACTCCCGAGGATGCAGAAAAGCACCTGCGCTCAACTGAGTTACAATATACATAAATCACATGAAGTTTTTTAGCGACAGTAAACCCAAAAAGATTTTTATTTTGCTCGGCCATCCGGACTCATCGAGTGAGACGTTAACTGGGCAACTTGCTTTGCTGTACGAAACTGCCGCTAAGAATGCGGGGCACGAAGTTAAACGGTTAAATATTTATGACCTCTCGTTTGACCCGGTGCTGCATCATGGGTACCGCAGTATCCAGCAGCTCGAGCCCGATTTAGTTAAAGTGCAGGAGGCAATTAAGTGGGCCGACCACTTTGTAGTGCTCTACCCAATATGGTGGTCTGCCATGCCCGCGCAACTTAAAGGTATGTTTGATCGCATGTGGCTGCCCGCATTTGCCTACAATATGCGTAAGACTAAGCAGGGAACACCGGCTCTAGGTTGGCGCAAACGTCTTAAGGGCAAAACAGCCCGAGTTATAACGGTCTCTGGTACTCACCCCATGATGATATGGCTCTTATTTGGCGACTACACGAACGAGATTAAACGCGCCATCTTGTGGTTCGCAGGATTTAAAGTAAAGATGACGCGCTTCGGCCCATCAGAGATAGCTCCTGAGTGGAAGAAGAACGAATGGCGCCGTAAAGTAACGCGCCTTGGCAAATTGGGCGAATAAATTTTTACTTAGCTGCTTTTGCGCGACGCTGTCGCTTGAGCTCGTGACGATACGATAGTACTGGGATGAGGACGAGTGTAAGAAGCGTGCCGTAGATTAGGCCGAAACCGATAGTAAACGCGAGCGGCGCCCACATTGCTGATACGAAGGTGAGCGGGATCATACCCACGACGGTGGTGATGGTGGTTAGCAAGATCGGGCGAATACGTTCGACTGAAGCATCGAGCACAAGCCCCATGGCGTCTTTGCCTGGCGTTGCGATCTGCATTTTATGCAGAACGTCGAGGAGGAGGATGCCGTGGTTGATGATAACGCCGCCAAGCGCGATGATTCCAAGAAACGCAGTAAAGGAGAGTGCTTGGCCCATGATAAAGAGGCCAAGAAGCACGCCCGTAAGCGAGAGCGGGATCGCAAGTAGGAGGCGTAGTGTGGTACGGAAGGCGTTAAACTCCAGCACCAGGATCGAGAACATAAGCACCATACCAGCTAGAAGGGCAACAATCATTTCCGTGAAGGTCCTCTGAATCTCTTCATCGTCGCCACCATAGGTAAGGCGCACGCCTTCCGGCAGCTGTAACTGATCTGCCTGTTCACGAACCGCTTTGGTTATTTCGATAGCGTTAACGCCCTCATCTACATAGGCAGAAACAGATCCAATGCGCGTACCATTTTCGTGAAAGATTGCAGAAGAGCTGCGTTCAGCCGTGATTTCCACAAAGGTGCCGAGTGGCACTGCGCCTCGTGAAGTAACAATCGGAATCCGGGCGAGTGCATCAGCGTCGGCCATAGTCGTCTCTTCTGGCTGTATGAAGTCAGGGTTTAGGTCGAGAGAGATACGCACAGCGATGTCATCGCCATCGATACGTACTTTTGCGGCTTCTAGGCCTGCAACTGCTGCACGCAGCGTGCTTGCTACATCGGCCGCAGAGAGTCCGTAGTCGTTGGCCTTCTCGCGGTTAACAGATATTTGAAGCTCGGTACTGTCGTTTGAAAGTGAAGAGGTGATGTCGCGAGTGCCTGGTATATTTTCAATAAGACGCTCCACCATTTCTGTTGCAATGCCAAGATTGTCGAGGCTATCGCTCCAGAGTTTGACCACCACCGGGGCGCCGGACGGCGGTCCACCGAGGTTGTCCATGACACTGATGGTTGCGCCTTTGGTGCCTTGCAGTGGCGCGAGGTCGCGGCGCATCTGGTTAGCTATGTCGATAGATGATGCGTTGCCGCGATCCTTCTTCAAGTTGACTGTGATGTTGGCCAGTTTGCTGTTGCCGGAAGATCCGCCTCCCACGTCTCCAGAGAAGACTGAACTCCCGCCGACGGTCGTAAGGTATGAGGCGACGAATGGATTTTGTGCAACGACAGCTTCCACTGTGCGCGCAACCTTATCGGTCTCTGCCAAGGTAGACGCCTGAGGCAACTCCATTTCTACGTAGAAGAAGTCGATATCGGAGGGCGGGAAGAGAACCGACTTAAGGAGGCCGGTTACCGGAAGGGCGATAGCCACAGCAAACGAAATGCCGAGAAACGCAAAGAAGAGTCGCTGATAGCGGCGGCTGTTAAACAAGCGCTGCATGGTGTTGCGATAGCGGGTGGAAATGAGGGCCCACATTTTTTCGCGATACGCGGCAAGCGGGCTCTCACTGTGCTTCAGTATGGCGAGCGCGAGTAGCGGCACAAACCCGAGCGACACGAGGATCGAAGCAAGGAGGACTGCGATGATAGTGAAGGGGATAGACTGAATAAATTCCCCGATAATACCCGACAAAAAGAAAAGCGGAACAAAGACCGCAATAGTGGTCATCGTGCCTGCAATGAGTGGCATGCTGTAACGGCGTACGGCATCTTGTGCCGCGGCAAGTTTGTCCATGCCGCGTTCGCGGTTGGTATGGATAGCTTCCACTACCACAATGCCCGAGTCGACGAGAATACCAATAGCGATAACGAGTGAGAAGAGCGAGATGAAGTTGATCGTGTTTCCAGTAACCCACATACCAAGAAACGCGATAACGAAAGAAAACGGTATCGAGAGCGCTGCAACAACCGACTCGCGCCAGCCGATTGTGATAAGCAGCACAATCATAACCAGAATAATAGTGTCGCGTCCGGCGTGAGTGAGCTCCGAAATACTGCGCTGCACCTCGTCGCCTGCGTCGTAGATTACGAGAGCCGAAGAGCCCGTAAGAGTAGTATCTTCAAGTTCGACGAGGCGTTCCTTTACACGGTTAGTTACTGAGAGAATGTTCGCGCCAGACGATTTATACACGTTAAGGGTCATCGCGTATGAAGGCTCCTCACCGTTTTCTGCAAGGCGTGTAACGCTTGAGGTGCGCTCAAAGCCGTCAACAACCGTTGCAATGTCTCGCAGCAATACTTCGCCAGTCGCGAGAGGTATAGGTACCAAGCTGACGTCCTCGGCGTTTGAAATGCTTCCATTAAACTGGAGCGGATATTCAATAGTGTCGACTACGAGAGTACCTGCGGGAGCTGAGGCGTTGGCGCCTGAAAGCGCCGCGAGCACTTGCCTGATATTTAAATTGTGCCGAGCAAGGGCGTCACTGTGGAGGATTACAGATATCTCACGCCCTCGCACGCCAGAGAGTTCAACGCGAGATACCCCTTCAAGCGACTGAAGATCGTCTTTAAGGTTCTTGCCGAGCGTGTGGAGGGTCTCTGGTGTAAGGTCGCTTGATACGCCCACCATGAGAACTGGCTGATTTTGAAAGTCGACTTTGGTGACGGTTGGACTCTCGGCGTCGCTGGGGAGGTCGCGTTTTGATCCCTCGACCGCGTTGCGAAGGTCCTGGATTGCCGTCTCGATATCTGCCGAGGCAAGAAACTGCGCGCTAATGATGGAAACGCCCTGTACTGAGTGAGAGGTGACTAGGTCGATGTTTGGAACATTGCGAACCGCTGGTTCAAGTTTGTCCGTAACAAGACGCTCCACGTCGGCCGCGGTTGCGCCAGGAAGCACTGTTGTCACAATACCAACAGGCACTACCACTTCGGGGGATGACTCTTTTGGCAGTGCAATCAGCGCAAACACACCCGCAATAAGGAACGCGGCCATTGCCAATATGGTGAATGCGCGGCGTGTGAGAAAAAAGTTCCAGACAGAGTACATACAGGCTTATTGTTCGATAATTACAACAGCTTCTCCGCTTTTCAGACCGCGTACATCCTTGACGATTTGCTCCGATCCATCGAGACCTTCAACCGAAATACTGTTTGCAGTCACGAGACCGGTTTGTACTTCGCGCGATTCAAGTATTCCCTCTGCGTTTACGAGAAAGACAAAGGCGCCTGCCGGAGAGTACTTTACGGCAGAGAGTGGAAGTGCAAAGGAACGTGTCGTTTCAACTCCTTCTTTGGGAGTGATGATGGCAATATCGCTTCCGGTTGAAATAACGTCACCTGCGCGCACGTTAACTGCTACAAGCGTACCTGCAAAAGGTGCGCGTATGATGGTCTTTGCGTACGAGCTGCGCACGGCTTCAAGTGCACCAAGGGCCTGCTTCACTACCGCCTGTGCAGATGCGCTGCCTGTGTTTGATGCATTGGCGATTGCCGTGCGAGCAGAGTCTACATCTGCCTGAAGTGCGGTAATGCTGGCGCGAGCAGTACCAAGGCTCGTCGCATCGTCGGTGCGATCGCTTTCTGAATAGGTGCCTGAGATTTCCTGGCGTGGAATAAGAGCAGCAATGCGATCGACAAGAGTGCCAATCTGCGCGAGGTCGCCAGAGAGCTCGTTGAGTTTAGCTGAACTGTTTGACTCATTTATTTGATCAGTCTCCCAGCGGTCAAAGATTTTTTCGACTGCCGTACGTGCGGTATTGAATTCATCTGCTGCGCCGAATGCCTGCAGTTTAAAGCCGCTCGCACCCTGAGAGCTGCGCACGTCACCATAGAAGATGTCGATCGACGATCGTATCGTTTTAGCCGCTGCAACGGTCGCAGAGGTCCACGTACGAACCGCTCCCTTCTGTGCAGCCTCCTGCGAATTCGCATTTCCACCAGAGGCAGCAACTGCTGCCTCATAGGCACCCTCAGCCTGAGTAAGTGCGGCTTGCTGAGCGCTGCTTTCAAGCTGGGCGACAATCGTACCTTGCGCCACTGCACCTGTTTGGGCAGCGCGAGTAATTTTGCCTCCTGCTTCAGCGCGGATTACGAATGAGTTACCGTTTGCGGTGGGAACCGCTACACCAAGCGCTCCTTTAGCGTAGGCGCCAACAGAGACTACTTCAACTTGGGGGAGGCCTGCCTCTGCCTCGGGTTCAGCCTTGTTACTACCTAGGAGAAAGAAGCCAATAACGGCAAGGATGACTAACACTACAACTACCAACGTGCGGCGTGAGCGCAGTTTCCATCCAGAAAATATCTTCGCGATCGAGTTTTTGATCATAGTTAAGGCAGACATATAAATAAACCCCGTATTCCTTTATAATATACCCCATTTTAACAAATATGTCTATAACAAAGTCGTTTGTTTACGTATGATAGCCATGCTATATTAACCTCCACTTGTAAAGTATGGCATTAAGTATTGGCATCGTAGGGCTCCCAAACGTGGGGAAGTCGACTCTTTTTAACGCGCTCACCAAAAAGAGCGTGCTCGTTGCTAACTACCCGTTTGCAACTATCGACCCGAGCGTTGGCGTTGTAGCCGTACCCGACGAGCGTCGCGAAAAGTTAGCTCAATTTTCAAATTCTAAAAAAGATGTTCCAGCGGCGGTGGAGTTTGTAGACATTGCCGGTTTGGTTAAGGGCGCCAGTGAGGGCGAAGGCCTTGGCAATGAATTTTTACAGAATATCCGCGAGGTAGACGCTATTGCCCATGTGGTGCGCATTTTCGACAACCCAAACATCGGCCATGTTGAAGGCCGCGTAGACCCAGTCTCTGATATTGAGCTTATTAACACCGAGCTCGAGCTTGCCGATATAGAAAAGGACTCAAAAAAGAAGGCTACAACTCAGCTACCGCCTAAACTGTCTGAAAAGCCAGTGTTGTACGTGCTCAACAAAGAAGCGGGTGGCCACAACCTGGATGAAATGAAAGATGAGCGCTGGGATCGCCTTATGGAGTTTCTTGCTGACAAAATGTGGGTAATTGTAGACGCCAATGTAGAAAGTGACCTCCGTGAGCTCCACAAAGATGACAAACAGCAGTTTAGACAAGAGTACGGCGTCTTTGAGGACGGTATTAATCAGCTTATCCGCAAGGGCTACGAACTACTCGGCCTTATAAGTTTTTTTACAACCGGCGAGGACGAGACCCGCGCATGGACTATTGTTAATGGGTCGACGGCTCCTAAAGCGGGCGCAGCTATTCACAGTGATTTTGAAACAAAGTTTATCCGTGCCGAAGTAGTGGAGTGGCAGAAACTGCTTGAAGCAGGTTCTCGCGCTGCCGCAAGAGAAAAGGGTTGGATTCGCACTGAGGGCAAAGAATATATTGTAAAAGACGGCGATGTTATAGAGTTTCTCCACTCATAAGAAAAAGCGCTGCGGTCCCTGGGGGACACACAGCGCTTCGATCGGCCGGGGGCTAGCTGTTGACGATGATGCCGCCGCCGATGAAAAAGATCGCCCCCATGATGCACCAGGCCATCACCCGGTTGACCATCTGCTTCGTCTCGTCTTTCGCGGTGCTGCTGCTCACGGTACTGTCTCCTATAAGGGAACTGTCTACCTGTATATCATAACATACATATAGTGTATCTGTCAAGCGCTGCCAGGCCCTAAAAAACGTTGTACTATTAACGTATATATGGAACGAGCTAAAACAACACCCAAGGACTTCTTCCTATGGGCAGGGGCAATGGTCTCTTTATACGCGGGGATAGTGGCGTTTATTACGCTTCTTTTTAACTATATTAATTTCACCTTTCCTGACCCGCTACAGTATTTGGGCGATCCGTACTCCAGCGGCATTCCGTATCAGATGGCGACGCTCATTGTGCTTACGCCAGTGTTTTTGGTATTGATGCGCGTAATTCGCAAAGAGATTGAGGTTGACCCATCGCGCGCTCAGATCTGGGTTCGCCGTTGGGCATTGTTCCTTACGGTGTTTGTGGCAGGGGCATCCATCGTTGTTGACCTCATTGTTCTCCTCACAACGTTCTTGAGCGGCGAGTCTTTGACTACCGCCTTTCTTCTTAAGGTGGCAGTAGTGCTCTTGGTAGCTAGTGCGGGCTTTATGCACTTTTTGGCGGACCTGTGGGGCTTTTGGCATCAGTACCCGGCACGTGCCCGCACGGTTAATTGGGGAGTGGGGCTCTTGGTCATACTTACTATCCTCGCAGGATTTCTTATTGTTGGTACGCCGCAGCAGGCACGCATGTTCCGTCTCGACCAGCAAAAGGTAAATGACCTTCAGAATATTCAGTGGCAGATCATTAACTTCTGGCAGAAGAAACAAACCCTTCCTGAAGCTCTCGATGAACTTACTGATCCTCTAAGCGGATATACCGTGCCAGTAGATACTGAAAGCGGCGAAGCGTATGACTACAACCGTATCTCACTAACCTCGTTCACCTTGTGTGCAACCTTTAACCTTGCGGGCGGGGGACAGGAATTTGGGAGAGAAATCTCCTACCCAGCCACTGTTGGAGGCAAAGGTATGGACACCTGGGAGCATACGGCGGGCGAGACCTGCTTTGAGCGCACGATAGATCCAGATCTCTATCCTCCATTTACCAAACCAGGAATGTAGATTAGATTCGAGTGAATGGCCGCTTACGATCATAAAACAGTAGAACAAAAGTGGCAGAAGCGATGGGAAGAATCGCAGGCCTTTAAAGCCCCCTACAACCCAAAGAAAAAACTGTATGTGCTTGATATGTTTCCGTACCCGTCTGGCTCGGGGCTGCATGTGGGTCACGTCGAGGGTTATACTGGGACTGATATTTATAGCCGCTTTAAGCGCATGCAGGGCTTCGACGTACTCCACCCTATGGGTTGGGACTCGTTTGGCCTGCCAGCAGAAAACTACGCTGTTAAGACTGGTATTCCGCCTGCACAAACGACGAACGAGGCTATTACGACCTTCCGTGCACAGATAAAGCGCCTCGGACTTTCCTATGACTGGAGCAGGGAGGTGGGAGCTCATACGCCCGAATACTACAAGTGGACTCAGTGGCTCTTTCTCTTTTTGTATAAAAACGGCCTCGCAGAGAAGAAGCTTTCTAAAGTTAACTGGTGCCCTAAAGATCAGACCGTACTTGCTAACGAGCAGGTAGTTAATGGCGCCTGCGAGCGCTGTGGTACTGCAGTGGTGCAAAAAGACTTGGAGCAGTGGTTTTTTAAGATCACCGAATACGCCGATGCACTTGTTGACGATTTGGACTCTGTGGATTGGCCGGAATCCACAAAAATTAACCAGCGCAATTGGATTGGCCGTAGCCAGGGCGCAGAAATAGACTTTACGATTCTATTTAAAATAGATCCAAAGAATAACGATTGGCACGACGAGGCAGGGAAGCCAGCTCATGTAACGGTGTTTACCACGCGACCGGATACTATTTTTGGTGCTACGTATGTGGTATTGGCGCCGGAACATCCATGGGTAGCAGGAGCGCTACAGTATAACCGCACCGTGTTTGAAAATGCCGATGAAGTAGAGGCCTACGTGCAGGCAACTAAAAACCGGACTGATCTTGAACGCCAGGAAGGGCAGAAAGACAAAACCGGCGTAGAACTCAAGGGTATTAAAGCGGTCAATCCTGCCAATAACGAAGAGGTTCCGGTCTGGATATCAGACTTTGTGCTAGGTAGTTATGGCACCGGGGCCCTAATGGCCGTGCCCGCACACGACGAGCGCGATAGAGAGTTTGCAGAGAAATTCAGCCTTCCTATAAAAGACATTGAGCTGGAGGACCCAAAAAAGATTACAGAAAAAGTGGGGGGTCGGTTAGTAAAAAAATATCGTCTACGCGACTGGCTCATTTCGCGCCAGCGCTATTGGGGTGCACCTATACCGGTTGTGTATGATCCTGACGGTAAAGCACATCCGGTGCCCGAAGAGCATTTGCCATGGCTCTTGCCAACCGACGTAGAGTTTAAGCCAACCGGCACATCGCCGCTCGGGCAATCTAAAGAACTGCTGGAACGTACAGAAAAGATTTTTGGTAAAGGCTGGAAGCCGGAAATAGATACTATGGACACATTTATGTGCTCGTCGTGGTACTTCTTTAGGTTTGCCGACCCGCAAAACACAGAAGAATTTGCCTCAAAAGAAGCTATACAAAAGTGGCTTCCGGTAGACCTATACGTTGGCGGCGCCGAGCACACGGTGCTGCACCTTATGTATGCCCGCTTCTTTACCAAAGTGCTTCAAAAACACGGGTTTATAAGCTTCGGAGAGCCATTTCAGAAGCTTCGCCACCAGGGGACTATCCTTGCAGAAGACGGCACCAAAATGAGCAAGTCAAAAGGCAACGTTATTAACCCCGACGACGTGATCGAACGCTATGGAGCAGACACCTTGAGGCTCTACGAAATGTTTATGGGTCCATTTGAGGCAATGAAGCCCTGGAATACGAACAATATTTTGGGCGTACGCCGCTTTTTGGAGAGGGTGTGGAAACTCGGCGAATCCTTCGGCTCCGGAGAGATGAACACGACCTCTACTCCTACGCCAAAGGATATCGCCTCGTCTTTAGACACACTTCTCCATCAAACTATTAAGAAAGTTACTGACAATCTTGAGGGCTTAAAGTTCAATACCGCAGTTTCTGCACTCATGATTTTGCTTAACGAACTTGAAAGTCTTCCAAGTGTGCCTAAAGACGCCTATACCGTATTTTTGCAGTTACTCGCGCCTCTCGCGCCTCATATAACATCTGAGCTCGCAGAGGTGAAAGGAGTGTCTATTGAAGGATGGCCTCAGGCCGACAGCTCAAAACTAGCTAGTGCCACGGTTAAAGTGGCTGTGCAGGTCAATGGCAAAGTACGCGCCACCCTAGAGCTTGCTAGCGATATGGGTGAGGGGGAGGCTCTAGATGCTGCCCGGGCCGATGCTACGGTGGCCAAGTGGTTAGCCCTTGGCAAAGAGATTAAGGCGGTGTATGTTCCTGGCAAGGTCATAAATTTCGTGATTAGGGAAGTTTGACAGGAGTTCATAGTGTGATATATTAGAACACACAAAAGTATGCCACAAACGGCCGATAAAACCGGGTTCAAACCGAAGGCTATAGTTAAGAAGTTGCTTACGAGCCTCCCTGAACGTTCACGCACCGTACTCGAGGCGCGCTTTGGCCTTGGTCAAAGTGCTGAACGCGTTACCCTCGAGTCTATCGGCAAGCGCTGGGGCATTACCCGCGAACGTGTTCGTCAGATTGAGAACCACGCTCTCGCGGCTCTTAAAAAGTCTCCTGCATTTGGTGAAGCGCATGCTGCGTTTACAGAGCTCGAACGTATCGTCGACAGTCTCGGCGGCATTGTATGCGAAAGCGATCTCCTCAACTTTATTACGAAGGATCCGAGCATGCAGAACCACATTTACTTCCTCCTCGTACTTGGTGACCCATTTAAATACCGCAAAGAAGATGATGAGGTGGAACGCTGCTGGTATGTAGACCAGGCGCTTGCCAAAAAGGTTGAAGATGCTCTTACGCGCCTCTACCAAGGCCTTTCAGACGAAGATTTGATCCCAGAAGGAGAGATGATAGACCGCTTTTTGAAGGAACTTCAGGACATCAACGACAAACACCGCAATCAGGAGGTTCTTAAACGTTGGCTCTCAATTTCTAAGAAAATCGGAAAGAATCCGCTTGGTGAGTGGGGTCACTCGGCATCACCGAATGTTAAGACTAAGGGTGTACGTGACTACGCATACTTGGCAGTTAAGAAGCATGGAAGCCCGCTCCACTTCCGCGAAGTCGCTAAGATCATCGAAAAGATGTTCAACCGCGCAGCGCATGTAGCTACCACACACAACGAACTCATTAAAGACGACCGCTTTGTACTCGTGGGTCGTGGTATGTACGCTCTTAAAGAGTGGGGATACGCTTCAGGCGTGGTCCGCGATGTCATCCGCAATGTACTGCGCGAAAGTGGCCCTATGACTAAAGAACAGATAATCGACAAGGTCCTCAAAGAGCGCCATGTAAAGCCCGGCACCGTGGTGGTGAACCTCCAAAATCAGAAATACTTCAAACGCGGCAAGGACGGAAAATTTGTTCTCGTAAAATAAAGGGCTTCCAGTGACTTAAGAAAAGAGCTCCTGATTAGGAGCCTTTTTCTTTTTTTGCGTAGAAACGTAATGCCCACTGCAGTATAAAAAGAGTTATAAGCAGGGTGGTGGCGAGTCCTATCCCTCGTGGCCACTCGCCCCCAGTTAGGAGAGCTCCTATCCATCGAACTACTTCCCAGATCGAAAAGAAGAATACTAAGAGCAGAAAGGCCCACACTACGCGTATGCGGGAGTGCAGGAGGAAGTCGTCATTACCGTTGAGGGTAAAAAGATACAAAACGCTTGAGAGAAATCCGCGAAGAAAAACCAAAAATACTATAACTGCAAGAAAGCTTAGTGCAGCACCAATAATAGGAAGGGGATTGTATAAAACATTTACTATAAATGCATCCATATCCTGAGAAACTTCATGTATACTATATCATACCAGCTATGTTTCTTTACGAAACTGCAAAGCAGCTTGAATTAAGGATGAGGAAGATGGCCTTCAATCCTATATGGCTGTCTTTTATTTTTATGCCGCTTTTCGCGGTAGCGGTCTATGTAACAGACCCCGACGCACTCATTGCATTCCTCACGGCATTTGCGGCCCTTTCGCCAGTATGGCTTCCTGTCATTTTGCTCGGATACCTGTGGATCTCCTGGATACATTACGCTCGTCATATTTACTGGTTTGGTATCGACAACATTCTGCTTGAGATCCAGTTGCCGCCTGAAATAGAAAAATCGCCTATGGGCATAGAGCTTTTTCTAAGTTCTATCTTTCACACGGGTTCAGAGACGACGTTTATTAATCGTATTTGGCAGGGCAAATTTAGGAATACATGGTCACTCGAGATTGCGTCTATAGAAGGGCATATTGGATTTTATATCCATTGTCGTCGTGCCTGGCGGAATTCTGTGGAGGGCAGAATTTATGGTCAATACCCAGAAGCGAAAATTATTGAAGTTGAAGACTATATTTCGAAGATTCCATACAATAATACTGACTATGACATGTGGTGTGGAGAGTATGGAAAGCCAGGCAAAGCCTGGATCGCCCCCATTCGCACCTATGAGGAGTTTGAATTGACCGAGGAGCTTGATGAGCCTAAGAGCCGCACAGACCCTATCACCAACTTGCTCGAAGTGTTTGCCTTGATGGGCAAAGGAGAGGCTGTTTGGATGCAGATTATAATGCGCGCCCATGCCAAAGAAGACTGGTTTGGCATGTTTAAGTTTGGCGATGCAATGGTAAAAAATGCACATGATCGTATACATTCAATAGTTGCAGAAGCGGCTGAGCGCGCTAAACATATTGCCGAGCACGAACTCAAATTTAAAGAAGAGGCTGCAGCACAGGTGGCCGGTCGCGGTATGACCATGCTGACAGATGAGGAAAAAGAGGAGATTAAGCTCATCGAAAAGAATTTGGGCAAATTTATTTATGAGTGCGGCATACGCGTAGTATATGTAGCCAAGAAAGAGAAGTTCAAGGGTATTAATGGCGCGTTTCTTTTCAGACTTTTTGATGCCTATAGAGGGCCTTTTAATCGCATAGCGGGTATTGGAGGTCGCGGACTGATCGGCTTTGACTATCCGTGGGAAGACCCGTTGGGTTTTATAAAGAACCGCACTAAAGACCTTTTTTACTTCCACTCGAAGCATCGAGCATTCTTTTACGTGCCGTATGACCAAAAGCCGGAATTTATGTCGACTGAAGAGCTTGCAACGATATGGCACTTCCCGAACACAGGCGTAGACACCCCGGGTCTTAACCGTGTGGCTGCCAAGGTAGCTGAGGCACCGCACAACCTCCCATCGCTGCCACACTAATGTATGCAGATTGCACTTAACGTTAAGCACACTCTTCAGAGGTTTTATAGGCGCCGGCGCAGGCTTATAGTGCCTGGGTTTTTTACCGTACTTGCAGCCTTTGTGGTGTATGGTGCCCTGTTTGCGCCGCCACGCATGTTTTCGACAGACTCATATGTACGCGTGACACAAGGGGAGAGTGTATCTGAAATTGCTGAGGATCTTAAAGAGCAATCATTTATCCGCTCAAGAACCGTATTTAATCTCATAGCAAAGCTATACGGCGATAGAAGTGTAATAGCTGGTGAATATTATTTTTCACATCCGCAAAGTGCGCTCACTATAGTGCGTCGCCTGGTGAACGGTACTTTTGAAGTTGAACCAATAAAAATTACTATTCCAGAAGGTACGAGCTCGTACGGTATTAGTCAGATGCTTACAGCGGTGCCGGACTTTGATACAGAGGCGTTTTACGAACTTGCTTCGACCAAAGAGGGGAGGCTCTTCCCCGATACGTATTACATCTTGCCTGGTGCAGATCCTGCTTCAGTTGTCTCTATGATGGAAGATAACTTCAGAAAACAAGTTTCGCAGGGAAATATCACGCTCTCAGTTGCGTCTTTTGGTAAGTCATTTAACGACGTTCTTGTAATGGCGTCACTGCTCGAAAAAGAGGCCAATAACTCCCGTGACCGTCGCATGATTGCAGGCATACTATGGAATCGAATTAAAAACGGAATGTTGTTGCAAGTTGATGCGGTATTTCCGTACATTATCGGTAAAAATACTTATAATATTACAAAAAAAGAACTTCTTACTGACTCTCCTTACAACACCTATACCAACAAAGGGCTTCCTCCCGCACCGATTACTAACCCTGGCGTAGATGCTATTTTAGATGCCGTTACTCCGATAGATACTGACTATGTGTATTATCTGTCTGACCAAAATGGAACTATGTACTACAGCGTTACCTATGAACAGCATTTGCAGAACAAAGCAAAATATATTGGGAGTTAGTATGATATACTTTTAGAAGGTTAGACGCATATGATAAATCCTCAGCTTCTTAATTATGTTCGCGCTCAGCGACAGGCTGGCGTACCAAGAGAAGAAATCATAAAAGCCCTCGCAGGAGGTGGCTGGAGTGCTACCGATGCGCAGGATGCTTTTGCTGCTATTGAGGGCGTACAGGTGCCACCTGTCGCACCAAAACCCATTCCTCCTCCTATGACTACTCCAGCGCCAACTCCGGCTCCTCAGCCACGGCCAATACAGCCTATAGTTCAGCCGATGGCTCAGCCTGTTGCACAACCAGTACAGATGAGCACCCGCATTCAGCCTCAGCCTGTGGTGCAGCGTCAACCCGTTTATGCACAGGTCAAAAAGCGTTCCGTTGGACCTTGGATTTTTATGTTGTTCCTATTTTTGATTATTGGTTTTGCAGCAGGAGCGTACACGGCGGTGGCTGTTCCGGTTGTGCACGATATTGCAGTTGAACTTAAAAATATGATCTCGCCACCGACGCTCGAGCCAGTAGTCGTGGAAGAGAAGCCTGAAAATACGTCGCCGCTGCCGTCATTTATGCCCACCTTCCCGCCACTGGGAAGCAACGCGACCACTACTTCTGGTACTACTACCGCTTCGACAACGACACGCTAACAAGCTATAACGGGTAGGTGCAAAATCCTGGCGAGCAACAGAATAAAAAAGCATTTGTAGGCCTTTCCGGAGGCGTTGATTCTGCTGTCTCTGCCGCCCTGCTTAAAAGCCATGGATACGATGTAACAGGCGTTTTTATACGTATCGCTATCTCAGGTTACCCCTGCCCAGCAGCGCAAGACAGAATAGATGCCATGCGGGTAGCGGCGCATCTCAAAATCCCCTTTAAAGAAGTAGATTTATCGAAAGAGTATGAACAAGAGGTTTTTAGACCCTCGATAGAAGAATTTGCAAAAGGTCGTACCCCAAACCCAGACACGCTTTGCAACGAAAAGATTAAGTTCGGCATCTTTTTTGCCTACTGTATGCAGGAGGGTGCAGACTTTGTTGCTACGGGACACTACGCGCAAACAAAAAACGGAAACCTGTATGTTTCTGCTGATTCCAATAAAGACCAGAGCTATTTTTTGTGGGCCGTTCCTGAAACAGTGCTTAGTAAAACGTTGTTTCCCGTCGGGGGCTTACACAAGCCAGACGTTCGAAAGCTTGCCGAGAAATTTGGCCTACCAAATTCTGACCGCCCCGACAGTCAGGGACTCTGTTTTTTGGGCGATATCGGCCTTGATGACATGCTTGCACGCGAAGTGCCCCAACAGCCAGGTTCTGTATTAAATGAGCAGGGCGAGAGTGTGGGCACTCATCGTGGGGCGATCCACTACACGGTGGGGCAGCGTCATGGCTTTGAGCTCACTATTCACACCTCAACTGAAGTGCCGCACTTTGTCGTATCTAAAGATAGTAAAGCCAACACGATTACGGTCTCGACTGAAAGGTTTCCCAAGCATAAACATGCAGCGAAAGTGATTCTTATAGATACAAACTGGATCGGCGAGTTGGAGGAGGGTCCTTGCGAGGCACGCTTTCGCTACAGGCAAAAACTGATTCCTGCCGAGATTACTAAGGCAGGAGATGTTTGGCAGGTAACACTTAAGGAGCCGCATTTTGTTCCGGAAGGGCAGTCGCTCGTTCTGTATCGTGGGGATCGCTGCCTTGGCGGAGGAGTTATAGCCAGTGCTACACTGGAGTAATGTTAATCGCAAAAGCTGATGGCAAGACGGAGCCCTTTGATCCAAAAAAATTAGTAGCATCACTAAGACGTGCGGGTGCAAAAGAGAGTGTCGCAGAGCAGGTAGAGCGCGACCTCGAAAAGGAAATGTGGGAAGGTATTTCCACTCAGGAGATTTACTCGCGAGCGTTTGCGATGCTGCATGAGGCGCGACACGAAGTTGCTGCGCGGTACAGTCTTAAGCGCGCCTTACTCGAATTCGGCCCTTCTGGCTTTCCCTTTGAAGATTATATTGGTGAACTTTTTCGCGCCGAGGGAAAACAGGCACGCGTTCGTCAAATAGTTAAGGGTAAATGCGTTGAGCACGAAGTAGACGTGGTTATTGATGGCCCAGGAGAAAAAATTTTTGTGGAAGCAAAGTTCCATAACGCCGCAGGCTTTAAGAGCGACCTGAAAGTTGTTCTGTATGTGCAAGCGCGCATTGACGATATAGGCCAGGGAAGAGGTATGGTGGTTACTAATACCAAGTTTACTGACCGGGCTATTGAGTACTCCAGCTGCAAAGGTCTGGAGCTTCTCGCGTGGGATTATCCCCAGGGTAAGACACTGCAGGATCGTATTGAGGCAGCAGGCCTATACCCCGTAACGGCGCTTACCTCACTTACCAAGTCTGAAAAAATGGCTTTATTAAGCCAGCAAGTAGTACTCTGTAATGACTTGGCCGACAAGGGCGATGTTTTGAAACGGGCAGGAGTCACCGGAGGTAAAGCTGATACGGTGCTCGAGGAGGTTGGTGCATTGTGTGTCCCCGGTAAGGCGGTATGATAGACGCATGGTCTATTAACAGTTTTATTTTAGGGATGTATGGCAGACAATAATCAGTCAACTCAGGGAAATCAGCAGGGCAGTACTAACAATAAACCAGCAGGACTTTCGTGGTCTCAGCCACAAAAGCCAGTTACTTCGCCACTTCTTGGGGCAAGTACGTCAAAGTTTTCTTCTTCAGCGTCTACGCCGAAGATGCAGCCAGCAAAAACAGCAACAGTAGCTAATACAAATGGCAGAGGGAGACTTTTCGCCCTCTTTCTTTCTGGTGCAATAGTGGGCGCAGTTCTTACCTGGGGTTACTACACACTTAATCCGCAGGAAGAGATCGCTCAAAATACTGAAACCGAAAATACTCCTACAGTTCAGAATACGGGAACTACGGTTGCCGGAGGCACTACTCTTCCTCAGACTGGTTCTACCGGTACGACACCAGTTCCAACTACAGGCGCTACTGGAGGAATAGTACTTGCAACGACACAGACCGCTGGTCTTAAAGTAGATATTACGAGCGCGCCAGTAACAGTACCAACGTGGGTAGTTGTGTATGAAGTGGTTAACGGTCAGCGCGGTAATGCGCTTGGTGCTGGTTACTTTACTTCAACCACAGGCGCTCGCAGCATCAACTTGCTGCGCCCAACCATTGCAGGTCAGAAATATTGGGTGGGTAAACGTGTCGATAATGGCGATAAAGACTTTACGTCGGCAGATCAGGCAGTACTCAATGCTGCAGGACAGCCACTCTTCGTCGAATTCACCGCACGTTAAGACTGATTCTGTTAAAAAATGGTAGGATAGTTCGGTGAGTAGCTTCTACAAACCAAATCGCAAGCCCGATTGGAATTACGGCGGGCCCAAGTGGCGTCTCTCACGGTCAAAAATTGACCTGTTTGTGAGTTGTCCGCGATGTTTCTACATCGACAACAAACTTGGTGTTGCACGGCCGCCGGGATTTCCGTTTAACCTAAACAGCGCGGTTGATGCCCTGCTAAAAAAAGAGTTCGACATACATCGTGCCGACGGTTCAGCGCATCCGCTCATGCAGGCCTATGGGCTTGAGGCAAAGCCGTTCTCACATCCAAACATGGATGTGTGGCGCGAGAACTTTAAAGGAGTGGAGTGCAAGCATGCCGCAACCGGGTTTACGGTCTCTGGTGCCGTAGACGATATCTGGATTAACCCGAAGGGCGAGCTTATGGTTGTGGACTATAAGTCGACCAGTAAGGACGAAAAGATCGAGGCGCTCGATAAAGACTGGCACGATGGCTACAAACGCCAGATGGAGATCTATCAGTGGCTCTTGCGTCAACACGGCTTTACTGTCTCGGACACCGGCTACTTTGTGTATGCCAACGCATCTAAAGACAGAGCGGCGTTTGACGGCAAACTTGAGTTTGAGGTAACGCTAATACCGTACACAGGCAGTGCAAACTGGATAGAGGCCGTCTTAGGCGATATTAAAACGTGCCTTGATGCTGGTGTAGTGCCAGAGAAGGGTGCTGATTGCGACTACTGCACCTACCGCGAGGCGGCGGGGGCGGTGCTCCAGCAAGCATACAGCGGAGCACCTGCTCCTGTTCATGCCCCCACTCCTGCCCCAAAGCCCATAACCCCGCTTAAAAAAAGATTAGCGAAAAATGATAATGAAGAATCACCCACCGCTCAACTTTTCTAAAAAGGTCTACGATGTCGTGAGTAAGATCCCAAAAGGGGAGGTTATGACCTATGCAGAAGTCGCTGCCAAAGCAGGCAACAAGGGAGCCTCGCGCGCTGTTGGGTATTGGATGTCTAAAAACTACGACCCAAAGATCCCATGCCACAGGGTAGTGCGTAGCGATGGAAAAATAGGCGAGTACAACCGCGGCGGCCCTAAAAAGAAGTTTGAGCTTCTGCATCAGGAAGGATATCGCGGCTAAATCCATGAAGGACGTCAAAATCCATCCGTCGTGGCAGGAGCATTTGAAGGATGAGTTCGATCAGCCGTACTTTGCCGAGCTGGCAGCCTTTGTAAAAAAAGAATATGTAGACGAAGTGATATATCCGCCGCCGAAACACGTCTTTCGCGCCTTCGATCTGGCGCCATTTGAAGAAGTAAAAGTAGTTATCTTAGGCCAAGACCCATATCACGGCCCGAAACAGGCTAATGGTCTGTGCTTTGCCGTAGAAGAGGGGATACGCCTGCCGCCCAGCCTTCAAAATATTTTTAAAGAGATAGAGGCCGAGTTTGGCGAAAAGATGAAGAATACGGGTGGCGATTTAAGCCGCTGGGCAAAACAGGGTGTATTGCTTTTAAACGCCACACTAACAGTGCGGGCGCACTTGGCGGGCTCGCATCAAAACAAAGGCTGGGAGAAGTTTACCGATGCAGCTATAAAAGCGCTTTCAGATGAGCGTGAGGGACTAGTGTTTATACTGTGGGGCAACTATGCGCGGCAAAAAGGAGCGCACATAGAGCGCACTAAACACTTGGTCTTAGAGTCGCCGCATCCATCACCGTTCTCTGCCTACAACGGTTTTTTTGGCAACGGCCACTTCAAAAAAGCGAACGAGTATTTAGAATCGCATGGCAAGACTCCTATTGATTGGCTTTAGCTACCAAATATAAGATCTATCTTTTGGATCGCGATATAGTTTATCTGTTTTAGTGACGCCATACGCTTCGTAGAACGGCGTAAAGTGGGCAAGAGGGCCGTTGATGCGGCACTCGGGCGGCGAATGTGGGTCAGTAAGCGTGCGGGTTTTAATTGCTTCAGGCCTATTTAGTTCCTGCTCTGCTTGAGCAAAGCCTAAGAAGAAGCGCTGTTCTGGAGTAAATCCGGCGATATCTTTACGCCCAGTTTTCTTTAGATGGCGCTGATGCGCTTCGTAGCCGATTACTAGGCCGCCCAGGTCGGCAATATTTTCGCCCAGTGTCAGCCCTCCATTTACGTGCACACCATCTGCCACAGTAAAGGCGTCATACTGTTTAACTACTACTTTGCCCTTCTGTTCGAACTTCTTTTTATCAACAGGTGTCCACCACAATTTTAAGTTGCCCTTGTGGTCAAACTTGGCGCCTTGGTCGTCAAAGCCGTGGGTGATCTCGTGGCCAATGACCGCGCCAATACCGCCGTAGTTAAAGGCATCATCTGCATCGAAGTTAAAGAATGGCGGCTGGAGTATTGCCGCAGGGAAGACGATTTCGTTCATCGTTGGGTGGAAGTAGGCATTCACTGTCTGCGGATACATAAACCACTCCTCACGGTCGATGCTTTTACGCACGAGCTTCTTCATTTCGCGCTGACGTTCGTACTCGGTAACGCGCAGAATGTTGCCAAAGTAATCGGCAGGTTTAATAACCAGGCCTTTGTAGCCCTTCCATACACGCGGGTATCCTATCTTGCGCTGCATGGTCTTAAGCTTTGCAAGGGCCTTCTTTTTTGTTGCGCTGCTCATCCAGTCGAGGTTTTTAATACGCTCTCCGTACACAACAAACAGGTCGCTTACGAGCTGGTCCATTTTGCGCTTTTTAGCTTGATCAAAATGTTTAGTGACATACACTTTGCCAAGCGCCTCGCCTAAGGAGCCGTTAACCACACCAAGCGTGCGACGCCAGAGCGGCTTCATCTTTTTATTGCCGGAGAGCACTTGAGAAAAGGCAAAGTTAACTTTAACAAAGTCTTCGCTCAAAAATCCGGAGGCATCGTCGGCCAAGTGCCACTCCAAATACACCTTCCAGTCTGCAAGCGGGACAGTGGTGAGTAGCTTACCAGTAGCCTTAAGAAACTCTGGCTGCATAGCAATCACATACGGAACTTTGGGAACCCCGGCATCTTTAAAGTATTTCTGCCACGCCACCTCGGGTACCTGTTTTTGCAATTCCGAAATAGTGCGCTTGTTGTACACCTTGTCTGCGTCGCGAGTGTCGACTTTGTCCATCGAGATCTTTGCCAAGCGAGTCTCTATATTCATTACTACTTCGGTGCGCCTCAATGCTTCTTTAGTATCGTAGCCAAGCAAGCGGAAAATCCGAATCAGGTGATCTACATATGCTTTCCGCACGCGCACAAACTCCGGCTCGTCTTTTATATAATAGTCACGGTCGGGGAGCCCCAAGCCGCTCTGATATATATGGAGCGCGTAGCGAGCGCTGTTTTTTGAGTCTTGGTCTATGATCGTACCCCACGGCACTGCGATACCGAGCTTATGAAAGCGGGCGAGCAGGTCTAAGAAGTCTTTGGTGTTGGATAGATCCTCTATTTCTTTGCGGTAGGTATCTAGTGGCTTGGCTTTAAGTCTATTGCGAGTTGCCATATCCATACCCGAGCGATACAAATCGCCTACCAACTGCTCTACGCTTCCGGCAGCAGCTTTTTTGGCCGCGAGCTCATCAACTATTTTTTTGAGATTATGCTCTGCCTCGTAGCGCAGGATGATAAAGCTGCCCCAACGGCTTTCGTCGGCCGGAATTTTGTTCTTTTTAAGCCAGCCGCCATTGGCGTAGTGGTAAAAATCATCCTGAGGGCGGACTGTTTTGTCGATATTTTTTACATCAAAGCCTTTTAGTGCGCTGCTTGTTTTCATAGATGTATACACCTTACAGGTTTTTAATGGCTGGCGCTAGAAAATCTTGGGTGTATTATGCCCGCAGGCAGTAAATGTGAGCGAGGTGCTACCATGATCGATCTTGATGCGGTGTGCCTCAACACATTTGGGGACGCTGCACGTAATTGGGACTTTATGAGGAAGATTCGGAACGTTTTGCAGGTCCAAAAGATGGATCCGGTCCAAAGTGTCCGACGGTTACGCTACGAAGTAATGGAAGTCGTCGGCGGCAACCCTATCAAGACAATCCACATCGGACGAACGCCTACAGGTGTTGCAGCAGTCGAACGACCCACTCTTCCCACGGGCACAGTGCTCAAATTGGTTCCGATCAACCGTGGCGACAATGCCTCCTAGATCAGCCCGTCACCCAAATGCACAGGCCGCGCAGAATATCGCGCGGCCTTTTCTTTTTGTCAAAAAAACGCTACTTTTATTGCAATGACCCTCAACGAGGTGCGCGAGAAATATTTGGCCTTTTTTCAGGCTCAGGGACATACGGTACTACCAAGCTCTAGCTTGGTGCCCGAGAACGACCCTACAACACTTTTTACGGGATCTGGTATGCAGCCGCTCGTGCCGTACTTGCTGGGCAAGAATCATCCGGCCGGGACGCGCCTGGTAGACAGCCAGAAGTGTTTCCGTTCAATGGATATAGAAGAGGTGGGGGATAATCGCCACACGACCTTCTTTGAGATGCTTGGTAACTGGTCACTCGGCGACTACTTTAAACAAGAGCAACTTCCGTGGTTTTTTGAATTCCTCGTTGGCCAGGTAGGGCTAGATCCGAACAAGCTGTACGTCACTACATTTATTGGCGATGAAAATAATAACGTACCCCGCGACACCGAGTCGGCAGAAATTTGGAAGCGGCTGTTTGATGAACAGGGGATAGATAACAAGGTAGTGGATATCGGGAGCGAGGAAAACGGCTACCAGGTGGGAATGCAGGGTGGACGCATCTTTTACTACGATGCAAAGAAAAACTGGTGGTCCCGCGCAGGAGTGCCGGAAAAGATGCCTGCAGGAGAGCCGGGCGGTCCAGACTCAGAGGTATTTTATGACTTTGGTACACCGCACGACCCTAAGTGGGGTCCGGAGTGCCACCCTAACTGCGACTGTGGCCGCTTCCTCGAGATCGGCAACTCTGTCTTTATGCAGTACATCAAAAAAGAAGATGGTTCTTTTGCTTTGCTACCTAAACAAAATGTGGACTTTGGTGGTGGTCTTGAACGCATTGCCGCTGTATTAAGAAATGAGTCAGATGTTTTTAATATTGATGTATTTGATAAAGCTAAAGAAGTGATATTCAGCTTGTGTGGAACTCCTTACTACGACGAAGGGAATCCGAACGGCTTTGTGGTTGCAAAAAGTGGAGGAATGTTTCCCTCTGAAATGAGATACATGTATCGCGTGATACTTGATCATATTAGAGCCGCAACTTTTTTGATCGGGGATAGTGTACTACCCAATAATAAAGATCAGGGATACTTCGTCCGCCGCCTCATACGGCGAGCGGTTAGATTTGGTCATAAATTAGGAATAGATTCAAATTTTACCGCGCAAGTTGCCAAAACCTTTATAGATACATATGAAAATTCTTATCCAGAACTTAAAAAACGTGCTGAGACTATTCAAAATGAGTTAACAAAAGAAGAAGAGAAATTTCGGGAAACTCTTGCTCGTGGAATTAAAGAACTGGAGCGCTTTACTGGAGATGCCGTTTTTGATAAAAACGGCTTAACTGCTCAGTATATATTTCAGCTGGTGACGACCTACGGCTTCCCACTCGAGCTTATTTTAGAAGAGGCGGGAGAGAAGGGTATCAAACAGATAGATATAGAGGGTTTTAAAGACCTGCTTAAACAGCATCAAGACCTTTCTCGTGCAGGTTCTGAACAAAAGTTCAAAGGCGGTTTAGCTGACACGTCTGAGAAGACTACGCGCCTGCACACCGCACACCACTTACTCCTTAAGGCACTCCAGCAGGTGTTGGGACCAGAGGTACACCAGCGCGGCAGCAATATCACCCAAGAGCGTTTACGCATCGACTTTAGCTGGGGGGCAAAGATGACTGATGGGCAGAAAAAAGAGGTAGAGAAAATAGTAAACGAAAAGATTAACGAAGACTTGCCGGTAGTTCGTACCGAAATGGCTAAAGAAGAGGCCGAGAAGCTTGGTGCAGAGCACGAGTTTGGCGCCAAATACCCTGACAAAGTATCTGTTTATTCCGTCGGGCCGCTCGATAGCGCATTTTCTATAGAGTTTTGTGGCGGGCCGCATGTGGAGCACACAGGAGAAATTTCAAAGTCGGGTATGTTCAAAATCCAGAAAGAAGAAGCGGTTGCACAAGGGGTTCGTAGAATCAAAGCAGTGCTTCAGTGAGTTTGATATACTCGCTCCAGAGCGGTCTCTAAAGGAGAGAACGATGCCTGATCTTGGTCTCAAATACCTTATGGAAGTCATAAGGGGGAGGCGTCCGCAGCCAAAGCCTCGGCCAGAGTTGCGGGCTGTCTATGTATCAGTTGCGGCAACGGCTCGCCTGCAACCAGACCGTATGGTCGATCATATTCTGAATCGCATCAAGAAAGAAAACGCGCTACCCACCAAGTAATCTTGACAGAAAAATAAATAGTGGGAGTATTACGACGAACGGCGTTCTTTCGTTCAAATATGTTTTCTCGAGACGGAGGGAGACTAATGACCAAGTCCATTCCTGGCTTCTGGCTGCACGCGGGTCTCGTCGTGATCCTCCTGATTGCTGGCTTCGGCCAGCACTTGATCTAGACCTATTCAGCCTTGCCCGGACGCACTTTGCGCCCGGGCCTTTTTATTTTCGTTGTATACTTTTGTCATGTCCGCGCTCTTTAAGCGTAAAAAGGAAGAGGGGAATACGGTACTTCTCCTCGATGTAGAGAACGGCAGCGTGGGTTCTGCGCTCGTTCGGCTTTCTCCGCATGAAGCGCCGCGTCTTTTTGGTGAGACGCGGGTGCAAATTCCACTTCTTAAAACACATGCACCGGGATCAATCACTAAAGAGATAGAGCAGGCCGCTCGCCATGCCCTTGACCATGTGGCGCAAGTTGCCGCTCGGGTGCGTGTGCATTCATCAGAGTCTGTGGGCACGGTTGCCCACACGGCGGTGTTTATGTCGCCGCCATGGGCAACGCTAAATCTTGGCTATGACACTGTCCCGCACCCGATTACGCAAAGTATCTATAATTCGCTAGTTACGTTACTTGGGCCGGCAGTATCAACCTCGTTCCATCCATTTGCTACAGCCACGGCCCACATGGTTCCCTCACTTTTTCCACACGAAGAGCGCTACCTGCTGTGTGTCGTAAGCGGGGAAGTAATGGAAATGATCGCGCTTGAACGTTCGGAGTGGGACAGCCAGGTGCTTGGCCATGCAACGATCCCATTTGGACGCAACTCGATTATGCGGACGCTTAAGGCCCATGGCGGATTAAGTGTGGGTGAGGCACTGTCAGCTCTTAAGCTTGTCCGGCACGGGCATATGTCGCCCATGCATGAGCCGCTTACATCGCTCGCTGTGCACATTGGGGCAGAGTTTGATGAAGTAGCGCGCGAACTGGCAACAGGCGGCACGTTGCGCTCGGTGTTCGTTGTAGCAGAGGAGCCCGTAGGCGAGTGGTTTGCTCGTTCGCTTGCGGATCATGCGTCGCTAGAAACTCTGTTTCCAGAAGGTGGTACGGTGCGCGCAGTGCGGGGAAGTCATATTTCCCCTTTTATTGCGATACACGCACATAAGCCGGACATAGCGTTATTATTGGAGGCCCTGTTTATAGATGCCAGGCTGCCCAAAGCTAAAGTCGAGGCAATTAGATAATTTTGCTATATAATCCTTTGTATGCGTGACATGGTCCCTCGTGACGATCGTTCAATTAGAAATATCCCCGTACCCGCAACCCACCACAAGCGGGCTCCGCAGTCGTATGAAGATGAGCAGCAATCACCGGCTCCTCGGGGTGAGTACCGTCAACCGCCTCGCCCACGAGGCAAGGGGAAGCGTCGCCTGCTGATTTTAGGAGTAGCGATCGTTATTATCTGTGCCGTTGGAGGTTTACTCCTTTCTACACTATTTGCCGGAGCTACCATTACAGTCTATCCGCGTGAGGCGCAGGTTGCCGTGCCGGCTTCTCTTTCGGCTCAGCCTAATGCACCAATAGGAACGCTTTCATATGAAGTCATGACCGTTACTCGCTCTGCTTCTACTACGGTGCAGGCAACGGGCAGTAAAAATGTAAGTCGTGCCGCTTCCGGTACGGTTACTATTTACAACTCTTTTGGTACAGAGACCCAGCGTCTTATTGCCAACACTCGTTTTGAGGCACCCGATGGCAAAATCTACCGCGTGCGAGACTCGGTGGTTGTTCCGGGCATGAAAGGCACTACTCCTGGCACGGCTACCGTAACGGTATTTGCCGACAGTGCAGGCGCTTCGTATAACCGCAGCGAAAAAACTCGTTTTACCGTGCCAGGGTTTAAAGGCGACCCACGCTATGAAAAGTTTTATGCAGAAACCTCGTCAATTGTCGGTGGGTACGTAGGCCCTGAGCCAACGGTGGCAGCCGCCGACCTTACCAAGGCGCGCGAGGCGCTCCAACAAGGGCTTGCACAGGCAGCACAAACTTCTCTCGGTTCACAAATTCCAACAGGTTACTTGCCGGTTCCGGGCACGCTGCAGGTTACCTATAGCGAAATTTCTCAGGCGCCAGGTCAGGAAAGTACCGCGATACTTGGTCAGAGCGCTACGATGAGTGCCGCGATAGTCTCGCAGGAGATGCTTGCGAGTGTTATTGCAAAACAAACTGTTCAAGATTACCAAGGAGAACCCGTCATGATTAAAGACCCTAGTTCAGTTATCATGTCTGTCGCATCTTCGACGCAGCTCTCCGCTGGTCGCATTACTATTGATCTGCAAGGTTCGCCCACACTCGTATGGCGCTATGACAGCGAAAAGCTTGTAACGTCGCTCCTTGGAAAAAACAAAGGGGAGTTTGAATCTATTATTGAATCTTTTGCCCCAGCCATTATGCGCGCCGAGGCCAAATTGCGGCCGTTTTGGGACACTTCCTTCCCAAGTGAGCGTGAGAAGGTAAAGATTGAAGAGGGGAAATGAGCCCTTGGTTGACACTCATAAACGCCTCTGCTAGTATTGGGTACGCTCATTGCTGATGGATATTAAAGAAGGTGAAGTACAGGCAGTTGTCGATGAGGCGCTGCCAAACGCTCTTTTCCGAATCACTACAGATTCAGGAGAGAGGCTTATTGCATATCTGGCAGGCAAAATGCGATTGCACCGTATTAAAGTGCTCGTAGGGGATAAAGTTTTAGTAAAACTTGACCCGTATGGAGGCAAAGGGCGGATCACAAGACGTCTGTAATTTTTGAATGAAAGTTAAAGCATCAATCAAAACCCGTTGTGCTAACTGCAAAATGGTTCGGCGCAAAGGCCGGATATATGTTACGTGCTCGAACCCTCGCCATAAGCAGCGCCAAGGCTAATCATTTCTATGCGTATCTCAGGTATTACACTTCCTAATAAAAGAATTGCGTACGCGCTCCTCGAGCTCTACGGTATTGGTCAGCCACGCGCCCGCATGATCTGTGCGGAAGCAAAGGTTGATCCGATGAAGAAAGCTAACGAGCTTACTCCGGAAGAAGAGAACCGCATCCGCGGCATTATCGAAACCTTTAAGATCGAGGGTGATTTGAAGCGCGAAGTATCTCAAAACATCAAACGCCTTAAAGATATCGGTGCTTACCGTGGTACGCGCCATCAGCGCCGCCTACCAGTTCGTGGCCAGCGCACTAAGACCAACTCACGCACCGTCCGTGGCAACGTTCGTAAGACCATGGGCTCCGGTCGTCGTAAGGTTGAAAAGACTTAAAATTTGTTGTAATCTACTGACTTAATACCTATGGGTAAGAAACGAATAGTCAAAAAGGGAGGGGATGAGGGATCTGGAGGCCGTTCGGCTTCGGGACGCTCTTCTCGCCGTAAACTCGAGTCCGGCATTGTATATGTCGAGGCTACCTACAATAATACAAAGATGGGTCTCGCTGATCCTATGGGCAATGTTATTGTCTGGTCTTCAAGCGGCTCACTCGGTTTTGCTGGAGCTAAAAAGGGTACTCCTTTTGCAGCGGCAAAGGTCGGTGAACTCCTTGGCGACAAGGCAACTGAAATGGGTATGAAGGAGGTGGCTGTGGTAGTGAAGGGTGTTGGTGCTGGCCGCGAGTCTTCTATCCGCGCATTTTCATCAAAGGGTATCCAGATCGCCTCTATTAAGGACATGACGCCGGTGCCTCACAATGGGCCTCGTCCGCCACGCCCACGCCGCGTGTAACCAATCATTTATATATGCAAATCGGACCAAAATATAAAATTTGTAAACGCCTCGGTGCCTCGGTATTTGAAAAATGCCAGACACAGAAGTTTCAGCTTGCGGAGGCACGTGCTCCTCGCAAGACCAAAGGTCGCCGCGGCGGCGCTTCGGACTACGGCGCTCAGTTGCTTGAAAAGCAGAAGGCGCGCTTTACCTACGGTTTGTCTGAAAGCCAGTTTGCTCGCTACGTCAATGAAGCCATTGAAAAGAAGGGTGCCGACTCAGTACAGGGTCTTGTTTCCCGCCTTGAGGGACGCCTCGACAACTCGGTCTTCCGCGCAGGCTTTGTTAAAACCCGTCGCGCAGCACGCCAGCTCGTCTCACACGGTCACGTTACTGTTAACGGACGCCGCGTTACCATCCCTTCATACTCGGTAAAGCAGGGTGACGAGGTAGGTATCCGCACCGAAAGCCGCACCAGCCCACTTTTTGCTAACCGCGCAGAAGTTTCTACCGAAACCCGCCTTCCTACATGGCTCGAAGCTCAACCTGACCACTTTTCAGTAAAGGTAGGAAGCGTGCCGAAGGTGGAGGAGACGGAACTGCCGTTCAATGCGCCGGTTATTATCCAATTTTACAGCCGTTAATTTTAATAAGTAACCCTGGGAAAACGTTTATGATGGAATATTCAATTACATTACCAAGCAAGCCACGCATCGTTAATGAAGACGAGATGGAGGGCACATACGAAATAGACGGGCTCTACCCGGGCTATGGCCACACGCTTGGCAACTCACTTCGCCGCATCATCCTCGCCTCTATTCCAGGCGCCGCAATCACAAGCGTAAAGATCGAAGGCGTTGAACACGAGTTTTCTACTATGACGGGTGTTAAAGAAGACATCGTTACGATCCTTCTTAACCTTAAAAAGCTCCGCTTCGAAATTATCGGTGGCGAAGGCCAGACGGTAAAACTCTCAGTTAAGAGCGCACAGAAAGTTACTGGCGCAGACCTTGAGCTCCCAGGCCAGGTACGCCTTCTTAACCCAAACTCGTATATTTGCGAGGTAACCGACAAGATTTCTTTTGATGCAGAGTTTCGTGTCGAGCGCGGCCTCGGCTATGTTGCTCGCGAACAGCTCAAGAAAGACCGTGTTGAGATCGGCGAGATCTCAGTTGATGCAAGCTTTTCTCCTATCCGCCGTGCAAACTACGAGGTAGAAAACATGCGCGTAGGCGACCGCACAGACTTTAACCGTCTCCGCATTGCTATCGAGACCGACGGTACTATCAGCCCACGCAAGGCGCTTGAGGCTGCTATCGAGATCATGATCACTCAGCTCAAGTCTATTATCGGCTTCCGTGAGGAAGAAGTTGCAGAGGCAGCTGCAGTACCGGGCGAAGTTGAAGCTCAGAACCCGGAAAACAGCACCGAGGTTATGAAGACCCGCATCGAAGATCTTGAACTCTCAAGCCGCACTGTTTCCGCTCTTGAAAAGGAGGGGATCCGCACGGTAGGAGGCCTTGCCCGCAAACGCGAGCAGGATCTTGTGGACATTGAAGGTCTTGGACCGAAGTCGATACAGGAAATCAAGCGTGCACTTGCTAACTTCGGCATAATCCTGAAATAATCTGAATTTGTAACCTTTATGCGTCACGGAAATCACAACCGAAAATTTGGCAGAGAAAAAGGGCAGCGCGTTGCGCTCAAGCGCTCTTTGCTCCGCTCACTTGCGCTTAAAGGACGCATTCAGACCACTGAGGCTAAGGCTAAAGAAATCCGTCCGATGATGGAGAAGCTCGTTACTCGCGCTAAGAATCCTACTCTCGCAAACCGCCGCTTCCTTATCTCCGCTATTGGCGATGAGGCTGCTGCAAAGAAGGTTATTACCGCAGCAGAAGGGTATAAAGAGCGCCCAGGTGGTTACTTGCGCATCGTAAAGATGGTAGAGCGCAAAGGCGACGCTGCTAAGATGGCTCTGATTGAATTTGTATAAAAACTGTATGATTACCATTGACGCACAAAATAAGACGGTAGGCCGCGTAGCAAGCGAAGCGGCAAAGATACTCCTCGGTAAGCACAAGCCTACCTTTGTTAAGAATGCCGTTATGGGCGAGGAGGTGAAGATCATCAACTCTTCTAAAGTTAAGATCTCCGGCGCAAAAAAGACCGACAAGAAGTACATCCGCTACTCTGGCTACCCAGGTGGGCAAAAGGAGGAGTCCTATGCTATGTTGGTAGCTCGCCGTGGGGAAGGAGAGGCGCTTCGTCGCGCAATCCTCGGCATGCTTCCTAAAAACAAGCTTCAGACCAAGCGCATCAAGTTGCTCACAATCGAAAAATAATATGGTTACTGCTAAAAAAGAAGAGCGTTATATCGAGACTGTAGGCCGCCGCAAGACGGCTATTGCCCGTGTACGCCTTACCCCATCAACCCGCACGATGGTGTTTATAAACAAGAAGGAGGTGAACGACTATTTTCCTACCGAACCGCTTCGCGTTGCTGCGCTTGAAGCTTTTCTTAAAGTATCGCTCCCAGTTCAGTTTGAAGTAAGCGTGGTAGTAAGCGGCGGCGGTATTGCAGGCCAGGCGGTAGCTGTGCGCCACGCTATCTCTCGCGCACTCGTTGAGTACCAGGCGGATCTCCGCGGTGTCCTCAAGAAAGAGGGCTTCCTCAAGCGCGATCCTCGTGCCAAAGAGCGCCGCAAGTTCGGCCTCAAGAAGGCTCGCAAACGTGCTCAGTGGAGCAAACGCTAAAGAAGAACCGCCGCAAGGCGGTTTTTTCTTGATTTAATTTAAAAATCTGCTATAATACGCGCCATGTCGGACGATAACTTTGAAGAAGAGTTCGTCCCCGAAGAGGAGGCCGAACAAGGACCCGCACTTATCAAGCGTTTGCGTGATCGTCTTAAGAAGGCAACAGAGGAGCGGCAAGAATATTTAGAAGGATGGCAGCGCTCGAGGGCCGACTTTGCCAACTTTAAGCGCGAAGAGGCGCTTATGAACGAGCACAAAGAGGTTCGTGTCAAAGCCGGCTTAGTAGAGGACCTCATTCCTGTCTTAGATTCGTTTGAAATGATGCTTAAACACGCTCAGACGAAAGAAATGAACTTGGTTCATAAACAATTTCTTGATGCACTTCGTAAAATGGATATCCTCTACTACGGCAAAAAGGGGGACACCTTTGATCCGTATAAATATGAAGCGCTACGCGAAGTGGCGGTAGAAACTCCAGAAGACGATCAAAAAGTTGTATCGGTTGAACGCAGTGGGTATAGTATTGGCGAACATATTATTAGACCCGCCCAAGTAACAGTGGGCGCATATCAGAAATAATCTATAACTATTGTATGGCAAAAATTCTAGGTATCGATTTGGGCACTACAAACTCCGCAATGGCCGTTATGCGCGGCGGCGAGCCTCAGATTATTGATAACTCAGAAGGTGCCCGCACGACCCCCTCGGTCGTTGCAACCTCTAAAACGAATGAGCGTCTCGTTGGCCTTATTGCGCGCCGCCAAGCGGTAACCAATCCTAAAAATACGGTCTACCAGATAAAGCGCTTCATTGGCCACACCTTCGACGAAGCTAATGTGCAGAAGGACAAGGCAGTAGTGCCGTTTGAAATGCGTAAGGCACAAAACGGCGGTATCGAGGTACAAATGGGCGACAAGTGGTACCGGCCAGAAGAAGTGTCTGCGATGATCCTCCAGAAGCTAAAGGCGGATGCGGAAAAGCGCCTGGGCGAGACTATCACCGAGGCAGTTATTACCGTCCCAGCCTACTTTAACGACGCTCAGCGCGCCGCTACGCGCGATGCCGGTAAGATTGCCGGCCTTGAGGTCAAGCGCATCATCAACGAGCCTACGGCTGCAGCGCTTGCCTACGGATTCAACAAAAAGAAAGATGAAAAAGTAGTCGTATTCGACTTCGGAGGCGGCACCTTCGACATTTCAGTGCTTGAGGTAGTAATGGCTGGTGGGGAAGAAGGCTCTATCGAAGTGCGTTCTACTGACGGCGACGCCCACCTTGGTGGCAAAGACATTGACCAGAAGATTATCGACTGGCTCGCGACCGAATTTCAGAAAGAAAGCGGCATAGACATCCGCACCGACGCTCTTGCCCGCCAGCGCCTCGACGAAGCCGCAGAAAAAGCAAAGATAGAACTCTCAACCGCAGTTGATACCGAAGTAAATATTCCATTCATCACCTCAGACGCATCCGGCCCGCGTCACCTGTTGGTTAAGATGACTCGCGCAAAACTTGAGGAGCTTGCTGCGGAGTTTATTGACCGCGCACTCGCTATCACCAAACGCGCTATGGAAGCGTCGCCATTTAAGACTACTGACATTCAGGAAGTTATTCTGGTCGGCGGCCAAACTCGCATGCCGGCTATGCAAGCAGCGGTAGAAAAATACTTCGGCAAGAAGCCAAACATGTCTGTTAACCCCGACGAAGTGGTGGCGATTGGCGCCGCTATCCAAGGCGGTATTCTTGGCGGCGAGGTACGCGACGTACTTCTCCTCGACGTTATTCCGCTTTCGCTTGGCATTGAGACCATGGGCGGCGTTGCAACCAAGGTTATTGAGCGCAACACAACGATCCCAACCAGTCGCTCACAAGTATTTTCTACTGCCGCTGACAACCAGACCTCGGTAGAGATACACATCACTCAGGGCGAGCGCGCTATGGCTAGCGACAACAAATCGCTCGGTCGTTTTGTGCTCGATGGTATACCGCCAGCACCGCGCGGCCTCCCGCAAGTTGAAGTTACCTTCGATGTAGACGCTAACGGTATTCTGACCGTTAAGGCTAAAGATAAAGCTACCAACAAAGAACAGAGTATTCGTATTGAAGGCTCGTCCGGCCTCTCTGAAGTGGACATTGAGCGCATGCGCAAAGATGCCGATGCAAACGCAGCAACTGATAAGGAAAAAATGGAGCTTGCCGAGGCACGTAACATTGCCGAGCAGACGGTGTACAGCGCTAAAAAATCCTTGAGCGATAACAAAGATAAGATTCCGGCCGAACTTGGGACAGAGATTAGCGGAAAAATCTCTGCTGTTGAGGCCGTTAAAAACGGTGACGATGCATCTAAGATAAAAGCAGCAACCGAAGACCTTTCGAAGGAACTTTCTAAGGTCTACGAAGCCGTGCAAAAGGCAGGAGGTGGACAACCGAGCGGTAGTGACCAGCAAGCGCCAGAAAATGGCGAAGCCACTCAAGGCGGCGAGCAAAAATAGAGGTGAAGGATTCAGTCTGCGGGGTTTACACACCCCGCATTTCTGATAGACTGATCAACATAAATTATGGCTACTAAACGAGACTATTACGAAGTGCTAGGCGTGCAAAAAGGCGCGTCAAAAGACGAAATAAAAAAAGCATTTCACAAGCTCGCACACAAACTCCACCCCGACAAAGGCACCGGTGATGCAGAAAAATTTAAAGAAGTTTCTGAGGCGTACTCAATCTTGAGTGACGACAAACGTCGCGCGGAGTACGACAGCTACGGACGCGTATTTGGCGGCGGTGCACAGCAGCCAGGAGCCGGCTTTGGCGGGCAGGGAAGTAACTTCGACTTTTCGCAATTCCAAGATGCGTTCCAAAACGGGTTTGGCTTTGACTTTAGTGATGTATTTAGCGACTTCTTTAGCGGCAATGCACAGGGCACTCGCGCGCGCCGTGGCCGCGACATCTCTATCGACCTTGAAATCAGCTTTAAAGACTCGGTCTTTGGCACCAAGCGCACAGTACTCCTTGCCAAAACAGCGCAGTGCGAAACCTGCAAAGGCTCGGGCGCCGCTCCTAAAAGCGAGCTTATAACCTGTACGCACTGCAACGGCGCTGGCAAAGTGCACGAAACCTCGCAATCATTCTTTGGCGCTATTACCATGGTGCAGCAGTGTCGCTACTGCCGTGGCTCTGGCAAAGTACCTAAAGAAAAGTGTCCGACCTGCCGTGGTGATGGTGTCTATAAGAAACAAGAGGAGATCGAGATTACCGTACCAGCGGGTATTGAAGGCGGCGAGATGATCCGTCTTACGAGCGCTGGCGAAGCCGTCTCCGGAGGCCAGTCGGGCGACCTCTATGTAAAAATCCACGTCACCCCAGACCCACGCTTTAAGAAAGAGGGGGTAAACCTTGTAACTGATCTTTCAGTAAAACTTTCAGATGCACTTCTTGGCGCAGAATACACACTCCAAACACTTGAGGGAGAAGAAAAGGTGTCAGTGCCGCAGGGCGTTAGCCATGGTGAGGTACTCCATGTGCGCGGCAGAGGCGTACCACAAGGCAAAGGCCGCCGCGGCGACCTCCTCATAAAGGTCAAAATAACTCTACCTAACAAACTCTCCCGCAGTGCAAAAGGGCTGGTAGAAAAATTGAGAGAAGAGGGAATATAGGCTACTATATCCCTCATGAAGCGCTTACTTACTGGCCTACAACCATCTGGCCAGCTGCATATTGGCAACTACTTTGGCGCGCTTAAACCGTTTGCCGATACCTACCAAGACTACGAAAGTTTTTTGATGGTCGCCGACTATCACTCACTCACGAGCCTTAAAGACCCTAAAGCACTCCGCGAAAATATTATAGAAATAGTGCGCGGCTACTTGGCCGCTGGAGTAGACCCGGAGAAAGCAGTAATCTTTAAACAATCTGATGTGCAGGAGCACACCGAACTTGCGTGGATATTTGAGTGTTTGGTAACGGTACCATTTCTTGAACTATCGCACGCATATAAAGACAAGCTAGCAAAAGGACTTGAGGCAAATGCCGGCCTCTTTAACTACCCGATGCTTATGGCGGCAGATATCTTGCTGTACGACACTGAAGTGGTGCCGGTAGGGAAAGACCAGCAACAGCATGTGGAATATGCACGCGAAGCGGCTAACAAATTTAATAATGCGTACGGCCAAACTTTTAAAGAACCGGAAGCCAAGATTTTGGAAACAGTAGCAACTGTGCCTGGTGTTGATGGCCAAAAGATGAGCAAGAGTTACAAAAATACGATCCCGCTCTTTGGCTCTAAAGACGATATTGCTAAAGCCGTGATGAGTATTGTTACCGACTCTTCGGGAGATAGGCCGGCTAACGTGTACTCTATCCACCAACTCTTTAAGACCGATGCAGAACTTGCACCGGTGTACGAGCAAAACAAAGGGAGCTACAAGGCACTTAAAGAAGCTTTGATTGCTGATATTGAAGCCATGGTTGTACCGATGCGGGACAAGTATGACTCTATTTCAGAACAAGAAGTTAAGGATGTGTTAGCCAAAGGCGCGGAGCGTGCAAAAGCAATCGCATCTGCTAAGATGGCCGACGTACGCAAGAAGGTAGGCGTATCTATTTAAATATATGGACCGGACATTAATTAAAGACTTGGGTGGCAAGGTGGGGGAGCGGGTCTTGATACAAGGCTCTGTTTCAGTGCGTCGCGACCAGGGCAAGATGGTGTTTTTTGACTTTCGCGACCGTTCGGGCGCGGTACAGGGCGTGGTGCTGCCAAAGAGCGAGGCGATAGAAAACGCTAAAGAAACTCGTGCTGAGTTTATTGTGAGCGTTGAAGGTACGGTTAATAAACGCCCAGAGAAAAATATTAACGCCGAGGTTCAAAACGGCGACATCGAGCTCGAGGTCCACACACTCGACATACTTTCTAAAGCAGAGATCCCGTTTGAACTTGGGTCTGATGTAAACCTCGACACTCACCTAGACCATCTGCCGTTTACACTCCGCAGTGAGCGCTCAAAAAATATTTTTAAAGTACAGGCCACAATTGCAGAAGCCTTTCGTGAAGCAATGCGCCAAGAGGACTTTACTGAATTTCAGTCCCCATCACTTGTGGGCGGCGATGCCGAGGGAGGTGCAGCAGCCTTTAAGGTTGATTACTACTACGACCAGAAGGCCTTTCTTGCTACATCACCCCAACTCTACAAGCAGATGCTTGCAGGCGTCTTTGAGCGTGCGTTTACCGTTGCAAAGATCTTCAGGGGAGAGAAGCACGCAACGACTCGCCACCTGAGCGAGGCCGTATGTATGGACTTCGAAATGGCGTTTGTTAAAGACCATACGGATGTGATGGATATGCTTGAGAAGACCATAAAACACATGGTCAACAAAGTAGATGAGAAGCATGGCGACGTCTTTGCTACATTTGCTACAGAGAAGCCGCTGGTGCCGGAGAAGATCCCGGTACTTAAACTCCGCGAGGCGCAGGAAATACTTGGTGTATCTACCGACGAGCCGGACCTTGAGCCAGAACATGAGAAAAAGTTGTGGGAGTGGGCAAAGAAGGAGCACAACAGCGACTTTGTGTTTGTAACGCACTTTCCGCTAAGTAAGCGCCCGTTCTACACCTACGAAGATGAAAATGATAAGGGCTACACCAAATACTTTGACCTCCTCTTCCGCGGGCTCGAGATCAACTCGGGCGGCCAGCGCGTACATAACCATGACGAATTGGTTGAAAGAATTAAGGCCAAAGGCCTAGACCCAGAGAAGTTTAGCTTCTACCTAGAAGCCTTTAAAACCGGTATGCCTCCGCACGGCGGCTGCTCAACCGGTCTTGAGCGCATGACTGCCCGCATGCTCAACCTTCCTAACGTTAAAGAGGCAACACTCTTTCCCCGCGACCTCAACCGCATCGACACCCTCCTTTCGACTGATAAATAGTTTCGTGTTATAAGTTTTTTAGAGTATTCAACATACGTAGCGAGGTGACGCCGTGGATGAAAAAACGGTAACCGGAACAATCGTCTCGACCTGCTGCGAGGGCGCGTGTGCGCATGTAAGGCTCGACGAGAAGGTGAACGGAAGGCAGTTTGCCATTATCGACGACCGCACGGCTGGCAGAAAACGTCTGATGAAGTCATCGGGCGGGAAGCTTGACCTCAACGCACGCATCACGGTCAAAGATACGACCGTTGTCGGTGCCGACATGGTGGTGACGCTGATCGAATAAAGGGAGGGCCGCGGGAAACTGCGGCCTTTAAATTTACATACTTTTGTGGTACGGTATCGTCCACTTATGAAGATCACTTCTGTAACGGCAGCGCCAGAGGGTTCGGTCAAAATCCGCCTTATTTCGGGCTCTATTTCAAAGTTTGTAGAGAAGGATGGGGTGCAGGAACTCCACATTGGCTACGGTGCCAAGAAGAGCATCGGTCAGCGCAAAGCAACTCTTTTCTTGCGCAAAATTATCGTTGTAGGCAAGCAGTACAAGCTCAAAAACATTACGCTCGAGTGGAAGGAGCTCCGCTCGCTTGTTGCTAAGGACGTTACCGACAAAAAGTTGGGAGAGATTGCTGCCATTGCCTTCGAGATGGCGAACTTCGAATTTAATGTTTACAAAAAGGAGCCTGAGGGCGGTTTTGACAGTGTTGAGGATATCTCTCTTGTAGGTGCGCCGGATATTGCACAAGATGGCATCAACCGTGGCATTATTGTCGCAACCGAAGTAAATTCCTGCCGCGCACTTGCTAACACACCAGGTGGCGACATGACTCCACGCGTTTTGGCTGAATGTGCTAAGACAATTGCTAAAGGCACGAAGGTACAAGTTGAGATATTAGGCCGTCAGGAGATGAAGAAAGAGGGCATGGGCGCCGTGCTTGGCATAGCCAAAGGCTCTGAACACGAACCGCAGTTTATTGTGATGGAGTATTGGGGCGCCGCTAAAAACAAAAAACCGGTTACCTTGCTTGGCAAAGGCGTTACGTTTGATACGGGCGGCCTCCAGGTTAAACCAGGAGACAGCATGTACGAGATGCATATGGATATGTCGGGCGGAGCAGCCGTTATGCATGCCATTGTGCTTGCAGCAAAGCTCGAGCTCAAAGTAAACGTGGTTGCGCTTATCCCGGCGGTAGAAAACTCGCCATCAGGCACCGCAGTTCGCCCTGGCGATATTCTTACCTCGCTTTCTGGCCGAACAATCGAGATTCTCCACACCGATGCCGAGGGCCGCGTTATTTTGGCCGACGCTATTACGTACTCAAAACGCTTTGACCCTAAAATTGTTGTAGACGTGGCCACACTTACCGGTGCAGCGCTTGTGGCGCTTGGCCAACAGGCAAATGCCTTTATGACCAACAAAGACGCGCTCATTCCTGCCATGCAACAGATTGGCGAAGAAACAGGCGACTATATGTGGCCATTCCCGGCGTGGGAGGAGTACGAAGACATGACCAAAGGCACCTTTGGCGACATTCCCAACATCTCGACCGCAGGCAACTCCCGCTACGGCGGTGTTATTGCAGGCGGCATGTTCCTCCGCGAATTTGCTAAAGACCTTGAATGTCCGTGGGTGCATATCGACATGGCGCCACGCATGACCTCAGTAGCAGGCGAATTCCTCACTAAAGGTGCGGTAGGGGCGCCAGTTCGCCTTTTGCTTGGTATTATTGAAGGGTACGGACGCTAAAACGGGGAACACAGTATAGCCGCTCGAGCCGGCCGCTCGAGGCCGCTAGGCTAAGGTTTACCGTCTCTCGCGGCTACACTGTATTCCTTTATGCCCATCAATGTAAAAACATCTGTTTACGAAGGGCCACTCGACCTACTCCTTGAACTCATCGAGAAGCGGAAGCTCTTAATTAACGATATTTCGCTCGCCACCGTAACCGACGAGTATATTGCGCGTATTAACGCCATGGACGAGCTCCCGGTGGGGGAGACGGCCGACTTTGTGGCGCTTGCAGCCACCCTTCTTCTTATTAAATCGCGTTCGCTCCTCCCAACGCTCGAGATTAGCGACGACGAGTCTCGCGACATTAAAGAGCTCGAGTATCGTCTTGCAGTATTTCAAATTATTAAGGAGGCGGCGATTGGTCTACGCAACGAATTCAAAAAACCGCCCTTATACGAAGGCGTTACCAAAGACCAGGAGCCACTTTTTGTACCGGACCCTACCGTTACGCAGCAAAGTCTGCGCGATGCAGCTCACGCCCTGATACAAAGCTTCCCACAATTCGCTAGCCTTCCCAAAGTCGTAGTCAAAAAAATAGTTTCGCTTGAAGAGATGATAAACACCTTAAGTACCCGCGTTTCAAACGCCATGAGGCTTTCATTTAAGGAGTTCTCCGGCCACGGAAAGAGGGAGAAAGCTGAAGTGGTTGTAAGTTTTTTGGCTCTGCTCGAGCTTGTAAAGCAGGGTATAATCAAGGCAACCCAGTCGAATCAGTTTGGGGATATTGTGCTTGAGGCGGACCAAGTTTCAACACCATCGTATGAATAACGGGGAATTATCACTACAGATAGAGGCGCTGCTTTTTGCCCTTGGACGGCCGCTGTCCCGTAAAGAACTCGTGGGCATACTTGATGCTGATGAGGGTGCACTCAATGATGCTATTGCAACGCTTGTGTCTGATCTCAAAGAGCGCGGGATTGTTTGTGTGGATGACGGCAAAGAAGTAGAGCTCCGTATTTCAGGCAAGGCAGCTGCACTGATTGAAGAAATCCGCAAAGAAGAGTTTAACCGCGAGATAGGGAGGGCGGGAGCAGAGACATTGGCGGCAATTTTGTATCGTGGCCCGCTTACAAGGAGCGAAATAGACTTTATACGCGGTGTTAACTCGTCTCAAACGGTCCGCACGCTCTTGATGCGGGGATTTATCCGCAAGGTACCGAACCCTCGGGATGAGCGCTCATTTTTGTACGAAGCCACGACAGAACTGCTTGGCGAGATAGGCGCACAACATCAGGACGAACTACCGGAGTACGCATCTGTGCGGCAAAAATTGAGTGAGCTTGAGGCCGCCTATAAAGAAAAAGAGGTATGAAATTCCCCAGTATAACTACCATCATTTCGCATATGGTTGCAGGAAGCCTCGCTTCTGCAGTATTAACACTTGGTCTTGGCGTGTTGTACTGGCCTCAAACCCAGGCAGCGCCAGCGCCAGTCGTTGCAGAGCAGGCTGTATGGCCAAAGCCGCTCTCATTTGACGGAGCGCTTCTTACTGCGAGGGCAGCCGTGGTGTATGACCCGGTATCTGGCGCGGTACTATTTTCAAAAAATGCGCGCGAGACGCTTCCGCTCGCTTCGCTCACCAAGCTTATGTCAGCCGAAGCCGTGCTTACCCGCACAGAGCAAAAGAGCCGCGTTACAATTACTCCAAATGACTTAGCGCCAGAAGGCGACTGGAATTTTATTCTTGGCGAGAGTTGGTCCATAGGCGACCTGCTACGGTTTGGCCTAGTAGCATCCTCTAACGACGCGATGGCAGCTGCGGCGAGCGCGCTCGGTGTAGACCCGGCAGAAGTCATGAACTCTGAAGCTCAAACGTTGGGTCTTGAACAGAGCTATTTCCTTAATCCGACAGGGCTTGATGTAGATCTTACGACGGCTGGTGGCTATGGATCTGCGATAGATATAGCACGACTCGCAGGAGTGTTTGTACGAGAGTATCCTGAACTTTTTGCCGCTACTGTTGCACCTAGCATTACTATTGGGTACGGCGAACGAGCTCTTACTGCAGACTCTACGGCCGCCCCGCTTCTAACCATCCCGGGACTTCTGGGAGCTAAAACCGGCTTTACCGATCTTGCAGGCGGCAATTTGGTAGCGGCATTTGACCTTGAGCTCGGCCGACCAGTTATTATTGCGGTACTTGGCTCAACTCGCGAGGGACGGTTTGAGGATGTTAAAAAGCTCCTAAACGCACTCCGTAACTAATATGTTTACCGTCGACACTATGCGCATATTTCTTCCCGCGCTCATTACGTTTTTAATCGGGCTCGGTATTACTCCCGTCGTTGCGCATTTTCTATACAAATATAAATTCTGGAAACCAAAAGGCGGCAAAGTTGCACTCGATGGGGAAGCTGCTGCAGAGTTTAACCGCCTCCACGAGAAAAAAGAGGTTGGCACACCGCGCGCGGGTGGCATTGTGGTATGGGGCAGCATTGCTCTGTGCGCGCTCTTATTGCAAACGCTTGCTAAAGCATACCCCGACATGTTTGCCTCAATAGACTTCATAAGCCGCAGCCAAACATGGGTGCCACTTGCCGCACTTTTTTTTGGCGCATTCATTGGGTTCTTTGATGACCTCTTTGAGGTGCGCGGGCAAGGTGGCATGAGGCTACGCACTCGCCTGATTGTAGTATTTTTAGTTTCCGGCCTCTGTGCGTGGTGGTTTTACGACAAGCTCGATGTCTCAAGCGTGTCGCTCTTTACCTTTGGCACTCTAGAGCTCGGCATGCTTTTGATTCCGGCTTTTATTTTAGTGGCTCTCGCACTCTACGCTGGGGCAGTAATTGACGGCATCGACGGACTTGGCGGCGGTATTTACAGTATTATCTTTGCGGCCTACGCGGGAATTGCCTTTTTCCAGCATCAGTACGACATTGCAGGCCTCTGCGCTGCAATAACGGGCGGCCTCTTGGCATTTTTATGGTTCAATGTTCCACCAGCGCGCTTTTATTTATCAGAAACAGGAACTATGGCGCTCACGTTGGCGCTCGTGTCCGTAGCCTTCTTGACCGACGTACGTGGAGAGGGGATAGGAGTCTCCGTATTGCCGATTATTGCTCTCCCGCTTGTTGTGACCGTACTTTCTGTCATGGCTCAGCTTGCAAGCAAAAAGTTTTTTGGCCGCAAACTACTCCGCGTTGCACCACTCCACCATCACTTTGAAGCTATCGGTTGGCCCGCTCCTAAAGTAACGATGCGGTACTGGATCGTAGGCTTGGTCGCGGCAATTATAGGCATGAGTATTGCGCTTTTGTGAAAAAAGAAAAAGGCGGCGTAGATATACCATTTCTGCTCGTACTCGTAGCGCTGGTCTCATTTGGCCTGGTTATTTTTACCTCGGCGGCGCTCGGCCTTATGGCTCGCGAAAACGGCGCAACGTTTAACTCCGTTGCTGCATCTCAGTTACTCTTGGGGCTATTGTGCGGCAGTATTGCCTGTGTCTTTTTTGCCAAGTTCGACTACCGCCGCTGGCGCACCCTTACCCCATATTTCTTCGGCTTTGCAGTAGTTCTGACCTTACTGGTGTTTGTGCCGGGGATCGGTCTTGAACTTAAGGGCGCTCATCGCTGGATCGCTATCGGGCCAATAACCTTCCAACCAGAGGAGGTGCTGCGCTTTGCAACGATTGCCTTCCTTGCCGCTATGTATGCAGCGCGTTACAAGACAATCAGCACCTGGCGTGGTGGTTTGTTGCCGCTCTTTGCGATCGTAGGCCCCGTTGCCGGCATCATGCTCCTCCAGCCAAACACCGACAGCGTTGCCATTATTGGTCTTGCTGCTATTGCGATGCTCTACGCAGGAGGCGGACGCATTGTGCACCTCTTTATTATTTTCCTCCTTGCTGTTGGGGTAATAGGTATTGCGGCAATGACCTACAGCCACGTGCAAGATCGCATCCAAACATATCTCCACCAAGCGAGCGACCCTCAGGGTGCAGGCTACCAGATCCAACAGTCGCTTATTGCGGTTGGCTCCGGGGGTCTCACCGGCCGCGGGCTGGGACAGGGCGTCGAGAAGTTTTCCTATCTTCCTGAGCCTATTGGCGACTCTATCTTTGCCGTTGCGGCAGAAGAGTTTGGCTTTATAGGCAGTACCGCGCTTGTATTACTTTTTGTTGTCTTTGCACTGCTTGGCTTGCGTATTGCCGGACGGGCACCCGACCCCTTTGGAGGACTGATGGTCGTGGGACTTGTTATACTTATTGTCGGGCAATCATTTGTAAACATTGCCTCAACCCTAGGCTTAGTTCCGCTTGTTGGTGTCCCGCTGATCTTTGTGTCCCACGGCGGTACGGCGCTGGCCTTGGCACTTGCGGAGTGCGGCGTTATTTTAAATGTCTCGCGCAGAATGAAGCATAAATAATTACAGAGATCTGATTTATGAAAATACTTTTCACCGGCGGCGGATCAGGAGGACACTTTTATCCAATTATTGCAGTTGCCGAAGCCTTTAACGACCTTTCGCGCGAGCAGAAAATCTTAGAGCCTAAGCTGTACTACGCGGCACCCGACCCATACGACCGCGAACTATTGGTTGCTAACAACATTACGTTTGTACAGACCTCGGCGGGTAAGATGCGCCACTATTTTTCTATTCTGAACTTCTTTGGCCTCTTCCAAACCGGGTGGGGAATTATCCGTTCGGTATTCAGAATATTTTTCTTATATCCGGATGTTGTGTTTGGGTCGGGAGGATATGCATCCTTTCCTACGCTGCTTGCAGCAAAGATCTTTCGCATCCCGGTGCTGATTTATGCGACCGACACGGTGCCGAGCCGCGTTAACCGCTGGGCGGGACGATTTGCCAAAAAGATCGCCATCTCCTTCCCCGAAGCAGCAGAATTCTTTCCTAAAGACAAAGTGGCGCTTACCGGAAATCCGGTGCGTAAGGCGGCTATGCTCCCAGCGCGCGAAGGCACTCACGAGTTCTTAAAACTCAAACATGAGCTCCCAATAGTACTGGTGGTGGGAGGCTCGCAGGGCTCTCAAGCGATAAATGATGCCATTCTTGACGCACTACCGCGATTGCTCGAAAAATATCAGATTGTGCACCAGACAGGCGAACGTAATCTAAAAGAAGTTGAGGGGAGGGCAAAGATAGTGTTGGGGGACTCCCCGCTAGCTGAGCGGTACAAAACCTTTGGGTATTTGAACGACCTCGCAACCCGTATGTCAGCGGGCGCAGCGGCGCTAGTTATTGCGCGCGCCGGTGCGGGAACTATTTTTGAGGTAGCAACGTGGGGTCTGCCTTCAATTCTTATTCCTCTCCCTGACGCTATTTCGCACGACCAAACGACCAACGCGTTTGCATACGCACGTGCAGGCGCTGCTACGGTGATAGAACAGAACAATTTAACGCCGGGTGTGCTCGTTTCGGAAGTAGATCGTATTTTAAGTAACAAAGAGCTCTCGCATAGCATGGGGGAGAAGGCACGCGGCTTTTCCCGCCCCGATGCAGGCAAGGCAATCGCCACCGCCCTTATGGAGATCGCACTTAGCCACGAGGAGTAACTCTGCTATAGTCTCCGTATGTCAGACGTCGTAACCCGCATAGCACCGAGCCCCACGGGGGAGATGCATATTGGCACAGTCCGTACTGCGCTTTTTAACTATCTTTTTGCTAAGCAGAAGGGCGGTACATATTTTGTCCGCGTAGAAGATACCGACAAAGAGCGCAACAAGGCTGAGTGGGTAGATGCAATTTGGCGCGATTTTGAGTGGTGTGGCCTCACTCCGGACAAAAAATATATTCAGTCTGAACATCTTGCACGCCACCAGGAGCTGCTAAAAAAATAGGTTGCAGAAGATAAAGCCTACAGTTCAAAAGAGCCGAAAAAAA
>JAGOUZ010000012.1 GCA_018060985.1 Minisyncoccota bacterium
CGTTAACGTGTCGGTCTTTGTTTCAGCCTGCAGACTGGCGAGCGTGGCGGCATCAATGGGTTTTGCTGCTGTATTTTCACCCAATATGGCAGTAAGTGACCCCTTCCAGTCCATAGTTTCCATATCAGTAGGCGTATCTGTTGCCACAATTGCCCCACCGCCCTCTTGTGGCGAAGTAAGATAGTCGGCCGCCAATACCAATCCTCCTGCGAGAGCTATTGATGTAACGACAAGCGTAAATTGCGCACTAGGAAGATAATTACTCCAAGGCATTTGCCTTTAGTATACCCCTATTTTTTTGGGTAGGATGCGAGAGTGAGCCACTGTGTGAGCGGCACATCTTCAGCGCGGGCGTTATGAGGAATATTTGCATGAGCGAACGCTTCAGGAGTGTCGGGCCCTAGTATTTTTTCGAGATTCCGCACTAACAATTTGCGCTTGGAACCAAAGCCAGCATGCAGCAGGTCAAAAAAAAGTTGTTCATGGGTGGTGCTGGTGAAATGCTTTCTTGAAATATCGGTTACGAGCAAAATAGCAGAGTCTACCTTTGGTGGGGGTACAAAGGCGCCTCTCGGTACTTTCTTTACATACCTTGGATTGCCATAGGCTTTCACCGAGAGAGAAAGAATAGACTCTTTCTTACTGCGAGCAATACGCTCCGCGACTTCTTTTTGAACCAAAAAGACCAATACGGATGGTTGTTCTGTGACCGTCAAGAATTTTCTTATTAGAGCGCCGGTAATATAGTACGGAATGTTCCCCACTATTTTATAAGTACCCCGCACCTCCAGTGTTTCTAGATCGGTCTCGAGTGCATCGGCCTCATATACCGTAAATTTCTTCCCGGCAAACTTTTCTTTTAAAAGTGGAATAAGTCGATGATCTTTTTCTATAGCCACCACCCGAGCGCCAACTGCAAGTAGATGCTCAGTAAGGGCGCCTTCTCCAGGCCCTATCTCAACCACCGTTTCTCCCGGCACGATGTCTGCTGCGGCTGCTACTGCTGCAAGTGCGCCCTGCGAGCGCAAAAAATGCTGGCCAAGTGATTTCTTTTTAAACATATCTAATCAAGATAAATAGTTTTACCAAGACGCTCCGGACTTTCAAGCTCCATTAGGTCGTCTGCAATGTCACTCAGAAATTGCGAAGGAAGCGTTGCACGTTTTGCTCCAAATACTGTGCGTACTGAGGCGGCACTTAAAAATAATTTTTTCTCTGCGCGTGTGAGTGCAACATACATAAGCCGGCGCTCCTCTTCTTTGTTTGACTCATCGTCGCCCTCGCGCTCATAAGGAAAAAGTCCTTCCTCAAGGCCAACAATAAATACGTAGGGAAACTCGAGACCTTTTGAGGCGTGTACGGTCATAAGACGTACAGAATTTTTTTCGTCCTTTAATTCATCTTGGTCGCTCGCAAGTGCGGCCGACTCTAGGAAATTTTCCAGAGCCTCGGGCAGGGGCAGTGCGTCATAGCGTGACGCAAGATTAGCCAATTCCCGCACGTTTTCTAGTCGCTCGGCTCCTTCGATTTTATCTTCTTTAAGAGTACGCTCAAGGCCGCTTTCAATAAGTACAAACGTAATAAGTTCTGAAGGTTTTAGCATGGTAGCCTGCCCTTTAATGCGCCCTAGTAGATTGCGGAACTGCATTACTTTTTCCCGCGTAGCGCCCGTCAGGGTGCTCTCTTGCCCCGCAAGCATTTTAAGAAGCGTTACTTTTCCGATGCCTCGCACAGGCACATTGGCCACGCGCGCAATGTCAGCATTCGTTTCATACAATGCTGCGCGTATGTAAGAGAGTAGATCTTTTACTTCTTTGCGTTCAAAAAAACGTGTACCAAGTACCTGGTACGGAACGGTCGAACTAAGCAGTGCTTCTTCTATGGCGCGTGATTGAAAGTTGGCGCGATAGAGTACCGCAAAATCTTTTGGCTGCGCCCCCTGACCGCGCAGTTCAGAAATCTTTCGTGCGATAAATCCCGCTTCATCAACTTCGTCATAAGCTTGATAAAAGCCAATAGGTTCACCGTCAACATTTTTAGTAAAGAGATTCTTCTCCCGGCGAAAAACATTTTTAGCAATTACCTGGTTGGCTGCTGCGAGAATAGTTTTTGTTGAGCGATAGTTCTCTTCAAGCGAAATGATACGGCTTCCCGGAAACTTTTTTTCAAACGAAAGAATGTTTGCAATTTGCGCTCCGCGCCAACCATAAATAGTTTGGTCAATATCCCCTACTGCGCAAATATTATTCTCGCGCCCAACTAGTAGTTCTGCCATTTCCGCCTGTATGCGATTTGTATCTTGGTATTCGTCTATATGAATATAAGGCCAACGTTCTTGATAGCGTGTTTGTAGTTCGGGCGTTTTCCGCAACAGCGCCGTCGCGCGTGCCAACAGATCGTCGAAGTCGAGTGCGCCTTGGTCGTGCAGTGCGCGATCATAGGCCCGCCACACTGAGGCGATTAGTCGATCGCGGGAATACTCCGCCTTTGTTGCAAACTCTTCAGCGGTATACCCTTCACCTTTTTGTCTTGAGATTGCTGAAAGCAGGGCGCGCGGCTCGATTTCCTCATTCCCCAAAGGTTTAAGAATTTCTTTTATGATCTTCATGGAGTCGGCTCGATCATAAATAACAGGAGTACGCTTAAAGCCGAGCAGGTGGGCATTTTCTTTTATGATCGCAAGGCCAAGAGAATGAAAGGTTGAAACAAATGGCGACTTTGATTGCTCATATGCGGGCCGAGTAATTTGCGCATCTTCCCACAGAAGTTTACGTGCGCGTTCTCGCATCTCCCCGGCTGCCTTATTGGTAAAGGTTATGGCAAGAATCTGCTCTGGGGCCACCCCTTCTCTTACTATCTGCAGTATCCTGTGGGTAATAACCCGAGTCTTACCGGCCCCAGCACCTGCGAGTACCAGAAGCGGCCCCTTGGTATGCAGGACGGCCTCTTTTTGAGCTTCGTTGAGGCCTGTTAGGTGCTCCATTACCCTCACTGTAACAAAAACTCGCTATCCACACCCGCCAAACGGTGAAGTTGACTCTCACTTTTGAATAGGCGATAGTGATTAATGCAGACTGCATGAATGACCCAATGGCTTGGTTAAGCCATTAAATGACAGAAACACAGCATTCCAACCCAAAATAGGCTTATAGAATCAAGTCAGAACACCCCTTCCCCTGTGGTTAAGCCACATTTCGGGGATAAGGCCAAAAAACCCTTATTTTTCAAGCTATTTGTAAGCTCTGCTCCTCTTGCTTTCCTATTTTTGTTTATGCCACTCGTCGTCCAAGCGAGTGTTTTTTCTTTCCTGACTGCGTTTTTAGAGCGTGCGGCTAACGTTACCAACGCCAGCACCTTTGCAAGCAACTCCCAAACCATGCCGCTCTTGCAGCCGGCGGTGAATCTAAACCCTAATCCACCAAAGGGCGGCGGCAATATTACGGTAAGCGACGGAGTCGCTCTTGTTCCGGTAGAAAGCCCTTCGGGTACCGTAAACGATATAGAAAGCCTGCACTCATCACAGATCAGTGTCTATATTGTGCGCGAGGGAGATACCCTAACCCAAATTGCAGAAATGTTTGATGTCACGGTTAACACCATTGTATGGGCCAACGACATCAAGGGCCGTTCAATCCAGCCCGGCCAAGAGCTTATTATCTTGCCAGTCACCGGCATTCGCCACACCGTGGCTAAGGGCGATACGCTTGATACGCTTGCTAAGAAATATAAGGCTGACGTAACGGAGATTGGCCTATATAACGAGATCGAAGATGGTGCAGCTTTGGCGGTAGGTGCGACCGTGATTATCCCAAGCGGTGTTCTAAGTGTCCCAACTACACCGGCTCGTCCATCGGGTAGCACATCCTCAGGTACGGCAACCCTTCAGGGGGCAGGAGGTCCAAGTTATGCAGGCTACTACATTTGGCCGGTCAGTGGTGGTGTAAAGACTCAGGGTATCCATGGCTATAACGGTATCGACATTGGTGCTTCAAAGGGTACAAGTATTCTCGCATCAGCCGATGGTGTCGTTCTGATTGCCCGCAACAATGGTGCATGGAACGGCGGCTACGGTAACTATGTCGTGATCCAGCACGATAACGGCACGCAGACGCTCTATGCCCACGCTACTGAAGTACTTGTAGGTGCGGGCGAAATAGTGGGTCAGGGTCAAACTATTGCAACAGTCGGCCGCACCGGCCAATCAACTGGCAACCACCTGCACTTCGAAGTCCGTGGTGCAAAAAATCCTTTTTAAATAAGATTTAGCTTTTTCGTTCGCGATACTGAAGAGCTTCTAAAATGTGAGGCTCTTGTACGTACTCTGAGCCGTCGAGGTCAGCTATGGTACGCGCTACTTTAATAACGCGATGAAAGGCGCGTGGAGAAAGTGTCAATCGCTCTCCTGCTCGCTCAAGATTTGCACGAATGGGAGCTGTAAGCGGTACAAGCTCATCAAGCTCGCGAGGGCTAAGGTCGCTGTTAGTCTTCCCCACTTTTTTATAACGCTTCTCTTGCGCGTCGCGTGCTTTGCGTACCGCAGCGCGAGCACGTACGGTTTCTGTACCCTCTTTGCTGCGTTTGCCAAGATCGGAGAGTATGACAGGGCCCATTACCATCCACAGATCAATAC
>JAGOUZ010000001.1 GCA_018060985.1 Minisyncoccota bacterium
TACCGACAAAGAGCGCAACAAGGCTGAGTGGGTAGATGCAATTTGGCGCGATTTTGAGTGGTGTGGCCTCACTCCGGACAAAAAATATATTCAGTCTGAACATCTTGCACGCCACCAGGAGCTGCTCAAAAAATTGGTTGCAGAAGATAAAGCCTACATTTCAAAAGAGCCCAAAAAAGACGACCCTTCTCAGACCGTAGAGGTCGTGCGGCTAAGAAACCCTGGCACCACGGTAACGTTTACTGATCTTATACGTGATGAGGTTACGGTTGATACAACAGAGCTTGGCGACTTTGTTATTGCTCGCTCGATAGACGACCCGCTGTATCACTTTGCGGTAGTGGTGGATGATGGGGATGCTGGGGTTACCCACGTGCTGCGCGCCGAAGAACATATCTCAAACACACCTCGGCAAATTCTCATCCTTGAAGCACTTGGATTTGAGCGCCCTATATACGGACACTTTCCTCTTATTTTGGCGCCAGATAGGTCTAAGCTATCGAAGCGCAAACACGGTGCATCTATAGACAGCTATCGTACACAGGGGTTCATACCCGAGGCGGTCATTAACTACCTCGCGCTTTTGGGCTGGAACCCAGGTACTGAACAAGAGCTTTTTTCACTCGAAGAGCTTATACAAACCTTCGATATTAAACAGATGCAAAAAAGCGGAGCAATTTTTGATATACAAAAGATGCTGTGGTTTAACCACGAACATATCAAGCGACTCTCTGATCAAGAATTTTCAGTTCGTCTTACCGCCTTCATTACCGAGCGAGGAGGCGAGGTGCCGGTATATCTTGAAAAAGCGCTGCCCATGCTCAAAGAACGCTCTCAAACATTGGGCGAAGCATTTGAGGCCATTAAAGCAGGGGAATTCGACTTTTTTGGAGAGGCCTTTACAGGGCCAGAAAGTACACTCCTGCTCAAAGGGGCTAAGGCTGATAAAGAGGCTGTTATAGGGCATTTTACGCAGCTAGAGAGCCTATTAGGAGCCCTGCCGGATGAAGAATTCACTACTGAGGGGGTTAAAAACGCCATATTTGCCTACGCTACCGATGTGGGTCGTGCGAGTGTGTTGTGGCCTATGCGCGTCGCGCTTTCTGGTAAAGAAAAGTCTCCTGATCCGTTTACCTTAGCAGGAGTGCTGGGGAAAACTGTCACGCTTAACCGCATTGCGGTAGCGAAGCAAGCACTCTAAAATACATATACATGGGTTTTCGCATTTTGGCGGCTTTTATAGTGCTCGCGGTTGCATCGACCGGCGTTGTGGTACACGCACAGTCGAGCGATGACATCCAAGCAGAGATAGACCGCAACGCCGGCCAGGTGCAAAAACTAAAAGAAGAAATTCAGAAACTTCAGACCGAACTTAACGCCACCAACGCGCAGAAGCAAACCCTCCAGACGGCAGTTAAGTCTATTGACCTCAATATCCAGAAGCTCACTAAAAATATTTCGCTCACCGAAGCGCAGATTAAAGCAAAAGATGCAGAGATCCACTCTATTTCTGGCAATATTTCTAACGCCAATGGCAGTATCGGCAATGCGCGAGAACAGATAGCAGGCTCCCTGCGCGAACTCAGCTTTATAGACAAGCGCCCGCTCGTCCTTTCTATGCTTGCGGGCGCATCGCTCTCTAGCATTTTTGATGAAACCGATTCCCTTGAATCCTTGCGCAGTAACTTGCAGCTCCATATTGAAGATCTTTCGAGCCTTAAGGTAGACCTAGAGGTAGATAAAACCGACGCAGAAGGGAAGCGCCGCGAGATGGCTTCACTTAATCAACGGCTTGCGAGCGAAAAGAGTAGTCTTGCCGTTGCACGTGCAGAGCAGAACAAACTTCTTGATGAGACAAAAAATAAAGAGTCTTCGTATCAGGCACAGATAGCACAAAAGCAGGCGGAGCAGGCGGCCTTTGAGCGCGCGTTGTTTGACTTGGCATCAAAGCTGCAAGGCGATTCGTCACAGGCACCGTCGCCACAGCGTGGCATTTTGCGTTGGCCCTTGGATAACGTGTTTGTTACGCAACAGTTTGGCAAAACCGTAGATGCCTCAAGGCTCTACCAAAGCGGCACGCACGACGGCGTGGACTTTCGTGCATCTGTTGGCACGCCGATTAAAGCCGCTCTTTCTGGCACGGTGTACGAGATCAACCACGGCGCGGTGCAGTACTGCCAGTACGGTAAGTGGGTGTTAGTTAAACATAACAACGGACTCACCACACTCTACGCACACCTCTCGAATATCAATGTCACAAAAGGGCAGGAGGTTTCGACCGGTGAGGTCTTAGGCTATGCAGGCAACACCGGCTACGCAACCGGTCCACACCTCCACTTCACGGTATACGCCTCGGAGGCACTGTCCCTTAAACAGTACGCATGCAAGAGCGGCAGCTCCGTAACCATTCCTATCGCACCAGTTAATGCGTACTTAAACCCACTCTCATATTTGCCATAAGCTTGCTTGGGGCGGGGGAGATATCCCCATGGTGGCATTGCAGTCCCGCTTCAATCTCACCATACTTACGGGTAAGCGGGATGGTCGGAACCGCACTACAGAAGTGTAACCTTGACCGTTTTCTCTACTTAAAAAAATTTAAAATCATGTCTCTCAATCTTGTCGCATGGATTTTAGTCATCGTTGGTGCTATCAACTGGGGCCTTGTTGGTCTTGGTTGGCTCGCAGGCCCTAGCGCAGACTGGAACATTGTTCATATGCTTCTTGGCGGGCTCGGCAGCCAGATCGAAGCAATTGTGTACGTCCTCGTCGGTATCGCTGGCGTTTGGATGCTCATAAAGAAGATGAAATAATTTGGAAGTCTAAGTGCGTATGGTATACTGCCGAAGTTGTTATGACTCCGGCAGTTTCCGTTTCTAACCTCCGCAAGCAGTATCCTAAAGGCGTTGAGGCGCTTAAAGGCATTTCTCTTTCTGTAAATAAGGGAGATTTTTTTGCGTTGCTTGGCCCTAACGGGGCAGGGAAGACCACGCTTATTGGCATACTCTCAAACCTTGTATACAAAACTGGCGGATCTGCGGCTATCTTTGGCCACGACGTAACCACCGACGCATCAAAGGCTAAAACATTTATTGGTCTTGTACCACAGGAGTTTAACTTCAATATATTTTCAAAAGTAATCGACATTGTGGTCGACCAGGCAGGCTTTTATGGCATACCGCGCAAAGAGGCGCTTGCTAACGCTGAGCCCTTGCTAAAAGACCTCGGTTTGTGGGAAAAGCGCAACGAAACATCACAGAAACTATCGGGAGGCATGAAGCGTCGCTTGATGATCGCCCGCGCACTCATCCATAAGCCGCAACTCCTTATACTCGACGAGCCTACAGCCGGTGTAGACGTAGAGCTACGCCGCAGCATGTGGACCTTTTTGCGTAAAATGAACGAAGAAGGGGTGACCATAATCCTTACCACACACTACCTAGAAGAGGCTGAGCAGCTGTGCCGCAGCGTAGCCGTAATCAACAAAGGTGAAATTTTGATAAACGAAACCATGAAAGCGCTCCTTGAGCGCCACGGTGGGGGAGAGAAGCTTGAAGATATTTATCTTGGCCTTATTGGAGATGCTAAAGAGGAAGTAAAAGCTGCCTAACTATATGACACCGCAAAGAATTTGGATCTCGTACTTCACCATGATGCGCCGGGAGTTTGTGCGTATCATCCGTATCTGGTCGCAGACCCTCTTGCCACCGGTTGTAACGACCTCGCTCTACTTTATTGTCTTTGGTACCTTCATTGGCTCGCAGTTGGCACCTATCCACGGATTTTCGTACATCCAGTTTATTGTGCCGGGTCTTATTATGATGGGCGTTATTACAAGTTCCTACAGCAACACGGTCTCCACCTTTTATTTTGCTAAGTGGGTGCGCAACATCGACGAACTGCTCGTATCGCCAACACCAGACTGGGTGGTTATTGCCGGCTTTGTATCGGGCGGCGTACTGCGCGGCCTCTTGGTGGGCGTTCTGGTGCTTATCTGCTCGCTCTTCTTTACCCACTTGGTAATAGCAAATGCTCTGGTACTTGTAGCAGCGTTGGTACTTACTTCAGTTCTGTTCTCATTTGCGGGGCTCATTAACGGCATCTACGCCAAGGGTTTTGATGGTATCTCTATCGTGCCGACATTCGTTCTGACCCCGCTTACATACCTCGGCGGCATCTTCTTCTCTATCTCGATGTTCCCTCCGTTTTGGCAGACAGTTTCGCTATTTAACCCGATACTTTATATGGTTAACGCATTTCGCTTTGGCTTCTTGGGTATTACTGATATACCGCTCTGGATCTGCTTTAGCGTTCTTATCGGACTTACGATCGCATTCTCTGCAGTTAGCATCTTCTTGTTTAAGAGAGGGAAGGGGATCAAAAATTAGCTTCGTAAAACTAAGTCTTCAGGAACGTACTTGTTTTACTCCGCTTGTGGGGGAGGGAAATGTGTGGCATAGTGTTGTCAGGTTCTTACTTGCAACGTCACAACAACTGGAGGCGTGTCGTGTCCATTATCGAAATCCGGAAAAGCTCTGACAATCCACTTGGAGTACGGCTCTCGAACGATACCCGGCGAGAGTTCTTTCTTGAAAGTATCAGGGAAAAACCCACCATCAGGTGCAACTCACTCGAAGGCTTCTTCCAGGGCCTGAAGGAGAAAGACCCATGGAAGCAGAAACGTATATTCTTGCTTGCTGGAACGGCAGCGTACATGGCAGGCAAGAGGGTCAATGAAACCGACGTTTCTACCCTTTACTTTGGAGGCGAATCGTTCGACCGTCATGGGCACACGTACTTTTTTCTTCGGAGGGTGGCTTACGACTCAGCCTACCACCAAGACCCGACTTTCAAAGATGACCTTCTTGCAACTGGCAATGAGGAACTGCTCTGTTCAGTTGCCGGGACTGATTCTCGCAAGACAATTCTGACCGAGCCTGAGATCCTCTACGAAATTTTACGGCTGCGCTCTCAGGCCCACCTTGAAGCCGAAGCTGCGCATCCAAAGCTGAACATGGTCGACGACGCCTGACCGTCCTCCCCACGACCTTGAGTCGCCCCAACCTACGGGCGGCTCTTTCTTTTATAATGTTCTAAATCTAAAACTTTTCTTTCTAGTATTGTTGCCGGGCGTAATTTTTTTATCGCTTTGGTAGGGGCAACAGGGAAGTGAGGGCTCGCATCAAGCTCCTCTGCTATAAACGCCACACTCTCCTTGCCTGCCACCCAAACCTCCGGCTTGTATTTGGTTAAGTCGAACGGTTTAGAATATGCTCGCATAGTCTTGCGGCCGTCTTTGTATAAAAAGTATTCGTGGAAATAACTCATCGCAAGTTCGCGTATCGTCTTGTACACCGGGTCGCGGTACCGCAACACCGGGTTGTTTGTTTTGCTTACTGCTCCCCACAAATTATTTTCTTTAAACAAAGCAACTACATGGTCGTCATCTTCTTCAATTGTTTGAAGATCGAGCAATAAAGGTTGATGACCGTGGTAGGCGAGTAGGGCCGCTCCTAAAAGTGCCCCTTCAAAACAGTAAGCCTTTGGAATCTGCAAAATCTGCCTTACTGGGCGGCAGGTCTCCCCCGCTGATTTTGAAAAATTGTGGGGGAGTGCCTCCAAGAAGTCCTGTACACGTGCGGGGGAATTTATTTTTTTAAAAAGTTTTCTCTCGGCGGGGGAGAGAAGCGCAATAATCTTTTTTTGGTACATATCTGGAGCCGGGGACATAGCTCAAGTATACATCCCTCATGGAGTGTATAAGGGTCGCACAATATACCTTTTGCGACCCTTATCCTAGGAGAACTCGGAAGAAGCCCTCCCCCGGGCCTTTCTTCGGTTTTGGCCTTGGTTTGAGTACCGCTATTGCATTTGCTGTACGTATTTTCTTTTAAAGAAATTTAAAACCTGCCACTTCCCCAGACTCTCTGGTTGCAGCGCGAGCCTCGGTATGACTAACTTAATGAGTGACGAATCTTTTTACGATCCGCGCCAAGGTGACGCTCTGGCCTGGCACCGTTGCCGCGTGGCATTTTGTGGTGCTGCCAGCCAAACGGTCGGCTGATATTAAAAAAGAGTTTGGCGGCAAAGCTCGTGGCTGGGGTTCGCTACCGGCTAACGTTACACTTGGCAAAACTAAGTGGAGCACATCTATCTTTTGGGACAACCGATCACAGGCATATCTTTTGCCACTCAAACTACAGGTCCGCAAAGCGGAGGGTGTAGCACATGGCGACACTATAAAGTTCCAGCTCGAAGTAAAGCCTTAAAAAGAGGGGAGCACTTCCCTACTTCGAACCTCGTTTCTTTGAGGCATCAAAAGCTACACCCATCGCAATACCAATTGCGATGCCGACACCAATGTCGTCCATGGCAACACCTATGGCCACCCCAAGTGCGATACCTAGAGCGATCCCAGTGCCATACTGATAGTTATCTTTCATATAAAAAGTATACCAAACAGCTCTTATCGGTATACTTACCTTATGGCCAAACCTCAAGACATAGACTCATATTTAAAAACCGTTCCGGAGACTCATCGTGCGGCATTGGTACAGCTGCGAGGGCAGATTAAGAAGCTATACCCAAAAGCGACCGAGCACATTGGCTACGGCATGCCGCTTATCAAGCTCAACGGCCACCCACTACTAAGCTTCCACGCGGCCAAAACCCACAACTCTATATTTCCTTGGAGCAGCTCAACTACCCAGTCTCTTAAAGCCATGCTCAAAAGCTATAGCACAGGCAAAGGTACGGTGCGTTTTGAACCACATAAACCCTTGCCACTCAAGATTGTTAAAGCGGTTCTTAAGGAGCGCGAAAAGGAGATCAACAAACGCTGGCCCGCCAAAGTAAAAAAGAAATAAAAAGACCGCGCAGTCCCAATGTGGAACTGCGCGGTTCTTGCTATGGAGCCAACTTGGACTCTAGACGCTGTCTCGGCGAAGGTGGGCCTTCCAGCCGTCCGAGTTCGAGGCGAGGCCGCGGTCGCGGAACGCACGTTCCTTGCCGGTCGAGCGGCGTAAAGGCTTCGACGGTGTACGTTGGTCGTCCGGAACTTCGGCCCGTGAAGCCCTGGGATCAATCTTGGCCTCATGCTGGTCGGCACGAATTTGGTCGTGGCTCATGGCGTCCTCCGCTAGGTACTTACGATCGAAACTATAACGTAAATAAACAAAACCGCCACCCTTTCGGATAGCGGTTCTGTTTCTAGGAGTCTAATTATTTCTTAGCGAGGTGGGCTTTTCCTGATTCGGTTTTACCCCAACAAGCCTTTGAAGCATTCCAAGGAGTGGTTCCCTGCTTCTCGTAAAGGTGGCGGGCATATGCCGCGTTACCCTGGATGTTGGTGATGTCCATATTGAGATCGGTATCAGCATGCTCCTGGTGAATAGAAGCCATGATCTGGAATATACCGATTGCGGTGCTCGTCGGGTTCTTAAGGATTTTGCCATCCTTGTCGAACTGACGGAACTGCGACTCACACTCTGCGATAGCAATCATGACTGGGATATCGGCAAAGTACTCGTGAACGTATTCCTCGACTGTCTGTGCGGCCATAAAGGGCTGAACAGTTACTTCGCTGGGGCCACCCAAGAAGGTAAGGGCCATAGCAAAGCCAGTAGCGATAGTGGGCATAAGGGATGACAAACTTAAGTTAACGATTAAGCACCGGGCACGAAAAAGCCCCTGGGGGAAAACCCCAGAGGTAACACTACAATACCATTATTTTGTCAAGGGAGTCAATAGAAGCGCTTGACAATAGAAAAGGCTCCTCGGAGTTGCCGAGATGCCCTTATTTGACAACGTATTTATATTGTTGCGAGGGGAAATGCCCCTACCCTCTTCCCTTTAAGGGGAGGCGGGGGTATAACCAGTCTTAGACGCAGTCCTAGGCGCAACCTTACGGCCTGAAAGGAGTCCAGTTATGCTTGTCGAAGGTATAGCGGCCGTTACAGTACTATTTGCCCAGCCGCTGGCAGAGATATCCCGTTTGGACACGCAGTACTATCCGACACAGATGCAGGGGTTGGCGTGCGAGCGCCCGGAGGACTTAAAGGTCGCCCTGGAGCTATGGGCGAGCATGCCCGACAAAACGCCGCTCTATGCCGCACTAGATGAAGGCAGGAAACAAAAGCTCCGGTGCGACCACTACGACACTATCATGTACGACGTGGGTGCCGTGGCTAAAGAAGCCGGAGGCGTGTTTGAAGCCAACGGCAAAACCTACTTCGTGCGGCATCTGTTATTCGGCACAAACTCCTACCACAAGCACATGTATGTCGCCCGGTCACAGCCGTAGACCGGGGTCGACCTTCGAGAGCCGCACCCCGCGGCTCTTTTCTTTTTTATAACTATCGGGCTGCTGGGCTTCAATCCATGTGGGGCATGGTTGAAGAGACGGAGCGTGACGACGCGAGTCTGGGTCGCGCAAATTTTCAGTAGAAAATTATGCGTGACTGAACCTCAGTCTACATGGGCAAGCCGCTTTCGCGACTCAGTCAGGTCGGGGTGCCGAGAATCGAACTCGGACTATATCCACCCCATGGATACGTACTGCCACTATACTACACCCCGACCTGACTGCACAAAACACGAGTGTTTTGTGTTTGCCCGCTAAACGGTGCTCCCACGCCGTTTAGCCCCGACATGGACGCGTACTACCGGTATACTACAGCCCGTTTATTACTTATTTGTTTTACCAAGGAATCTCGTACTGCTCAAACTCGGGCAGAAGCTTCTTGCCATAGAGTAAACGCGAAATAACTTCTGCATGGCTTTTCGCCCCAGTAAGTGCGTTATGAGGCGTTGGTTCTTCTGGGATGCCGCAATACATAAGAATAGCGTCTAGGTCGAGCGCGGAGTGGTGCTTTTCAGGATGCGTGGGTGGAACCTCTCCCCTCTTAACCATATGCATATAACAGAGTGTGTGCGTGTCGAGCGTGCGGTGAGCAAAGGGCCAGTCGGTATGCTTGGCGCGCCGTGCTGCGTTGCGAAGAAAATCCCGGTCGAACGAAGGATTCTGTCCAGCAAAGGTGCGCTCTGGAGCCTCTAGTGCCCACGAAATAAACGCATGTACCAGATCGGCCTCGGATTGCTTAGATCCGTCATTAGCCTGCTCTAAAGTAAAGCCGTTTACCTCAAGTGCTTCGTCTTCTACTTTTGCCCCATCCCACGCGCGACACTCCTGATAAAACTGGCGCGAGGGATTAGCTAAATCTATGGCTCCCACACTTAAAATAGAGTGCGCATGTGCCTCTGTGCCGGTTGTCTCTACGTCTACAGCTATCATGTCTGTATTTTAAACTACACTTCACCAATAACTCGCACCACCCACCGTTCGGCCTTTACCACCCAGGCATGAAAGCGCGGCCATTTGCGGGTGTGATGCTCGAGCTTGTCGCGGAATGATGGCGACAGCATTGAGAGCAGGAGGAGGCTGATAGTAAGAAACAAAATCCCCTGCAAAAATGGCAGCACAAGGCCAATAAGCCCGATCACAAAGAAAAAGATCGCTAAAATAAACACCCCGATTCGTTTTACTCTTTTTTTCATGTAGTTAGGGTGCGTAGTCTGCCCGCTCGTCCTCTACTGTGGGTGCAGTGTGGATTATAAGCCCCCTATCCCCTGCTTTAAGGCCAGAAAGGCGGCCCAAACCAAAGGCGGCTACCCCTACCAACACAATAGCGGCTGGGATAATGAGCCTCGGTAGCATCCCTATGGCCATCTTAAGGACGGCCTTGCCCCTCCCCATAATATCTGCTATTCTGTGCACTACCTAAGTATACGTTATGGCACATAAGAAAGCAGGCGGATCAGCGAAAAACCTTACAGACTCAAACGCAAAATACCTTGGCGTGAAGCTTTTTGCTGGCCAAATGGCTAAGATTGGCGCCGTCATTGTGCGCCAGCGCGGTACCCGCTATATGCAGGGCAAGAATGTTGGTATCGGCAGCGATCACACTCTGTTTGCCCTTAAAGATGGCATAGTTTCATTCCGCACTGCACGCAAGACCTCCTTTGCAGGCAAGACAGTAATCCGCCCAGTTGTAGACGTTTTGGTTAAGTAAATTTCATACAAAATAACGCTCAAACGGCTTGACGACAAGCCGTTTTTGTTATATTTTCTGCACGGAAAAGGGTCATTAACGCGAGCGAGGTTTTGGCATGGAAAAAGTACGCGATTGCGACTTGGCAATCATTGGCGGCGGCCCTGCGGGCTTAAGCGCCGCGATCAGCGGTGCATCCGAAGGTCTCCGGGTAATCCTGGTGGACTCCAAGGAAACACTCGGAGGCCAGGCGAGCAACAGCAGCTCTATCGAGAACTACCCCGGCTTCCCCGAAGGAATTCGAGGCGAAATTCTGGCCTCCCACTGTGTGCGTCAGGCTCGGAAGTTCAGGACTGAGATCCTTTGTCCGGTCACGGCGGTGGGTATTCGGATCGACGGAGATCGTCGGCTTGTTACAACCGAGGACGACCTGGTTATCGCCAGCAAGAGCGTCATCATAAGCGCCGGTCTTTCGTACCGTCGGCTCGACGCAGTCGGCCTCGGTCCTCTGATGGGCCATGGCGGAGTGCTTTATGGCGCGCCAACCACCGACCCGGGCGCGCTTGGTAAGGGATCGGTCTGCGTCGTGGGCGGCGCAAACTCTGCCGGCCAAGCAGCACTGCATCTCTCCAAGAACCCGGACCTTCATGTTCGGCTCTTGGTGAGAAAGAAGCTCAACGACCAGATGTCGCAGTACCTCGTTGAACGAATTCGGGCCACAGCCAACATCGAAGTGATCGAGGGCGTCGAGGTTACGGAGGTTTGCGGCGACTCGAAGCTCGAGCACGTGCTGACCTACTACAAGGAAACATCGGAGAAGGGCCGGATCGACGCCGATCACATGTTTATCTTTATCGGCGCTCAACCCAAGACCTTCTGGCTCGAGGGCAAGATCGCGATGGACGAAAAGCGGTTCATCCTGACCGGTCCGAAGCTGACCGAGAACGGGGCGATCAAGGAGCAGTGGGGTCTCAATCGGCTGCCGCTTGCGTTCGAGACGAGTATGCCAGGTGTTTTTGCCTGCGGCGACGTGCGACTGGGCTCCACCAAGCGCATTGCGTCCGCAGTCGGAGAAGGTTCGGTGGCGCTGCAGATGTGCCACAACTACCTCCACCTTGCTGGCAGCGAATAGCCGTCAGTACGAAAACGAAACGGGCCCAGCATCAGCTGGGCCCGATTTTTATTTAGTCGCCAGAATTGCAACAGTAAGCTCAACCTTTTCGGTCTTGCTAGAGAGGATAACGGGATGCTCTCCGGTTGTTTTTATATGGTCTGGGACCGTGATGGAACCTTCGGGGATCTCAAGCGAGTGCTCAGCCAATATAGCTTTAGCTACGTCTTTAGCAGTAATAGATTTAAAGAGACCACCCTTTTCGGTCGCACGGGCAGTAAGCGAGATCTTCTTACCACTCAGAGACATAACCTTTTTAGTTAGCTGCTCGTCTTCTTTTGCGCGCTCGGCGTCATGCGCCTGCTTTTGTTCCTCTATCTGCTTAACCTTTTCGTCGCTCGCCTGTTCCGCTAGCTTGTGCGGAAAGAGGTAGTTAATAGCGTAACCATCGGCCACGTTCTTAATCTCGTTATGCTGCCCTACCCCGCGAATGTCCTTCAGTAAAATTACTTTCATGTAATGACTCTAGCAGACCGGCGGCGCAATACAACCTACTTTGTCTTGAGCCAATTTACGGCTGCATCCATCTGTGGGTCTTTTTGCGCTTTAACGTCTTCGACGGTGCGCTTTGCTTCAATATCTGGGGTAAGGCCGCCGTCTGAGATTGAGGTGCCATTTGGGGTGAGCCAGCGAGCAATAGTTACCTTAAGTTCTGCGCCGCCACCAAGCTCAATAAGCTCTTGCACTGAGCCTTTGCCAAAGCTGCGCGTACCAACTAGCTTTGCAACATTGTGCTGCTGGAGTGCACCGGCCAAAATTTCGGAAGCCGAAGCAGAACCCTGGTCTATCAGAATCGCCATCTCGAGCTTACGGTTTGCAAACACATTGTAACCAACAGAGCGGTGCGCGATGTTATCGCGCTTGCCTTTGTAGTCCTCCGTTACTACGGTGTCGCCTACCGGGAGGAAGAAGCTTGCCATCTGTACGGCTGACTCGAGGTAACCGCCCGGGTTGCCGCGGAGGTCGAAGATGAGTTTGGTTGCGCCACTTTGTGCAAACTCGCGCAACGCTGTGCGGAAGAGTTCGGTCGAATTAGCGGTAAAGCTGTACAGCTCGATTACGTAGATGCCGTCATCGCGGCGGTAGTTGTTGATGATAGGCACCTGGATCACATCGCGCACGACAGAAACCTCAAACGGCTCGCCGTTGTCGCGGCGAATCATGAGCTTAACGCTCGTACCCTTGGGACCACGGATCTTTTTAACGACATCATCTACGGCTTGACCTTCAGTTGGTTTGCCGTCTACACCAAGCACCACATCGCCGCTCCGGATGCCAGCGCGCTCTGCGGGAGACTGTTTAAGCGGTGCCACTACGGTAAGGAGGCCGTCTTTGGTGCCCAGCTCCATACCTACGCCTGAAAACTCACCACTAATGTCCTCTTGGAATATCTGTGCCTCGACAGGCGGCATAAAGACCGTGTACGGGTCGCCATAACTTGCAACGAGTCCTGAAATGGCACCCCAAAGCTTATCCTCTTCTGTAGGGAGAGTGCTCGACGCGTGGGTCGGCACATAGTTATGTTCGAGCTCGTTCCACGCGCGCCAAAACTTTTCAAACTCAACATCGCCCGGCTTGGTGGCACTGATGCCAGGTATATTCAAGTTTTCTGCCGCTGTGGCAAAACTAAAATTATCAGAGAGGCCCATGTAGAGCCCTGCGCCAAACGCGACAAAAATAAAACCGAGCACGCCAAGTGCGCGCCACTTAGTCCGAAGATTTTGCATGTACACAGTATCTCATACCCCTAAATAAAGGGCTAGTGAAAAAGGGTGTTATTCTCTTATACATATGCTCACTCGCTACGAGCAGGGCAGTTTGACATGGATAGACTTAATATCGCCGACCAACGGCGAAGTTCGCCAGCTCATGGAGGAGTTTGGGCTCCATCCGCTTGTCGCACAGGAACTCCTAGTCCCCTCGCAGAAGTCTAAAGTCGACAAATACGAAGACCACATTTACTTAGTGCTCAACTTCCCCGCCTTGCGAGGCGCACATCAGGCGCGCGCCGAGCAGGAAATAGACTTTGTTATCGGCAAAAAGTTTTTTATCACTGCCCGGTACGAAAATATTAATCCCCTCCACTCCTTTGCTCGCTCGTTCGAGTCCGAGGCTCTGATGGGCCGTACAAAGCAGAATCTCCAAGGCAGCCACCTCTTTACCTCGATGATGAAGAGTCTCTATCACGGGCTTAATGTCGAGTGCGACGTACTTTCTGAGCGCCTGATGGAGATAGAAGACCGCATCTTTAGCGGCGATGAGCGCAGCATGGTGGCGCGCATAAGCCACGTCGGTCGCACGATGCACAACTTTAAGAAGACACTTACTCCCCACCGCGAGATGCTAGGCAGTATGGAATTGCCCGGCGAAAAGCTGTTTGGCCGGGAATTTGTCTACTACCTACACTCAATCTTGGGCGAGTATAACCGCGTGGAGCGCACACTCGAAAACCTGTACCTCTCGCTTGTCGAGCTCCGCGAGACCAACAACAGCCTCCTCTCGACCAAGCAAAACGACATTATGAAGACGTTTACCGTACTCACCTTTATATTCCTCCCTCTTTCGTTTATTGCGGGCTTGTTTGGCATGAATACGATGAACAACCCCATTGTTGGTAACCAATTCGACTTCTGGATTATCCTAGGCGTTATGGCCGTGCTCGCTATCGGTTTCTACCTTTACTTTAGACGTAAGGACTGGCTATGATGCTCCCATATGGGCCTTTTTTCTCTATTTAAACAAAAGCCACGCGCTGACCTGCCGACACTAAAGGTCCACAACACGCTTAGCAACAAGCTGGACACTTTTGAGCCGCTAGGCGGCCGCATGGTCAAAATGTACAACTGCGGCCCTACCCCGTATGACCGCCAGCATATTGGCAATATGGTGCCGCCGATGCTTGCCGACATTCTTCGCCGTACGCTCGAGACCTGGGGCTACAAAGTTAACCAGGTGATGAACATTACCGACTTTGGCCACCTGACCGGCGACAACGAGGGCGATCCGAACGAGGGAGACGACAAAATGACCAAAGGCCTCGCGCGCGAAGGGCTTAAGCCCACAATGGCCAACATGCGCAAACTAGCTGAAAAGTATGCGAGCCTCTTTTTTGATGACGTCACGCTGCTTGGTATCGACACCAAGCGCGTTACCTACCCGCGTGCCAGCGACTACATCCCCGACCAAACAGCGCTTATTAAAACGCTTCAGCAAAAAGGCTACGCGTATGAAATCTCTGACGGAATCTACTACGACACCGCGCGCTTTAACGGCTACGGCAAACTAGGCAACATTAAGCTCGATGGCCAGATAGAAGGCCTGCGCGTTGCCGAAAAATCTGAAAAGAAGAACGCTGCCGACTTTGTATTGTGGAAAAAGAGCGAAAAAATGGGCTGGAAGTCGCCGTGGGGCAAGGGCTTCCCTGGTTGGCATATCGAGTGCACCGCGATGATCTTTAAGCTATTAGGCAAACAAATAGACATCCACACCGGCGGCATCGAGCATATCCCCATCCACCACAACAACGAGATCGCTCAGGCGGAGGCGGCTACCGGCAAACAGTTTGTGAAGTACTGGCTTCACAACGCGCACATAACGGTAGAGGGTAAAAAGATCTCGAAGTCGCTCGGTAACACGGTGTATGTACACAACTTGGTAGACAAGGGCTACAACCCACGCGCGTTGCGCTATTGGTTTTTGACTGGCCACTACCGCACCCCCATGAACTTTACCTGGGAGGCCATTGAGGGCGCCGACCAAGCGCTTAAGCGCCTTACCCGTGCGTACTTGGAAGCTCCTGCGACTGGTAACAGCGGAGAATTTATGAAGGCATTTTATGCAGCTATCGCAAATGATCTGGGCACGGCGCAAGCGCTCGCCCTTGTTTGGGACAATATAAAAACACTTGACCGAGCAACACTCAAAAAAGTTGACCACATACTAGGCCTTGGTTTTAGCGAAGAGCGCGAAACCTCTAAACTTGCTGTTATAAAAGGCTCCGACCTGCCCGAAGAGGTGCAGAACCTGCTCGATGAGCGCGAAGCGGCCCGCAAAGCCAAAGACTTCGCCCGTGCCGACGAACTCCGCCAAGAAATCGAAAGTAGGGGCTTTGTACTCAAAGATACGTCCGAAGGGCCTAAAGTAACGAGGGAGTAACGGCTCAATCCCCCGGCGTTTGAGCCATTGGCTGCCTTATCCCCCTCCTATCCACCTACCCACAGTTGTGGGGTCTTTTGTTGCGCTTCCCGCCCCCAGCCAAAAAGAGTATTCTGTAATGACTCATGGCAAAGAAATCTGACATTCTTCGTACTCCGCCAGCAAGTTTAGAATCTGAAAAAGCGTTTTTGGGTGCACTCATGATCCGACCAGAGGGTATGGTCGAGAGCGTCGATGCAATTTACCCCGACGCCTTTTACAGCGAGAAGCACCGGATCATTTACCGTGCAATGATCACACTCTCACAGAAGAACGAGCCTATAGATGTCGAGAGCGTGCGCACGATACTCTCTGACCAAAAGCAGTTAGAGCACATAGGCGGTGTGCAGTACCTAGCGCAACTCGCGACCGAAGTGCCAGCGGCAAGCAACGCGCGTTTTTATGCCCAACAGGTGCAAAAGAAGTCCATGCTCCGCAGTCTTATCGATGCCGGCGAATATGTTGCCGAGTTGGGCTACGAAGAGGCCGAGGAGCTTGAAGAAGTCTTGGACAAAGCCGAGAAGAAAATCTACGAGGTTACCGCGACCCCCACTCTCTCGAAATTTGTTCCTCTACGCGACTCTTTGACCGAAGCGTGGGCCCGCCTTGAGCACTTGCAGGAGCATAAGGACGAGATGCGCGGTGTGCGCACGGGCTATCGCGACCTCGACAACATGCTGGCAGGCTTTCAAAAGTCTGACCTTATTATCTTGGCTGCCCGCCCTTCGATGGGTAAAACGGCACTCGCTCTCGACATTGCTCGCCAAACGGCTGTGCAGCACGGCACGCATGTGGGAATCTTTTCGCTGGAAATGTCTGCTCAGCAGCTAGTTGACCGTATGGTTGCTGCCGAGGCGCGCGTAAATGCCTGGAACCTCCGCACCGGCCGCATCACCGACCAAGAAGACTTTACAAAAATCCACGACGCCTATGACCGCCTCTCCCAAGCGCCGGTTTTTATAGACGACCAACCAGGCAACAACATCCTCAAGATGCGCGCCGTGGCGCGCCGCCTTAAGCGCGAGTCGGGCCTTGGGCTGCTTATTGTCGACTACCTCCAGCTGATGGTGCCAACCCAAACCCGCTCCAGCGACAACGTGGTGCAGCAGGTAACGGAAATATCGCGCTCGCTTAAAAACCTCGCCCGCGAACTTGATGTGCCAGTACTGGCTCTCTCACAGCTTAGCCGCGCAGTGGAGCAGCGCGGCGGCAGGCCCCGCCTCTCCGACCTGCGTGACTCGGGCTCAATCGAGCAGGACGCCGACGTGGTTATGTTTATCCACCGCGAAGACAAGCAAAACCACGATGCCGAGCGCACCAACATCGCAGAGATTATGATCGAAAAGCACCGTAACGGCCCCGTTGGCAAGGTAGAGCTCTACTTCGACGATAAGCGCACCACCTTTACCACTATCGACAAGAGCGACTTTGGCGTATTTGAAAGCGCCCAGCCATTTTAACTGTACGTATGAATCCAATAGAACGGCTGACAGAAGCGTTTGAAAAGTTCCCTGGCATCGGCCCGCGCCAAGCCCGGCGCTTTGTGCAATTCTTGCTCCATCAAAACCCGTCGTATCGCAACACTCTATCGGAAGATATTCAGAAGCTCGGCTTCAACACCTTTCAATGTAAGGCGTGTTTTCGCTGGTCGGTTAAAGGGAGCGAAAAAGATGGCCTCTGCACCATTTGCAGCAATGACAAACGCGACAAGGGCGTGATATTTATCGTAGAGAAAGACGCCGACATCGACAACGTAGAGCGTAGCGGCTTTAAAGGCCTTTATTTTGTACTTGGGGGTGCCGTCCCTTTGGCCGCTGAGGAGCCCGAGAAATATATTAAAGCGCGCGAACTTTCGGCGCGTATAAAAGCAGATGGCGCCTCGGGCACCCTTAAAGAAATTATTTTAGGCCTCTCGGCTACTACCGAGGGCGACCATACACGCCTGATACTCCAAGAAAAGCTACTCCCCGTTTCAGAATCTCTTTCCTTTAAGCTTACGAGCCTTGGCCGCGGACTTTCTACCGGTAGCGAGCTCGAGTATGCCGACCCGGACACTATTTCCGAAGCGCTTGGCAACAGACACTAAAAATCCCGCCTTTCGGCGGGATGTTCTTTATTTAATGCTTGAGATTTTGACCTCAAAAAACGGCTGGCGATGTCCGCGCTTCTTAAAGTAGTTGGACTTTGCCTTGTATTTGATAACGATTACCTTTTTGGCGCGGCCGATAGATTTTACCTCGCCTTTAACTGCAGCACCCTTAATATACGGGGCGCCAATAGTGGTGTCTGAACCATTGTCTACCATAAGCACACGGTCAAAGGTCACGGCATCGCCGGCCTTAAAATCGCCTTTAATTTTCTCGATTTTTACCGTGTCCCCAGCAGAAACCATGTACTGCTTTCCGCCGGTCTCGATAATGGCAAACTCCTTTTCCATGCACCACAATCTAACCCACTTCCGTTAAAAAAGCAAATGTGGTATAGTATGTGCCAGTTGCACCCTGGGAGTATCTGCCATGTACCTCGAATCGCCTACCGGCGGTGGCGGGGGTTCACCTCGGCATCTGCCTACCGAAGACCAGAGTCCCTCTCTCATCTATCGACTGGTCCTTCCTGCCGCAGGCCTCGTGTGCCTTGCGCTCTGGGTCCTCGCAATCTGGAAAGTTGCCGATCTCGTCGGCACTACCTGACCCTTTGGGTCCTCGAAGCCCCGCAGAGTGCGGGGCTTTCACTTTTATACCTGTGCATTACTCATTTGCTATTCATGTAGAAAGGAGTATTTTTGAGGCGGCTGATGGGCATTGTGTAAAATGTAAAAGGAGCAGCGCAATGGAAGTTGTGCCGCAGTGGCTTTCTAATCTCGGGGGCGGAATATGCATCGTGGTGGCGCTGGTGTCCATTCTCTATTACCGCCACGCATCCCGCGAAAACCGCCCCTGATCTCGAATAAAGCCGACGCAAGGCACGCCGCCTGCCTAAGCCTTGGCACACGAGCACTCGCTCGGAACTTGAAGACCTGCTGTTTACCGTCCAGCAGGTCTTTCTTTTTCTAGTCTTTGCCCTCGAGTAAGGGTCGCTCTATAGCCCCGACATCAATTCCCACCGCCTCGTCGGTTATACGCAGCACGTCTTTGTCTACCTTGCCCAGCTCTTTGTATCCGGCATTGTAGTGGTTAACCGTAGTCGAGAGCGATGCACCAAGCTTTTTGTAATAATCTTCGTAAGTTTTTAAGTGCCGCCCCAGCGCCTCAACATTTTTGGCGATATCTTTTGCCTGTTCTTCTATTTTGAACGCCTTAAAGCCATACAGCACCGACTGTAGGTACGCGGCAAAGGTTGTTGGCGATACGATAATCACTTTCTTTTCGTTCTGTGCGTACTCGATAAGGTTACGTGTGTTAACCGCGCCAATGCCATCGTTGAGGAGATCATAATAAATGCCCTCGGCTGGGATGTACATAAAGGCAAACGGCAGCGTGCCGTCTTTTGGCCGCACATATTTACTGGTCTCGTCGATACGCTTCTTTAGGTCGCGTTTAAAGGCCTCTTCAATCTCTACACGACGCTCGTCATCGCGCTCGTCGCGCAACCTCGTGTAATTCTCCAGCGGGAACTTAGCATCCACCGGGATAAACCCCTCTTTGGTGCGGATAATAGCGTCTACTGTCTCGCCGCCTGGGAACTCGTACTGCATTTGGTAGGCGCCCGGCGGCAAAATATTGCCCATCACCAGTTCGAGCGATGCCTCGCCCAAGTTACCGCGCTGTTTTTGGTTTTTTAGCACGCGCTCAAGGTTGTTGAGCTGCTCGGCAATCGTAAATACCTGTTTGGTAGACTCCCGAGTTTCTGTCACGCCCTTAACCACCTCTACCAGCTGATCAGACACTTGCTTAGTAATAGTGCTCATGAGGATCCGCGCCTGGTCCGACTGCGACGACATAAAGTCCGACATGGTGCGTGTGCCCTCGCCAAGCTTACTGTCCATGGCGCGCGTGAGCTCGTGGAGCTGTTGCTGCATCATAAGCATGCTCGAGTTGTCCTGCGGTGGCAGTTCTATTGTTTGCCGCCCACGCTGCCAAAATACATATAAGGTCGCTGCCTGCCCAACTACAATAACGATCACCAAAATTATCAGCCAATCCATCACGGCATTGTAGCACTGCACCCAAAACCGCGGTACACAAATTTAACGCCAAATGCTATGCTCTCCTTATATGACACATGCAGAACTTAAAGCAGGCATTAAGGAGGCCATGAAGGCCAAAGACACGGTGCGTCTTACCGTACTCCGTGGTTTGGTTACCGCCGCTATGAACGAGTCTATTACTAAAGGCACCGGCCCTGAGGGCATGCTTACCGATGACGAAGTGATGACTATTATTATGCGCGCCGGCAAGCAGCGCAAAGACTCTATCGAGCAATTTGAAAAGGGTGGCCGACCAGAATTGGCTGAGGGCGAAAAGGCCGAACTTGCCGTTATTGAATCCATGCTCCCCGCTCAGATGTCCCGCGAAGAAATTGAAGCAGCCGTTAAAGCAAAGGCAGCCGAGCTTGGCGTTGCCGACAAAACTGGCGCCAACAAACTCATGGGCGTTTTGATGAAAGACCTTAAGGGTAAAGTCGACGGCAATGTCGTAAAAGACGTTGTATCCACACTCTTTCAGTAAGGTCAGTTTGACAAATACAGAAATTCCTGCATAATTATATGCAGTAGCTTTTTGAGTTCCCCGCAACAAGAGGAGGCATGACATGCCAGCATATCGTCACACAAGCGTGCACGAAGAACTGCGGCGCAAACCAGCCAAGGATCTTGATGAGGCAATCCGCCGCCTCGGCAGAATGGTTCGTCAGCGCACCATCGACACCCGCTACCCTGCCAAGGGTACGCCGGAGACCCGCCGCCTGACCATGCGTATCGTCGGAGAGAAGGATGACTGATCGCTACACACGCTTTACCGCGCAGGAGCTCTTCGTTCAAGACTTGTGGCTCTGTGGCAGCCCCGACGTGATTCTCCACGAAGAGACAGCTCGCAATCTGCTCAGCGTCTGCCATCATAAGCTGAGATCGCTCAACGAGGTCGATCCTAAGGATAGAGAAAACTACAGGACGGCCCGGAATCAAACCCTTGAGGAAGCAGTGGCCGCCTGCGAGATCGATGCCGATGAGTGGGACAACTACAAAAAATTCATCGACATTCGCTTCCTGCAGCGAGCATGGGAGGCCAACAGCCGCAAACATCGCCCCCGCACACCGCTGTACGCGCTCGAGGACGGACACTAAACCAAGTGCCCGTCCTCTTTTATTTTTACTTTGACAAGATAGGATTTTTATAGTTAAAAGAAGCGAGACGAACAGTCGAAAGGGTTCTCCGATGTATCAGGTTTCTTTCAGACTACTTGCCCTTATCGTGACAATTGTCGCGGTAGCAACCACAACGGCACTCGCACCACTCGTGCAGACAGCCCTGTACGCTCTCATTGGGCTCAAGCCGGTAAGTGCGACCGCAACCTGGAGCGACGTCTCGTTTGCACTGGAGATGATGATCCCCAGCCTGTTCGTCGTCCTACTATTCGTGCGTTTGCTCCATAAGGGTCTGGTGAAGTCTCTTCAATCAATGGCATTCGCGGTGGGCAACGTTACCGGAATTGCTGCACTGATTCTGTGCCTCTTCCGACCGCACAATTACCCTGATGTCTTCAACTCCAGCCTCGCCCTCCTGCTTCTGGAGTCGAGCGATGTCCAAGCTCAGTTCCTCATATTCGGGCTCATGATGTTTGCGGAGGGGTTCGTTGGTGGAGCAGTCTATTTCTACTGCTCTGCCATGCCGGTAGAACGCCAATGAAGCTCTGCAAACGATGCAAAGGGGCAGGCTCGCTCACCCGCCCCAAGAAAGGCATACCCGTGCGCAATTGGTTCAAAAATTGTACCAACTGCGCGGGCACAGGAATGCGCCCCGCTCTACGCTACCTGCGGATAGCCGACCGCAAGCCCTACGAATACCTCCAGCCGCCGATGATCTAACCAATCACCGGCGGTTTTCTTATTTCAAATACTTCTTCCCTTTTAGTTTGTCGGGCAAAAAACTTTCGTTGTCATATGCTTTGTAGCCTTTGCCATATTTTAAGTCCTTCATCAGTTTGGTGGGCGCGTTGCGGATTTTTAAGGGTATTGGCAGGTTGCCGAACTTTTTTACATCATCTACCGCGTCAAAGTAGCCTTCATACGAGCTCCTGTCCTTTTTGCACTGCGCCAAGTACGCCACACCGTGCGCCAGGTTTACCGCCGCCTCCGGGTAGCCGATTTTATTGCATGCATCAAATACCGCGTTTGCTACCACGAGCGCCGTTGGTACTGCCAAGCCAATATCCTCGCTCGCAAAGATGACCATCCTGCGCGCGATAAACAGCGGGTCTTCGCCAGCATCTACCATACGCGCGAGGTAGTACAGTGCCGCGTCGGGCTGGCTTGCACGCATGCTTTTTATAAACGCACTTATGGTGTTGTAGTGCTCCTCGCCTTTTTTGTCGTAGCGCAGGTGCGTGCTCTGGATAGACTCTTTAAGCGTCTCAACCGTAATTTTATTGTAGAAACGCTGCGTGTTCTCGAGCACGGTTATAGCAGCGCGCGCATCGCCATGGGCCATTTCTATCAGCCACTCTTTAGCATCTTTAGGCACTTTAAACTTGGTGCGTTTTAAGATTGCGTCCATTTCTGTCTCATTAAACTCATTCAGCACAAAAACCCGGCAGCGCGAAAGTAAGGCCGGGATTACTTCAAAGCTTGGGTTCTCAGTCGTAGCACCGATCAAAGTTAATTCACCGCGCTCAACAAACGGCAGCAAAAAGTCCTGCTGGGCTTTATTAAACCGGTGGATCTCGTCAATAAAAAGCACTTTGGGCTTTAGGCTAAACTGCATCGCGCCCTTCTCCCCCACAATTCTTTTTATATCGTCTTTGCCGGCATCAACTGCGGAGATTTCGTGAAATTCGGCATCAAGCGCGTTTGCATATATACGCGCCAGTGTTGTCTTACCACTTCCCGGCGGACCCCACAACAAAAAAGAAAAGAGGTGTCCCTCTTCTATCGCCACGCGCAAAGGCTTTCCTGGCCCTACCAAATGCTCCTGGCCGACATACTCCTCAAGTGTCTCTGGGCGGATCTTGTTTGCAAGCGGCTCCATGTATCTATTGTACTCTTTCTTAAAACTTGCTTTTTACTGTATTTGTTGTATAAATATAGCAGACGAATATCAACGCACGGAGGAAGTAATGCTGCACATCCGGAATGACATGCAGGAAGTGGAGAACGCTGCGCAACTACTGGCGCGGCGACTTCTCGTGGTGGCCTACTTAGCTCAGCAGGAAGGGTTGAGTGTTGAGTTCATTCCCTATAGCCCTGCAAACTTGAGCGAAGGACTCCATTTTACGCGCCTCCTGATTAACAAGAAGCTGACCGAGATCCAACTCATTCAGAATGCGCAACGTCGACCAGGTCGAGAACAGGCTCAGGCTAACAACGGCATCTGGCTACACACTCTACTTGAGGCCAGTGTCGTGTGCATGATGGTATGTCCTCCTGGGTATGCCATGCGGATTCTGCACATACCGGCAGCCCACCTCCTCCGCACCTACTTCGACGATCAGATCAACGAATCGGAAAACGTTCGGCAGACGTTCGGGATCCCGTTGGTCTATCGGCCAGAGAACCCGCGCTTCGACTTCCTCAAGTACGAGGACGACTGGAGCGTTTACGCGTAGTTCGACTTCCCTGCGGCGCCATTGGCGCCGCTTTTCTTTTTTATTTTTTTACTACTTTAGGCAAATCCAAATGCCCGAGCGAATCGCTAAACGTAGAACCTACTTTTTTGCCAGGGTTAAATATGTTTAGGGGGTCAAAGATATTTTTTACTTCATGAAAGAGCGCGTACATCGCAGGGCCAAACATCTTTTCTACATAGGGCGTCCTTATAAACCCGTCATTGTGCTCCCCGCTTATCGAGCCCTTATACTCCACCACCAGGTCGTACACCTTATGACTTAGCTCATCTATGGTTTTGGCTGTTGTGGGGTCGTTAGGGTCAACCAGCGGAATGATGTGGAAGTTACCGTCGCCTACATGGCCCGCAATCGTGTAGGTCAGTTTGTAGGTGCTCATGATGGCTTCGAGCTTAGGTAAGAATTCCGAAAATTTAAGCGGGTTAACCACAAAGTCGTCTATAAACGGCGCCGTTCGTTTGCCGCGCACCTTCTTGCGCAACAAGTTAAAGCTCTCCCGACGGATTGTCCAATACTTGCGCGCCTTGGCCTCGTTTTTGGCAACACGTACGCCGATTTTCTTATTACTTTTTTTGATCACCTGTGCCAACGCCTCTGCTTTTTTTAAAGCTTCGGCCTGACTGTGTTCACGGAATTCGGCCATTAAGACGAGCTTAGGCACGCCTCCGGTTAACACCATAAACACTTCGGGCAAGAATGAGAAACCTAGCTTAATAATGCCCGCCTTCATCTGCGCGGCAAACTCGGGGAAATATTTTACTGCTAATTGGAAGGTATGGTCGTCGTACGACTCAAAGCTGTCGGGACTGTACTTCAACACTTGGGTGATGACGTCGCCCAACCCATCGAGCGAGCTAAGAAACATCACCGTCATAGCTGCATAGGGCTTAGGATGTACGAGCTTGAACTTAATCTTGGTGGTAATTCCTAGAGTTCCTTGAGCCCCCACCATCAGCCGCGCCAGGTTAAGTGAGTTCTTGCCATCTCCAATGTCCCAAATAGCATAGCCGGAAGAATTTTTTTCTACTTGTGGCTTGCTCGCCTCTATAATTTTCTTATGCTCGGGCGTTCCGACCAATGCGGACATTTTGCGGTAGATTTCGCCCTCAAAACTCTGTTCTGCCAGCTTGCGCTGAAGAGCCTCCCCTTCCAGATTCATAAGAGTGTGTACCTGCCCGTCGCTTAACACCACTTCAAGCTCCTCTACATAGCGCGCGGTTTTGCCGTATTTAAGGTTTTTCTCACCGCCAGAATTGTTACCCACCATCCCGCCTACGGCACACAACTCGCGACTTGCGGTGTAGCTCGGCAATTCTAGATTCTGTTTTTTTGTTTCTTTATCAAAATCTCTAAAGTACATTCCTGGCTCTACGCGCGCAGACATACCTTCCATACCCAAAAACTTGTTTAGATATTTAGTCGTATCAAGCACAATAGAATCCGTTAGCGGCCCGCCCGACATGCAGGTGCCTGCAGCGCGCGCCGTTACAGAGATATGGGTTTTAGAAGCCTCCTTCTTTTTTTGTGATACCAACTGCACTACCTTTGCAATATCTTCATTGTTCTTAGGGTATACCGCTACCTCAGGCTTGAGCACAAAAAGGCTCGCATCGCGCGAGAGCTTCTCAAGCACCTCTGCAGTGTCAGATGTTTCAACCCCGAGGCTTTTGAGCTCGTCTAACAGTGCCATTTACCTCAGATTTTATCACGAAGCGCCACGGCTTAAGTGCGTACTCCCCAGCATAGCCAATTCCAATACGCGGTGTGCGGGCAATCTGCCGAGGCGAAATCTTTACTCCCCTGTCTTCAATCCACAACCCTGCCTTCTCGCCAAGGACTTTATGGTTGAGAGATTTATCTATTGAAAGTGCTTTAGTTAAGCGCGCAGGACCAACCACATCTCCCGCCCCTCTAATCAAAATAGCCGCCGGGTACCCCTTCTTGCCGCAGACCACATTGAGCATCCAGTGTATGCCGTAGGTAAAGTACACGTAGATAGTGCCTGCAGTATCAAACATGGGCGTATTACGCGGCGTTTGCCCCCGGTGTGCATGATTAGCTTGGTCCTTAGGGCCATCATACGCCTCAACTTCTGTAATCATCAGCGCGATTTCTTTGCGCCCAACTTTCCGCACCAAATACTTCCCCAACAGCTCTTTTGCCACAGTCAGAGCCGGCCTATCAAAAAACTCCGAACCTAAAACTTTGTTCATTAGTGACCCTACGGGGATTCGAACCCCGATTTGCGCCGTGAGAGGGCGCCGTCCTAACCATTAGACGATAGGGCCAAACTGCGTTTGGCCATGTAATCTTCGCTCGTTCGGAAAAGAAAACAAGCTTTCTTTTCTCTCACTCACTCGATTATAGGGCCTTAGTTCAACACAATAAAACAAAAACTGGTAAAAAGAAAGACCTGCCACTGCTTAGTTTTCAAAGCATTTCAGTCGGGATACTATGGGGCTATCAATAGTTGCATTGTATGTATATAGCTATGCAAAATTTCTGGCACCAGTATCGAATCCACGCCCTGCTCGTTATGGGTGCTTTTGCTCTCGGATTTCTTGCTGCCATGACCACGTCGGTACAGACGCGCGACACAGATGATCAAGCAATACGCGAGTACGACACCCGCTATCAGTTTATCCATCCCCTACTTATCTGTCAGGTAGACGAAAATGAGGAGGCAGGAGAGCTTACTTCGCTTGACCAAAAAGTGGGCCGTTTAATCAATGCCTCACAAGATGATGGAAAAATTATTTCTGCCTCGGTCTATTATCGCGACCTCAACTCAAACCGCTGGATGGGAGTCAATGAGTTAGAGTTATACGAGCCCGCAAGCCTGCTAAAAGTTCCCATCATGATGACCTATTTAAAACAAGTAGGGACTGATCCAGACATACTCGAAACAGTGTACCCCTATGAACTGCGTGAGGAAGCAAAAGACAAGTTAGTACAAAAGCCCATACTGGTTCCGAACAAGTCATATACCGTACTCGACCTTATCCGCGGCATGATTATCCAATCTGACAACAGTGCGAAAGATATTTTGGAAGAGCACGCCGACCAGAAATCTCTTGACCAGACCTATCACATCCTTGGACTTAAGGACCCATACGAGAGCGAGAGCGGGCTGTACCAGCTTTCTACAAAAAGCTACGCACTCTTCTTCCGCGTACTTTATAACGGCACCTATCTCGGCCGCCGCATGTCTAACACCGCTCTGCAAATACTTTCTGAATCTGAATTCGTTTTGGGGCTGCGAGCTGGTACTCCGGAAAATATTGCAGTGGCCCACAAGTATGGTGTGCGCGGACTTACAGAAAGCAATGGAACAGAAGGTGTAGAACTGAGCGACTGCGGCATTGTGTATCACCCCGATTCACCCTACCTGTTGTGTGTGATGACTCATGGCACCGACCCGTACGTGTTGGCAGGTGTTATTAAAGACGTTGCTGAGACAGTGTATAAAGAAATCTAGAGGGCCATTATAAAAAGAAAGAGGCCGTCGCGGATGCATCCGCGACGGCCATGGTTGAGACCAGAGATTGGCACTTAAGGTGGCTAAGTAAGGCCTGTGCCCCGGGGGGAATATCAGGACTATCAGCAAGCCTGTTTGCACAGACACGAGACGGTCAACAACAACTCCCACGGTCAGGGCTCCTTAAGGAACCAAACCGCCTGTGCCCTTTCATGGAACTCAACCGGAACTATTGTATCACTTTTTATTAATCCGTCAATATTACCACTTTGCCTCCTCTCGCCTATATCGCTTCGCGCCAAAACGTCTGCTAGTAGGAAGGAAGAAAAGATGTGCGGTTATCTTTTCTTCCACTCAGCATCCTGCCGCACCAGTACATCTCCTGCCTTTTCGGGCTCTGCCATCACTTCCTCAACAACTTTCTCCATTCGCATACTCTGTGAGCCTTTAACCAACACGACGTCATGTTCAAGCATCATAGCCTGGAGCTCTTTACCTGCACTCTCTGCACTTTCAAATTGCAAAATAGCTGAGTCAGGCATACCCGCATCAAGTGCGCCTTGGGCCATGTCGCGCGCACGTAGGCCGACCGTCAACAGTAAACTGCAGGTCTTAGCCGCATGAGCGCCAACTTTTTTATGCTCAGTCGCCGAGTGTTTGCCGAGCTCGAGCATGTCGCTCAATACTGCCACCTTGCGTCCAAGCGCATGCGTACCCACCATCGTAAGGGCATCTAGGGCTGCGACAACGGCCGCAGGAGAGGAGTTGTAGGTGTCGTCGATAATAAGGGTGTTTTTAATACCACGTATCAAATGCATGCGGCCAAGCGGTGGTTCGTATCCCTCGAGTCCTTTTACAATCTGCTCAATAGGCAGGTTGAGCGCCTTCCCTACTGCTGCTCCCGCAAGTGCGGGTAGGAGCGCGTGCGCGCCAATAGCGCCCACCACCTGCACATGCACGGAAATTCCATCCACAAACATTTCTGCGCCCATACCAATCGGCCAGGACTCATCGCCTTTTGTGTAGACCAGTTTCGACTCATCAATACGCACATTGGCGTGCGGCACCAGGCCATAGGTAATTACCGGATGATTTCCAGCGCGTGGTTTAAGCGTCTCGGCCTCAATATCGCCGGCATACAGCACCAAGGTGCCGCCCGGCTTCAACGCTTTTATAAGCGACGCCTTTTCTTCAATCACTTCTTCTGGCGAGTCAAAATATTCCACATGCACCGGCACCTCAGGCAATCGCGTAATGACTGCCACATCAACCGGGAGCCACTTGGCGAGGCTCTTAATATCGCCAGGGCGGTCTGCGCCCACTTCCAAGACCAGCCACTCCGGATATTTAGCGGGCGTGATAAGCAAAAAAAGTCCGTCTAAAAAGTTCTGGAGCCACTTAAGCGGGTTACTCCACGCGTTCGGAACGCCCAAAATAGTAAGTGGCAAGCCGATCTCGCTATTAAAGCTTTTCTGACTTTTACGTACATGAGCATTCCCTGCAAGCACGCTAAATATGGCGTCTTTGGCAGAGGTTTTACCCACACTGCCCGTTACGGCAACAATCTTGGGCTTATATTTTTTTAATACCGCTCGCGCCTCAAGTAAGAGGATTTTTACAATTAGTTTTTTGAAAAAGTGTCTCATCGTCGGTTTATCGGTCGGGCGGAATGTCGTAATAGCTTATCAGAAACTGGGTGAGCGCATTAAACGGCCGGGCGAGCGTTTGCGAAGCATACGGAGCCCCCACCGGTTCAACAGCAAACAAAAAGACAATAAACCGAGCGTCAAATGATGGGAAGTAGCCAAAGAAACTGTGGAGGAATCTATCGGCATAGTACCCGCCGCCGTTGGGGTTCGCTATTTGTGCTGTACCGGTTTTTGCCGCAACGCTGTAGCGATCAAGCTTAATCTTACCCTCAAGAAGCGCCTTGTCCACGACCTCGGTCAACATGCGGCTTATTTGTGTAGAAGTCTGAGGTTGCAGCACTTGCTCGTCCATAGGCCACGAAAGTTCGTGCGTGTAGCCAGTATCATAGCGGATCGCTTTAGCAAGGTGGGGCGTCACCAGCTTGCCGCCGTTTGCGAGCGTTGCAAGAGCGCGCACGGTTTCAATAGGTGTCATTGCAATGCCCTGGCCGAACGATGCGGTCGAGTACTCAACGCGGCGCGGACTCTGAAGGCCGCTCATAAGGCCGTGCACTTCGCCAGGCAGATCTATACCCGACTCAACACCCAGTTTATATTTATCCAAAAAGTATTCGCGCATTTTTTCTGGCCCCATTTTTTGCGCTATAAACGATACGCCAAGGTTGAGCGATTGGCTGAGGATCTGCTGCATATCTACAACACCCCTCGCCCTGCCATCGAAGTTGCGAATCGTTTTTTGGTCAAGAGTAATCTCCCCCGTGTCGTTGTAGGTTGTCTGCGGCGTAATAACGCCACTATCAAGGCCCGCCGCTACCGTAAGTGGCTTAATGATGGAGCCCATTTCATATACGTTTTCTACAAGCGCGTTAGCAAAAATGCTTGTAGTCTTTTCTTTATTAAAGGCGTTGAGGTCAAACGTAGGGTGCATAGCCATACCCACCACCTCGCCGGTCTTGGGATCCATTATGATGCCGCCCGAGAGCCGCGGGTTCCACTCTTTATCGTAGTCCTCGAGCGTACGCTCAAGCTCGGCCTGTACCGTAGGCTCAAGAGTAGTAATCACATCGCCCGTCGTCGGTTCGCCGCCAAGTACGGCCCGTGCTGCACCAAAGAGTTCAACAAAAAAGTTTGAGTACAGTTCCTCCTGTTCGCGTGCGAGAGTTTGCTCGTAATACCGCTCAAGACCATACCGGCCTTCAAGTTTGTTTTCGTTATACGCGACAAAACCTATTTCCTGCGCTGCAAGGGAGCCTCCGGGGTAGTAGCGTTGGCGTACCGAACTGGTAGCACCCGCCTCAAGCGTGGCCGCAAGCACCAAATTGCCCTCCTTGTCGCTCAAGTAAATAGAGTCACGCAAAAGGAGTGTGTTAACCGGCTTGGTTAACTGCGAGTCGGCGCGAGCCGCATAAAGATGACCCTGAATAATTTGCAGATAATAGAGCCGCCCGATAATAAACAGGGCGACTAGTACGCAAAGGGCAACCGTGACGCGTACGCGAGTGACAAACCGCTGCTTCTGCATCTCTTAAAAACTACCACGAGAAAGGCCGCGACTAGCCTCTGTGGCAAAGACTGTGGAGACATCGTTTGGCGCAATAAAACCAAGTTCCCCTGCATGCTCAGGGGTAAGCTGCCTGGTGAGCGCGAGCGATTGTGCCTGGAGCATACCAATTTTAGACGTGAGTTCACGTACTTCGCGCCCAACGTTGGTGCGCTTAGCCGTATGAGCAACCGCCTCAAGAAGAAATACGCCGTAGAGCAGGGCCGAAATGGCGATAACCACGGCACAGACTGCACCGACGCGGGTCAAGTAAGGATTGTATTTGATAGCTATTGATTTCATAAATTTGTTATTGGTCCTTCTGAATTCCGCGGAGCTTCGCACTGCGGCTAGATGGGTTATGAGTAAGTTCTTCTTTTGTGGCGACGATGGGCTTTTTTGTTAATAGTGTTCCGTTTTCTTTTGCTAAGGCCTGGAATAACCGCTTTACTACTCTGTCTTCCGTACTGTGGAAGGAGATCACGGCTATCCTGCCGCCGGGGGCTAAGTGTTTCCACGCTCCCCTCACGCCTTTGTCTATAACACTGAGCTCGTCGTTAACGGCAATGCGGAGGGCCTGGAATGAGCGTGTAGCGAAGTGTAGTTTGCCATGGCGATAATGAGACGGGACTGAATCGCGGATTATCTCAACAAATTCAACGGTTGTTTCTATTGGTTTAACCTCGCGTCGCTCAACAATGGCTTTAGCAATGCGGCGAGCGTAGCGTTCCTCCCCGTATCCAAACAAGACGTCCGCGAGAGCCTTTTCTGACCACTGATTAAGCGCCTCTGCAGCCGTAAAGCCAGAAGCCGGGATGTCGCCATAGCTCATGATGAGCGGTTCATCCTGCTGGAAGGAAAACCCGCGACCTTGTGCGAGCTGCTCCTGCCTCCAACCAAGGTCAAACAACACGGCATCTACTTCCTGAACGCCAGAGTCGGTAAGCACGTCAGCGATCTTAGAGAAGTTGCTGTTAATGACCTCTACACGCTCTCCAAAGCGCTTCAGGCGGGTCTGTACTGCTTCTACCGCAGTCGGGTCGGCATCGAGTGCTATAAGACGCACCTGAGCCTCTTTTAGGAGTGCTTCGCTGTGTCCACCCTGCCCCGCTGTCGCATCAACTACCACTTCCCCCTTTTTAGGGGCAAGCATGCGCACAACTTCTTGCACGAGCACGCTTTGGTGCTCTCTTTTTTTGGTATGCCCTGAATTCCACTCGCGTTGAGTAACATCCTCCTCTCGACGGGGATGATGCTTAACACGAATGGAAGTCAAAGCATGCGTCATACGGTTAAAAAGTGATTAGTTAGAAAGAACAAACAATCTACTACAGAATCCTTAGGTCTCCCAGGGTCTGGGCCATCTGCTCGGCATTTGCCTCTATCTGGCGTGTGTACTCTGACCAAGCACTTTCGCTCCAGAGTTCTACCCGATCGGACACTCCTGCAAGGACTACTGTCGAACCTAACTTAGCGAATTCTTTAAGAAAGTCTGGGATGAGGACGCGGCCTGCTCCGTCCACCTCAACCTCAACGGCGCCAGCGAGCAAAAACCTGCTCATGCCTCGCGCGGTTGCTTCGCCGAACGGCAGCTTCTCAAGTTTTGCCGCTATCTCGTTCCATGTCCGTACGGGAAACAGAAAGAGACATTGGTCTAGCCCTCGAGTAATGACAACCTGTTCGCCGATTTCCTTTCGGAATTTCGCCGGGAGAGAGAGGCGTTTTTTGGAGTCTAATGTGTGTTTGTATTCTCCAATCAACATAATCCCACTCTGTCCCACTAGACTAGAGTATACAACCACTCTACCCCACCTAGGGCACTTATACACAACTTGACAGAATGTTTTCTATATGCTATACTCTTTAATGGAAGTACAGGGAGGCGTTCAGCATTCACCCCCTAGTAGGAGTAGATGACATGAACGTCCAAACAAAACAATTTCTTATCATGTGCGGCATCGCTTTCTTTCTCTGCTTTTCAGTCACCGTAATCGCCTCTGACGCGATGGAACGGGTCGGACTTGAGATGCAGGAGATGCTTTGCCACTAACGAAGAGGGCGCCTCGGAGAAATCCAGGCGCCCTTTAACTTTTATTGAGTTACGTCTTTGAGTCTTTGCACTACAAACTCTTTTTTGAGTGACGAAAGGAACCATCCTGCCTGTGGACCCGATGTTTTATCTAAAAACGAACGGTAAATTGCACCAAACAGCTCTGCTGGCGTAATTTTTTGAGTTTCTTTTATATCGTGAAGCTTTTTATGCAACTCTTCTCCACCTGGCATTGCCGGAGCAATTTCAATAAAGCTTAAGAGCTCTCGCAGGGCTGCTTTTTGAGTGTCGTTAAGCGAGCGCGCTGCTTCAGGAGTAGATTCCTGCAGCTTAAAGACAAACTTCTCTGGTGCGTACTGCTCTAACCAGCGCTTTGCATACATTGCGCGCTCATCAAGCTCGGCTTTTTCGGCATCAGGAAACGACGTATAGAGGTCCATATGCGGCATCTGCACCATAAATGCCACTTGGCTAAAGCGTGGCAGTACTGATTGCGCGGGAATCTTCCGGTCAGGATGTATCAGCTCAAACAGCCGTGCATAATCGTCTTTTGTGTCAGTCCAATACCCTGCCGCCAACTTGTCATATTGATCGTAGAGCACGGGTATAGTGTCGCCTTCTGGATCAAAGTTAAATGCTTGGTTAATTTCTTTCCCCATGAGCGCAAGACGGAAGATCTTTGCCGGCACGAGTTCAGAAATTTCTTTGGCGCTGCTTCCCCGCCCCTTGCTAGACGACATCTTCTTGCCGCCAACCAAAAAGAACTCATACGGCGCATCCATCGGTGCATCGTACTCAAATATTTCTTTAGCAATATGTGCAGCCACATCTCTCGCGCCGCCCTTGGTCGAGTGGTCTTTACCGGCGCCTTCTACCATAACGCCCACCACTTTCCATTTTGCCGGCCACTCAACTTTGAACGGGAACTTTGCCTTGCCGCCAAACGGAGAGACTTTGCCTTCGTGTGAGCAACCTTGCGCCCACTTCACCATCGTGGGTTCGCATTTGTACGACACCTCGCTGCCATCCCATGCAAACACGCGGGTTGTGCCTACTTTGCCGCACTGCTCACAAATAACCGCAAGTGGAAACCAATCTTCTGGCTTTTGTGAGCCAGAAACTTCTTTATAGATCCGGCGAATATCAGCAGCATGGTCGAGCGCTATGCGAATCACTTCATCCATCTTCCCCGCAAAGTAGAGCTCGCTCACGTTGTAGAACGTAGGAGTAAAACCTGTTTTTGTGATTACCTCTTTAAACTCTTCTGCAAAATATTCTGCGAAGTTTTTTGCCTTGCCATCTGGCGATGGGATATTCCGAAGTGGCTGACCCATATACTGCCGAAAATCTTCAGGCAAGTATTCTGGAAACCCGTCCATCGGGTCCATGTCGTTAAACTCATAGTTAAAAGTGTTGCCTACACCCTGTTCGGTAAGCGCCTCGGCTATTGCTCCGTGTATGGCCACGCCGCGCATAGAGCCGACGTGCACACGGCCAGAAGGCGTCTTTTCGTCACGAATAAGGATTTCCTTTCCCTTTCCGTAGCGTTCAGTAATTTCGCCGGCAAGCCGGTCTGCCCAAAACATAGGCTAATGGTAGCCTATTTATTCAACCTTGAGAATCTTGTACTTCTGAGCGCCTTTAGGAGTGTGGAATGAGAACTCATCCCCTTTCTTTTTGTTTAGGAGTGCACTGCCAAGCGGTGAGTGGTAGGAAATTTTGCCGGCAAACATGTCGGACTCTTCGGCGCCTACAATGGTGTAGCTTTTCTTTTCATCAGCACCGAGCTTCTGCACGGTAACGGTAGAACCCATACCGATGTTCTCAGATTTCTTACCCTCTACAACAATTTTAGCGTTTTTGAGTACGTGTTCAATTTTGCCTATGCGCTCTTCTACTGCAGCCTGCATCTCGCGAGCCTCCTGGTATTCTGCATTTTCTGAAAGGTCACCAAGCGAGCGGGCATACTCAAGCTGCTCCGCAACTTCTTTGCGACGCACCGTACGCAGCTCATCGAGCTCGCGGGTTAGTTCCTCGAATTTTTCACGGGACATTAGTTCTTCTGCCATATAAAAAGTGTTTGAGAAAGTGTACAGGAACTGGGGTCAAAGTCAATCAACATACTGCGGTGCATGCTGATTTAACCACCACAAAAACTCGTTCATGGCGGCCGGGGCACCGGTTGCTGTATGTGCTGGAGCGCGCTCAAGGACCACCGCAAAGGCATAGCGTGGTGCTTCGTAAGGGAAAAATCCTACCACCCAAGAATTCATAAATTCATTTTTAACGCCTACCTGCGCTGTGCCGGTTTTCCCCGCCACATGGACAAACGGCATGTTAACCGCAACGGCAGTGCCTTCCGTCGCAGCAAGACGCATGCCTTCTCGTGCCACCTCAAACGCATGTGCAGTAAGTGGCAATCGCGTGCTTTTGGGAGTAGTACTTGCAATCAACGTTGGAGTGAGCAAGGTGCCTCCGTTCGCTACCGTGGCCACCATGCGCGCCATCTGAAGCGGTGTTACCTGGACACCATACTGCCCTATTGCAGTGTTGTACGTGTCGCCTAGGCGCCAAGGATCGCCATTAAAGGTCTCTTCCTTCCACTCGGGCGTAGGTATAGTTCCAGCCGGCTCATTAAAGCCCGCAAGACCAGTTGCGTTGCCGAGGCCAAAAAGCTGCAGGTAGCGATCGATAGTGGCAATGCCCAAACCTTTTTGATCCTTATACCCTCCGCCAACGGCATAAAAGTACACGTCAGAAGAAACTGCTATAGCATGGCGCATGTCTACCAGCCCGTGTGCCTTCCAGTCTTTAAATACCGATGGTTTATCTGGGAAGTACGGGTTTGGAATGCTAATCGAGCCGGTGCTCAGAATTTGTTTATTCTCGCTGATGATACCTTCTGAGAGTGCGGCGATCGCCACAACTGGCTTAACAATAGACCCAGGCGAATAGAGGCCTGAGATCGCACGATTAATAAACGGCTGGCGCGTATCAGCAAGAAGTCCCGCGAGTGTTTCCTCATGACCGCCCAGCATATCTTGAGGCGAATATTCGGGATAACTGGTTATAGCGAGTAACTCTCCCGTCTGCACATCGATAATAACTCCTGACCCTCCCTGATACTTAGACTCTTGTGCACGTTTCGCTATCGAGTCGTGCAGAGCCTGGGTTACCTCTGCATCTAATGAAAGTGCGAGCGTAGTGCCGGTTACCGGAGTACGCTGAGCACTTTCTGAAATTATGTTTCCTTTTGCATCAGTTTCAGTAAGGCGGGTACCGTTTTTGCCCGCGAGCATTTCATCATAGATTTTCTCCACACCCTCTATGCCCGAAAACGAGAAGCGGTAGTAGTGGCCCGACGTGTCTTTGGTCGGAGCTTTGGCGTAGCCGAGAATATGCGCGATGCCGCGGTACGGCGCATATACCCGTTCGGCAAAGTCGTCGTCGGCATTTGCGCGGACATTAAACGCAAGTTCCGCGCCGGTGCGGTCGGTGATAAGCCCGCGGTCGGCAAACACAATCGCTTCCTCTAGTTTGTTTTCTGCCGCTTGTTTGGCGTAGGTAGCGCCGTTGACTATCTGTAAATTGAGTGCCTGTACTCCGTAGATACTAAACAACACCGCGATAAGTCCGCCAGCAAGAATATGTGAACGATAGGACAACGGCCGCTCCATCCTGCCCTCAAACTGGTCGGTATCAAATTCGGCCGGATTCGATGCATCAATGAGAATTTCGTCTGGATGGATCTCGTTCGCGCGGCTCTTTTTTCTCCATCGCCGTAGAATCATGGGATCCTATTGTAGCTAATCGAGTCTCTCTTGAGAAGTTTTGTCCAACAAATATCGCATAGTCCAGAATCGAACGACAATGACTCCAAGCGCCACTATAGTAAATGGAAATACCAGTACATACAGGGTGCCGGTCGGTGCTCCGTAGGCAAGGTCGAGTAAAAATCCAACCGGTATGGCATACCAGCCTCTACCGACACAGCCCATAGCGATAATGCCAAGGAGAGCCAGGGGCCAGAACTGCAGCAAGAATCCTGCCGACGTAAGCAGGAACGTGAGCGCTAAAAGCATGCGAGTAGTCGTCATACGATTATGGTTTACGTACTTCAACAAACCTAAGGGTAAAAGGATTAGTTGGCATGTGCATGTATACCGTTTGGAACGACTCGCCCGGCAGGGCTTCTACATATGATACACTCGCCGCAAACACCGGGACAATATTTGAGAAGATAACGGTCTGGCCTACCTCAACGGGTGTACCTTGTGGAATTTTACCAACAAAAGAGCCTGCGCCCTGGCCTTCAAGCGAAATAGGTACTGACCCGCCTTCAGAAAATATAAGTGCATCGTGCGTTTGGCCAGGTGCAGAAAAAAGAGTAGCTCGTGCCGTGCTGCCATAGACTTCTGTAATGGCACCGATAACAACCGTTCCACCGGCAAAGACAAGATCTCCGACCGCCACGTCGTTACGCCTTCCCACATCGAGAATCAGCGTATCGTAGGGCGTGCCAGGCGGGCGCAACAGTATTGCAGCAAGGAGCGAGCGCTCACCTTCCGGTACGCGGCCTAGACGCGCTTTGAGGCGCAGATTTTCTTCGTACAAGAGATTGCGATCGAGCAAAAGTACTGACGATGAAGCCACTTCCTCGCGCAGGCGCTCAAGCTCGCTCTGAGACGACTCTCTTCCGATATGCAGCACTGGTTCGGCAAAAAACCAAAACGCTTGGGTTAAGGGCTGGCGCCAAACAGCCAATATCGCTATCACCAACAGACAGAGCAGCACCAAAAGGAACATCCGCATGCCCTCTCCTCTGCGCCGACGTTTAGGAGATATCGTCGTCATGTTCTAAAAATACGTCGCGGTGCGCCTCTGGATTCTCCAAAATAACTCCGGTGCCGCGAGCGACAGCGGTCAACGGGTCGTCAGCAACCATAACCGGCACCTTGAGCCATTGTGTTAAAAGCGAGTCGAGACCTTTTAGCTGGGCCCCTCCACCCACCAAAATAATACCGTTGCGCATAATGTCAGAAAGAATTTCAGGCGGCGTAGTTTCGAGGACCTCACGCACGCTTTCAATCAATGTGTCTACAGACGTAGAAATAGCTTCGCGAATATCAGAGTCCGTAATAATAACCTCGCGCGGCAGGCCGGTAATGAGGTCACGTCCTCGTATAACCGCCTCAAGATGACTTTGTTCTTCGATAACGGATCCGATGGCCATCTTAACGGACTCGGCCGTCTTTTCGCCGATCAGCATTTTAAACTCGCTACGCACGTGGGAAATAATGTCCTGGTCGAGCTTGTCGCCGGCAACGCGCAAGTTCTTCGCCCGGACAATGCCTCCGAGCGAAATAACCGCAATGTCGGTGGTGCCGCCCCCAATGTCGACAATCATGCTGCCGAGCGCTTCTTTAACTGGCAAGCGGATACCGAGCGCGGCGAGCATCGGCTCCTCGACAATATGCACCTCGCGGGCGCCGGCGTTTTGTGCAGCGTCTTTTACCGCGCGGATCTCCACGTTCGTAATCCCCGACGGTACGCCAATGACCGCGCGAGGCCCAAGCAGCTTTTTAGACACGCCTTGTGCGCGGTTTATGAGGTACGCGAGCATTTCTTCGGTTGCCTCAAAGTCAGAGACCACGCCATCAACGAGCGGCTTAACGGCAATTAAGTGCCCGGGTGTACGGCCAAGCATTTGTTTGGCACTGGTACCCACCGCCACTACCTGTCCGGTTTTCTGGTTAAGGGCTACCACTGACGGCTCTGCGACGACAATCCCCTTGCCGCGCAAATACACAAGCGTGTTAGCCGTACCGAGATCAATCCCTACGTCATTCGAAAGCCAAGGCCGAAATTTATCTTTGAGTGCATCAAACATGTGTGGTTAGCCCGCTGATAAGCTCCGAAGCACTCTTGTGTTCCGTCTTGCCAGTCGCGCGGTGTACGCACTCGAACTTCCCTGCAGTTAAGGTTTTTTCTGACACAACAACGCGCAGCGGCAGACCAAGGAGGTCGCTGTCTGCAAACTTTTCGCCAGCACGCGCCTCGCGATCGTCCCACAGTACTTCTATACCCGCCTCTGTTAGCTCGCGATAGAGTTCTTTCGCCTCGCTTGATACTTCCGTATTGCCATTTGAAAGTTCAATGAGATGCACGCGGTACGGTGCAACACTTTCTGGCCAGACAATGCCTTTGTCATCAGAAAGTACTTCGACAATCGTACCCATGAGCCTCCCCGGGCCAATACCATACGATCCCATCGTGACTGGCTGTGGTTCGCCCTGCTCATCTTTGTAGGTCAGGCCCAGCGCATCAGAAAAGCGCTTTCCAAGCGGGAAAATATTCCCCACTTCAATTGCCTTCATCTCTTTAAGATCAGACTTAGCTATGCCCAAGTCGGCCATTACTTCGTCGGTGTATACCTCTTTATTAACTGCAATGTTTTTGCCTTCATGGACATAAATAATATCTTCGCCCGCATCAGAAACTGTCTGGAATTCATCGCTGTACTTCGAGAACGAGCCGCCAGAAGCGAAGGTACGATACGTTTTGTCGCCAAGCCCCACACGCTTAAATATTTTTAGATACGCTTCTGCGCACGACTCATAAAATGTTCTGAACTCCTCATCGTTACGACTAAAGGAGTAGAGGTCTTTCATTATAAATTCGCGGGAACGCATGATGCCAGACTTGGCACGGAGCTCATTGCGGAACTTTGTCTGAAACTGGTACGCGTAGCGAGGCAGGTCACGATACGAAGATATATGTTCGCGCATTAAGTTCGTAAGAGGCTCTTCGTGAGTAGGTGCAAGGCCAAGCACCCCTCCGCTTTTGAGCTCGGTCTTAAACCACACATCAACCTGTTCATCGCTCCAGCGGCCACTCGCCTCCCAATGTTTTGGCTCTTGCAATGTGGTGAGCAACATTTCCTGCCCGCCTATCTTGTTCATCTCTTCGCGGATCACCCCAATAACTTTTTGGAGCACTCGATACCCGAGCGGCAAATATGTATAAGCACCCGCCATTTCTTTATGTATATATCCGCCTCTTATTAAAAGCTGCGCGTTCTTTGAAACCTCGTCTTTGGGAGCCTCGCGACGAGTCTTAGTAAAAAGCTCTGACTGTCTCATATACGCGCCATTGTACGGCTAATTATGCAGGGAGGCAAAAGCCACAGGCCAGATAGTTGACAATATGTCTAATAGGTGGTATACTCTTTCTGCCTCAATTCAGGGGTGGACAATATAGCGAGATCATCGACATGGGCAAGCAGTTCGGGAAGAAGAAGCGTCCGGAACATCCCCCGCTCGACAAGGCGGTGGAGATCATCGGCATCGTCACCCTCTGGAACGGGGGCAAGGGCTATGGATTCGTCCAGGCCAATGCCGACCAGCCGTACACCGGCCAGGCGTTCCTGCATGTGACCAAGCTCGGCGACCGGGACATCGACATCGGCGTCGGCTCCCCGATCACGTGCAAGGTCGAGCCGGCCAAGAAGATCGGCGATGCGCCGAGTGTCGTCCATGTCCGCGAGATCGGATCGAGGAGGGCGACCCACAAGATCAAGTTCTTCGACAAGACCAAGGGCTTCGGCTTCATCGAGAATCTCGGCGGCGGCAAGGACATGTTCCTCCACATCAATGCGGTCGAGCGGTCCAATCTCGATCCGAGCGACCTCCAGGAAGGAACCCCGGTGATCATCCTCCGCACGGAGGATCAGCCCAAGGGGCCGGCTGCCTACATCATCGAACTCGCCGCGGTCGGTGCCGACATGGTCGGCGCCAGTTAGCCAGTACACCAACCGTGCAGTGCAGGGAGTCGCGAATGCGACTCCCTTTTTTATTTATCCAACCAAACGCACGATGTCGTGATATGACACGACCAGCATCAAGGTAATAAGGAGCCCAAAGCCAGCAAGCGTCAGCGCCATCGTAATCTTTTTGGAAACTGGACGGCGCAACACGCTTTCGACAGCAATAATAAGCAGTCTGCCACCATCAAGGCCAGGTATCGGAAGCAGGTTAATGATAGCGAGGTTAATGGAAATAACTGCAGTAAGCACCACCGCCGCTGCAAAGCCGTCGGTTACAGCGCCTGCGCCAATATTTACAATACCGATTGGCCCGGCAACAGTAGTAAAGTCGGCAACACCGCGTGCAATCTGGACAAAGAACGATGCGAGACCCTGTGCGGTGCCTACCGTCATTTCATATGTAAGCTTTGCACCCTGCACAAGCGCGAGGTGGACCGGGAGTTTAAGTACGCCGACATCGCCTAGCTGTACGCCGAGCGCTTTGCGGCCCTCTACAAAACCTTCTACTGGGCGCGCAATAAATGTCTTTTCTTCGTCATCGCGAAGTACTGTGAGTATGATGCTCTCTTCTCCATGTGCGGCGATAAATGACTGCACGTCGTCTGCTGTCTCAAACGTTTGAGGTGCAATCATGCCGGTGCCCACCGTTTTAACAACATCTTCTGCTAATATCCCTGCCTTTGCTGCGGGCGAGTCTGGCAAGACTGCAGTGATCATTGTTTTAACGTCACTCACCTGCCCTGCGTCTGCGCGATCTGCAGCTGAGGGCAGACCCACCATGTAGCCCAGACTGAGGACCAGCCAGGCAAAAAGGATGTTCATCACAATGCCTGCAACTACTACTGCCGCCTGTGTGTAGCGCGGCTTTGAGGCAAAACTTCTTGGATCAGAAGCGTTTTCGTTATGATTCTCGCCAAAAATACGCACAAAGCCACCAAACGGCAGCCAGTTAAAGGAGTACTCGGTCTCCCCTTTTTTAATGGCAAAGAGGCGCGGTGGGAAAAAGATCCCGAACTCCTCTACTTTAATCTTAGAGAGCTTGGCGACAATAAAGTGGCCGAACTCGTGCACCAAAATAAGTGCAACGAGGATGAGGATGAATATAATAAAAGTCATGAATTAGTTTGTGATTTCCTTTTCTTTACGGGCAAAGGCGTCGTCAAACGCTTTATTGGCGGCCTGCACGCGCTTTTCCATCTCGTCTTTAGCGCGAAACTTGTCGTCCTCGCTCATCTTTTTATCCTTTTCCTGCTTTTGGATATCGTTCCACACTTCGTCGCGGCCTTGGCGCAAGCTGGCACGAGCCTCTTCTACCTTTTCTTTACCCAGTTTAAGTAGCTGAGTGCGGCGCTCGGCGGTAAGGTCAGGAAAAAAGACGCGTACGCCTTTTTCATCCACACCAACCGAAAGGCCGAGATTAGCAACGGTAATCGCCTTTTCAATTTCCTTCCCCATTGAGGCATCCCATGGTGCTATACGTAAAGAGCGTGCGTCTTCTATAGAAACAGTGGCAACGCTCGAGATAGGCATGCGCGTACCAAATTGTTCTACCTGTATACCGTCGAGTATTGCGGGCGTTGCGCGGCCGGTACGCACCCCTGCCAGGTCTTTACCAAGTCTTTCTGTAATCTCCTTAATTTTGGCCTCAAACGGCTTAAAGTTGTATGCCATAACGAAAGTATAGCAAAAACAAACTTGAAGGACAGTGCGAGGCACGACGGTGCCGAGCCTAGGGAATTTATCAGCAGGAAATTCCCGCTGTCCTGAAAGTTTGGTTTTGCGAAACTAAACTCGGAATCGTTTAGCAGCTTTTGGATAAATCTTAATTAACGGGTCTTTGGTGGTGTCGTACTTGCGGGCCGGGGCAAGGTACCGGCCATAAAAGACAACCCGGTGGCTAAAGTACGGCCATTCTTTTTTTGGGAGCAACTGCATTAAATCTTTTTCTATCTTTACAGCGTCTCTATAGTCGGAGAGATCAAACCGCTGTGCAAAGCGGATCACGTGTGTGTCCACGGTTATACCGTCTGCAATTGCATATAAGTCGCTCAAGATAACATTGGCTGTCTTGCGCCCCACGCCAGGTATCGCAACCATCTCGTTAATATTCTTCGGCAGCTTGCCTTTGTATTTTTCTTTAACTACTTTCGCGGCCGCTAAAATATTGCGTGTTTTGTTGAAAGAAAAAGTTACCGAGTGAATCGCCTTTTCAAACTCTGCTGGGTCTACCGCAACATAGTCCTCGAGCTTTTTGTACTTCTTAAATAACTCTTTCGTGACTATGTTTACCCGCTTGTCGGTGCACTGGGCAGAAAGTTGCACGGCAACCATAAATTGCCAAGGCGTCTTGAACTTAAGCTCTGTCCCCGCCTTTGGAAACAATTTCTTAAGCTCGCGGTCTAGCTTAAGTAATCTTTCTTTTCGCTCTTTAAGCTTTTTAGGGGTCACAGTGTCGGGAGGGATACAGCCAAATGTTCGAGCAACATCTTAAACGAGGGAGAGCGGTCGCCCGCATAGCTACGCACTTTGGCAATATCATCGAGACCCTCTAAAAAAGCCTTGTCTCCCTTGGCCTTTTGGAGTTGTGTATAGAGCTCTGCTTCAAGCCCCTGCAACAGTTCGCGCACCGGCTCGCGCACATCGTCGTCTTTGAGTAGCTTTGTTATAAAAGCACTGCGATCTTTTTGATTGCTCTTTAGGAACGTAGTAGCAGATTGTTCCGAAAAAGAGTCTGGCCCGAGAGCGGCTTTGCGCGATACGGGAGACCCGAGGACTTTTTTCGGGGCAATCTGCTGCGGAGGATACGGCAACATGCGCGATCGGAGTGTCGGGATTATGGTGCCGTACGGCACCAAGAGTACAAACATAGTTCCCGGTTGAGGCTCTTCAAAAAGTTTTAGGAGTGCCTGCTGCGCTTCGGTCGGGAGCGAACCAGTGGCAATAAAAAAAGTTGCACTGCCAAAGTTCTTAAGCTGGGCTTGCTCTATCAGCGCCCGTGCCTCGTCTATGCCAAAGCGCTCAAACTGCTCTGCCCAAAAGGGCTTGAGATGCTCTTTATAGGGCTCAAAGAGCGACAGCGGCCCTTCTATATAGTAGGCGTGGTGCATAGCCGCATCATAGCAAAAGTGATATAAGAGAACGAGTTGAACAACAAGGGAGTATACAACGTGAGCAAGATTCGCCTCCTTATCGCCTACTTCCATGCAGGCTTTATGGACCTTGCGGTGGGCGTCCTTCTGATAAACGCCCTTACTGCAGCATTCGGGATCCCGTTTGAATGGTGGCACCTACCCCTTGGTGCAGCCCTCACCGTGCTTCCGGACTTCGATATCTTCTGGCCGCTCCTGCGAACTGTGTTTGGCGGGACCGCACGCACCGAAGACCATCATAAGACATGGCTCCATTTCCCGATCGTGATGCTTCCTGCGATTGGACTCGTAGGCTATGCGCTCGGCGGATGGGAGTGGGCTACCATTACTGTGGTCGGCGTGCTCGCGCACTATATCCACGACGCTGCCACGATCAAAAACGGTGGCGTGTACTGGTTCTTCCGCATAGAACGTACGAGGTGGACAAACTCTGAAATACCGACAGGAACCGGAGAAGAATGGACAAGAAAAAACTGGCTGCAATGGAGCCAGTTGTCGGTGATCGAAACAACGATTGGAATATGCGCACTCTTAGGCGCCCTGGCCATCATCGCTTTGCGATGATGGCCTTTTTGTACGTATCTAGGTGTTCGAGCGCTATACCGGTGCCGCGTGCCACGCAAAACAGCGGGTCAGCAGCAACCGTCGCCTTAACACCCGTGCGGCGCAGCACCAGTTCTGGGAAGTTTCGAAGTTGAGACGTGCCACCGGTCATAATAATGCCGCGGTCAATAATATCAGCTGCAAGTTCAGGCGGTGTCTCTTGGAGCACGTCGCGAATGGCTTTGATTATCTCGCGCAGCTCTTTCCCCATACTTTTAACAATGTCGTTCGTTTTGAGCTCCATCGAGCGCGGCAGGCCGGTAATAAAGTCGCGGCCGCGCACGCTCATCACAATATCTTCCTCGACAGGCACGGCGGAGCCGATACCTATTTTTATATTCTCCGCCGTCTTGTCGCCTATCGCTAAGTTAAAAGATTTCTTCATATAGTCGGCAATCGCGTGGTCGAGCTTGTCTCCCGCACACTTAACCGACGTACTTGCCACAATGCCGCCAAGCGAAATAACCGCAACGTCAGTCGTGCCGCCGCCAATGTCGACAACCATGTTGCCACGCGCCTCGTTAATCGGCACGCCCGCGCCAATTGCTGCGAGCACCGACTCTTTAACCACATACGCGCTCCTAGCGCCGGCGCGCATTGCAGCCTCCACGACTGCGCGGCGCTCGGTCGAGGTAACGCCTGTTGGTACCGAGACCATTACTTCTGGTTTAAAAAGGCCGTACTTTGGCATCGCCTTGCGGATAAAGTAGCGAAGCATTGCTTCGGTTACGCGGTAGTCGGCTATAACACCGTCGCGCATTGGGCGGTAGGCCACGATCTCGTCTGGTGTGCGGCCGATCATCTCTTTAGCCTCCATCCCCACTGCCAAGATCGTTCTATCAAATTGAGATACGGCTACTACCGAAGGCTCATTTAAAACCACGCCTCTCCCTGGCATAAAAACAAGAGTGTTTGCGGTGCCGAGGTCTATGCCGAGCTTTGGAGTAAAGAATGACATCGGAGCAATAATACGTGAGAAGTGGTAACGAAACAATTATTTGACAATTTCAGACTTCGACGTATTCTGCATATTAGCAGTTCACCCTGGAGGAACGTTATGGACACTCTCGTGAATGCAGTTATCACGATTGCCCTACTTTATGCCCTTGGTGCACAGATCGCGTTTGTGACCGTCTGCCGGTGGGGCGTAGGGGAAATTGATCGTATGCCCTGGCTCGCCCGTTTTCAGAGGCGCGAGTATCTCTACACCGCCATCTTTGCTGCCTTACTTTGGCCAATGGTCTTCCTGGTAACCCGCCGCGCTGAATAAGCGCGGCGGATCTGTTTTATATTTCCTCTCTTTTTATATTGAGACCGAGTGCTTTAAGGCGCTCTTCAATCTTTTCGTATCCACGGTCAACCACATACGCATTGCTAATTGTAGAAGTGCCGGTAGCAACCGTCGCTGCAAGAATGTACGCAAGGCCAGCGCGGAGGTCAGGGCCCTCGAGCTCTTTGCGGGTAAGCGCGCGCGGACCGCGCACCAAAATTTTATGCGGGTTCATAACCGTCATTTTTGCTCCCATGCGGGTCAGATCGTCCACATAGCGGAAGCGTCCGTCAAATATAGTCTCGAGCAGCGTCCCCTCGCCAGTGCACTGGCTCATAAACACAGCCATGGGCGCCTGTAGGTCGGTTGGGAAGCCTGGATACTCGTGCGTACGCACGGAGGTAAGTTTATATTCGCTGTTTGGCTTAGAGCCTCGGATGGTCACCGAGTCCGGCCCTACTTCAATATCAACACCGGCGCGTTTAAGTATTGAGATAAGTGCGCCTATATGCTCCGGCACACAGTTAGTAACCTTTACTTCTTTAGCAGCAAGTGCGGCAAATATCACAAAGCTACCCGCCTCGATACGATCTGGTACAACCGTATATGCCTTGCCTTCTGCTTTTAACAAACTACCTCCGGTGATTTTTATCGTTGAAGTGCCAGCGCCTTCAATTTTAGCGCCGCAGGCATTTAGGTAGGCTGCTAGATGCGGGATCTCCGGCTCCATCGCGGCGTTGTGCATTTCTGTCACACCCTCTGCCAAGACTGCGGCGAGCATCATCGTCTCGGTAGCCGTAACAGAAACAAACGGGAAAAAAATCTGCGCCCCCTTTAATTTTTTAGCTTTAATCTTAAAGTAGCTCTCCTCTTCTTCTACCTCGGCGCCCATGGCCTTAAAGCTGTGTAAAAAGAGGTCAATCGAACGCTCTCCAAGCACACAGCCACCCGGGAACGGGAACTCCACCGAGCCCATCTTGGCCAAGACTGGCCCAGTCAAAATTATTGACGCTCTAAAGCGCTCGGCAATATCTTTACGCAATGCAGTATTCCCCTGCTTGATATCAACGAGGAGCTCCTGCATGCGCTTAACGTCCTCTATACCCGGCAGGTTTTCATATTGCACCTCGTCTTCAAAGAGTACGCTTGCGGCAAGAGCAGGCAGAGCGCCGTTTTTAGCACCCTTAATCTGCACCTCGCCCTGAAGTGTCTTCTTGCCTGCCAGACCTTCGACAATAAATTTACTGTTTGCCATACGATTTGTAGTTTTTGAATGGTTTTTTAGTATCGAGCGCAGCGAACTTCTTTTTCTGCTCTTCTTTTGCTTCTTTAGTATGATTCTTTGGATTGACCTCCCACCAGAATTTTTTAGAAAAGTCGGGTGCCTGGTTGCATACGCTCTGTAAATAGTAGAGATCCTTGGTCGGTATAAGCTGGAGGACCTTTGCCATCCGCGCCAAGCTGAGTGCCGTGTAGCCGTCGCGCACGCGGGTGCTGTTTAACTTATCACGAAAATATTGCATAAGCTCGCCACGCTCAGTCACCTTTTCCTTCTTGCTCAAGGTCTTGGTTATGTGCATTTTTATGTGCTCCATTCCTCCTATTGTACCTGTCCCGATACGCTGTTGACAAAAGACTATACCGGCAGTATTGTGTTTGGTAGTTAGTTTCGAACGCAGAAATGCAGATGGGTCCTCTGGCTAACCCCCCACCCCGACCTCCAGCCATGACCCTAGGTCGGTTCCGTGCGCCCCCACGGGACCGACCACCCCATTCCAATCTGCGTGTTGCCGCGTTTTCCCGCCCCCCTCGAACGCGCCGCATGCGCAGATACTAGGCCGGCTCCCACCGAGAGCCGGCCTTTTCTTTTACCCAAAAAGTCGTTATCGTAAATCAGTGAATGACTCTATAGTCCAAATCGGCGACCCGGTCCTTAAGGCTGTGGCTAAGCCTGTCCTTAAAAAGGACATTGCCTCCCGCAAAATACAGACCCTTCTTTCTAAAATGAGCAAAGTGCTCGCGAAGGAGGGTTTTGGTGTTGCCTTAGCGGCACCGCAGGTTGGCGAGTCGCTCCGTATTTTTGTTATTGCCGGCAAGGTCTTCCAGCCAGAAGAAATGGCCGATGATAAGCCCACTCCCCCCGATCGCGTATTTATTAACCCGGAGTTTGTCCGCGTGTCTAAGGCTACGGTAGAAATGACCGAGGGCTGCCTGTCGGTGCGACACAAATACGGCAGCGTGGTCAGACACGAGAAGGCAAGCGTCAAAGCTCTTAACGAAAAGGGCGCTCCGTTTATCTACCACGGGAGCGGCCTCGTGGCACAGATCTTCCAGCACGAGATAGATCACCTTGATGGCATTCTATATATAGACAAAGCCGAGAGCGTTACTGACGACGAAAATTGGCAGAGCCTTAAAGAAAAGAGAGAAACACGTGACTAGCACCAACCCCTTATTCGCATTTTTTGGTACACCGCGCTTTGCTGTGCGAGTTTTGGATGCACTTGAAGCGAAGGGCCTGCTTCCTGCATTGGTGATTACTGCGCCAGATAAACCCGCAGGGCGCGGACTCGAGGTTAAGCAATCGCCTGTTAAAGAATGGGCGCTCGCCCGAGGCATAGATGTGCTTACGCCTACAACGCTAAAAGACGAAACTTTGGTGGCAGAACTTCAGAACACCGATTGGGACGTATTTTTAGTTGCCGCCTATAACAAGCTAATCCCCAACGCCATTTTGAATATTCCACAGAAGGGTTCGCTTAACGTGCACCCGTCTCTCTTACCCAAATTCCGCGGCCCTTCCCCCGCCCTTTCTGCCGTTCTAGCCGACGAACGCACCACCGGCGTAAGCGTTATGCAAATGTCAGACAAAATGGATGCCGGCCCCGTGGTGGCACAAGCACGCATTGAACTTGAAGAAAGTGAGTGGCCTCCGAAAGGTTCTTTGTTTGAAGACCTACTTGCGACCGAGGGCGGCACCCTGCTTGCAGAGACTTTGCCCGAGTGGCTTAAGGGCACCATTACTCCCGAGGTGCAGGACGAAACTATGGCGACGTTTACAAAAAAGTTTAGCTCTAATGATGCACTCATTGACCTTAGCGGCAACGCACGCGAGCAGCTGCTTAAAATCCGCGCATTCGACAAAAACCCACGCGCTTTTTATATAGATCAAAACGGTAAGCGCATCATCATTACCGAAGCAGACATAGTTGACGGCAAACTAGAAATCCTTAAAGTCATACCCGAGGGCAAAAAGGAGATGGAATATAAGGAGTTTTTGAAGGGGGCCTAAAACCTATCACGCAGGCCACGAACCATATCTTTAATGGCACCGGCGCCACGGCGCACTAGGTGTTGGTGCTTCTTTTTTGTTTTACGTAATTCGTTCTCTAGCACCGCAATCGCTAGATCGATTGCCTCGTGCATAGAGTGGCCCCACTGCTCCGCACGGTACAACCCGCCACCCAGAGCTAGATTGAACTCGGCACGATACTTACCACCATCGCGCACCTGTGCAAATTCGAGCTCTACATCCGCATGCGCCGTAGAGTCCTTCCCCACAAATTTATCGGCAACCAAGAGTCTTTTTTCTACATAGCCGCGCAACTCGTCGGTTATCTGCAGACCGGTGCCTTTTATATTGTGGTTCATATACACGTAGTATAACAAACGCGCTCAACACACAGTTTCAATTACACCACATTGGTTGACAACCTGTACACAAGATATCAAAAATTTTAAACCTTTTGGCATTTGCAGCGCTTTGTGCTATTACGAACGCGTATATTTACCAGTTGACTACATGGCTTATGATGTTTTTTACCGCGTTCAGCAACTCTGTGTTGATTAAAAATGTAGGGGCAGTAGTGACCGCACTCGCGCTTATCGCTGGGGCGTATACGGTTTCCTTGCCAGCCGCATCGGCGGAGGTAAATCCGACCGCAGGCGCTATGTGCTCATTCTTGGGCGGTATACTAACAGAAGATGGTTGTCAGATTGCAGGTACGGCTATTTGTATCCTGCTCGAGACTCACTCAGCAGAGTCAGTAGAAGCAGCACTTAACCTCTTCGGTATGACCGTGGATGATTTTGACTGCGCCGAAGAAGAAACTACGCCTCAGGACCACTGCTCAACCGTAGCCGGTGTTCAGACTGAAGAAGACACCTGTCCATCGCAAGCAGAATTAGACTGCACTACCAGGGGCGGCACCTGGAATTCTGAAACTGCCGTATGTACGCCTGCAAACAATGATGAAGGCGAAGGAAACGGAGACGGTGAAGGTTCCGGTGGTTCAGATACCAGTGGTACTACTACCCAAGGTGGTGGCTTAACTGGCGGCGGTTCTATGGGCGGAGGCGGCGGTTCTGGCGGCCAGGTCTTGGGTGCAAGCACCGACGATGTCTGCTCGACACCTCTTATCACCAGCTACCTGCGTTTTGGCCAGAAGAACGACTTTGTTCAAATGGTATTGCTGCAGGTCTTCCTAAGGAACGAGCTCGGAAGCAAACTCCTTATTACCGGTGAGTTTGATGCCGACACGAAGGCAGCGGTAGATCAGTTCCAAGTTAAATACTCAGGCGAGGTGTTGGCTCCGTGGGTGCCCTTTGGCCTCGAGTCCACAAGCACTCCAACGAGTTATGTGTACAAAACAACGAAGCGCATGATCAACAAGATCCACTGCGCAGCGCTCGATATTCCGATGCCACAGCTTCCCTAAGCTCACCTCTTATCTCCTGATAGCAAAACCCCGCGCATCATTGCGCGGGGTTTTGTATGTGCACTAATGCAATCAGATTTACGGAAGTGCGGAAACAAATGTCGAGAGTGAGGCTGCGTCAGAGTTAACGCGCCAATCGCGTTCTTTGTTCTGGTTGAACCAGAGCCAACCCTTCACTTCTGGATACTTGTAGAGCTGCACCGTAAGGAAGTCTTTAATCCAAGCTGCCTTGCCAGTACCAGCGGCCGTGGCCATAGAGAACAAGTAGATTGGCTTCTTGTACGTCTTAAGCTTGGCAAGAGGACCATCGAGTAATTGCGAGGGTGACCGCTCTTCCGTGCCGCCACCGAAGTTAAAGGCATCAATCCCAACATAATCCACCACGTCATCTCCCGGGTAAGCCAGTTCAAACTGGTTAGCTGGCGTGTTTGGTACCGAGCCCGCATTTGGTGCCCATCCAAACTTTACATTCGGCACATCCTTGAAGAAGTTATGGATGTAGCGATACGCAGCTTTATGTTTTTCTGCTGTATTGGTGCCAATAGTAATGCCCCATGGATACCAGTTGCCATTAAACTCTGAGTACGGAATAAGAATGACCGGACCACCGTATGCCTTAGCCCCCTCGGCAAACGTCTTAAAGTAACTATCGAGTTTACCGGCAAGCACCGAGTCATACGAGTATTCTGGCTGAGAGAATGCATCGCGCTTAAAGTCGCTAGCCTCCCAGAACAGCACCATCGTTCTCCCCTGGTCGCGGATGCGCCCTGCATAGTACGAAGGGAACGTGGTTTCATTGCCCCAGTGTACGAACACCATTTCCATCTCAGGCTTCTTTTTTGTAAGGGCCTCAAACTCGGTCATAGACGAGGCGTGCCAACCTGTATACGCGCCCCACTTCACTCCTGCCGGCATCTTGCCTGTACTGCTTGCCACTGATGTGGAAGTAGTTGCAACGGGCGTTACTGGCGGCTTAACCGGTGTCGTCGTAGCGGTTGAGGTTGCTACAGGCGGCTTCGGTGATACGACAGGCGTTGTCGTAGCCGGTTTAGTTGAAGGCGTGGTTGTTGCAACAGGAGCCGGCGCTGTTGGTGCTGGTGCAGGTTTTGTTCTGCATTCAGGAACGGCAACAGAGACCTCGGTCGAGTACACGAGACTTCCTTCTTTCTGCGCAATAATTCGATACTGAAACTTCATCGCGCCGTAGTCGCTCTTGAAGCGCTTATCTACATGCGATGTTGTTTTGATCTGACTATCAAGAATGCCGGACCACGGCGCGCTCGCTACATTCTTTCGTTGAATTTTATAATAGAGGGCTTTATCTACCGAACCCCAAGACAAACTAACTTGTGGTAAACCATTTACACATTGCACTGTTGCTTGATTCTGCGTGAACGTCTGCGGTGTTTCGACTCCCAGGGCTTTATCTGCGTTACTGAATAATCCGAAAACAATACCAATAAATCCTACCGTAATCAGTAATTTCTGTATCACCTATAGATAATCCCCTATTGCCGAACGCCTGACAACCCTAGACAATGAACTAATTCATTGATGCAACACCCTCTTGCACTGTAATAACGTTAATTGGCACGGTTTTTATATAATTCACAGTTGTCTGAAGAAAGGCCGGTGTAGCAGTAAGTGGATCTGTAGACAAATCTGTATCTATCTGGTGGAACATGAGGATGAGCCATGTCTTATCTGCCATTGCCTGCTCTACCCATCCCTGCACATCTTCGAGGGTCGTAGTGGTATTTATCTGCTGAATTTTAAGCGCGTACTTGTCGGTCGTCTTAGTGTTGTATCCACGCTCAACGCCGCGTGCAGCGATATAGCCACCATTGCGAGTTACGTTTTGAACATCTTGATCGTACTCTCCGTACGGATATGCGATTGTCGTTACTGAGTCAACGCCCATGGCAAGAATGTCTGTGCGAGAATTTACGATTTCATCAATTTTCTCTTCCTGTGTAAGAAGCGGCAAGTGTGCGTGGGTCTTAGTGTGACCGCCTATCTCATGACCATTCGCTTCCATCTCAAGAACTTGCGACTGGCTCATAAAGGTCTGCTCGGTCTTGAGCGAGTAGTTATCAACCGTGAGCGAGCCGACAGCTGCAAGTGAGTGGAACATGGTCATTGAGATTGCTCCTACAGGCGGTGTAACTGTGCGGGTAAGGGTTTGCCAAGTACCATCCGTTGATGGCAACCATGCCAAGAATACGTATTGAGTCGTGCCGTCACTCATGGTGTAGCGCATCAAGGTCTCTGACGGCGCAGTTGTTTTATATTGATCAGAAATGGTGTAAACATGGCCCTCTACTATCGGCACATCAGCAAAGAACCACTTAGCGTCGCCGTTCGTATAGCTAGACATTTCGATCTGCGCAGCACTTACACCATTTACGCCTTCTGCTGGGTAGGTAAACACGGTGGTGTTAGTGCCCCAGTTACCACGAGACCAATTGAGTGGATTGCTACCGGTGCCAAAAGTCTCAAGTGATGGGTTCTGTATAAGTTCGTCTGAAGCTCCCTGCAAGACTTCATTGCTGGTGATATAAAAGACGCCCTTAAGGTTGCCTGAGTTTAGGATCGGGTATGCCTGGCTGTAATGTGAGTACCAACCGTCATCGAACGTAAATGAGATCATGCCCGAATTGAATGTTCCTTCAAGACCCGCTGTAAGCGCGTAGTCATCGACTTCAAGCCAACCGACTTTGTTCATGCTGTGGAATAGTGTCATGGACACAACGCCAGTTGGGATAACGAGTACATGTGCATCTGCCACCCACTCTGCAGAAGCAGCCGGATCGCCGAGACCGATGTATACAACGCTGCCATCAGTCTTGGTATAACGGACCGTAAGATTGGTCGATACGCTTGATTTATATTTGTGTCTAAGGGTATACGTCTTTCCGGCGGTTACTGGAGCGTCCGTAAAGTACCACTTAGCATCGCCGTTGGTGTAGCTGGTGAGCTCGATGCGAGCACCCTTAGCTCCATCTACGCCCGCTACCGGATAGGTAAAAACAGGAGTGTTAGTACCCCAGGCGCTGCGTGCCCAGTTTTGAGGATTGCCGCCGGTTCCTGCTGTCTCCAGCGATGCGTTTGGTATAAGGTTTGAGACAGAAACCTGGTTATTTACTTCGACATTCACCGTGGCAGATGGGGTGATATTTCCTGCATGGTCTTCTGCGCGGGCACTCAAGGCATGAGAGCCGTTGGCAACTGTTTTAGTGTCCCACGTAAAGTCATAGGGAGCCGCCGTATCTACGACGCCTATTGGAGTACCGTCGAGGAGCAGAGTTACACCGGTCACACCGACATTGTCTGCTGCAGTTACTGAAACCGTAGTAGTACCCACGAGCGTGGCGCCTTCTGCCGGAGATGCGATAGAAACGGTCGGCGCTTCGGTATCGGCAGTAGCGGTTGGATCAGCAAGTACAAAGTCATCAACTTCAAGGAAGCCAACTGAGTGCACCACATGAAAGACCGTGAGTGACACCGCGTTAAGAGGAGCAGTTATGGAGTATGCATTTTGAGACCATGTAGCAGATGCGGGAGCATTACCCAAAAACTGATATTGTGTTGCGCCACCCGTGAGCGTGTAGCGCGCAAGCACCTCTGTGGTCGTATTGCTTCTATAGACGTGATCAAACGAGTAGGTCTTGCCGCCAGTTACCGGAACTTCAGCAAAGTACCACTTTGCATCGCCGTTGGTATAGCTCGTAATTTCTACACGTGCTGACTTAGCAGACGTTGGACCAGCTACTGGGTAGGTAAAGGCGCGGTTGTTGGTGCCCCATCCGCCGCGGAGCCATGAAGTCGGGTCGCCGGAAACAGCTGCGGATTCAAGTGACGGGTTAACGATGAGGTTTGAGTTCGTTGGAGGGGTTACTGAGTTGTCTACGTTAACCGTTATGGTGTGTGTTGAATTGTTGCCTGACGGATCGTGCGTCGTTGCCTTAATAGTGTGAGAACCATTTCCAACGGTAGTCGTATCAAAATTATAGAGATATGGTGCATCGTGGATCTGTCCAGTTACTGGAATGCCGTCTACCGCATAGAAGATATACGTAACGGCTGTGTCGTCAGTAGAAGACGCCGTAATGCCAACGGTGCCATGAATGGTCTGGCCAGCGAGCGGATTAGTGATCTCTACAATCGGCGTATTGGTTTCTGACGGAGTGCCGGAACCAGAGACGTACATTTGAGCATCATCGATTTCGATATAGCCAACTGCACTGATGAGGTGGAAGAACGTAACGTGAGTTGCGTTAGCTGGCGGCGTAAAGGTATGCGAAACGGTATTCCAAGTCGTTGATGGCTGAATTTCTTTTACGAGTCCAAAGTAGTGGAAGCTACCGTCGGCAAGAGTGTACTGACCGATGATGTCGGAAATGGTGTTTGAGCGGTAGTGGTCAGAATAGGTGTACTGCGTACCTGGAGTTACAGCAATTTTAGTAAAGGCCCATTTTGCATCGCCGGTGCCAGTCGGAGGGGTCGGATATGCCGTGATGTTAGTGCGAAGTGCCTTGCCGCCGTTGTAGCCAGTAATTGGGTACTCATATGAGCGAGTATGATTACCCCAACCACCCTGAGTCCAGCCTTGTGGTGCAGTACCCACTTGGGTCTCCATGTCCCCGTTTTGAATAAGATTTGTTGGAGTAGCTTGATTAGACACAGTAACGGTAATTTGCGGAGCAGTACCAGTGTTGCCTGCAATGTCGCGTGCGCGTGCAGAAATAGTGTGGGTACCATTTGTAAGAGTCGTGGTATTCCACGCAAATTCATACGGAGCCACGGTGTCTTCGGCGCCTACATCTGTACCATCAACAACAAGCGTGACACCAGCAACGCCGCCAGAGTCCCCTGCAGTAACGGCAACGGTCGTCGTGGTGCTTACAGTGCTTCCGTTAACTGGAGAATCAATAACAAGAAGAGGCGCCGTAGTATCTACGCTATTGTCGATATGTGTAATTGAAAAGTTGTCGGTGGTGAGTGAGCCAACTGCGTAGATTTCATGCCAAACGGTGAGAGATTCTACCCCAGCTGGAATAGTGACCGTTCTTTCAATTTTGGTTGGCGTGCCAACCGCAGGAACAGCACCGAGGTCGAGGTACTGGTACGTACCATTAGAGAGGCCGAGCTGCGCGTAAATCGACGTAACCACCGTTGCGGTGTAGTACTCGGTGTACACATATTGCGCTCCCGGAATAACGCTTATGGGGCTGAAGTACCACTTAGCGTTTCCGTCCACGTGATAATCCATGCTGAGTTGGAGGCCCTTAGAGCCTTCAAAGCCGGTGACCGGATACGTAAAGGTAGGATTGTTGAGACCAAAGTTTCCGCGAAGCCAGTTGAGTGGGTTGCCGCCAGGACCGTCTGCAGGAATTTCAACTGACGGGTTCTGAATAAGATTTCCCTGAACACCTGAACCGTTGTCGAGGTACAGGTTGGTGCTTGCAGTGCTAATGAGGCCTGCTGAGTCGGTTACCGTGAGAATAATTTCTGTGTATACGTCTGCTGAGCTGTGGTCAGGCGCAATAAACCAAGGATTTTTTGTATTAGTAAAATCCTGCTCAATGTGAGTATGGGTGTTGTGATGGAGAATTACCTGCCAATGAAATGCTGACGCTGGAAGAGTGCCGTCTTCACTGTCTACACCTGTACCCGTAAGCTGGATAACATCGTTCGGCGTGTAAAGTGAGCCTGATGCCGGGCTTGTAATAGATGCGGTCGGCGCCTGATTACCGGCTGTAATCGTGATCGTCTTTGATGCCGATGCGCCATGCGCATCAGTGAGCTTCATCACAACATTGTAGGTGCCGTTGGTAGCAAATGTATGGGATGGATTTGCCGTGTTCGAGAATGATCCGTCGTCAAAATTCCACTCGTAAGTAAGCGCATCGTTGTCCGGGTCGTATGAACCGAAGCTCGTAAATGACACCTGGAGCGGCGTAAGACCAGAAGTCGGATTACCGGAGATCTCAACAATCGGACGACGGTTACCAGTCGTGTGGGTGATGCGGTTCAACTCGCCCGTGTAAATAGAAAGGTAGTACACATTACCATCGGGACCAGTCGTTATATCCACCGGACCATCAGGGTTGTCCATAAAGTCATGCACGGAAACAAAGTTGCCGTTTTGGTCGAGCACTATGCGCTTGATCCAGTTCTGAGCGTAGTCACCAAAAAACAGGCTTGTGTCGTATGTGTCTGGATACGCATCGTTGCTTGGGAATGCACCTGCAGTTACTGAGCCCGCGCCAAACTGGTTGTGCGGATAGTCGTAGAGCGGAGTCGTGTTAGACGAGGTACAGCCGTGAGAGGTAAGACCGGTACCTTCCCAACATGGCCAGCCGTAGTTTGCACCAGCAACTACTTTATTTATTTCCTCACGATTGCTCCAGCCCACATCGCCAGCAAACAAGGTGCCTGTAGTAGGATTAAAGTTAAAGCGGAATGAGTTACGTACGCCAAGGGCAAATACTTTAGAGCGGTTTGAGTTCGTACCATCATAAAATGGGTTTGCATCTTCTGCAGGACCATTTGTTGGTGCAGTGCCGTCACGGTCAATGCGGAGCACCTTGCCTGCAAGTGAATTTAGATCCTGTGCGCGGAGCGAACGTGGGTCCGCATAGTCAAAGTTTGCGCCGTCGCCCAAGGTTGCGTAGAGCATGCCATCTGGTCCAAAGCGAAGACCTCCAACACTGTGACTTGGAGAGTCCGAAGGAATGCAGTCTGCAGTAACTGGATAGTCCTCGCAAGACGGTGTTGCTGCATTACCGCCAACGGTACCAACAAGGATCACCTTGCTTGACTCAAGGGCTGTATCTCCTACTACGGTAACGCGCACGATGCGGCCTGTCTTTTCGCCGCCGACGTCAGTACCTGGGGTGTTTTCAAATGTGTATGACAAATAGAGATACCCTGTTTCAGAAAAGTTCGGATCAGCAGCAATGCCAAGAAGGCCGCGGTCGCCGAAGGTGTTGATGTCAGAAAGCCCTATAACTGGCGTCGGAAGCAGTACGCCGTTTTTAACTACCCGAACGGTGCCGCCTTTTTCTGCAATAAAGATGCGGCCGTCGTTGGCAAAGGTCATCGCGGTAGGAATAGTCAAACCCCCTACGACGGTCTCTGTCTCAAAGCCCGGCTCACTTATAGCAGCCTGTGCTACGTTAGAAGGCAAAAGGCCCGTTATGATAACGAGTGAGAAGAACGTTCCGGTGACGAATTTTTGAATAGAAGTGTTCATACTGTATTAGTGGCCGACGTATACAATCTCAGTGCTGCTAATCAAGTCCTCCACTGCCTGACCGATATATGAGTACGAATGCGTGATGTAGTCGGCGTTTGAGGTGTCGTTCACTGCTTCCTGGACGATGTAGATAGCGGTTGATGCGGTAAAGATAAAAAAGCCGCCGATCATAGTGAAGGCGAAGATAGCAGAAAGAGACTCATTAAACGTAAGAATCTTTGTGAAGAATGAGCGAACCGGTGTCGTATATACGGGGTTTATAAGGGAAAGAACCGACCCAACAAGGACGATACTGACGCTTATAAGAAATGAGATTCCTGAAAATGGCATATTATGAAAGTATCTTGCGACGCTCTGGGTGGAACCAAACCATGTTCTTCTTGCGTAGCACTACCTCTTTAACGAACTGCTCGAGAAACACGTAAGCGTTTACGAAGAGAAGGACGATATAGGTCGGAGAGTACAGAAGTAGATCCCAACGTTTGCGGGCAATAGCGCCATACACGCCAAGCGTAAGGAGGAAGGCGAAGTACGGAACAACAAAGTAGAAAAAGAGAACGATGTTAAGGAACGGCATAAGGAAGAGGAGGCCTGCAAAGAAAAAGCCTTCAATATAGATAAGGGCAAAGGTAAAAGCGTTTGCCGGGTTCTGGAGCACGCGGAAGTGCTTGCGGAGGTTCTGCCAACCGCCGCAGTACCAGCGACGCATCTGGTTAATGTATGAAGAAAGAGTAGCGGGGTCCTGGGTATATACAATCGCCTTGCGATCATAAATAATCTTCTGCTCCTGAGCATGCAGCTTGTAGGTAAGGTCGAGATCTTCTGTAAGGGTGTCGTGATCGAAAGTAATCACAGAGCGGAAAAGTTCGGTGCGGAATGCACCGGCGCAACCTGGGATCACGAAGATAGCGTGGAGAAACGCTTGAGCTTGTTTGTAGAGGTCCTGACCAAGAAGATAGTCGAGCTCGCGACATGCAGTAAGCCAGTTGTGAGAGAGACTCTTTACATAGCCGCCCATTGCGGCAACTTCAGGATCTTGGAAGTCGATTTCAACGCGCTCAATAAAGTGACGGTCAATAATAGTATCGCCATCGGTTGCAACAACCACTTCGCTAGAAATGTGCTGTAAGCCGATCTGCTGCGCATGACTTTTGTTGCCGGTTGCAACCGGAATAGTGACAACTTTAATTTTATTACCAAAAGTTTTAAGCACGTCAGCCGTCTTGTCGGTTGATCCGTCGTTAATGACAACGACCTCATCAGCAGGACGAGTCTGATCGAGACATGACTGAACACAAGCCGCAACAGATTTTTCCTCGTTGTGGCAAGGGATAAGTATCGAAATAGTTATATTTTTAGGGCTTTTTACCATAGAAACGAGCTCACGCGATTAGTGAGCTCTGGGGTATATATAACATGCTATGTATTGCATGTCAATATTGCGTGTTCCTTAATCAAATGTTGTTGACATATATAGATATTTTGTGTGATTACCTTCAATTTAAAAAACATGCATCGAGTGCGGATTTTATTGACACAAAACACTCGAAGCATATAGTACCGAGAGGAGTACTGAGCTAACCCAACTGAGGAGACGGACCATGCGTGCAATTCTCGCTGCGCTTTTTTTCTGCCTCGCAACTTCTGCAAAGGCCTTCGGCCCCGAGTGCGCGACAGACCCCCTGCCCCACCTGCTGCGCACGACCGTGATGCTCGAGCGCATGTTCGACGAAGACGAGCGATACTTCGATCAAAAAGAATTTAAGTGGGTCGAAGGCATCCAGGGCACGGCGTGGTTTGTCGACAAGCAGACCATCGCTACGATCGGCCATGTTGCCACGAGCGCAAAGCTGGATGGCAGCTGGAAGGAAGTGACACTTGCCTGGAGTGACGGCAAGGACGAGGAGACCTCGCTTGCACTGCAGGTTCACGTGCAGCTCAAGGACATCATCGTCGGCCCCGAAAACTTGGAGCCGATCATGACACTGGAACTTGAAATCCCCATCGACGACGCCTTTGTGGCCCCCATTCGCTACACACCACTCCAGAACAAAGAGGCGGTGGTGGGGCTAGGGTATCGAGATGGAGCACTCCGGTTCGCCCACGGGTACCTTAACTATCCGAAGCCGAGCAGCGAACCTTCTGACAGCGATCCACCGCCCAAGCCCTACCTGCCGTTCGAGCTCTTTGATGCAGACGAAAGCAAGAACGACCGGTACGTGTTTGACCACGGCGCGTCGGGGTCTCCGCTCTTTGACTGCGATGGCAATGTGGTGGCAGTTGTGCAGGCCATGATGGAGTGGCCCTTCCCTGCCGGAAAGGTTTTTGGCAGAACCACTACCACGTCCGCATGGGGCGACGCCAACATGACCGGCGTCTCAACCGCAAACATGGGCAAGCAGAAGTAATCGTGCCAATACGAAAGGCCGCCCGAGGATACGGGCGGCCTTTTTCTATTCTTTATATATGTATTAATTCGGATACCACTCTGCTAAAACAACTTCAATAGTCGGGTCGCCCCTATGTACTCGCTGTGTAAACTGGCTCAGGTTTTGGGCATCGTTGTCACCATGATAATGATACGGAAAGACCTTGCGGGGTTTAAACGCAATCACCGCGTCGGCCGCATCTTCAAAGTTCATAGTGTACGGCATGTTCATTGGTATCAGTGCCACATCGATGTCCGTTAGCGCACGCATCTCTGGCGTGCCTGCGGTGTCGCCCGCAATGTAGAGCCGTGCCCCATTTCCTTCTACTAGATATCCATTGCCGCGCCCACGTGGGTGGAATCCCTCATTTACAGCGCCGGGCAGATTGTACATAGGCACCGCCGTAATCTTGAGCCCCTGCTCAGTCAGAGAGCTGTCGTTATCTAGCGCAGTCGCTTTCTCGGCAAGCTCGGGCGGCAGCAGGTCTTTAACGGCGCGCGGCACGACAAGCGCTGCGCTACCCAGAACCGCCGCCAGCGTTGAGGTACTAAAGTGGTCGCCATGAATATCGGTCACCAAGACTATGTCGGCAGGCGGCTGACCAACAAACGCTTCTACCCCGCCGGTCGGGTCGGTATATATAGTCTTGCCTGCAATACGGATCACCGCCGTTGCGTGTTTAATTGGTGTTACTTGTATGTCATCATGTTGCATAGATTGTTCGAGGCCAGCATTCTCCTCGTTTTTATTAGTACTAGTAATCCCGTTGCTATACGCAAACCAGCCAAGCGCTCCGAACACTACTACGCCTCCAAGCAGGTATATAACTTTCATGACTCTAGTATACAAAATCGGCTTTTTGCGCGCGTGCGTAGGGTGATTAGGGTTATCTAAAGAAGTGTGTCATAAAACAATTTATGTTGTGCTTTGTCAAAAAGGACGACATACTGACTCGGTCGTACTTCTTATTAGAGAATCGTAACATCTTGAATATCATGACTGACGAAGTAAAGCCCGAGGCAACAGTGCCTGCTGAGGCACCAGCACCAACTTCTACTCCAGAAGTAAAGCCAGAACCTGCAGCTGAAACAAAGACTGCATAAATAAAACCACCGGCCCTACTGGCCGGTATTTTTATACCCAAACTACAGTGTTGTGGTGGGTGGTACCTGCGTTGGTTCTGCGGCAGTGTCCTGTACGGTATGTTTTGTCTCTGCAAGCTCTTCTTCGAGCTTTCTCTTTTGTCTGCGCAAAGAAGAAATAGAAAACACGTCTTTAATAAAACTCGGGAGCAGCACCAGCAATATAATGAGAGCGCCCGAGATAATTGCGAGAAAGAGTATCAATGCCAACGATCCCTCCAGCTGCCACGTTAAGAACGACACCGTAACAACGTCTGTATTTTGCGCAACAAATATAACCGAAATAATGCCAAGAAACACACCTAACAGAAGGAAGAGTATCATGCGGCAACTATAGCACGTTTGGGTGTACTACATGCCCTTTGGCTGCAGCATCCCCACTTTGTTTCCCTCGCTGTCTTCTATCGTTATATACAAACCTATACCAGGTATATCATCCGGTTCGCCGGGCTTCTGAGCACCAATTATCTTGCCCCCCAACTCTTCAATCTTTTTCATCGATGCCTGTATATCCTTAACTGCAATCACTACCGAGGTGTTTTGCGAGTCCCGACTCTTCTTAAAAAATCCGCCGTTTATATGACCTGGGGTTTGCACCATGTTGTGCGAATCAGTTTCGGTGGTGTGCATCATGACATACTCGCCCATTTCTGCACCAAGCATATTGGCCTTCCAACCAAAGGCGTTGGTATAAAAGCTGGCCATGCGAGCTTTGTCTTGGTACGGCATTTCAAAATGTACTACGGGATCCATAGAGGTATTCGTTAGTGGTTATGCAGCCAGTATAGCACCGTGGGTGTTCATGCAGGTCGCATAAGAAAAACCCCCGCAATTAAGCGGGGGTTTGTTCTTTAGACAGAAGTATGTTTTGCGTCTGCCTGCTTTTTAGCCTCGGCTTCTGCGCGTTCTTTTTGCTCTTTAGCCTGCTTTTCTTTTTCTATCATGTCTTTATTGTCAAATGTCATAGTAGTTCAATCGTGTTTAGGCTCGTAATACCCTCGACCACATAGCAAACTCTACACTAGTACCACTGTGGTTTGCGTGAACGCCCTACACGGCTTCCACTCTCAGGAGATACTCGAAAAACCTCAAAAACTATGTATAATCGGGATGTTCGCTCACATTCCGCGGTAGCTCAATGGTAGAGCAGCTCCCTGTTAAGGAGTTGGTTGTAGGTTCGAGTCCTACCCGCGGAGCCAGTTGGGATTAGCGTCGCCAAAAGCGACGCTTTCCCGTTTAGGAGAGCCACCTTTAGGAGGTTCGAACCGGTCGTTTTTTCGTCTTACCGAATTTGAGACGAGAATCATCGGCAAAAGCGCAATATCGGTGTCAATGCTGATTATTTTGTCTTTCAGGAGGAGGTTCGAACCGAGGGCGGATAAAAAGACCTTTCGGGCATGCTGGCCCCGTTCGGTGAAGGCTTCTCTGGCGTCGCTTGCGAACGTGAGCACCTTGTCGGCCGTCTGCAGCCAACTGTCCACCCGGGCGTCGGTGTCATTCAAAAGTTCGTGGAGTTTTGCTTTCTCCTGATTTATCTCCGACTTCTTTCGTGCAAATTCTTCTTCGCTTATTTCTCCCGAAGCTCGCATGTCGATGAGCGCGTCGAGCTTCTTTACGCATGCCTCGTAGTTCTGTTGCTGGTTGGCAAGAATCGCATTGCGGTCAGCGGCCTCCCGACCATTCTCGTTCTGCAGCCACTTCATTGCCCACTCGTGGAAATCCTCTGGTGGCTTGACCCGGCCAAGAGTATCCTCGATCTGTTTGTCCAGCTCCTTCACCTCGATGCATTTCTGCTTGCAGGGACCTTTGCGTTTCGTGCAGTGGTAATAAATATATCGGTGGATGTTGCCGTTCTTATTCCTCTTGGTCTTGTGCTCGGCCGTGACCATGCATCCGCACTCTCCACAGCGGATCATGCCCGTGTAGGCAAAGCTGTGCTCCTCGGGCTTTGGCTTGCTGCCACGGCCTAGAAGCGCCTGCATGCGGTCGTACTCCTCGCGTGTGATCATTGGCTCGTGCTTGCCCTTGTGCCAGTTGCCCGAGCCTTGCGGCCACTCGAACCAGCCGTAGTAGAAGGGATTGTAGAGCACGCGGTAGAAACCGCTTCGCGCGAGCTTCTTTAAGCCCCACTGGTTTACTGCGATCTCATGCACCCTCGGCGTTGTGTATGTGCCGCTGAGGAGCATGTCGAACATTTTTCGGATGATCGGAAACATCTTCGGGTCTTTGCGTATCGTCTTGAATCCTTTCATTTTGTCCGGCGTGTTCATGTAACCGATTGGAGCCGGGCCTGGATGCCAGCCCATCTCTACTTTGCGCCGGAGGCCGCGCTTTACGTCGACGCCTTTGTTGTCGTTCTCCAATTTCGCCTGGCTGCAGAGGAGGTTGAGAAGGAATTTGTCGTTCGGCGTATTTTTGTAAGCCTGTCCGGGCGTGCGAATGTCCTGAAGCCTGTTCTGGTCCATGAGATAGACCAGATAGCCGGTGTCGACGGAATTGCGCGAGAGGCGGTTCGGGTGCCAGGCGATGATGCCTTCGGCTTCGCCCTTTTCGATGCGCTTAATCATCGCGTTGAAGATCTCGCGCCCGGGCGCTTTGGCCGAGTACGATTCTTCGAGGCGCTCCACCACATGGAGCTTCTCTCTTTTTGCGAGTGCTTCCAATTCGCTCTTTTGCGAGTCTATCGAAAGTACCTGTCTATCTTCTTGTTCGGACGATTTGCGAGCGTAGAGGAAGTACTTGTGCTTTTGCTGTACTTCCTGGTTCATGGCTATTGTGTGAGGTTAAATTCCTTCAGCGCGTTCCTGTATAAATCGATCGTGTTGTTGTAGCTGAAGATGTATCCGTTTGAGGCGATGCCGACTTGGATGAATGGGGCGCGTTCTGCTTCTGCGCCGTTCGGCAATTCGCTTGCGTAGCCCATGTCATTCCAGGTGAAGAAGAGGTTGCTGCCCTCCGGTCGGCCGGTCTTGCTGTTGTTCTCGAAGGTAAGCGTCGACTCTACCTGTGCGAAGTTCGGATATACCTTTGCGAGGAATGCGCGGACCTGCTGCTCAAGTTCTGCGGATGTTTTTGCGTTGCCGGTGTAATCCACCTCCCGGTGGAATGCGACGACCTGGTTTGTCTTGGGGTCTACCTCGGCGTACTCGTTATCGGTCGCGCCTCTGAATTTGAGTGCCATTTCGTCGACGAGTCCGACGCTCTTTACTTCGTTGACCTGCTGCACGATGCCGAAGTTTGCGTAGCCTCCGTAGGTCGGCTGGGCGCTAAAGTCGTATTGTGCGCCTCCGGCTGCCTCTACCGCGCTCTTAAGAGATTTCGTGGCCTGGCTTAGGTCTGTCTGGCTCACAGCCCCCTCTCTTGGGGCCATATCGCCTGAATTCGGGACCTTATGCCCGAAGAGGTAGTAACTGCCGACCGCGAGTACTGCGATGGCGACGAGTGCTATTACGCCGTTTGTTGCTGTTTTTGTCATTGTGTTCACTAATTTAATTGATAATCTCTACCAACCTAACACTGGTCCTACTGGTGGAAGAAGTCAAACGATCATAGTGGTTTTTCTGGTCGCCTTTTGGTCGCCTGTTGTATAACCCTTTTCCGAGGGAGAGGGCCAAATATACCCGTCGCGTCCCCGATGGCACACCGCAAACCTGTACCGATGCTGTTCGCCTCTTGTCCGGGTCATTTTCCGCCCAAGTTTTACCCAAGGTTTGCCCAAGCTCTTTAGGCGATTTTCCACCCCCATTTCACCCACACTTTGCCCACATCTGCCTGTCGATTTCCACCCCAGTTTTACCCCAATGTTACCCCAGATACCCGTCGTCTCCCCGAAGCCGTACCGAACCTGCTTTTTAGCCCCTTTTGAGACTTTTAACGTTGTTAATGCTGATAATTTCATAGTTATACACAGATGGTTAGAGGGTCTTAATAATTCTTTTTATTTCTAAAGTCTTAATAAGGGGTTCATGGTGGTCTCGGGCGAGGGACCATAGTGGTCCCTGACCGGAGACCACTATGGTCTCCGGTGCTCATAAGGTGGGGATAAATGCGGTACTGCGTTCCGGGCCAATGGCCATGCTCCGGTGAATCCTGTTTTGTTTCGATAAGCCCGAGTGCTACAAGTCGCTTTCGGACGCGTTTGCATGTCGAGGTACCAAAACCATACGCCTCGAATCCGCGCTCCTTGCCTTTGCGTGTATTGAAAGATTTATCTGTGTGCCAGAACCAACCGTCCCTATCCGCGAAGCGGTTGGAGAGATGACAGAGAACTATGAAAAAGTCGCGCTCTGCGTGCGATAGCGTACCGCGCAGATGGTCACTGTCGAACGCGACGTGAGGAGCAAGGAAAAAGTTCGAGTGCTTATCGCTCGATTTCCGGTTCGGCTGGTCCATACTGTTCACTAAATATTTCGGCTACTTTTTCACTAACGGCTTGCTCGACCTGCAAGCCGACCTCTGGGTTTATTGGATGAAAGATATTGATGTTCTGCCCGGCCACTTTGCGCGTCGGGTACACGAGCCGGTATCCGCCATCCTTCCTGCTGAATACGGCCACCGATCCCATCCAGAATTTTCCATCGAGCACAAACGAAACGAACCCCACCATGCCGTCCTGGGGTTTAACCGCGTAGAACTGTATTTCGCTAATGGTTGTTGAGGTCATGGCTTTTCACTACTTTTTCTTTGAAGTCGTCGATGTTTGGTTCGCCCATGTAGGTGATCTTGTAGAGCTTGAAAAGATTGTTCGCACGCAAAGACGCCTCCTCGTCGGAGAGCTTCACGCCGTAGCGCTTTTCGTAGAGGTTTTTAAATTCTTGGATTGCTTCTTGGGGCAACATAAAAGGCTGGCCCCTGCGCGGAGTCAGCCTTAGTTGGTCGTATCAAATGGTCGGTTCGAATCTGGGCTTAGGCCACAGAGGGATTATGGAAATGCAAAACGGGACCGCTTGCAGTGCTGTCCCGTCATTCGTACCTATCAGCTTTGGAGTTTCACTCGGACAAATCTAGTACCTATAGCGTAGCTGATTTGCCAGCATCCCGTCAAGGACTGGCTGTGGGTATGTGGCTAAACTGCCACAGGGACTGCGTTTTCAACTAATTCAAAGAATTGATTTGAATTCAAGATTTCTGTCCGGGTACTGCAATGAGATCAGGTATTCCAGCTCGTTCGTGTGCCCGGATTTGATATGGCATCCGTAGGGCGTTAGTGACCACTATGGTCAACGCTCGCGTTGCCGTAAAAGATATCAGGTCGCTCCTCTCCTTCAACCTCAATAATCGCCCAAGCTCCTTTGTTCATGCGAGCGAGGGCGTGGTCAACTAGCACGATGTTGCCGGGCACCTCTGGGGTAAATTCAACAATAGTTGCGCCACCTGGTAAAACCGCAGTTGTTTGGATATTTTCATGCGGCTCAGCATCGATACCACCCTCAGCATAAACTGTGTCCCATATCTCGCCGATCGGGTGGAATGACGAAATGAGATTCACACCACCATTTCCAACGAAAATGCGCACCCTCTCACCTGTTTTTACTTTCATGCGTGGGTGTCCGTCGGTCTCGATACGTCCGTTGAAGGTCACATAATTTGGCAAACCATCAAGGAGTGCGTTGCCGTCGAAAATAGTAAGTCCCTTCTTTCCAATCTCACCTTTGGTATAAAGCTCACCTTGCACAAGATAAAACTCTTTATCGACGGGGGGCAACCCTTCTTTTGGTTCGACTAGGATAAGTCCGTACTGTCCGTGTGAGTTATGTGTACTCACGTTTGGTGTCGCACAGTGATAAATGTAAAGGCCCGGTTGAAGCGCCTTCCATGTAAACACTTTTGTCTCACCGGGCTCGACGCGCGAAAGCGTTGAACCACCCCCCGGGCCAGTTACTGCGTGAAGGTCAATGTTGTGTGCATGGAGGCTCGACGGATGATTGGTAATTGTCATTTCGACCATGTCTCCTTCGAGCACGCGCAGCATCGGTCCGGGCACTTGCTTATTGAACGTCCAGTAGTTGAAATAGATACCTTTGGCCACTTCGGCGATCACCTCCTGTGCTGTAAGAGATATCCTAACGGTTTCGTTTGTGTCTCGGCTGATGGGCGGCGGAACATTGTTAGGGTCGGCACCTATGTCCTCGACATACTCAAAGTTTTTAAAGTTCTTTATGAACACAAGTACGTTCTTGAATGGGAGGTCGGGAAGCGCTCCACCTGGGTGATAGACATGCATGAACGCGGGCATTGCAAAATGTGGCGAGTAGGTTTTATCTGCCCACATGTATAAAAGTCCTGCAGCCATAATTACGCCAAATGTGACCGCAAGAATCTTTGAATGCACACGATATAGAAGGCGGAGTATGAAGAAGGAGAGCGCCAAGACCACAATCGTAATGGCCCCACCCTGCATCACCGAGTAATGAATGAATGGATAGAAAGTGATCAGATTTCCAAAGCCAAAGTATGAAAACATGCTAATGAAGCCCAGGAGCACAAGGATACCGATACCAATGCCGATCTTAGTCATTGGACGACTCATCTTTCTGTATTTGAACTCCATAGTATCAATCGCTAATATGGGATTTTACAATCCTCAAAGCAATGTGCGCTGCGGTTAAGTGTATAAATGCGCTCCCTACCACGATCTTCGCTTTTCACCGCATCAACTGATCGAAGGACGTTGAGGTGGTGTGTCACGGTCGGCTGCTTCAGTTTTACTTGCTCGGTAAGTTCTCCAACCGTCATGCCTTCCTTAGCTTTACCAAGCATGCACACAAGGTTGTAGCGACTCCTGTCGCCGACTACCTTAAAGCAATCGGGGCACAGTTCCTCTTCACCGCTCGTAACCCATTCGGGGCGCGGATATGTTTTTTCTTCTTTACCATGAACCGGTTTCGTGTTGCGACGCTTTATCCCCAACGATTTCTTATTCATAGATGAACATCTATATGTATTATGTATAGACACTTATCAATATAACAATACCAAACCCCTATGTCCAAGACACAATCCCCAGGTCTCACCGAGATAATTAAGCGCGACGGCTCAAGAGTTCCTTTTGATAAGAAGAAGATCGTTATTGCTGTCGAGAAGGCCATGCGGGCTGCTGGGGAGTACGCGGAACATGCACCGGATATTGTCGCGGACGCGGTTGTGAAAACGCTTGCCGAAAAAAAGAAAGCGGACGACAGCTTCATTCCTTCAGTGGAGGGCGTACAAGATGAGGTCGAGCGAGTGTTGATGCTTGAAGAATTTCCTACTACAGCAAAATCGTACATACTCTATCGCCAAGAACATGCGCTCCTACGGAAACGAGATATTTTCAAAAAGCGCATTAACCTTAAGCCGTACGAATATCCGGAACTTTTAGAGTATGTCGATGCGATTCGTCATTCCTATTGGATACACACCGAGTTCAACTTCACGAGTGATATTCAGGACTTCAAGGTACACGTGACGCCTGCCGAGCGCACCGCAATCAAGAACGCGATGCTCGCAATCGCACAAATCGAGGTCTCGGTGAAAACATTCTGGGGGAATATCTATCATAAGCTACCGAAGCCGGAGATCGGCAATGTGGGCTACACGTTCGCGGAGAGTGAGGTACGACACCAAGATGCGTATGCCCATCTTCTTGAGATACTTGGGTTGAATCACGAGTTTGAAAAAATAAAGGAGATGCCAGCCATTCTGAAGCGTGTGAACTATCTTGAGAAGTCAATACAGCATGCGAAGAGCGACGACAATCGCGACTATGCGCAGTCCATTCTCCTTTTCTCACTCTTCGTCGAACATGTGTCGCTATTTTCGCAGTTCCTTATCATCATGGCGTTTAACAAGCATAAGAACATCTTCAAAGGAATCTCGAATGTGATCGAGGCAACTTCAAAAGAGGAGCAAATACATGGTCTCTTCGGTATCGACATCATCAACATCATCAAACAGGAGCACCCCGAATGGTTTGACGACGCGTATAACGAAGCCATTATTGAATCGTGTCGTGAGGCGTACGAGGCGGAGAGTGCGATTGTTGATTGGATTTTCGAGGATGGCGAGCTTGAACATATTCCCTCTGCGGTTGTGAAGGAGTTCATTAAAAACCGCTTTAACAACTCACTCTCTTCCATTGGTCTGCCGCGCATCTTTCCGACCGATGCAAAACTGCTCGATAAAACCGAATGGTTCGACGATGAAGTTATCGCAACCAAGCATGGCGATTTCTTCGTGAAGCGCTCCATCAACTACAACAAACGCAGCAAGAGTATTACTGAGGATGATCTTTTTTAATTCAACATATGTACTGGCTCAATGAAAACAGTAGGACGTTTCTCGCTAAAGGATACCTTCGTACCGGAGACAGCCCCGAAGCTCGCATCAGATTTATCGCTAACCGAGCCCAAGAAATACTTGGCATCGAAGGATTCGCCGACAAGTTTTACGAGTACATGTCACGCGGCTACTACTCGCTTGCAACACCGGTGTGGGCGAACTTTGGTCTGCGCAAAGGTCTCCCGATCAGTTGCTTCGGCTCTTACATCGGCGACACCATGGGAGACATACTCTTTACACAAGCCGAGGCGGGAATGATGAGTAAGTTTGGTGGCGGCACATCCGGCTATTTTGGTGCTCTGCGTGGACGCGGCGCACCAATTACTGACAATGGTGTTTCGTCTGGCTCCGTGCATTTCATGCGTCTCTTTGAGAGCGTCGTGAATGTCGTATCACAAGGAGCAACACGGCGTGGGCACTTCTCCCCCTATCTTCCCATTGATCACCTGGATATCGAAGAGTTCCTCGAGATTGGCACCGAAGGAAATCCTATTCAAGAACTCACGCACGCAGTATGTGTAAGCGATGAATGGATGAAGCAGATGATCGCAGGTGATGCGGCGAAGCGTGCAGTCTGGGCTAAGGTGCTGCAACGCCGTTCGCAGATGGGCTACCCGTACATATTCTTTACCGATACCGTAAATAACAACACGGTCGATGTGTACAAAGATAAAGGGCTTCGCATCCACGCGAGCAATCTATGCAGCGAAATCGCCCTGCCCGCAGGTGCGGAATGGTCATTCGTGTGCGATCTCTCGTCGCTCAACCTCCTTCACTTCGAGTTGTGGAAGGACACGGATGCGGTTGAGACGCTCGTGTATTTCCTTGATGCGGTCATGACCGACTTTATCGGTAAGCTCGAAGAAATGCGCGACTCGGAGTCGAGAGAACACAGACTGGCGTTTCAGTTTATGGAGCGAGCATACAACTTTGCCGTGGCGAACCGCGCACTTGGCGTTGGCGTACTCGGTTGGCACTCGCTCTTGCAGAGCAAGATGCTTTCGTTTGAGAGCATGGAAGCAGCAAAGCTCAATGTTCAAATCTTCAAGACGATCAAAGAGCGCGCCTATGCGGCATCCGCAGAGCTCGCAAACCTGTACGGCGAGCCAGAGGTTCTTAAAGGATATGGTCGCCGCAATACCACGCTCATGGCGATTGCTCCGACGACATCGTCAGCGTTCATTCTCGGGCAAGTTTCGCAGAGCATCGAGCCGGTATGGTCCAACTGCTACGTGAAAGACATCGACAAAATGAAAGTGACGATCAAAAATCCATTTCTTGAAAAGCTGCTCGAAGAGAAAGGAAAAAATGACAAAGAGACATGGCACAGTGTCCGCGATAATGACGGCTCGGTACAGCATCTTCCGTTCCTGACGCAAGAAGAAAAGGATGTTTTTAAGACGTTCGCTGAGATCGACCAGTACGCTGTCGTCGGACAGGCAGCGGTACGGCAGCTGTATATCGACCAGAGTCAGTCACTCAACCTCATGATCAATCCCAAGACTCCAACCAAAGATGTGAACGCGCTATACATCGAAGCATGGAAGCAGGGCGTGAAGTCGCTTTATTATCAACACAGCATGAACGCAGCACAGACTCTCAACAGGAAGAAGCTCTGCGTTAATTGCGAAGCCTAATTGAAAAAGTACTATGGAACTCTCAAACGAAGTTATCGATCTCCTGCTCAACGCTGACAGCAAAGCACTTGCCACGACGGGTCCAAACGGTCTCAACGTCGTACCGGTTTCAACGATCCGCGTCGTTGATGGAAAGATTTTGCTTATGAACTACTTCTTTAGGAAAACTATCGAAAATATCGCTGTTCAACCCCAAGTGTCGCTCGTAGGATGGAAGGGTTTCGATGGGTACCAAGTAAAAGGTAACGTCTTGTATGTGACTGAAGGTCCTCAGTTTGACGAAGCAAAGGCGTGGGTAGCACAAAACCTGCGTGATCGAATCGTCAAAGGACTCCTTATCCTCACGCCCGAAGCCATATACAACATTTCGCCGACCACAACATAAAAATTCATGTTTGTCGATGTTTCCGAATATATTGTACTGGCACGGAAGCAGGAAACATGCACCACGACCACGCTTACACTCGCGAAATCGGACGGCTCTATTCCTCAGTACCGTCCAGGGCAGTGCCTCACGGTATATTTCACCGATTTTAGTCCCACGCTCGGTAAGCAGTACAGCATATCGAGCGCGCCATGTGAACAAATGTGCGCCATAACAGTGAAGGCGATAGGAAGATTCTCCAATCGATTGTGTTCACTAGTTCCAGGAAATCGGATACTCGCTTCCGACCCACAGGGCAACTTTTGTCCTACATGGGAACGTAGTATGGTTCTCCTCGCTGGCGGCATGGGTATCACTCCTTTTCGAAGCGTTATTGTCGAGGCAATGTTGCTATCTCTCAATCCACAAATAAAGCTCTTTTATAGCAACAAGCTTTCAACAGATATGCCTTTTGGAAATGAACTATATTTACTTTCCCAGCAATACTCTCCGTTTAGTATCGAGCGGTTTGTTACTAAAGAGCCAACTTCGTCTACGGAGTTAAGGTATCGTCGAATGCGTCCAGATGACATTCTCAGCATACGCGACCCTCAAATCGAATACTTAATCAGTGGCTCGCTCAACTTTGTCCTCGGACTCAAGAACGCGCTCGTAGTAGCGGGTGTGGATCGGGCAAACATATTAACCGAGTCATATTTTTGACAGCACGAATACGTATGTATTTATTTGCTAGCGAGCGCGAAGGAAGATAATTAAAATAGTGGCGGAGTATCCTGACGGCAGCATTCATCTCTTAGGAGGATCATCCCCGCTGCGGATGTACTTTCTCCATCCACCGCATGGTTTCCTCGTCGAACGGCTCCTCGTTCCGGAGGACTTTGACGGCTGCGTCCATTTCGTAGGAGTGCCAACCGTTCTGAATGACGGTTCGAAGTTCTCGCGCTGCTCGGAGCATGATAACGACAGACCCTGCCTTGTGCAGGGTTTCGTCGTATCACGAGCACTCGCGAGCGTAGGGCTCGAACCGCAGGCACCCAAAAATAAGGAATCCTATGACTATATTTTTGGGGTGTTCCGACCGAAGGGAGGGGCGAGCCCTACCCGCGGAGCAAATTTTGACGGATATAATATATTGTGTTATATTCTTTTTGAGTAGTTCCCGCCCAATGTAAAGGAGAACGGCAATGCCGCCAGAATATTCCATTCCGCTCATCGTCTTGGGAATTTGGCTGTGGTGCCTCGGTGCGGCAGCCAGCATGTGGTTTGAACCCACCTTCATCAAGAAGGATCGGTTCATGTGGTTTCTGTCATTTTTCGTTTGGTGGCTCGTTCTGCCCTATCAGTTATGGGGCATGCGCCACTTCGACATCTACCGTTACCTTTGGAACGAATCATGGATAAAGGATAACGGTTGATTCCTCAACTATCGTTCAGTCTACCGCCCACAGAAAGCCGCTTGGCTTCGATCGGGCGGCTTTTCTTTTTAAAATATGGGAACGTAGATTAACTCGTTCTGAAGACTTATCCACGTTCGAACAAACCCAACGGTTTGGAGCCCCGGTAACTAAACCCTCTAATTTGCTACACTGGAACTATGGAAACGAGAACTAAAGTAAAAGTAGTTACAGCAGTAATTCTTTTTGCGGCACTGATATTCCTCGGAGCAACCTGGTGGGTAAATGGCCAAAATGACACGTGGCTGTACGTATCATCTGCACTGATCGTCGTGACGTCATTCTTTTATATATCCTCTCCTAAAAAGAACAAAGATAAGTAGGCGGCTTGCTCGGACTATACGAAAAGCTATACGAAAAGCGCCCCAGAGGGGGCGCTTTTCTGTTTCCTGCAACTGGAACCGAACCTTAGATACTCTTCTTTCTCCAATTAGTAATGGTGAGGAAGATACCTGCCGCAAGAATGACCGGGAGCGACCATAGGAGCGCTGTCGTAAATGCATTCGTTCCTTGGCCACCGTCGATACCATTCACCACGGTGCCACTGAGCGCCTGCTCCCCCTTCACGTTCATGATTGTTGCTTCTTCACCTCCGAGTAGTGATCCACTGCCACTTTGGTCGGTAGAGCCGTCCGAGGACAGAGAACCCGTTACTTCAGAAGCGAAGGCGATCGGGGCGCTGCCCGCTAACACGAGAAGTGATAGAAGAGCAGTTTGGGCAATGATGCGTGAGATGTTACGAGTCATAAGCGTTGTTGTTATTCGAGTGTCCTAACACCGTAGTTGGTGCTGTAGTTGCCGTTGAAGGTGCTCGTAGGGATGGCAACTTCGACAAGAACCTTAACCTGCAAACCTTCCTCGGTCGGGTCGAGGTCGCCTGTCATATGGAGGTCAGGCGAAGAGTAGGTGTTTGCTGCAGTAAGGAGTACAGTGCTGCTTGCACTTGCCTGCGCAGAAGAGATGCGCATATTGTTTGCAACCGGGATAGTGTGGGCTGCGTTGTTTTCATCTACCCAGTTGGCAAACTTCATTGCCAAGTTCGGCTCATCGGTTGGTACCGTGATGTTGAAGACATACTGCCAGCCGTCGGTAAACTGCCCATTTGCAGTTGCGGTAGTTTTCTTTGCTTCAACCGAGGTCACTTCAAGGTCACCCGGGTCTTCAGTAGTCTGGCCACCAGTTACGGTACCAGTAATTTCTCCTGATGATCCACCTGGAGTGGTGGTTGCGTTGTCATCACAGCTCTTGTTCCACACAATGACGTACTTGTCTTGCTGGAGGTCAGTAAAGGACGGAGATGTCGTGCTGACAGCTGCTGCCTTTGCTTGTGCAAGGGTTGAGCCCACGCTGTAGCCAACGAGCGCAAAAGGTTTGCTGCTCTCGACAGTACATGCAGCGCTTACATTTGCGCCGTCGAGTACTTCATTAGTGCTGTAGGATGAACCCTTATTGAGTTCAGCTGTTTTAGCTTGATAGGCCGGAGAGGTGTCTGACGAAAGTGCGTAGTTACCACTTCCCTCGCCTACGCCCTCTTCGTCATTCCAAGAGGCCATCATAGGGAACGACACGCTGTCAGCAGTTGCTACGGTTGCCGCTTCACCATCGATGTATTTCTTTATCGTAACCGTTACCATGTCATCGCCCTCTTCGGCATGCGCATGGTTAGGCCACCACCAAAAGGCTTGTGCCGGGGTGGCTTGCACAAATCCTGCTCCGAGTATTGCAACTCCGAGAGAAAGTGCGACTGTAGCCTTACCTACTGTTTTTATTTGTTCAGTAATTGATTTCATAGTGTGTTTAATTATTGTTACTAATAAGAAGCTTTTAATAGTGCGCCCCTGAAAGCTGTACATTGATGACGGATGACACGCACCAGTCTCAGCCATATCTGGGATGCACTACTTACCCTACATAAAGGCTACTTAAGTTTGGATGAACTAGGCCGCCATAAGAAAAAAGCCGCTGTGAGGCGGCTTGTTATTTTATAGATTGTTTACTCAGGGCCCACCGCACTGATGGGCTTACTTTCTTATCGGTACGGTGTATACAGCCTATCCAGCAGCACGGGCACCGCTTCCCGTCTTTTAGTTCGCTAACCATGCGGGTGGTATGCTCTTTTCGCGTCTCTACCCTTTTGACAGTGACAACCCAGCAGATCCACTCGTTGCGTGCGAGCGGCGAAATGTCTTCCCACGCGGCAAGCGCTTTTGGCGAGGCAGCGAGTGCTTTTTGCATATCGGCAGGCAGCTTGTGCACAGTGCCGCTTGAGATCTTAGCCATGCTTCAGTTTATCCCGATAAATGATAGTAACAAGCGCAAAACTCAAAATAAGCAGCAAGAACCATGAACCCATTTTGCTAAATGATACGAGGTGCCAATACTCGAGTTGATTTGGGTAGAGCCAAATACTCGTAAATGTACCAATGTTTTCTGCAATCCACACAAACAGCGACGTTAAAAACGAGGTAAGCAAAAAAGGCATGTTACGAACTTTTTTATATACCTGGAAGCGCACATTGGTCCTCCAAAAAATAATAATTGTATAGGCGAACAAGACGTACCGGATGTCGTAAATATAGTGGTGTGTAAAGAAGTTCACATAAATAAGCGTCGCGAGTATCCAAAGATGATAATAGGCAGGAAAACGCTCAAAGGTAAGGTGTAGAAAGATAAAAGCACGCGAGATGTAGCTCCCTATCGCCGAGTAGAGAAAGCCAGTAAACAATGGCACGGTGCTGAGCATAAACACCACCCCTTCCCTCCCTGGATACATCCACGAGCCAATCGCCGGACTGGTCTTAAAGAGCTCCATTCCAGTTGCAAGCAGGTGGAAGATAATAATGACAAAAAACTCTCTTTTACTTTCAAACTTACACAGCAGTGCGCAGAGCTGGAAGCCAACTGCAGAAAGAAAGATAAAGTCGTAGCGACTTATAAACGGGATAGGAACCAGTTCGGTAAGCAAAAATAACGAAAGTAGGTACGCACCAAAAATGCTTGCTCTTAGGTTGGCAATAAAAAAGCACCATAGCTCTATGATGAAATTCCGCATGTGTATCTAGTATGTATCACCCTCTTATAACCTCTCCTAATGCCCCAAAAGTTCTTAAAAGTAATTTGACAAATCAACATATGCAAGGCATTTTATATCTAACTAGTTCCTATATAAGTGTCTGACGAGCCCACGGAGGAACGACATGTTCTGGATTGGAATCGGCCTTATCGTTTTGGGAGTAATCTTAGTGTATTACTCTTCAGTGCGCTTAGCTGGCACATTTGGATCGAAAAAACCTGTGCTTGTCCATCCAACCTCAACCAGAATCTGGAGCAACGTGCAGTCTTTTGCAATACTAGGCGCGGCAGTCGGCGTAGCGTTCGTGGCTATAGACCTGCTCGTGCTCTAGATTGCCGCGCCCGATCGAGATTGTCTCGACATCCAAGCCGCCCCTTCCACCGGGCGGCTTCTTCTTTTGCCACAGACTCTTTGCATGGTATGCTCTTTACTTATGTCAAAACGCGGGTCGAAATATCAGGTGGGCGATTTTAAGCTCCAGGTTAAGCGGTCAAAGACCGGCAAAGGCCTTTTTGCTAATACCGCTATACCCAGGGGCGCCTGTATCATCGAGTACACCGGCCGTGTCGTGAGCGAAGCGAAGCAGGCACGCATGTCGGGTAAATATCTTTTCGAGGTAAGTAAAAAAGTCACTATCGACGGCAACATCCCCTCCAACAAAGCGCGTTATATAAACCACTCCTGCGCCCCCAACTGCGAGGCCGATGGACCTAGCGGCAAAGTATTTATTCTTGCATTGCGGAACATCAAACCTGGCGAAGAACTGACCTACGACTACGGCGAAGAATATTTTGACGAGCACATTAAGCCAAAAGGCTGCCGCTGCCCCAAGTGCACGGCTAAGCGCTCCGCTAAAAACCGAACCTAAGTATTTTATTGCTATACTTTCTACATGACCGAAGCATCAGAGCCAGCAATGCATCCTGAGGAGCCACATACGGGTGGAGAGGGTTCTAAACTTAACTGGCTGCGAGCAGCCGTGCTGGGCGCCAACGACGGCATTGTATCTGTTGCTGCACTGGTGGTTGGCGTAGCAGGTGCCACCGACTCGGCAAGCTTTATTTTTACTGCCGGCATTGCCGGTGTTATCGCAGGCGCCCTCTCAATGGCCGTTGGTGAGTATGTCTCGGTCTCAAGCCAAAGCGACACCGAAAAGGCGCTTATTGAAAAAGAGCGTCGCGAGCTTGCCGAGGAGCCAGACATAGAACTTGAGGAGCTTACAAAAATATACGAAAACAAGGGTCTTTCCCGCTCTACCGCCGAAACTGTGGCAAAAGAGCTGACTGCACACGATGCCCTTACGGCTCACCTTGAGGCCGAGCTGAACATCCGCCAGGAGCACCTAACTAACCCCTGGCAGGCTGCAGTAGCATCGGCGGCATCGTTTTTTGCCGGCGCGGCACTACCTATGATTGCCATCACGGTGCCGCCGCCCGAGTGGCGCATCCAGGTCACTTTTGTGTCGGTCGCTCTAGCTCTAGCCATTACCGGCTCTCTCAGCGCGTATGTGGGTGATGCAAGCAAAAAGCGCGCCACCATGCGTGTGGTGATGGGGGGCGCGCTTGCGATGGCAATAACCTTCGGTATTGGCAAGATATTTGGCGTTACAGGGATATAGGTTTGGGGGTCCTGTAGTTGTAGCTTTTATATTTATTTTGTGAGATTGTAGCTAGCCCATGTTACACCCTGAGCCACTCCCCATTCTCTGGCAGAAACGCCTTTTTGACGTTGTTGCAGCAACCTTTTTAATTGCGCTCACCTCGCCACTATTTGTACTGTTTACAGTGCTTATAGTGCTGGAGCACATCCTGCGTGGCCGTCCGTTTGACCCGCTATTTTATTGCGACACGCGCATATCGCGCGGAAAAAAGTTCCGTCTGTGTAAATTTAATATCTTCGACCAGCGTGTCATAGATAAATTCCGCAAGGACGGAGTATTTATTCATACCAAACACCTTGAGTGGCAGGGCCAACTTCTTTGGGTTGGTAAAGTCTTACGACAAATCTATCTCGATGAGCTACCTCAGCTGTTTAATGTCCTCAAGGGAGATATGTCGGTAGTAGGTCCCCGCCCGGTTAACCTAGAGGTATTTGCCAAGATGTGCGAACAGGGTGTCCCGCCGGTTGCTCTTATTTTAGGAGGCACCACGGGTAACTATCAGTCACGCAAAGATACGAAAGGGGTCAGCGCCGCTGCTCTCGAGGCAGAATATTTGGCTCAATATAAAAAAGGCGGATGGCAGATTGTGTTCACGGATATACGCACGATACTGCGAACCCTAAAGGTATTGTTACGTGCAGAGGGAGTGTAAACGGGCAATACGGTACACTAATCACTTATGGTTAAAACGTTTTACTACATCGCTGCCAACACTCTGCTTGTAACCCTTACAAACTTTATTGTCTGGTTTGCGCTCACCTTCTGGCTCTATCTAGAGACCCAATCGGTCTTAGCGACCGGCATTATCGGAGGCTCCTTTATGGCCATCACTGCCGTACTGGGCATGTGGCTTGGCTCTATTGTCGACCATAATAAAAAGAAGACGGTACTGATGTGGTCAAGTTTGATTACGCTCGCCTTCTTTAGTCTAGCGCTGGTGTTGTTCGTGAGCGCACCTGAAACAGAGTTTATACAGCTGACAAACCCAGGGCTGTGGTTCTTTGTGTTTGCGCTTCTCGCCGGAGTGCTTGCGGGCAACCTGCGCGGCATTGCGCTCCCGACACTGGTGACCCTTCTGGTGCCAGATGACCGCCGCGACAAAGCCAATGGCATGACTGGCATGATTATGGGCCTCTCGTCCTCCGGCGCAGGCATTGTGAGCGGTTTTGCGCTCGCCTACCTTGGCATGTTTTGGATATTGGTTGGCGGCGTTGTGTTTACCGCGCTTTCCATCGTGCACCTATTTTTTATTTCAATTCCTGAGGCCGCGATAGTACACACCGAAGAAAAACCTAAAAAGATAGACATTAAGGGCACGATAGCGGTTATTGCGGGAATTAACGGCCTGTTTGCACTCATATTCTTTACGACCTTCAACAATTTCCTCGGTGGCGTATTTATGGCGCTGATGGACCCTTACGGCCTGTCGCTTATGTCGGTGCAGGCGTGGGGCACGGCATGGGGCTTCCTGAGCCTTGGGTTTATCGCTGGCGGCATGTATATAGCAAAATACGGCCTCGGTAAAAATCCGCTGAGAAGCCTCTTCGTGGTCAACATTCTCATGTGGGTGGCATGTATTATCTTCCCGCTGCAGGCTTCTATCCCGCTGCTACTTGCAGGCATTCTCGTGTGGACATTGCTTATGCCGTTTATCGAAGCAACCGAACATACGATTGTGCAGAAAATTGTTCCCTTTGAGCGTCAGGGGCGCGTCTTTGGTTTTGCACAGAGTGTTGAGACCGCTGCCTCTCCGGTGACATCATTTATGATCGGCCCGATAGCACAATTTATCTTTATTCCGTTTATGACTACCGGCGCAGGCGTAACGCTCATAGGCGACTGGTTTGGCGTTGGCCCCGGCCGCGGTATGGCGCTTGTGTTTATAATTGCCGCTGTGATTGGCCTTATCGTCACGCTTGTCGCTATGCGCTCACGACCCTACAAACTCCTCGCCGCTCGCTACCAGGCAGAGTAGTCAATTTATTGGCATCTTGTTTTAGGGCGGTATACTAGAGAGGTACTTATGCAAAAGCTTCCACCACTCGTATGGGGTCTGTTTGGCGTGTTGCTTGCTGCCCTTCTTGGCCTAGGCGGCTATAGCTATGTCCAAATCACCGAGCTTACAACTCGTCTCGAAAACCTTTCTGTTGAGTTTGTAGCGACCACTAACGTTCTCAAAGACCAGATAGCGACCACCAGTCTAGCTTTTGAAAGCGCCATTGCGACTGAGCGTCAAAATATAGAATCAAAGCTCGGCACGGTAGAGAACCGTGTTGGCTCTATCTCTGGCACCGTGGGCACCCTTGAAAAACTTTCGAAAACCGACCCGGAGCTCTTGCAGAAATATTCTAAAGTGTTTTTCCTCAATGAACACTATGCGCCAGAACGCGTTTCAACCATTGATACTAAGTACCTCTATCGCGAACAAAACCCTGAAGTCATTCAGGCAAGCGTATGGCCACGGCTCCGCAGCCTGTTAGAAGCGGCGGAAGATGATGACATAGCACTGTATGTTTCTTCAGCCTATCGATCATTCGACGAACAGAAAGCGCTTAAGGGTGCCTATTCGGTAACCTACGGTGCAGGCACAGCTAACACCTTTTCTGCTGACCAGGGGTACAGCGAACACCAGCTCGGTACTACATTGGACTTTATTACCACCGGTCTCGGTGGCCAGCTTGAAGGCTTTGACACAACCGCTGCGTATAAATGGCTCCTTAAAAATGCTCATAAATACGGCTTTACACTTTCGTATCCACAGGGCAACAAAAGCTATATCTTTGAGCCCTGGCACTGGCGCTACGTAGGAGTAGAGCTAGCTACCTATCTCTATACCAACGATCTACATTTTTATGACCTCGAACAACGCAAAATCGACGAGTATCTGGTAAATATCTTCGACTAGTCTGCATGCTCTAAACACAAAGCCGCGCCCCCTTTGGAGCGCGGCTTTTCTTTTTTCTTACGTACTTCCTTTTACTGTCCTGGGTTCGGAACATTCTGTTCCTGCCAGTCGGCTGCAGTGTTGGTATCCACTGTCGCGTCTATGCGCGCAATAGAGTGCCCAGCATTAACGTCGATATTAGGAACCGAGGGTGAGAAGGCGGTGGTGTTGGTACCCCAGCTTACCGCATCAACTGTAGTCGTGCCGACAACAAGCACTAGGGATACCATATCTCCAGAATTGCCTAAGCCGTTGCCCAGCGTAGTGTTAGCGATTTGAGCTATCACTGCGTCAGCTGGGATGGTGTAGAAAGACGCTGTGGTAGAAGATGCGACAATTACGGCATATTTCCCTGCTGGGACGACCACATTTGGTAGCGCGTCGGTTGAAGACGCATCGCTTATTGAATAATCGGACAACGTTATTGAGCTATTAGTCCCATTAAATAACTCTATCCATTCGTTTGCAGTTTCGCTGCCCTGTGGAGTAGTGGTCGAGGTAGTAAGGTCATACATCACCTCTGTAATAAGGAGCTTTCCTGTTGGTGTGGGATCTTCTGCATCCAGGATTACATTAACTGTGATCGTGTCTGCGATAGTGCCGCCATCTCCTGTGCAGGTGAGCGTATAGGTAGTTGTCGCTGTTGGGCCCACCACTTCACTGCCATCCACTGCCTTGCCGCCGTTCCAGCCATTTGAGGCAGTGCAGGACGTTGCATTTGAGGAGTTCCACGTAAGCGTGGTCGTGGCACCTTCGTTAATAGTATTTTGTGCTGCCGTAAAGGTAAGCGTTGGATCTTCAGGTTCTGGAGCAACGGACGTTACGCTAACCACAACACTCTGCGTTGTGGTGCCACCTGCACCTGAACACTCGAGCTGATACGTCGTCGTTGCTGTTGGGGACACACTCTGTGACCCATCTACCGTCTTAGACCCTGACCAGCCATTTGTTGCTGTGCAGGCTGTAGCGTTCGTTGAGTCCCAGGTAAGAACTGAAGAGGAACCAGTTTGTATAGAGGTCGGATTAGCGCTAAAGCTAAGCGTTGGCTGTGTGGGTGTTGGGAAGTTACAGGAGTCTCCGTCCCAAGTTCCCCCATTCGCTACGCACTGTGCATCAGCACAGGGACCGCTTGATTGATTACCGGGCACATTTGGGCACGCGTCAGTAGGTTGCGGCACTTCGCACGAGTCGCCATCCCACGTACCCCCATTGTCCTCACAGACATCGTCTGCACACGGACGGGAAGTCTGATCACCTGGCACATTTGGGCATTTATCAACCGGCGGAGGCGGAGGAGTATCTTTTTTACATGGCAAGAACACCGGCACCGAGAGCCAGCCCGCTTTAATAGTTGAAGGGCACAGTTTACCCGGGAAATTATTAAAGTTACCAAAAAAGTTGGAAGAATTTCCCTTCCTTGAGGAATTTTCTTCACTTGCCTCTTCACTTACATCTATATCATCTAACCTCTCATCTGCAGCAATGCGCATTTGTATACGCTCTTGTGCACTCTGCCGTATGCTATCTCGGTCAAGAGAAAGCCCGCCCTGTGCAGCACTAACTGCAAATGGCGTAACAACGAATAACGAGACCCCGATCAGTAACCCAACAGTCTTCCCCAAACAACGCAGTCGGTCCATAGGTATATGCGAATGTTATTCAAATAATTGAAAGTACTACCTTGATACTACTCTCAATACTCTCGCTTCAAAGGTGCGGGATGTGAATAACTGGGGACAGCTAGCGCATTCGCACTACCACCCACCACGCCAAGACGATAAGAAATCCGCCGATAACAAACGGCGCACTGATGCCTAAAAATCCAGAGCCAACGCCTGCAAGTACAGGTCCCACACCGTTTGAAAGCGCAAGAATAGAGCCATTTATACCGAGTGCTACACCCTGCTTCTGTTCTGACACTCCTTTACTTATAAGCCCTGTAATCGTAGCGATGGCCAACCCCTGCCCTATAGCCACAAACGGCATAACCGCGTAGAGCCAGAGGACGTTCGGCAAAAATGCATATGATGCTGAAGAGAGTGCGAGCATAACTAAACCCCACTTAAGTATGGCGCGGTCGCGGAAGCGGTCGAGCACGATACGCAAGATAACTGCCTGAGTAATAGCGACCCAAATGCCAACTACGGCAAAGAATGCCCCCACCATACCCGGACTAAATTTAAACTTAACGACAAGAAGTATGCCGATGAATGTCGTAAAGAATGCAAACCCTGCCTGTGACAGGAAGTTTGTCAGATACACAGGTCTAGCATCCTTGTCTAAGACTGCGGAACGGATGTTATGAAGCCCTCGCCAAATGTCGAAATGATGCTTTTCTTCTGCTGATACTTTGCGAGTTTCAGGAAGAAACAAGCTAATAAAGACCAAGTTTACGATACCAAGGGCCCCCGCTACCCAAAACGGTGCTGTGGCCGAAGCAGAAAAGTCAGAGATTAGACCGCCGAGGAGCGGCCCCAGAATAAAGCCTATACCGAAGGCGGCACCTACGAGACCAAAGTTCTTAGCACGATCCTGGGGTGGCGTAACATCTGCTATCGCAGCCTGCGCGATAGAAAAGTTTGCGGCTCCAAGACCGCTGATTGCGCGACTAATAAACAGAAGTGGTAGAGACATAACTGCAATTGCAAAGCCGAAGACGAGCTGAGAAATAGCAAATACCGCAATACCTACGGTAAGGAGCTTCTTGCGGCCGTATACGTCAGAGAGTTCGCCCAAAATGGGTGCGACGATAAACTGCACGACACTAAAGAGCGCTGTGAGCACCCCCGCCATAACGTAGCGCATATCTACCGAGTAGCCCTGAAGCATAAAGTAGGGCGAAAGAGAGTCGGTAAATATGGCCGGCAGAATTGGGAAAATCATTCCCACGCCGATCATGTCTAACAGAAGAGTACCGAATAGCACGGCTAAAACGCGTTTTTGCATATCGGATTACTCTATCATGATACTCACTAGTGCCAATACGTACTATTTAGACACTTATCTCCACTCTTTAAGCAGTTGCCACTTGTGGTTGAGTACCGTGCCCAGCGTAAGGAGCATCAGTGCAAACTGTATCAGCCACCCAACGAACGGTAGCGCGCTTAATATCACGTACGCAAACACGCCAATGAGAATAGACTTCCAGTTAACAACAAACTCTCCCTTCGTAAACCATTGGTAGACAAAGCTACCAAGTAGCACTGGCGCCATAAGCCAGGTAAAGATCATCAGTGCTACGAACCCGATAAGGCCGAGTATACCGAGGGGTAGACCAATTACCGTGATCATGAGCAGTACCGAGAGCACAGGAAGCACGATAAGCGCTATAAGTCCGCGAGCCATTTCTGGCCAAGGGCGGCGCAAGGCGCTATGTACCAAGTGTGTGCTGTAACGTTTAAATACCAAGCCAATCACCAAGGCACCGGTCAGAAGCATAAGAATCTTCACAAACAGCCCGAAGGAGATAAACGCTGCGAGAGCCGCCCCGCTTGCATGTTTGCCTGGAGTTGGGGTGTAGGTAGTCTGACCACGCACCTGCGCCCCTTGCTCTATAATCGCTGCATTTGGTGACTTGTAGGTAAAATTGCCGGAAATAATAGCGTTGCTCCCAAGAGTAATTTTATCTGCCTCAATTTCTACATTGCCTGCAACCGGTCCATTTATATACACCTCTCCGCCACCTGCTTTAACATCCTGCCCTACTGGTGACTCAATGCGCACCGTGCCGCCGCCCGCGAGCACGTCACCGCCAATCTGACCCCCCGCTAACTGTATCTGACCTCCGCCCACAACCACATCACCTCCCACAGGGCCCTGCACGACAATCGTGCCTCCGCCAATACGTAAGTCATCGCCTACCGAACCGGTAACCGTAACGGTACCGCCGCCAATGACTGCATCTGCCAGTACTGAACCGGTAATAAGCACCGTACCGCCACCCGCATATAAATCGCCCCCTATAGATCCGGCAGAAGTTACCGTGCCTCCTGCAGCATATACATCGTCAGCAATATTCTCTCCTGCATTCGCATGAATGCTAACGGTATCCCCCGAATGAAAGGTTGCTGCTAACACTACAGCCGGTACCAAAAAAGCAATACCGACAGCGCCCATGACCCGAAAAGTCGTTTTAGTCATAAAAATATACTAGCGATTAGTAGCGTAAGCATAACACACGGCCGCCCCGCGATGATGCGGGGCGGCCGATAGGTGTTAAATCGCAACCGAAATTATTTGAGGTGTCCGGAAACCAGTTTAGTCATCTCGAACATCGTTACCTCGTTTTTGCCGAAAATCTTCTTCAGCTTGTCGTCTGCTAAGATATTGCGCTTGTTCTTTGGGTTCTGAAGGTCGTGCTTCTTGATGTACACCCAGATCTTTTTAACGACTTCAGAGCGCGGCATAGGACCCTTCCCTATTACGTCTTCAAGGTCAGACGAAAGGTTCATAGGCTTCGTTAGAGCCGCATTTGCAGTTCTCACCATAGATTTAATTCCAACTATCTACTAATTAAATAATAATTACTTTCCCGAAATCTATTATACTGTAGATATTATGCGCAAGGAGCTAATGGTACTCATCGGTGGATTGCTAGTTTTGGGCCTTTTAATAGTGCTGTTTAAACCAAATGCGGAGCAAAACGTACCACAAGAAGAGGGGGCAAATATCCAAAAAACCCTTAGTTTTAGCCTTCCCACGGGATTTGAGGCCACGCTGTATAGCGGAGATGTGCCTGGAGTACGCGTTATTACCCGCGATTCTAAGACAACGATCGTAGCCTCCCTGACCTCTGAAGGAAAGGTGGTTGCCCTCCCAAACAGCGACTTTGACCAAATTGCAGACAGGGTCGTAACCGTGCTCGAAGGGCTAAATCATCCCCATGGAGTCGCCTTTATAGGTGACACACTCTACGTTGCAGAGGAGGGAGCGGTAAAATCTTATACGTACAATCCGGATACCTTTACTGCGACATATATAGAAACACTGACTACCCTACCGACCGGAGACGGACACTCAACACGTTCGCTCATGGTGTGGCCCGATAATTCAAAGTTATTGGTATCTGCCGGATCGTCCTGCAATGTTTGTCATGAGGAAGATCCACGACGCGCAGCTATACTCTCGATTAATTTAGCTACAAAAGAAGTTACACCATTTGCCAAAGGTCTCCGTAATACGGTCTTCATGGCCCTTCACCCAGTTACCGGCGACATTTGGGGCACCGAGATGGGCCGGGACTGGCTGGGCGACGACCTGCCCCCGGAAGAAATCAATATTCTTAAGCAGGACGGCAACTATGGGTGGCCTATCTGCTACGGCAAAAATATCCACGACACCGAATTCGACAAGAATACCTACATCCGTAATCCTTGCATGACACCCTTCGAAACGCCGTCGCACATCGACATGCCTGCGCACTCTGCTCCGCTCGGGATCGCATTTGTACCAGAAGAAGGTTGGCCGGAAGAGTGGTGGTATGACGCTCTAGTTGCCTACCATGGCTCATGGAACCGCAGCACGCCAACCGGCTACAAGATTGTTCGCATACCTCTTAACGCACAGGGTATACCCTCAAGCGCCCCACAAGATTTTATGACTGGCTTTACTACAGAAAACGATGTCATTGGTCGCCCTGTATCTCTCATGATTGAGCCGGGAGGCATACTGTGGGTCTCAGATGACAAAGCAGGGGCAATCTATCGCATAACACGCATCGGGGAATAATAATTCATTCAATCTTTAGATTGTGTGTAGATGGTTACTTGCGCTGCCGTAGCGCTTGACCCACTATTGATTGATGAATATAGGCAGTTTTTACCCGAGTCACTACTTTAGGGATCTTCTGCTGCCGGCATTGTTTACCTTTGCCGCGTATATGCTAACCGGGAGTCTCGGGCTCAGTATTTACCCAGCCCATGAGTTTGCATCGCTGGTGTGGCCTCCGGCAGGCATAGCCGTTGCAGCATTGCTACTTTGGGGTAACCGGCTATGGCCGGTCATTTTACTTGCGGCATTTGCTGTGAACTTCTTTAATGGTGCGCCAATTTTGGTGTGCGCGGGGATAGCAGTTGGAAATACTCTTGAAGCTCTCACTGCGAGCTATTTAATGCGACGTATTGGTTTCCAAAATTGGTTTGGCCGGTTACGCGACTCACTGGGATTTATTATCCTCGCCGCATTTTGGGCAACCACTGTAAGTGCCACCATGGGCATAGGCTCGCTCGCACTTGGTGGTCTTGTTCCTACTGTAGACCTGCTAAGTACGTGGTTTACGTGGTGGGTTGGCGATGTTATGAGTGTGCTCGTCGTTGCACCACTTCTTATTACCTGGCTCTCAGGTAGACCCTTCAGTAAAAATCCCGCAGAAATTGCCGAGCGTGTGGCCATTTTAACCAGCATTGCTGTTATTACGCTCCTTGTGTCCTGGGCACCCTTTAATCAGATAGGCACGATGTCGCTGCTCTATATCCTGATTATTCCCCTCATTTGGGCGGGGCTGCGCGCTGGCCCGCGCATTGTTACGCTCGGCATCTTCCTCACCTGTGTTATTGGGCTTGCAGGTCTTATTGGAAACGGCCTAGCCGTTTCTACTCAGTCAATCCTTCTTACACAACTCCTCCTTGGCACAATCACCATTGTGTTTTTGATCTTTACCTCTGCGGTAGAGGAAAGGAAGGACGCTATTGCCGCTCTACGCAAACACGTCATTAACCTTGAAGATGCGGTAAAAGAGATCAGCTATCAAGACCAGGCGAAAGATGAATTCTTGGCACTGCTTGCACATGAGCTGCGCAATCCCCTCGCGCCAATCGTCAGTTCAATCGAACTCATTAAGCTTGAGAAAGGGTTAGATACTCCTTTGCGCCGCGTGGTTCGGACTATCGATGAGCACATCAACACTCTCGTACGACTGGTGGACGATCTGCTCGACACCTCGCGCATTTCGCAGAAAAAGCTCAAACTTCAGCGCGAACCCGTAGAACTTCAACGCGTGATGCGCCGCTGCATGGCAGTGGTTGAGCCTCTGATGAAAAGTCGCGGCCACCATTTTACTGCCTCTATACCCCCAGAACCCCTCTGGCTTGAGGCAGACCCAGTGCGCCTTGAGCAAATTGTTGTAAATATTCTAAACAACGCAGCAAAATATACCGAGCAAGGAGGCGCGATAGATTTACGAGTGCGCGTTGCCGATGGGTCTGTTGAGGTGCGCGTACGTGACAATGGCATAGGTATTCCGGCTACTATGCTCGAGAAAATTTTTGAACCGTTTTTGCAGCTAGAGCGCAAAAACCGTCTGAATGCCGGTATTGGCATCGGCCTTGCCCTCACAAAATATCTGACCGAAATGCATGGAGGCATTATCGAGGCGTACAGTCCTGGCGAAGGTCAGGGAAGTGAATTCATGGTTACGTTGCCACTGTTACCGAGTGCTCCCCCTCCACAACCAAAACAGAACGACCCCCTTTCCAGGCGTTCGCCCGGGGGACCATTAAAGATATTAGTGGTGGACGACAACGAACCTGCCGCAAATGCGTTATCCAAACTTTTGTCCATGCGTGGACATACGGTGGACGTTGTCTACACGGGCGAAGGCGCTGTAGAGCGCGTACCTACATTCAAGCCCGACGTAGTACTGCTTGATGTGGGCCTCCCCGACATTGATGGCTACGAGGTTGCACGACGCTTGCGCACGGCCAAAACAACCGCAACTCTTATCGCAGTAACCGGCTATGGCGCCGACAAAGATAAAGACGAGGCACTAGCAGCTGGTTTCTCGTTCCATTTAGTTAAACCCGTTGGCCTAGCAGAGCTAGAAGTCATCTTTAAGCAGCTTCATCAAGGTATCAGGCGCAAGAAGTAATACTTTATGGCATGCAAGTATTAATTACATGCAGCGAGTGCGGACATAAGGAGTGGGGATACTCCGAGCGCGATCTGATGAACAAGATCAAGCTCGTTAACCACGCTTCTAAGGCTCACCCGACACAGCTAGAGCGCATTATGCGTCTCTCGCTCCCTAAGGTAGAGCCCGTGCAACCGCTCGCATATGCTTAACAAAAAACTGCGTACCTTTTTTCCGTGAGTGCTATACTAGGCCTTAATGGAGCTGTTTCAGAGCGCACTCTTAGGAATTATTGAGGGTATTACCGAATTTTTGCCCATCTCTTCAACTGGGCATTTAATACTGGCGAGCAACGCGCTTGGTATCCCCCACACGGAGTTTCTGAAAAGTTTTGAGATCATCATCCAGCTTGGCGCAATCCTTGCTGTGATCGCTCTCTACTGGCGCGATTTTCTTAAAATAGAAATTCTCAAGAAATTGTTTGTGGCTTTTTTGCCAACGGCAGTTATTGGCTTTGCCCTCTACCCTTTTATTAAAGGATACTTACTTGGCAACGAAGTAGTCGTGCTATGGGCACTCCTCCTTGGCGGTGCAGCACTGATTGTGTTTGAGATATTCCATAAAGAAAACGCTCATACGACGGGCACTATCACGACCATGAACTACCAACAAGCCGCGCTCATTGGCGTTGCTCAGGCCCTAGCCGTAATCCCTGGCGTTTCGCGCTCTGCCGCAACCATTGTCGGTGGCCTCCTTCTTGGCATGAAGCGCATCGCCATAGTCGAGTTCTCCTTCTTGCTTGCAGTTCCCACAATGATGGCCGCAACGGGGCTCGACTTGGTAAAGAGTTATTCGAGCTTTTCGATGGATCAGTTTGGCGTCCTTGCCGTAGGATTTATTACCTCTTTTGTCGTGGCAACGCTTGCCATCAAGTTCCTCCTTGCCTTTGTACGCACGCACACTTTTATTGCGTTTGGCTTTTACCGCATCATCTTGGCCATAGTCTTTTTCCTCTTTATCTTGTAAAACTAGAGGGTGAAAATAGCGCTTTTTACGGACACCTTTCCCCCGCAGGTTAATGGGGTTGCCAACACCGTCGCTCGCTACGCTAAAGCACTCAGCGAGATGGGGCATGAGGTGTGTGTGTTTACGATCTCAGATCTAAGTGCCCAGAAACTTGAAGAGGCATGCGGCCACGCTTACAGCGTTCGTACGTTTCTTTCCCTGCCTGCCCTTGTTTACCCCGGTCTGCGCGCTGGGATACCGTTTGTTGGTGTGTTAAAAGCCGTGCGCGAGTTTAATCCTGACGTTATACATACCCATACGCCTTTTGCCGTGGGGTGGAGCGCTGTTCGTGCGGCGCGTAAACTTCATATCCCACTTGTTGGCACCCATCACACATTTTTTGATCACTACTTATCGCATGTGCATCTAGACTTTGCATGGGCACGCAACCTGGTATGGAAGCTTACCGTCAGGTACTACAGTCACTGCGACGTCGTAATAAGCCCTACCCGCTCGCTGAAGCATGGCCTCGAAGATCATGGGCTAACAAAGCCGATCGAAATACTGCCGAATATCCTGGACATCAACTTTTACGCTCCCTCAGCGCGACAGCCGGTCCAGCACAAAACTCTGGTCTACATGGGCCGACTCAGTTACGAAAAGAGCATCGATGACGTACTTAAAGCTATGGCGCATGTCATTAAGCGTATGCCCAACACTCTCCTGCTTATTATTGGCGACGGCCCAGAGCGCGAAAAGTTAGAAGCCTTGAGCGCTGAGCTTGGTATTGCGGAACACTGCATCTTTACTGGCTTTTTGTACGGCGAGGAGCTGGTATACACGCTTGGACAGTGTGATGTGTACTTAACCGGCAGTAAGAGTGAGAACATGCCGCTGGCGCTTATGGAAGCAATGGCCGTTGGTCTCCCTATCGTTGCGGTGCGCTCGCTCGGCCTGGAAGAGATGCTCGTACACCGCAAAAATGCCCTCCTTACTGCAGCAGGAGATCCGGTAGAAATTGCCGATCGTGTTATTGAAATATTAGAAGACGAAGCTCTGCGAATAAAATTCTCTGAAAATTCGCGCACGATGTCCCGCGTCTATTCTCAAGAAGTGGTGATGGGAAAGACGGTTGAACTCTATGAACGCGCTAGCGAATATGTTTCCAGTTAGGATGCCATGTACGGCCAAACAATTTAACAAAGAAGAGGTTTATAGTCCACTCGAACCATAGTCGCATCCAGCCTATGGCATGCGCCCGACGACTTTCGTGCATAACCCAGAGCCGGCGCACCAGGCGAACCTGCCCGAGCTTACGCAAGCGTCCGTATAGATCGTTGTCTTCGGAGATATTTAGCTTTTCGTTATAACCCCCTAGCTTACGAAAGGCTTCAGTACGCATCATTTGAAACTCGCCTGAAATACCTGCCGCGCGAAATACATTGTTTACGATAAAACAGTTAAAGTTGATGATCATGTGCGAAATTTTGTCGCCCCAGGTCTCAAACTCAGGAAGTGTCTTTACCCGGGCGCCAATAGCAACCAAGCGCTTGTTTTGGTCAAATTCCTGGACGGCTGTCTTAAAAAAATCGTCTATATTTACCAATGTAACGTCGGCATCTACAAATGCCAGCAACTCTCCTGTAGCTACTTTTGCGCCTTCATTGCGGCCCCGCCCGGCATTTCGTGGCATGTTTTCATAGCGCACCACTCGGTCCGCATACTGCTCCGCTATAGCCACCGTGCCGTCGGTACTACCGCTATCAGAGACAATAAGTTCGTACGGTACACTAGAAAGCTTCTTAATGTCTTTAAGGGTTGCTTCTAGGGCTCTTTCTTCGTTAAAAGTAGGAATGATTATTGAAATCATGTTATTCCGCCTTGGCGAATTGCCGATTAATGTATCGCACTAGCATGAACGCCGCAACAAACCCAAGTAATAGCGCCACAATCTTTAAGCCCGGCGGTACAAAGGTAATCACGTTGCCAAAGTAATATCCGATCCCCATGATCATAAATACCCATACAAAACTGCCGACGAAGGTGATAGCTAAAAATGCTAGAAACGGCACTTTGAGCATGCCTGCCATTAAAATAGTCCCTGCGCCGGTGCCATAGCCATTGGTTACTTTGGAGATCATAAGTATGGAAAGCTTGTAGCGATGGAACCGGCGCTCAATCTTTTCTACTACTGCATGAGTGAGTCCAATTTTTATACCCCACCGGTTAATAAGCCTTCGTGCACCAAAATAGCCTACGAAGTACCACACAATGTCTGAAATGACATCACCAGCAAACAGGGCGGCATAGGTGGGCCAGAACTCGGTTTGTCCGGCTTGCCATAGCACGCCACCGGTCATCATCACGAAAGCTCCTTCAGTAAAGGAACCTAAGAAGATAAGAATGTATTTTGAGCTCTCAAGAAACGCAACAATGGTAGATACAATATCCATGGAGTAGCGGTAGTGCTTATAGTATACTCTAGGGGTATGGATAAGCGGGATTATACCCACTTGCGTTACACCCTTCCCCATTCGGCAATGGTGTATCCTGCTAGCCTGGGCGACCGCCTTAAGTACTGGTTTTGGCGTGCCTTCCATCCTATCCACCCCTATGTGCGCGACGCCATTATTGCACTGCGTATCTACAAATATGAAGGGCGCCAAGACTACTTAATTGGCAAAATTGCTCCAGGCCTTTCAATTGAAGAGATAGTCTCTCATCTTATTGAGCAGGGCTATTCCAACCATTTTATTGCCCTTGAAGACCCTGGTGAGGTTGTCAGCCTCCGCTATACCGATAGTTTTAAATACCAGTACCATATACGCGTCTTTGAAGACGGCGAGGTTCGTGCACATTATGAATTCACCCCCGAGTGCCATCCCATTCTTCATATGAAGAATGGCACCTGGGAAGATCGCCGACATGAGTTCTTAACTTTACTAGGCCACAGAATTGTTCCAGTGCAAGAGCTCTAAAGCCGTTATTTTGCAACGTATTTCCGAATTCTGAAGACAGTTCCTTAAATCTTCATGTAGAGTCCTTCATACTTAGAAGGGTTCATTGACTGTTTTATTCGTTGTAACACAACCATAACTATATGCATTTGCTCATTGTTGAAGACGAAGAGAAGTTAGCTAAAGCACTAAAAAAGGGTCTCGAGTTAAAAGGCTACGCCGTTGACTGGCTCCCTGATGCCGAAAAGGCACGGAACCGCATCATGCTCTATCGAAATGAGTACGATTTGATCATTTTGGACCTTATGCTCCCCAATGTAGATGGCGCCACTATTACTGAAGCAGTTAGAGCGGAGGGCGTAACTACCCCTATTATTATCTTGACTGCTCGTAACGAGACCGAACACAAGGTAGACCTGCTCAACAAAGGTGCCGACGATTATATTGTAAAACCCTTCTCATTTGAGGAGCTATTGTCCCGCATCAGCGCCGTATTGCGCCGGCCTACTACCACCAAAGCGCCAGTCCTCAAGGTAGGAGTACTCGAAATGGACATTGGCACCCGCACTGTGCGCAAAAATGGCAAGGAAGTGCCACTTACTCTTAAGGAATTTTCACTCCTTGAGTGCTTCATGCGACAACCAAACGAGGTACTCTCGCGAGAAAAGCTCTTTGATCATGTATGGGACTTCAATTCCCTCTCCTGGTCTAACGTACTCGACGTGCATATGAAGAACCTACGCAAAAAACTTGATCAAACCGAAGATATAGAGCCTCTATTCGAGACGGTACGTGGCGTCGGCTACAAACTGGCCGGCGAAGTGCACGAATAATCTCTTGTTTTCACCTCTCCTTCATTACGTCCGGAGTAGTCTAGTAATCGGACAGGTTTTATTATCCGAGTAACGTCTTAGGAGTATGAAGGTACTGGCTTGAGCTGAGGGGGTCTCTTTCCCACATGTGGAGAGAGGCCCCCTCGGCGCTTTTTGCCTGTATAATTTTGTACATGGAAGGCCTTTCCAATTTTGAAAGGGATGTTCGTCCGTGGGGCGCGTTTGAGCGTTTTACCTTAAACGAAAACACAACGGTAAAAATAATTACCGTAAAGGCCGGAGAAGCCTTTAGTCTGCAAACCCATGCACACCGAAAAGAAGTCTGGCGCATTCTCAGTGGCTCTGGTTCCGTGACCGTAGGCGACACAAAAACCGAAGCGATTGCCGGAAAGAGTTTCTGCATAGAAGCCGGGGTACAACATCGCGCAGAGGCAGGAACGGAGGATCTGCAGTTTTTGGAAATAGCCTTTGGAGAGTTTGATGAGGGGGACATTACCAGGCTCGAAGATAAGTATGGGCGAACCTAATTTCACTCCGTTATTTTTTTTACTACTTGCCCTTGCGCTCGGTTTTCTTGCGCTTGTTTACTACTGGTACACACACGTAAGTAAACCGGTTGAGTTAAAGAGATTCAAAGAAAACCCAATATTGAGCCCCCGCAGAGAGGTCTGGTGGGAGTCTGAGGCAGTGTTCAACCCAGCAGCGCTGTATAGCGACGGCCGAGTGCATCTTCTGTACCGAGCGCTTGGACCTGATGGTATTTCGCGCATTGGCTATGCATCATCTGCTGATGGCATACATTTTGACGAACGCCTTCCTCACCCGGTGTTCCAACCTGACCGCAGCTTTGGCATCCCTAACCAAAACCGCATCTATGGCCCTCTTTCCTACAGCCAAACATCATATGCATCTGGCGGCGGCTGGGGCGGCTGCGAAGATCCTCGTATGGTAAAAATCGACGATCATGTACATATGACTTTTGTAGCATTCGACGGCTGGGGCTTTGTACGTGTAGCACTTGCCTCCATACTCCACGCAAGTTTTTTGGGCAAAAAATGGAATTGGAAGCAACCCGTACTCATGTCGCCGCCCGGAGAAATTCATAAAAACTGGGTGCTCTTTCCAGAAAAGATTAATGGCAAATATGCCATACTACACAGCCTTACACCAAAGATCCTTGTTGACTACGTAGACAATCTTGAAGCGTTTGATGGCACTAAGTTTATTTATGGATCAACGCGCGCCGGAGGGCGCGAGGGCGAATGGGACAACATAGTACGTGGCGCCGGTGCACCACCTATCAAAACCCCTTATGGCTGGCTTCTTTTTTATCATGGTATGAACTCGCAAGAGCCGCATATTGGCTACAAAGTGGGTGCCATGCTCCTCGATCTAGATGACCCAACACAGGTACTGTACCGATCTGCGTACCCGATACTTACCCCGAACGAGTGGTACGAGCATGACTGGAAGCCAAACGTCGTAATGGCAACCGGCGCAGTAGTTGTAGGAGACGAGTTGCTCGTGTATTACGGTGGCGGGGATAAACATATTGCAGCCGCTCGCACAGATTTGCGTGACTTCATTCGCCGACTTCAGACTGACGAGCATATTGTGCTTACTCCGGTTACACTATAAGAGTATGTACGTTATCCGTCGGAGCACCCATAACCCTTTTATCTCACCCATCGTTGATAAATCGTGGGAAGCTCGCGGTACGTTTAACCCTTCTCCCGTTAAAAAAGGAAATATTACGCACGTACTCTACCGCGCGCTTGGCCGCCCGGATGCCCTTATGACACCTGCAGGCCTTTCTACCATAGGCAAGGCGCTCTCGCTCGATGGCAAGCACTTTCAGAACCGCAGGCAATTTATTATTCCTGAAGCTGAGTGGGAAAAATACGGATGCGAAGACCCTCGGGTTACCTTTTTCGAAGGCAAGTATTATGTTTTTTATACTGCCCTTGGCGGCATGCCGTTTGGACCAGGCAACATTAAGATTGCCTGTGCTATTTCTAAAGATCTTGAGACGGTTGATGAGCGACATTTGATAACCCCCTTTAACGCAAAGGCTATGACGCTCTTTCCAGAACGCGTTAATGGCAAAATAACCGCTATTCTGACCGCACATACCGACGAACCACCCGCAAAGATTGCCCTGGTGCAATGCGATGAGATTTCCGATTTGTGGGACATCGGGTTCTGGAATAAATGGCACGCGGAGCTCGACCAGCACACTATCAACCCACTCCGCTTTGATACTGACCATGTTGAAGTTGGCTCTCAGCCAATAAAAACTAAAGACGGTTGGTTGCTCTTTTACTCGTACATCCAGCATTACTTTGGTGGTGGTGAACGTGTGTTCGGCATTGAGGCAATGCTCCTCGACCTAAAAGATCCTCATAAGATTGCAGGTAAGACGAGAGGCCCTATCATGGTGCCTGAAGAAATCTATGAGAAGTACGGCATTGTGCCTGAGATTGTCTTCCCATCCGGCGCACTACTTCAGGATGACAATCGCGTTGATATTTACTACGGCGCTGCCGATACGGTATGTGCACGGGCCAGCCTTAACCTGCCTGACCTGCTTTCTGCCATGCTTCCCGAACGCAGAGTAGAGTTGGCGGTACGCGCCAAAGAAAATCCGATACTTATACCGAACCCTAAAAATGCGTGGGAAAAGAATGCGGTATTTAACGCCGCTGCGATAGACATAGATGATACGGTGAGGATCCTCTACCGCGCCATGGGCGACGACAACACCAGCGTACTCGGCTACGCTACGTCAACAAACGGCACCAAGATCACCGAGCGCCTTGATGTACCTGTCTACGTTCCCCGCGAAGATTTTGAGATGAAGCACGGCTCTCCTACCGGCAACTCTGGCTGTGAAGACCCTCGTATTACCCGTATAGGTAATACCTTATATATGACCTACACCGCCTATGATGGCGCGAATCCAACCCGAGTAGCACTTACCACTATTTCTATAAAAGACTTTTTGGCAGAGCGGTGGGACAAGTGGAGCAAACCGGTCATAACAACGCCCGAACATGTCAACGAAAAAGACCTGTGTCTTATGCCGGAAAAAATAAACGGCCAGTACATGATTATGCACCGCATAGACCCTATGATCTGTGCCGACTTTCTTGATGATCTTGAATTTACAAAGAACAAGCTGACCCGCTGTATTGAAATTATGGGCCCAAGGCCCGGCATGTGGGACAGTAAGAAAATCGGCATTGCAGGGCCTCCCATAAAAACCAAGAAGGGTTGGCTCCTGATCTATCACGGAGTTTCGAAGACCTCTACCTACCGGCTTGGCGCGGTACTGCTCGATCTCAAAAATCCTTCTATTATTCTATCGAGAAGCGTAGATACTATCCTTGAGCCGCTTGAGCCCTACGAAAAAGAAGGTATTGTGCGCAATGCCGTATTTTCTTGCGGACAAGCCCTACGAGGAGACAACCTCTATATATATTATGGCGGCGCAGACACCGTACTTGCTGTAGCAAAAGTCTCCCTTCAAAAACTCCTTGATATCTTGCTACCGGACAACCTGGCCTAGCATATGGATTTTAAACCAAAGCTTATGGCGTTCGACCTCGACGGCACCCTTGCCGAGAGCAAACAGCGTCTGTCTGCCGACATGGGCGAACAATTTGCCGAGCTCCTTGAGGTAATGCCCGCAGCAATCCTTTCGGGTGCAGGTTTTGACCAGTTTGAGAATCAGTTTCTACCCGCACTTCCTGCAGAAGCCAAGCTTGAGAAATTATTTCTTTTTCCTACCAACGGTGCTGAATGCATGATCTACAAAGACGGCGTATGGAAGGCTAAATATGACCTTTCGTTTAATCTAATGGAGCGTGGGCGTATTATGCAGGCACTCAAAGAATCTCTGGCGGAGAGTGGTCTTAGTACGATTCCAGAATATACAGAAGAATGGGGCAACCAGATAGAAGACCGTGGTGCACAGATTACTTTCTCGGCGCTAGGCCAGAAAGCGCCGATAGAGATCAAGAGAGCCTGGGACCCAAACCGCACCAAGCGCAAGCCGCTTTACGATGCACTTAAACGCAGACTTCCCGACTTTTCCATCGGTCTTAATGCGAGCACCTCTATCGACATCACAAAGAAAGGCGTTAATAAAGCCTACGGTATCCGCAAACTCATAGAACTTACCGGCATCTCAGTGTCAGAAATGCTCTACGTGGGCGACGCACTTGAAGAAGGCGGCAATGACTCCGTAGTGGTACAAACGGGCATTAAGACGCATGAAGTATTTGGACCGGATGAAACCGCCCGCCTGATTGGCGAAATCTTACGCACTACACGTCATATGGCTACTGCTTAGTAGAGGAGAATTCCCTACTGAGCCATGTACTGGAGACCTTCCTGCAGGGTAACCGCTTTAATACCTGACTGTTTGATATAGGTGACGATATTCTGGAAGAGTGCAGTTGTTATCGCGTATTCGTTGCCACCGCTTGCCACCACATCGTGGAGTTCAAAGATTACCCAGCGTTTGTCGGCAATAGCCTGGTCTATCCACGCCTTAGCACTTGCGAGCGTCGTGGTTTTGTCTAGGCGGATATCATAGAGCGCATACTTGTTGGCTGTTGGAGAGTTGAGACCCCAATAACTGCCACGCGCGCCAACGTAACCCGCGTCCTTAGTAACCTGCTCTACCGTAGGATTAACACCACCAATTGGATAGATGAAGGTCTTGGGTGTAAAGCTTTGTGCCACAAGGTCATCAAACGAACCCTTAATCTCAGTTTGCATTTGAGCCTGTGTGAGCGAAGTCAGGTCAGGATGAGTACGTGAGTGGCCGCCGATCTCGTGACCCTCGTTCTTGAGTGTCGTGATGTTGGCCCAAGACATGTACGGTGAGGAATTAACTTCACTCGTAATGATGCCGAACATTCCCTTGATACCTGCAGTGTTCAGAATGCCGCGAGCATTTTGATACTGAGTTGCGAGACCATCGTCGAACACCAGCGTTACCATGCCTTGTGCAAATGGATTTGCAGGAAGTGCGATGAGCGACACGTTGTCTATCGTGAGGCTGCCATTTCTTGCAAGTGCATGAAATACATTCATTTCAACCGCATTTCTCGGTACCGTAACCTCTGCGCGGATCGACTGCCAAGTGCCGCCAGTAGATGGAGCGGTTGCAAGCCACTGATAGCTGTAAGTGCCATCACTCAGCTTAAACTCGATGTTGACCTCAGATATTGCAGTTGAGTTGTAGTCATTGCGATACTCGTAGATGGTATTGCTGGATACCGGAAGAGAGGTGTACACCCACTTAATGTCTCCAGTACTGTAGTTGCTGATCTGCGCCGTTACTCCCCGACCACTTTTACCAGTTGCAGGATACGTAAAGGTTGCTGTGTTGCTACCCCACTTACTTGAATGCCATCCCTGAGGCACTGTGGTTCCAGTCTCGAAGGTACCGTTTGGTATCAAGTTGCTGCCGCCTGAGGGCATTGTGCATGAAGTGCCATTCCATGTTCCACCTTGGTTTACGCAGGTCGTGTCGGCGCACGGTGTGGTCGTTTGATCACCAGGAACATTCGGGCAGGTATCTGTTGGCGGAGGTGTAGTGCCGTCATCTTTTTTCAATGTTGCATTGTCTAACGTGAGTGTTCCTACTGAATTTAGAATGTGAAGAATAGACACTGATACCGCTCCCGTTGGCACGGTAAATTGCTTAGTAAACGTTGCCCACGAAGCAGAAGCTGGGGCATTGCCCAGCCATACGTAGCTTGTGGAACCATTGCTTAACTTAAATTCAGCCGTAACGTTAGTAACTTTATCTGAGATGTAGTCATCAGAGTAGGTATAGGTCTTCCCCGCCTCTACGGTTACATGATTGTGTATCCACTTGGCATCGCCTGAGGTATATGCAGTGACCTGGAGTTTTGCCGCATTGCCACTCTTTCCTGTAACTGGGTAGGTAAAGACAGGAGTAATCGTACCCCAGCTTCCTTTAATCCATGCTTGTGGAACTCCACTCGTGCCGACCGTATCTAGATTGCCGTTTGTAATCAAGTTAGTCGTAGTAGGCGGAGGCGGCATGTCGCATGATGAACCGTTCCAGGTGCCGCCCTGGTTTACGCAGGTCGTGTCTGCACACGGAGTAGTGGTCTGATTTCCGGGAACATTCGGGCAGGTGTCGGTAGGAGGTGGTGGCGGCATGTCGCAAGAACTACCATTCCAAGTACCTCCTTGCTGGGTGCAGGTCGTGTCAGCACACGGTGTAGTTGTTTGGTTGCCCGGGACATTTGGACACGTATCTGTAGGTGGCGGTGGTGGCATGTCGCAAGATGAACCGTTCCAAGTTCCCCCTTGATTCACGCACGTTGTATCAGCGCATGGGGTAGTTGTTTGATCACCAGGAACATTCGGACAGGTGTCAGTTGGAGGAGTAACAACGCCGTCTTTTTGTACAGAAACATTATCTATCGTAAGCGTACCAACCGATGAGAGCGAGTGAAGAACCGACATAGAGACAGCATTTGCAGGAACCGTAAATTGCTTGCTGAATGTCTTCCAGGTGTCATTGGTGGTGGCGGGATTGCCAAGCCAAACATAGCTATAGCTACCGTCCTGAAGTTTGTATTCGACACTTACGCTGCTGGCCTTGTTGGAAGAATAGTCGTCAGAAAAGAGATATACCTCGCCTGGCGTAACTGGCATGTGGTTGAAGTACCACTTTGCATCACCGGAGGAACGCTTAGTAACCTGTACCTTTGCTGCTTTAGCACTAGTATTTCCTGCAACTGGGTACGAAAAAGTTACCGTAATGGTACCCCATTTGTCGGTGCCCCATCCTTGAGGAATGGAAGCGTTTGAAGACGCTGTTTCTAAATTTCCGTTCTGAACTATGTTCGGACCAAATGCTGCAAATGTGTAAAAAACCGGTACCAAGAGTGCTCCCAATACAACCAATGCCGCCCTCCGCGTATAACTCATGTCTATCAATCTGCTATTCGTATAATATGTCTCAGTGACCTGTCTCTCCTGACAAGAAGTATACCGTGTCTATCGAGAGAATATGCCAAAGACTGAGTGAAAAAGCTGTGAAAAGAACTCTAGCACATTTTTTGCATGCTCGGCAATTTTAGTAGATGACGTAGAAATCTCTTCATCAACTGCTATTTCTGTCTCTGCATGTGCAGTAGAACTGCTGTGTGCGTAAGTCTCGCCACTTACTGCTTCGACAACCGTTTCTACCTTAATGGGCTCGCCAGGGGCGTAGGTTTTATCAACCACTTCGCTCGTGGTATTGCCATCTACAGTTTTAATGATCTCGGTATGCGAAGTGCCTTCGTGGTCACCCGCGTGGACAATACTTGTTACCTGCACCGATGCAGAAGAATCCCCCGTTACTATTGTTTGCCCTTCGCCCGCAACCATACCGCCCGTTGCCGCAGCAGCTGCGCCTGCAGTCATTACTACTCCAGCTACAAATGAATCAATAGACATGAGGTTATTTTACCGCAGCTTGAACGTGTTCCGCGCTAAAGCCAAAAGCAATACTACTAAAGATGTCGCGCAACAGTGTTACCAGAGGAAACGATTGAAGCGAAAGCTTGGAGAAGAGTGACGGAGTCGTTGCAGGAGCTTCTGTACCAAGTTGGAGGCCGTGGAATGATCCGTACTGCGCAAAGAATGGGAAGTTTGCTGCAGACCAGAGCGTAATTGGGGCGCTTGAGAGTGCAGGCTGGAATGTACCGTTGCGGTACGCCATGATGTTGTTCATTTGGAGTGACGAAAGTGGAAATTCTTGTTCACCACCACAGTTGATCTCATTAATCTTTTTCTTAGTGGTGTAGTACACGTGACCGGTCGGGTCGCCGAGTCCCCATGGAGAGAGGATGTCGCTTGCGAATTCTTTCTGGAAGCTGGAAACGGCAGCTATAGAAGCCGCATCATATTCGCCATCTGGCACAATCTCTGCGCCACGAACATCGTGAAGGAATGTCTCGAGCAACGTCACCTGTGCAGGATCGTTATTGGCACCAGGGATAATGTACGAACTCAGGTATGCCGGACAGTCAGTTGCAGCAAGCACTTCCCCCTCAAGCAGCTCAACGGTTGCTTTGGCAGTAACTGGCTTGATCGTGATGCCATTGCTTGAGGTTTCATATCCGGTGAGGCGTGCAGTGTTGTCGTATTTACCCGGTACGAGTGATCCCTTAAATTCAATCGAGTATTTGATGACGATCTCTTCTCCTGCCTTAATAGTTCCCAGGTTCCAGGTCTGAACGCCTGCCGCCTCGCCCATCGGATTCATAAGCGTGTCGCGAAGTTTTGCGCCGTAGACATTTGAACCATTGTTCATGAGCGTCAGCGTGTACTCAATTACTCCTGGAGACGTAACGGTGCTTTGAGAAGCAGTCTTAGTGAGTTGTAGCTTTGATTCTGCTACTGCCTTCTTCCAATAGCTTGAGCTTCCACCACCACTGCCCACCATCTGGCCTGCGGCTTGTTCTGACGGACCTGCTCCTGGGCGCGGACCGAAGGTAAAGTCTCCGTCCCAATTACCCGATACGGTGAAGAGTCCGAACATCCAGTCTTGGCCGATCAGCGTCGTGTTGAGAATGTTGAGGACGTAGAGGAAAGACTGCGCATCACCGGATTTAATAGTGACATCCCCACCGGTGCCTACGTTACCTCCAGTAGTTGCCTCGGCAATGGCATTAACCAATACTTTTGCGTAGTTAGTCTGTTTGATGTTGAAGTTCTCAAGCATATCTCCGCTTGCCTTGCCGCGACCGCAGATAATGTCTGCGTATGGCGTAGTTTCGCGATCATAGCCTTCCGGAATCTGGTACACATCGCCGTTCCACGTGCCGCCGACAGAAATAATGAAGCAGGACGGAGGATTGATCTGATTTGCGAACGTACTCGTAAAGGCGTGAGCGAGAGCGTTTCCGGTGTCTACTGCAGATGTGCCAGTACCATTTGCGGTGTTATCGCCACTTGATGCTGTGGAGGTGCCGTTGTTAGTAGCATCAGCCGTGTTGCCGATAGCAAGCGCGCTACCTGCACCAATGCCACCGCCTGCGCGAAGACCTTCAAAGAAGCTTGCCTCTGGGAGCACAATGTCGCCCTCAAGATCACCTACCTGGTTCATCAGGATGATGAGATAGCGCGAGTGTAGTGCGGTAAGGTCGCCGATCGTAACCGTGAGGTTTGAGCTGGTGCAGTCGCCGGCATCAATAAGCACTGGACCTCCCTCTGATTCACCGAGATTCTTACCACTATTGCAGCCTGCGTAGGTATTGCGCTCAACTTCGCCGATATTGTCGCCAATGTAGTTAAAGATAGCGTCGGTTGCTTCGCACACCGTAAGAGTACAGGTGCCTGATTCGCCCGTTAGATTCTTAAAAATATTCTGTATGCGCTGGCGCAAGTCGAGCTCACTCGCAAGCGGGTTCTGAAGAAGCATAATGTCTCCGGTCGAGTTTACGAGCGCAATGTTGTAGGTCAAAACATCAAACAAAGAAGAAATGCCTTCACCGGTAAATATATTTATACCGTCCGGGTCTCCGCCAGTGTTTTCACCTGTATTGGCAGTCGTAGAAGCGGTCGTAGTGGCATTTAGACCATTGGTGAGACCTACTGTTGTGTCTCCCGATCCGCCTGAGCCGCTCCCTGTAGACTCCTCCGGCGCAGGAGTAGTGCTTGAAGCAGTATCAACGCTCGTGGTATTTGCAGACGTATTTGCAGCAGCGCCCGCGGTAGCGTTGCCTGTAGAAATTTCTGCTGGCTGACCATCTGAGGGAGCTGCGGCAGGGGTAGTGGTACCGTTTGCCCCAGACTGACCCTCCTGTCCCTGTGTTCCAGTATCTGTGACGGTTGATGGATCAGGAGTTTCTTGCGGAGCAGTCTGCGATTCGGTAGCGCCAGGCTGGCCTGCTTCGCCCGTGCCGCCCTGCTGAGCGTCTGGTGTAGACGGCGTAGTCTCAGGAGTAGGTTCCGAAGATGTAGATGCAGGAGTTGTTTCAGTTGTAGGAGCAGGAGGGGTAGAGGATTCTGGTGCAGGAGTGGATTCCGATGACGCGCTTTCTGTAGACTCACCTTCGGCGTGCACAAGGACAACGAAACCATTCGCCATGGTTACGATCATCACTCCGAGCATCAAACCTGCCACCCACTTCTTTCCAACCCATTCCTCAATAACTTTCATAATGTTCTCCTGTTATCCTGTAAATTCTGTATATGCATCCCTCTCGGAAGCTTCGTTTCCCATCCAAGCCTCAGGAGAAGGAGGGAGCTGCTCAACTAGAGAGCTCCCTACCTTCATTCGTACGCTAAAAGTTAGCGAACAATGCGAACCAAGTTGGTATTAACAACGTTGATAGATCCAGAAACTGAAGTTGCTTCGCCGGTGATTACGAGACCACCTGCTGCACCTACGCCTCCGTTACCACCATTGCCGCCCATACCACCGTTACCACCTTCAGCATCAGCATCCGCATCAGCGTTTCCGCTGTTGTGATTGTTGTTGTGATAGTTGTTGTGATAACCGTTAGAAGAAGAAGCATCTGCGTCAGCATCAGCATCTGCATTGCCGCCTTCTGAACCGTTGCCGCCCATAGAACCATTGCCGCCCTGAGAGCCAGAAGCGCTGTTGTCGCCGGTCGTTGCGCGAGCATCGGTGTAGTTAAGTACAAAACCGCCGTTTGAAACTTTGATGTTAGCCTCGTTGTCAACATCTACGTCGTCAACATTGTCTGCATCATAGTCAACACCTGCGCCGCAGCCGCATCCTTCGATCGAAAGATCGTTAGAGTTGACTACGTTCATGGTAGCTGCGCTAGCATTTGCATTACCAGTCTGGATCTGACCGCCGAGGCCGCCATTTCCGCCGTTGCCGCCCATGCCACCCTCGCCACCATTACCACCTTCTGCATCTGCATTTGCATCACCATTGTCAGAATCTGCATCTGCGTCTGCATTGCCACCCTCATCACCATTGCCGCCAGCAGAACCATTGCCGCCAACTGAGCCACCTGCCCAGTTACCGCCAGTTGATGCTGAAGCTGTTGTTGAATTTACAACTGAACCCCAGTTGCTGACCTCGATAGTTGCGCTGTTGTCAACTGCGACATCACCTCCGTTGTTATTGTTGTGGTTGTAATTTGCGAACGCCGGTGTTGCTGATGCGAGCATCGCAATCGTCGTTGCAGTTGCAACTACATAATTGAACTTCTTTGTCATAATCTGTCTTTAAGATAATTACCTATCAGTAATAGTTTGTAATTACTGCCATCCCGCTTCCGTACGGCGAGCGTGATGTCAGAGCATCGACCATGCCTGTGAGCGTGTAGTTTTACGTACAGCTCACAGCACCACCCACTTTCCCTGTCTGGATGATGCTATGAACTCTACGTACCCAACAAAAAGAGCGGCACTTCATCATATACGACGAGCCGCTGGTTTCCCTTACTAGTCATTATCGGCCCCTACATTTAAGTGTCAATGAGTTTTCCACACATTGAGCATCAGGTATATAAAAAAGAGATGTGTCAATCCTGCATCTTAAAAATAAAAACCAGCACAAAAGCCACTTGGCAGACAAATATACAAAATAAAAAACTAAAAAACGCCATAGGAATGCGAGAGGGGCCCAAAACCCTGGGAAACCAACGGTAAAGTCGGAGTTTTTTGGGCCCGTCTCGAGTTCCTATTTCATTGCCGCAACAATAGTGACGCGGATGCGCGCAAGATGTTGCATTCCACTTCGTCACCTCGTCTGTGCTACACCATAGTCATGTACGCGCGTTGCGCAAGATTGACAGTAAGGTAGTGCCTGTTTGCTAATTACATCACACGTTCATTTTTTATCCATAGAATATTGACATTCCCTCGGCAATACAGACAATAGGTGTTCTCCGGGAAAGTTTCCGATATGCCAATTTTTGTAGCGAACTCAAAACGTCGCAAGGTATTCTTTCGTGCAGCGGTTGTCGCCGTATTGGCATTTAGCCTACTCGTCGTATTTATTTTCTTTTTACAACTGCTCTCTCCCTCCTCACGTGACCCTATAACTCAGGCGGAAGCGCGCGATAGTTACCTGTACTACTACAGCAAAAATAACGACAAAAAGATCGCACTGACCTTTGATGACGGCCCGACCGCCAATGAGACACAGGACATCATGCGGGTGCTTCTTAAATATGACGTTCCTGCCACATTCTTTTTTATTGGCAAGAATGTCATGACGCACCCCAGCGTTGCAAAAGACATAGCCGCCAACGGCTTTACCATAGGGAACCACACCTTTTCACACACCTACCGAGTGCACGACTCTGAGCAGCGCCTCGCACTTGAGCTCAAGTCGACTGAGATGATAATCCAGCGCATTACTGGCACAACCCCGACGTTTTATCGCCCGCCTTTCCTGCTTTCGATAGGCGTTGACCCTGCTCCTAACCCTTATATCCCTGCCGAGGTGGCCAACGACTGGGCGCTCGCCCTGGGCTATTTACCGGTAGGTATTGATATCGACAGTCGCGACTGGGCTACGCGCACCAAAGAGACCGTTGTTGAGGAATTTAAAAAGAACTTCGAACAGGGCGGGCGTATTATTACCCTCTTCCACGACGTAGAAAATACCGCTGAGGCCATCGATGAAATTATTCCGTGGATTAAAGAGCATGGAGTAGAAATTGTGCCGCTTGAGCAACTCCTTACTCCTCCGGTAACAACTATCCTTACGCGTGATCTTAGTGCGGGAGATACCGACGCAACCACCGCGGGCGAGGTGTCAAAACTGCAATGGTTTTTATACAAGAGCGGACTGCTTGACCCTTATGCTATGAGCGGCATATACGACCAGGAGACCTCTGACGCAGTCCTGCGCTTCCAGTTTGCTGAAGGATTGGTAGATCCAACGGCCTTAGATCCAGCCAACGTAGGAGTAATACGTGAAGCCACACGTGAGCATATTGCCTCAACCCGTTTTGAAAACAGCGTAGCCACAACCCCAGCCCCCTCCATCGTTAAGCAGGCGTCTCTTTTGATTGAGGGCGTGTACATCTACGTACTTTCGTATCTGGGCAAGGTTATAGCGTTTGTTGGAGTACTTGCGTTTGCGCTTATTACTATGCGTATTGCCATTCTTGCAGTCCTTCTTGCTATCGGATCATTCCAAAAGCCGAAGAAGGGTACCTCGAAGAAAAAATTTGAGCCCCTGGTTACCGTGCTTATCCCCGCCTACAACGAGGAAGAGAACATTAAATCGGCCGTGAGCAGCGTCGTAAAAAATAACTACCCCAAGAAAGAGATTATCGTGCTAGATGATGGCTCAACCGACAAAACAGCATCTATAGTCGAAGAATTCTGCCTAAAAAATCCTGACGCGCCTATTAAACTCATTCGGCTTGAAAACGGCGGTAAGGCGCGTGCACTTACCCTAGGAACCGAGCTTGCAAAAGGAGAATTGCTGGTAATAGTCGATGGGGATGCTGCACTTGATAAGAACGCTATCGAAATGATGGTGCAACACTTTAGCAACCCGAAGATTGGCGCAGTGGCAGGCAAGGTTGAAACTGCTCGGGAAAAAACTCTTTTGAGCTCATTTCAGGCATTGGAGTACGCCATGGGACAAAACATCGATAAGCGCGCCATGTCGGTGGTAGGCGCCGTAGGAGTAGTCCCCGGCCCTGCAGGAACCTGGCGCAAAAGCCTGGTGCTTAAAGCTGGCGGTTTTCCTCAGGACACCATTGTAGAGGACCAAGACATGACGCTTACCATCTTGCGCATGGGGTACCGAGTTATCTACGAGCCCCGCGCTATCACCTTTACGGAAACTCCGCATACCGTTAGCAACTTTCTCAAACAACGCTTCCGCTGGGTATACGGAACTATTCAATGCTTCTGGAAACATAAAGGTATCTTTTGGGAGCGTCCCTCGAGCTGGATCAGCCTCCTCGTTATGCCTAACACCCTGTTCTTCGGGATACTCATGCCTCTGACCTATCCCATCATAGACACCCTTCTGATTGGAAGTCTTATTTTTGGCGCAGCACCAACCTTATGGATGCCTATTCTGCTCTTCACCCTTGTCGACATGCTCTATGCGCTCTGGGGCCTCTGGGGAGAAAAAGGTGCGCGAAGACTAGTGCTATACGTGCCCTTACAGCGATTCTTCTACCGCCAGCTTCTGTACTACACGGTTATCAAGAGTGTCGTGCGAGCTATTGAAGGACGCGGTGCGCGCTGGAACAAGTTTGCCAAGATGGGAGAGACTGACCGCTACTTCTACAAAGATCTCTCTTCTACTGCCCCCAACTAACACCTCTTGTTGTAATAATCTCTTTCCACGGGCCTGCTGGAACTTCAGAGGCACTGACGAAGCGCCACTTGGTTATTTCGTTGGTAGTAAGCCCTAAGCAATCCCACAGCGCTGGAGAAACGTCGAGACCTGCCCCGACACCGAACGTATTGTGCGGCGCATCACTGCCAAAGACGTATGTGAAATCGTCAGTTAAAAAAGGGCCCACGTCCTGCCACTGGCCATAGCATGTTTTATTCCCATAACGCACCTCAACCCACCTATTCTTCAGGAGTTCTTGGCTACTCTCAGGAGAGAACCACGGGATAAGGCGTGTGGACGATTTGAGGGTAAGTCCGTCGCTCTCTTCCTCGTATTCTCCATACGGCAGCGCTACATAAAAAGGGTTCTCTTTTGGGGTAAACCCGCACGGATAAAAACCCTTGCGACACTCAGGGTCATCCACTCCGCCAAAGTGTTGCATCCACTGATCGTCCCAGTAACTTTCGTGGTTTGGAATGAATCCGTTCGATTCATCCGACACTTCACCCACCCAGAATTGTGTAGTCAGCGTAGTCTTGTATACTGGTGCCAGCTGTAAGGGGTCTGTAGATGAAGAAACATCGTTTCCACCCGGTTCGATGTTTTCAATAGATTCGATAGGTGCCATAGGTTCGATAGTGGGTGCCAGGCTTAGGCTGGGACCTATAGCGTACAGACCGCCCAACAACAAAACGACAAATATCAGCAGTGCAGCAATCAGAAACGGATTTTTAGTCATTACTTATTCAGCATAGCAAATCGGCGCCCTAACTCCATGGTTGAACAGCAGGACTCATTTTGGAAACTATTCTTTACCGCTACGGCAGGTGTGCTTGCCATTGCGGCTTTTGTCATAACCATACTGTTGCTTAAACCATCAGACGAACTCCCCACTCTGCCACATGAGAACGCAACTGAGCCCTATGCATACGTAGGTGGGCCAGAGCTTACTGCTACGTCTACTTACTTTTATCGAGAGTCTATCCCTCTTGGCTTTAGCAATACTTCGTGGAGCGCGAACGCAAACTGGCGTTCCAAACAGAAGCACTTTGAGGGCACCTACTCTGCGCGTGCAGAATTTACTGGCGAATGGGGTGGCCTTTCTCTTGCAGGTCGTGGCCTGCCAAGCGCCTCGTACGCAGGCATTTCACTAGCGCTGTTTGCCGAACCTGGGTTACAGGATTTGTATCTTGAACTGTACAACGCAGCAGGGGCTACCGTAGGACGCCAATCCATCGGATGGTACTTCCCTTCCGGGAAACTTGAGCCAGGTGCCTGGCAGATGATAGCCATACCGCTCCGCAACTTTGGCGTAGTGCCAGCAACTATTGGAGGTTTTGCCATAATCTCTCCTCAGAAAGGTGTGGTGTATGTGGATGACGTGCATTTGGCCAAAAACGCTCCCGCACACGCAGCATGGGCGCCAGCGCCCGAAGTAGCGGGTGCCAGCATAGCTTCACTTACAGAACTATTTGCCCGTACAAAACAAACCGTACTTCCTTACTGGCTACCGCACGACCCTCAACAGATGCTCGAGTGGCACGCACCGACAGGACAATTTTCTATTTCAGAAAAGGGCATAACGGCTGGCCCACCGGCCAAAGGAGGAGGTATGCATGCCGCCTACCTTGGCGGACAAATATGGACTGACTACCGAGTAAACGCAGTAACTAACTGGGGCTCTGCCGCCAGCATTTCTTTGGTCGCGCGCATTCGTGATGAAAACTCACAGGTGTCTTGTTCATTTTCTCAATACGGAGGAGTCATTCAGATATACGCTATGAAAGACGGCATATCTGAACTCATAAAAGAAAGTGCCTACGTAGAGGCACTTCCGCCACAGATCCATCCTTGGACTGACATTCCTCTGGGAATTGAAGTTAAGGGTGACCGTGTTAACTGCTATGCATACGGCCGCCTGAGCCTTACCGCCACACCAAAAAATATGCCCGCAGCAGGATCAGTGGGTATAGAAGTCTGGGATGAACAGCCCAACAAAGAGCCTCACATCATAAAAACCCTTGGAGTTGAGCCGCGCTAGTTAGGGCAAACTCTCACAGGCTTCCCCGTCTTTGTTCGAGTCGAGCTTGTGAATGTCGTTTGAGGAACCCCCACACTGCTCGAACACTGCCTGTGCCTCGGCATGAGTCTCGAAGTCGGTGCAATTGTACTTATTGGTAGAGCACGTGTAGGAAGATGTATCAACGGGATCACTCGCCTCCTGTGATTCAGGCGGAGTCTCCTGTTTTTTAACGGGCGTTGGTTTTTCTTCTACCTTCTCTTCTACTTTTGAAACAGGTTCTTCAGCAGCTTTCTTTGCTTGCACTGGTACGGGAACAGGTTCTTCCACCACAGATTTCTTGGGAGCAGACGATTTTGCACACGCACTTGGTGCCCATAAACCTTTTTTACTATCCTGAGCACTTTTTTGTGCAGCTTTATACGCCGCTTGATACTTATACGCCTTGCTGTAGGTGTACTCTTTTGCAAACCCCTCCTCTATGAGTTGTTCGCCAGTATGTACCCCCTCTTCGCTAAATACGTAGGCCAAGATACGATCGTATTTATCCCGCTCACCCTGGGATGAATCTTTTTCTAATCGTACACGAGCGCCTGCTAACTTTTTTAGCGCAGCAGTTGCTTCTGCAGCAAAACATTCGCCATTCGCACCCGTTTCTGGAGTATCAATACCTATCAGCCGTATAGTCTCGGACTCTCCAGCTATTTTTACCGTAAGCGTGTCACCGTCTATTACTTTTATAACGTCATATAAGTCTGAAGAAACCGCAGCATTCCCCAGAGCCGCCGTTTGAGTCTGATCTTCAGCGTCGGCGCTTTCGGGGCCCAATGCTGCCAGCCCCTCATCTAGCGCCGGTTTATCAAAATAGATAGCAGCCGCAATAACTATTGCAGCAAGGAGACCAAACCCGCCATATATGACATGCTTTGCCATGAATGGGAACTTGCGCTACCCCTTTAGAGTACGCTATTTTTTATAGATATGAACAAGCTATCTGTGCTTATCGGTCTCTTTATCGTAATTCTTATCGCCGGTGCTGCGCTCGTGCTCCTGCCGCCAAGCGCTAATGCCCCGACTGGCATTACGGAAACGGAGCCTACTAGTTTTGCTGAGTGCGTAGCTGATGGAAACCCCGTTATGGAAAGTTATCCTCGCCAGTGCAATACCCCAAACGGTGGACACTTTATTGAAAATATTGGCAATGCACTTGAAAAGCAGGATCTTATTGTTGCAGCAACGCCGCGCCCAGGAGACTCTGCTGTTTCCCCTCTCACTATTTCTGGCGAGGCACGCGGCTACTGGTTCTTCGAAGCGAGCTTCCCCTACGAACTCCAAGATGCACAAGGCAACATGATCGCTCAGGGTCCAGTGCAAGCAACCGGCGATTGGATGACGGAAGAGTTTGTGCCCTTTACTATCGACATTACCTTCCCTCCTCAACCTGTAGGTTCAGAGGGCACTTTACTACTTAAAAAAGACAATCCATCAGGATTACCGGAAAACGAGGATGCACTCGTGATCCCAGTAGTATTTTAGAGAAAAAGAGAAACCCCGCGCATGTGCGCGGGGTTCGTTTTCGTGAAGAACAGTTTCGTCCTGCCTAAGCAGGAACTGGACGGATGGACCGCCCTAGACCGACCCTCGGCAGCTCTTGCTCGAGGAATCTTCCAGGCACGCGCAGACGTTGCCGACGTGTGGCTGGATGCTGACCGGCACCGAGGCGAATGTCGTCGGCTCGGGCGCCTTGCAGTAGGCGGCGATCGGGTCGGCCACCTTGGCCACGACGGTGTCGCCGACGATGGCGACGAGACCGAGAGCCGCAAGGCACAGCGCGGTGGGTAACGGGTAGAGGGCACCGATGTGCCCCAATCCAGAGACCCGACCGGGGGGTGATACTGACATGGTACTAGGTACCTCCTGTGTTCTGATGAAGTTCCTTCAGTGCGTCGCCGACCGTGAGGACGGCGAACCCTTTGACATGTACGAGCTCGACGAGATCCGCAAGCAGGTCCGTGCCCCAAGGCTCAGTGACCACCTGCCCTTTCGGGTAAATGTGGTGCAGTTGGAATACTACCCAACCACCGCGAACTTGCAAGTCTTCAAGAAGCGTGTCGAGCTCCTCGAGCGTCGTCTCCTTGTTCAGGTAATAGGAGGCGATCGTGTAGGGATCGGGCTTGGTGGTGTTCATCCCAATAGGCCATGCGGCCCGGTGGGACTGGTAGTGGCGCTTGAGGATCGCAAGAACGCGATCATCGTAGGCGCCAAAAGGCGAAGCGAAGTGCACAGGGCTGTACCCATGCTTGTTGAACTCCTCCGCCGACATTCGCAGCTCTTCCTCGATGCCAGCGTCTGTGAGTTTGGTGAGCCTCGCATGGGTATGCGTATGCGCACCGATCTCGCAATGGTATTTCTGGACGGCGTCGGCGACGGCGTCCCAATCCATGTAGTCAGGCCGCGTCGTATTTCTCGTCGAGATATACACCGTGGCTGGATACTCGTATTTGTCGAGGAGCGGAAGCCCCACGGTAAGGACCGAGTCCGGCGCATCGTCGAACGTGAAGCTGACGATGGCCTGCTCCGCACTCGCCACACAGGGCGTGAGAGCGAGTGCGACAAGTGCAAACAAAATCCGAATCATGACCTGGTTTCCTTTCTCAGGCGGTCTTTTCGACGTACCGTTTTGGTGACTCCCACTTTACCGTTCCCTTCCGGATAATCGCCCGCCAAAACCCCTTGAGGAAGTAAAGGACGTCGACATACCAGATAAAAGGATATGTGGGAGAGTACAGGATGATGTCCCAGCGTCTTTCGAGCCAGGCAAAGAGTATCGTCGTCGGAAGCGATATTGCGTAGCTCCCGACGGTTAGTGCGCCAAATGCTAGTAACCCCGAGTACCAAGGGGTACCGAGAGTGACGTAGTAGTCGAGCGTCTTCTGGCTGATCAGATGAAACTGATGGCCAAACACGTTCAGGTCAGCAAGCCATGACAGCCTGTGAGCAATGAACGGCAGCATGAGAGCCATGATGGGCATCGCGAAGCGCCAAAAGGCCGTCAGGATACCCTCGGTCCAGAGCAGTTTGCACTCCCAGTCCACACGCTTGGTACCCCAGTAGATCTTGCGTTTGTCGATCACCTGCCACGTGCCGGTGTACCAACGCAACATCTGCTTCATATAGTCGTTTAGAGTTCGGGGTGTCTGAGTATAGACTTTGGCGTCGACCACATAGGCGATCTTGCCAAGTCTTTCGTGATGGATCTGGATAGTCACATCCATATCCTCCGATACCGTTCCGCCTTTCCAGTCGAGCTGCTTGAAGACGGAGGTGCGGTACATGCTCGAACACCCGGGAGCAATGCAGACCATACCGAGTTTTCCCTGCGCCTTCCGGTATATATAGTGTCCGTTGGCGTAGCAGAGCGCCCGATAGGCGGTAAGCCAGTTGTATCTGATCGAGATCGGCCGCCCGCATGCGGCAACCACCCACGGATCATCAAAGCTCTTGAGCATCCATGTGAAGTAGTCGACGTCGACGAGGGTGTCGGCATCCATAAGCGCAACGTAGTCGTATTGATTTGTCAGATTGAACACCTCAAACGCACGTTCGATGCCGAGGGCCTTGCCGATGTTCGGGTCGTTGCGAAGCACGTTGACACCGAACTCGCGTCCGATGTCCCCAGTATTGTCTGTCGAACCGTCATCCACCAGGTAGATATCTTCAGCGCGCGCTCCGGCGGCTATGAGCCCCCGGAGAGTGTTTGGCAGCATCATCTCCTCGTTGTGAGCAGGGACGATGACGCAGAACTTTTTTCTTGGTTCCCACATACCCTATTCCTTAAGACAGCGCCGATACCCGCAGCTCTTGCTTGAGCGTATAGCGGGCAGCAGGAAGATTTCTTTCGATAGTGATACGAGGACCAAAGATACTTCCTGGAGCGACGATGCGTCCGGGAAGAATAATGACCTGGATGCCGAGAGACGCCTTTGCGCCGATATAGGCACCCAACTTGTCGAGCCCGGTGTCACGAAGCGAACCTCTATACATCGCCGAGACCGGGTTACGGTCTAGGCGCTGATTGCTGGTACGCACCATGGCGCCGAGATAGGCCTCGCTGTCCACGACAGAATCCGCGACGTAGCACATGGGACCAATGAGGACCCTGGTGCCGATCACAGCGTTCTTGAGTTCGGTTGCAAGACCGATGCGCGAGCCCGCCGCAATTCTGAGCGGGCCGCGCAGCATAGTGTTGTTGCCGATCATGCAGTTTGCACCGATCCACACCGGACCTTTGATGGTGGCGCCGGGGCAGATCATTGTATTCGCTCCAATCCGCACATCACCCTCTACGATTGCCGAGCGGGCGATCTTAGCAGAAGGGCTAACATACGGATCGAAGTGAGAGCAGAATTGTGCCATTACTCCGAGTTTTTTCCACCACACAGTCTCATTCCTTCCTTGTTCTAGAGGACTAGTTTGTACGCGATGAATGCTTCCGCCGGACCGATGCCGACGAGCTGCCCACGAAAGTGGGCTAAGTCACGCATCACGTTGGGCTGTGTGTAAGGGCGGTCGCACTGACTTGTATGTAGCGCGAGCGCCGCTATCTTCTTGTCGAGCACCCGTTCGTCGAAGCCCTCGAACACCTGCGGAGTGAAGTTGGTCCAACTCGACGGTGTCTCGTAGCAAATGATCTGACCTGCTGGGCGACACGCCACAACAGACGCCTCAAAGGCCGTGCGATGATCCTGATGCTTGTCTCTCTCGAACATTGTGTATACCCTGTCGGGTTTTATGGCGTTGGAATGACCTTCGATGAAGGTAATTATTTCGGTGAGATGGTTGTACATCTTGGTGTCTGGAAAGTCCTCTGTGTGGACGTCCGTGACACCAAGCAAGGCAAGCGCCTCGGTCGTCTCCTGAAGACGATCGGTATTATGACGATTGCCGACCGCGCCATTACTAAGAACGAGCGCACGGACGTGCGTCCCGCACTCAGCGAACTTTGCAATACTGCCGCCACATCCCAGCTCGATATCGTCTGGGTGGGCGCCGATCGCGAGAATTGTCTGCAATTTCCTCATTTCACACCTTCTATTTCGATTCATGTCAAGGGTCGGTCCCTGGAGCGCAGCATACCACATAATTTTACATTTTTCAATGTTTATGCGGCTATAAAAATCTTTGACACATTAAACAACGCGTGTTAGATTGTGCGCGGCGTTCTATGTAAGAAAGCCGACCCAAAACCGGAGACCTTGAGAATGAAAAAGATGATCGGACTGTTCGTGGCTGCCGCATTGCTGGCAGTTACGCCCTTCTCTGCCTTTGCGGCCGACGATACCCTTCCCATCCCCAAGCTCCGCATCGACGCCAAGAAGAGGATGCCCATGATCAGCATCTCCTTCGACGTCGCCGACAAGGACAACGCGCTCGGCGCATCGCTCGCCCTGCTCAAGAAGTACGATCTTCCGGCAACATTCTTCCTCACCACCGGCGGAGTCGGCTATGATGGCGGGCTCTCCTGGCAGGAAGTCCAGAACTACATCTCGCTCGGATACGAGGTCGCATCGCGCGGCCACACCGGCGCAGACATGATCAAGACCAACATGAGCGCCGACGCCATTTCGGCCTCGATCGCGACGTCTACCTGGAACATCGCTCGCGAGACGGGAGCTATCGCAACCGTCTTTTCGACAGCCTGGAACGCCGGCAACGACGTGTCGTCCAGTGCGGCACGGGCACTCCATCTCGCCGTCGTGTCCACCAGCGACTACGGCGCCATCGTGGGAGCCGGGCAGAACGACCTCGCGGGGATCGGCGACGGGGCCATCAGCCGCGTCATGCTGACCAATGCGACGGACTACGGCGAGATCTGCGACAAGGTCGCGTTTGCGGCGTCCGACCATCGGTGGCTGAACATCGGCATCATGCAGGTCGTGAAGGACCCGAAGGCGTCAGCCCCCGAGTGGTACGACATCTCGACGGCGAACCTCGACCTGGTCTTCGAATGCATCTCCATCTATGCCAATGCCGGCCTGATCAAGCCGGTCACCATCAGCGAGGGCCTCAAGGCCATCGCGCCGGCCAAGGTTGCGGCCAAGTAACAACCACCTGTGCGAAATTGAGCGGGACCTACGGGTCCCGCTTTTTCTATATTAATTAGTATAGAGAGTATTGACATTTTTGCTTTTTTGATGTAAACCAATTTCAGATTCCCGGTTTTGGAGGCGAATGTGAACGCACATCGAGTGATCTGCCCAGCTCTCGCCTTGTGCCTTATGGCCTTAGCGGGATTCACCGAAAAACTGACAGACTCTAACCCCTGCCCTAATGGCTGGGACAACATGGGTGGCTTCAATATTACGGGCTATTACGCCCCAACTGAAGAAGAGTTCGACGGTAAGAGCAAGAAAGTCAAAGTAAATGGGGTATGGCGTACCATAAACGCCGACTTTCTGGACGCCGTCAGCGACCACGACGGCAATGGCGAAGGGTGGGGCCGAACTCAAAAAGGCGATTTCATCGGTTACTACGACAACCATTGGAGCTCTTCTCCCCACCCTCTCGACGAGCAAGGGAACGAGCTCCGCATCGGCACTGTCGCCGTCGATCCCGCAATGATCGAACCTGGCTCGCAGGTGATGATCCTTACGCTCCCCGAGACTGAGTTCTTTGATCCGGACACGGTTTTTAGTGCCACTGACACGGGCACTCAGATTCGAGACAAACATATCGATATTTACACCGGTGTGGGACCCGAAGCCAGAGAAGCCATGTTCACCATCACTTCCCTGGAAAACGCTGCCGAGGTCTGCATATTGGGCCCGTCAGATCAATAAAAGAAGCCTCGCGCGACCGCCCTGCGGTCGCGCTTTCTATTTCCACCAAATGAGCCGAAATTTCGATACACAACTTCAAAAAATGCCGTTGCTTTTTTGAGAAAAAGTTCTCCACTTTCTTATACACACGCAACTTGCGTAAATGCACATGTAACCATCAGACAGACCTCGGTATACTTGATAGTCCAAGTGTCAGGTATACCAAAAGGGGCGTCTAAAAGATTATTAGCTACTTAATAAGAAAGAGCGGCATGTCCACCACCCAAAAAATTAAAAAAAGAAACGGAGAAATAGTCGACTTTAAACCTGAAAAGATTAATGTCGCAATAAAAAAAGCGTTTGCCGCAACGCTGGGTGATGCTCATGAATCGGAGGCAGATGCAATAACAAAACTTATTGTAGACACCATTGATGCAAAATTCGGCAACACAGCACTCCTTCCAACAGTGGAAGCAATTCAGGATCTGGTAGAAAACGCGTTGATGGACCGCACCTTCTTTACGGTTGCAAAAGCCTACATCATTTACCGCTACGAACACGAGAAAATCCGCCGAGAAGAAAAAGAGAAAATTGTTGAAAAAATTATCGATAATGAGCTTTATATAACCAAAAGAAATGGCTCAAGAGAGCGCTTTTCTGAAAGTAAGCTCACCCGCACCCTCCTGCGCGCCGCAGAAGGCTATGACCGCGTTATAGACGTACCTTCTATCATCTCCAAAGTGCGCCAGGAAATGTACGACGGCATTAAAACGCGGGAGATCCACGAAGTGTTGGTGATGGTGGTGCGCTCATTTATTGAACGCGACCCGGCACACTCTACCGTTGCCGCGCGTCTTTTGATGCAGTCTATATATCATGAAGTAATGGGCGAGGTTGATTATGAAAGACTCGAAGAAGTGCACCGCAATGGTTTTATCGACGCCATAAAGCGCGGTGTGTCTATCGGCCAGTTCGACCCACGCATGCTCGACTTTGATTTGCCCAAGCTTGCTGAAGCACTCCAGGTTGAGCGCGACCTTGAGTTTAAGTACCTTGGCCTCCAGACCCTCCAGACCAACTACCTATCTAAAGAGCACGGCACGCGGAAGATCCTCGAAACACCGCAGATGTTCTGGATGCGTATCGCTATGGGCTGCGCCTTGGCAGAAAAGACCGTTGAGGAGCGCGAGCGCCACGCCATAGAGTTCTACGAGATTATGTCGGCTATGTACTATACGCCGTCTTCACCAACCCTCTATCACTCGGGCCTTATGAAGCCCCAGCTCTCATCCTGCTTCCTTGCCACCGTTCCAGACGACCTCCACCAGATCTTTGCTGAGTACTCAGACGGTGCCCAGCTCCTTAAATATGCTGGCGGCCTTGGTACCGACTGGACCCCAGTTCGTGCGACCGGCTCATTGGTTAAGACAACTGGTGTAGAGAGCCAGGGCGTAATTCCATTCCTTAAGATTGCTAACGACGTCACTATCTCGATTAACCGCTCCGGCCGCCGTCGCGGCGCCGCAGCCGTGTACCTCGAGTATTGGCACCTAGATATTGAGGACTTTATGGAGCTCCGTAAGAACACCGGTGACGAGCGGCGCCGTGCCCACGATCTCAACACCGCCACCTGGATCCCCGACCTCTTTATGAAGCGCCTCCGCGAAGACGGTTACTGGACGCTCTTTAGCCCATCAGATGTTCCTGACCTGCACGAAATCTACGGCCGCAAGTTTGAGGAAGCCTATACCAAGTACGAACAAATGGCAGAAGCTGGGCAAATCCCCCACCACAAAAAGATTCGCGCCGCAGAAATCTGGCGCAAGCACCTCACCATGCTCTTCGAAACTGGCCATCCTTGGATTACCTGGAAGGACCCTTCTAACATCCGCTCCCCTCAGGACCATGTAGGAGTTGTGCACTCATCGAACCTCTGCACCGAAATTACACTTAACTCTTCTGCTACCGAGACCGCCGTCTGTAACCTTGGGTCAATTAACATGGCTAAGTTTGTGGTTAACGGCAAGTTTGACCGCGACCTCGTTGCCCGCGTAGTCCCTGTAGCTATGCGCATGCTCGACAACGTCATTGACGTTAACTACTATCCGACCGAAAAGACCAAGCGCTCTAATGCCCGCCACCGCCCAGTAGGCCTTGGCCTCCGCGGCTTGCAGGATGCACTGTATAAGCTGAATATCAACTTCGATACCGAAGAGGCTGTGCGCTTTAGCGACGAGTCCATGGAGGCAATCTCCTACCACGCCATCCTTTCTTCTGCCCTTTTGGCAAAAGAGCGCGGAGCCTACGAGACCTACAAAGGCTCTAAATGGGACCGCGGTATCTTGCCACAAGACACGCTTAACCTGCTTGAACACGAGCGCGGTATGCGCATCGATGTGCCTCGCCACGAGACTCTAGACTGGCGCCTGGTGCGTGAAGCCGTTCGCCAGTGGGGTATGCGCAATAGCAATACCATGGCTAACGCTCCCACTGCAACGACTGCCAACATTGCTGGCTGCTACCCAACTATCGAGCCTATCTACAAGAACCTCTACGTTAAGAGCAATATGGCCGGCGACTTTATGGTCGTTAACGACTACTTGGTTGAAGACCTCAAGAGCCTCGGCCTCTGGAACGAAGACATGCTCGAAAAGATTAAATACCACGACGGCAGCATCCAAGAAATCCTCGAGATCCCGCAGGCAATGCGCGACAAGTACAAAGAAGTGTTTGAGATCGAACCGCAGTGGCTTATTAAAGCAGCTGCCTACCGCGGCCGCTGGATAGACCAAAGCCAGTCGCTCAACATCTTCTACAGCGGACAGAGCGGCAAAGTGCTTTCAGAAATCTATCAGTACGCTTGGAGTCTTGGCCTTAAAACCACCTACTACCTGCGCACCATGGGCGCCAGCCGTATTGAAAAATCGACGGTTAACCTCGCCAAATTCGGCGGCACCAGCAAAGGCGACACCTCAGTAGCCTCCTCACCACAAGGCTCAGTTCCATCAACAGTGATTATTGAAGAAACAATAACCGTAGCCTCTATCAACCAAAGCCCTCTTTTAACCGCCGTAATTAACGAACGCGCCATGTATACCGAGCCCACACCCTCAACTCCCTCTATGGGCTTCATGGCGCCCTCTGCAGCCTCAACACCTGCCCCAGCACCTCAGGCAACACCGGTAGTTACCGCATCGGTCGGAATCCCAAGCTTTAGCGAAAGCACGGTCGTAAAGAACTTCGTTGGCCCAACTGGCAAGCGGGTGGAGGTAGTAAATAGCCAAGAGTGCGAGAGTTGCTCGGCATAGACTGCACTCTGTCAATCTTGTTCAACATTAAAAGCTAGTTAGAATACTCCTGTATGGCAGGGATCATAAATGGTGCGTCCAGTACCGACCCGAACAAGATACTTCCGATGAAGTACCCGTGGGCACGTACTCACTATAAAAAAGGTGTGGCAAACAACTGGGTACCGGAAGAGGTTTCGATGCAGCAAGACGTTGAGCTTTGGAAGAAACCCGGTGCACTCAGCGAAGACGAGCGCCGCATGATCCTCTGGAACCTCGGCTTCTTTTCTACTGCCGAGTCTCTTACCGGCAACAACTTGGTGCTCGCAATCTATCGTCACATCTCTAACCCAGAAGCGCGTCAGTACCTACTCCGCCAAGCGTACGAAGAAGCCGTACACACCGACACCTTCATTTACTGCTGCGACACGCTCGGCCTCAACCCCGACGAGATCTACAACATGTACCTCACCATCCCATCTATCAAAGACAAGGATGACTTTGTGGTGGAGATAACCAAGAGCGTATTTGATCCGGGCTTTACGACTGAAGGCACCGAAAACATGCAGAAGTTCGTGCATGACCTCGTGGGCTTCTACGTAATCATGGAGGGTATCTTCTTTTACGCAGGATTTGTGATGATGCTCTCGATGCTCCGCAAAAACCGTATGGTAGGCATTGGCGAACAATTCCAGTTTATCCTCCGCGACGAGTCGGTACACTTGGCCTTTGGCGCTGACCTTATTAACACCATTGTGCAAGAGAATCCGCAGATCTGGACCACAGAATATAAAGAAACGCTTACAAAAAACATTATGCGTGGCGTTGAGCTTGAAAAGAAGTATGCCGATGACGCACTCCCGCGCGGTATTGTTGGCCTCAGCCCAACCACGATTAAGCAATATATAGAGCACATTGCCGACCGTCGCCTAGAGCGCATTGGCCTCCAGCGCCAGTATCACAAAGACAACCCCTTCCCTTGGATGTCAGAGATTATTGACATGCCGAAAGAGAAGAACTTCTTCGAAACCCGCGTTACGGAGTACAAAACCGGAGAACTAGACTGGTAGCGGCTTAATTCTTAAATACAAAAGCCGCGGCACGTATGCCGCGGCAGATAACTTCGCACAGTTTAACTCGGAACAGTCTCTAGATACTCTCTGAGCGCTTCCTGGACTCGCTTCATCCGCGGAGAGCCCATGCGTTCCATATCAACTCCAGCCGACTGGAACAAAAAGGTAAAGATACGCTGGTTTACCTGTTGGGCGCGCCCAGACGTTATTCCATGTGCAGCACCCAGATCCTTGTGCCGAAGCTGCCTCCCATTCGGCCTGTAGTACTGCCAGAAGATCTTTTTGTCTCTCTCAGAGATCTCTGGGTGAGAGTCGATATTCTGCAACAGCGCATCAACGCGCAACCGCGCACTCTTCGACTCTTCCTGAGCAATGAGCGCCTCTTCTGGACTGATCGCATCATCAGGCAAAAATGAACCGAGGCTTTCTGACCCTGGCTCTCCTACGGGTGAATCGAGCGAGACCGTATTCACCGCCTTCGCTAGCTGCCACTCCCTCACCTGATCAAGGGAGACGCCCAGTTGTTCCGAGAGTTCCTGGTCGGTGGGCGTCCTCCCATTCTGTCGTTCAAAGTCTTCAGTGGTGTGCTCCATTCTATTGAGCGTGCACATCAGATGATCTGCCCGACCCACACGAGAGACACCCTTTCGTACTGCCTCTTGCATAGCACTGCGGACCTTTCGGGCCATGTAGGTACCAAATCGGGTATTTCTGCTCGGATCAAAATCTTTTGCTTTGTTGGTGAGCTTGATGAGGCCAATTTGCACAAGATCATCATATGATACGAAATTATTCGCGTATCCATGTGCCAACTTCCGCACCAGCGGAATATGTGCAACGACGAGCCGATTGAGTGCGGCTGTGCTGCCGGCATGCATACGCTCCGCAAGTTCTGCCTCTTCCTCACGAGTGAGGAATTTCACTTTACCGTTGAGTGGCATTATCCCTCTCCTCTGAGTAAGAAGGTTGCTTCTAAATCGCAGAATCTCACACAATATATAAGGAGTCAATAGGTCATAGCGTAAAGGAAAACTGCCAGCATCACTTAATAGAAAGAGCCCCGTATGAAGGGGGCTCTCGCAAAGCCTGCGACCTAATGCAGGGTAACTGCTGAAGTTTGAATTCCTGCCACCTTAGCCGCCTGTTGAGCAAGGAGAAGAGCCCTTCTCACTGCCCCTTGGGGCGTACTGGCGCCATACAGGCGTTGCACATCTTGGATAGTATGCGACTTAGGATTGGGTTTCTTTTCCAAAGTATCCTCCCTTTGTTCAGCTACACCTATGGTACCTACTAGCGCAAAGAGCGGTCAAGGGTATACTCGCCCACTTTGTTGCGAAGGATATGGAGCGCGAGTGCCGGTACCCCAAGCTCTTTGCCAAGCCCATGAGCAATAGAGCGTGCATAGGTGCCGCTCGAGCAGGATATTGAAATAGTGGCGCATGGGAACTCGCGCGACCCTTCTGCCTTTAGACGACGCTTCCACAGGCGTATAGTCTCATCCTGCCTAAAGTCCCCTTCAACCTTTTCTACATTCTCTTCTATATAGTTTAGGAGGCTGTGTTCGTCTACTTTATACATCGCGGTAAGCTGGATGTCATAAATAACGACCACTTTGCGCGGCAACACGAGCGTGCTTATAGCACCGCCGCGCGCCCATTCAATCAAAGATTTTCCTTCAACGGTTTTAGAAGAGTACGGTGGATACTCTTGTGCAAAGGTCCCGCGGAATTCATTTAAGCCTTTTAGAACCGCTTCGCGCCTCACGGTTGATGCATCACCCGCGTCCATAACGCGGCCGAGGATATCGTAGGTGTCGGTGGAAAAGCCAAACAACACGTCGAGCGTATACTCTTTGGTCATGTCCAAATACTGCTCGCGGCGCTTGTTCATCGAGCCAACCAGGCACAGAAGTACGCCTTCGGCCATCGGGTCAAGCCGACCGGCGTAAGAAAGTACCTCATGCTCATATTCGGGCCTCTGGATTCGTAAACGCTCTAACCGCTCGCGGGGTGTTTCGCCAAGATTTTTGTATAAATTCAGTACTTCTCCACCCATAAATATCTTGCTACACTATCACTAACAGACTATATGTCCAAAAAAGACCGACTTTCAACGGAACCATACAAAGGAGTGCGCGACTTTTATCCGGAAGATCAGGCATTTTTAAATTACATTATCGCTACCCAGCGCCAGGTTGTGGAGCGTTTTGGCTATGCTGAGTACAGCGCCTCGATTCTTGAGCCGTCCGAACTCTATAAAAACAAGGGTGCCGAAAATGAAGAGATCGTAAACGAGCAAACCTACACGTTTACCGACCGTGGAGACCGCGAAGTAACCCTCCGTCCCGAGATGACGCCCACTGTAGCGCGCCTGGTGGCTGGTAAGAGGCGTGAACTGGGCTTCCCCCTCCGTTGGTACTCAATACCCAATCTCTTCCGTTACGAGCGTCCACAGCGCGGCAGACTCCGTGAGCACTGGCAGTTAAATGTAGACATCTTTGGTTCAAACGCGGCTGAAGCTGATGCAGAAGTTATCGCAGTAGCAAGCGCTGTTATGAAAGCGTTTGGGGCTACAGACAGCGACTTTGTCATAAAAGTGGCGAGCCGCAAGTTCCTCGATACTCTAACCAAAGACCTCGGACTCTCTGAAGCAACTGCTAAAAAGCTACGGGGCATTCTTGATCGAAAAGACAAGGTGACAAAAGAACAGTTTGAGGCGGATCTTACAGAAATTGGCGTAGCGCTCGAGATTACTTCGCCAAACAATCCACCCGAAGACGTTAAAGAAATACTACGCCTTCTTAAAGCCATGGGGGTGACCAATGCCGTGTTTGAGCCGTCTATAGTGCGCGGGTTCGACTACTACACCGGTATAGTGTTTGAGGTATTTGATACCCATCCAGAAAATAATCGCGCGCTTCTTGGCGGCGGCCGCTACGACAACCTTCTTGAACTTTTTGACGACAGCACTATACCCGGCGTGGGTTTTGGCATGGGCGACGCCACCATTCGCGACTTTTTGACCGTGCGCAACATGCTCCCCGACTATGCGCCTGCAACCAAGGTGTACGTGGCTGTAGCGGGAACAGAGTTTGTACCAGCAGCGCTTGAACTTGCAGACGGTCTCCGCAAAGAAGGCGTGGCTACAGCAGTAGACTTTGGCGAAAAGAAGCTGGGCGACCAGATTAAGACTGCAGACAAACAGCGCGTCCCGTACGTTATTGTTATTGGTTCCGACGAAGCCTCAAGCGGCAACTACAAAGTAAAAGATCTCGCAACGGGCGAAGAAAAGCGGCTTAGTCGTACAGAGCTCGCCTCTTTTTTCCTAAACCTCTAGAATTACTGAATGCGCAAAGTTACACTCGACATAGAAACCGAGGGCGATTTCCGTACTAACGGCGATTTTGGCAATTTAGAAGTTACGATTGCCTGTATTCACGACTCTGAAACGGATGAGTTTAAAAGCTTCCTAAAGCCGGAGCTTTCTGGGCTATGGCCCATACTTGAACAGGCCGATCTTATTATCGGCTACAACTCCGATCACTTTGATATCCCGATACTTAACAAATACTACGCGGGAGATCTGTCTAAAATTAGGAGTGTTGACCTCCTCAAAGAGATTAAAAACGCGTTTGGTAGAAGATTAAAGCTCGACAGCGTTGCCGAGGGCACCTTAGGTAAGAAAAAAAGCGGTCACGGTCTTGATGCCGTGCAGTGGTGGAAGGAGGGCAAAGTAGATAAAGTACGCCAGTATTGCATCGACGATGTGCGTATAACCCGCGATATCTATGACTACGCCAGAAAAAACGGCTCTATAAAATACCGCGACTTTGACGGTATCCGTGAGATAAAACTCGACACCAGCAAATGGGAGGAGGGCGGCCCGGCAGCTATCACCCACACGCTTCCGTTCTAGAGCGGGACAATCTGTGCACACTGTCAAGACTTTTACCGGCAGTGTAAATCAGTACAATAGACATATATGAAAAGCCAATACGTGTTGCCTATTACTATAGTAGTTGCGGGTCTTTTAATAGCGGGTGCAGTATTTTTGCTCGGTGGTGATGGAGGCGGTGCTACGACCGACTCTCAAAATATCAAAGGCCGCGCATTTGACCCATCCAAAGACTACATCGTGGGCAACCCTGACGCTCCTATCAAAGTGGTTGAGTACGCAGACCTCGAGTGCCCATTCTGCAAAACTTTCCACAACACCATGCACCAGGTTATGCAGTACTACGGCCCTGGCGGTCAGGTGGCGTGGGTATTCCGCCCATTTCCTCTAGCACAGCTTCACTCTAAAGCACCGCGCGAAGCGCAGGCTGCAGAATGTGCCGGTGAACAGGGCGGTAGCGAAGCATTCTTTAAATTTATCGATCGTCTCTACGAAGTTACCCCGTCATCAAACGGTCTCGATCTTAACCAACTCCCCGTTATTGCTGGCGAAGTTGGCCTTGATACCAATGCGTTTAACTCCTGCCTTGCAAGCGAAAAATATGCCAAGAAAGTCAGCGAATCATACGCAGAAGCTATTAAACTAGGTGCGCAGGGTACGCCATACACACTCATCATGGTTGGCGACGAAGCAGTAACCCTCCCAGGCAATCAGCCGTATGACTCAATGCGCGCTGCTATCGACGCAGTACTCGTAGGCGTAAATGCTCCAGCAGCAACTGAAGAGACTCCGGCTCAGTAAGCTCTATTCGTCGGGTTTAAAGTGCACATCATAGGCCTCGGGCATGAGGTTGATGCGATATATATCAAACGAATTCTCCCCTTCAAATATATCTGACGGGTTAGGGAGAAACACGCGCGCTGTAGCGAGCGAATCTGTTGCATCGCGCAATAGCCGGTTAAAGATAATAAATTCCTCTCTAAACTTGCGGAAGTCGACGACATACCGTCTCATCTGCGAACTACCGTCGGCATTGCGCGGGATCTTCCACTCGTGGACGATAAAGCGGCGCACGGGCTTGTTAAAGCTCTTTTTGACCGTGTAGTAGTTAAATATTGCTTGTAGGATAAAGAGTGAACGGTCTCCTCCTGCTGGGCTAAACGCCCCCACAAACTTATGGTCTATAACGTCGATGCCGCGCTTGTCGACCTTGCTAACGGCCACAAGGTCAGAAACTGCCTTAACCGGTAGAACCAGACCTTCTACCTTGGCCATCCCCTTAACTTCAACCCCAAGTACTTTATAGACGGGAGGCCTTGCGGCAAAGTACTCCATCACCTGAGTGTACTCGCGCTCCATGGCTAAACGCTTCTTCTTTTGGGCAGCTTTGCTTTTAACTTTTTTACCGAAGTTAATCTCAAAGTCTGCAATGTTACGCAAATATTCCAGCCCAAGTTCGCGCGCTGCCTCAAGCCCCACGCCCGTATAGTAATGCTCTACCGCCTTATGCGCTGCGCGCCCTACCGCGGCTGCTGGGCCCATCGGGGTGTCGTATACCTGCTCTACATAGCGCTTGTACCAAGCAAGCGGGTTGCGCAGGTAGGCCATAAGGGACGAGAAGCTCCAGTGCATGATCGGAAGTTTGGGAGCCTTGGTAACCATATAATAAGTATAACAATCTAAGGTAAGAAAAAGGGCCGGTGTGAACCGGCCCCGTTGAAGGTGGCTACGTTACTAGTGTCCCCTCCAGCACAAAGATCTTGTGAAAGACAGGGTCGCCGCTGCAACGCCTCATTTCTGCTTCACGCGCATTTAGAGGCATACAAGCCTCAGAGTCAGCAAAGAACTCGAACTCGGATTCGTCTCGACCTTCTGATTCGATTGTCGCGAGAGAACTCAGAGACGTTGCCGCATGCTGCGGCACGACCGCCTGGTACAGTACCCTCGACGTGTATCCGCACTCACCGAACATAGTGTGGAGTCGCCTTTCTCCGGGGCGACCACTGAGATTCAAGACAACCTTACCCTTAGGAACCAGGACGTTTCGTGCGGCTTTGAGAAGTGCCTCATTGAGTGCAAGGCCGCACGCGTGCCGCTTAGAACACGGGAACATGCTTGGATCGTAGTAGTGGGCGATTCGGTCTGACTCGCGCAAGTCCTGCGTCGTCGTGGGAACCTGCGGCAAACAGCCAAAGACCACGTCGACTTCGGGCGTAGTCTGCCCCTCGCCCGCAAAGACAAGATTCCTACTACCCTCGAGTGGATTGTAGGAGGAACAATCAACGCCCGCCGCCTTCAGGTTGGAGAAGGCAAGCGATACGCAGTCGGGATTGTAGTCCGAGAAGTACCACGTCGCATCAGGGACTATCTCACTCAGCGCGACGAGATTGATCCCAGTTCCCACACCGACTTCCCACAAACGAGCCGAGGCAAAGTCGTCTGACACTGCCATAAGTCCTCGAAGAAATGTTGCGTTCCAGTGGTCAGGCTTGAAGGCCCAGTCTGGAACTTGCACTTTGGTGAAGGTGTGCCCCCCAACAAGCTCAGGCGGCAGAAGGTCCCGCAAATTATACAGGCTCATTGTCACTCCCCTTGTGTCATTCCGTTTCGAACAAAAACGATGCATAAGTAAGACAATCTCTTACCCCACGTTTTCAGCACAAAGCGCCTCCCCATTGGAAGCGCGTCTAACATAGTACTCCTTCTTAAAAGGAAGGCAATCGGGATATGTATTAAGCCTCTGCGTTTAGTAGCTTCTGAGTCTTTTTGCTTTCTCGTGCGTGCGGATACGCTCCAGGGCTTTAGCCTCGATCTGACGAATGCGCTCACGCGTGACACCGAACTTTTTACCCACCTCTTCGAGCGTATGGTAGATGCCGTCCTCAAGGCCGTGACGGAGTTTCAAAATTTCGCGTTCTTTTGGAGAGAGCTCATCCAAAATCTCTTTCAGCTGGTCGGCCAAGATACGGCGTGCCACCTCTTGGTCTGGGGAGAGAATCTTGTCGTCTTTGATAAAGTCGCCAAGAACCGACTTGCCGTCGTCATCGTCAGAACCAACTGGCGACTCAAGCGACACAGTGTCCTGGTCGATCTTTTCGATCTGGTAAACCTTTTCTACATCAATACCCATCTCAAGTGCGATCTCTTCAGCGAGCGGGTCGCGACCAAGGTCTTGGGAAAGGCGGCGGGAAACTTGTTTGTATTTAGCGATGGTCTCAACCATGTGCACAGGGATGCGGATGGTGCGGCTCTGGTCGGCAAGTGCACGCGTAATAGCCTGGCGGATCCACCACGTTGCATAGGTAGAAAACTTAAAGCCTTTGGTGAAGTCGAATTTATCTACCGCCTTAAAGAGGCCGATGTTGCCCTCTTGAATAAGGTCGAGAAGCGTAAGGTCGGGCGAGCGGCCCACATATTTTTTAGCAATAGAAACCACAAGACGGAGGTTTGCACGAGCAAGCAGGTTGCGAGCCTCGGCATCGCCATCAACAATACGCTTAGCTAGGTCGCGCTCAGACTGGGCATTGAGGAGCGGATACTTACCTATTTCGCGCAGGTACATCTGGATAGAGTCGTACTGACTATCAGAACGTGAGTAGCCCTTTTCTGGCTCGGCATCTACCTCAAGCAAGCCGCCGCCCTCGAGCACGTCGATGTGTGCAGTAGCAAACTTTTCGTAGAGTTCTTCAAGGAACTCGACATCGGTCTCGATGTTCGGGAAGGCTTTCAGAATTTCATCATAGGTAACAAACCCGCGCTCGCGGCCGCGCACCATGAGACCCTCGGCCTTACGGCTTTGGTCGTCGTGCTTTTTTTGGAGCTTAGGGTTGAGCTTGGCTGCCGGGGCTGCCTTTGCTTTTTTAACTACCTTTTTAGGTGCGAGCTTAGACCGCTTCTTGGCGGCTGCCATGCGATATTGCCGCGCCTTCCTCTGCTTGGAGGGCGCTTTTTTAGATTTCTTGGCCTTCGCCATAGTTGGTGACTATTCTACCACACTATTACAAAAATTTCATTCTAAACTGCTCTTTATGCACCACGCCTCCAATCTGCCGAAGCATGTCCTCGGCTACCACCTCTGCGGTAGTATGTTCCCCTAGCTCAGACTCAAACCTAAAGCGCAGCGTTTCTGCCTGCAATTCTAGACGCTTTTCGAGAGCAGTCACCTCCTCTTCGCCAAGGAGCTCCGCAAGCTTTTTACGAATTTCCGACTCTGGCGCGAACTGGAAAATAATCATCCCCGCTTTGCGCTCGATAGGAGTAAGAACCGCATCTTCGAGCGCCTGTACCGCTTGCTGTTCTTCTTCGGTCACTTCGCGCAAAACCGGATGCTTGGCAACCTCGGCCAGTACGGCCGCCTCGGGCACACGCAGGCGCTCCGCAACAATGCGGCTAAAGTGCGCCTGCTCTATCTTGCTGCCCATGGCAGATATAAGCGGGAGTATTTGTGACTCAACTAACTTTTGGTACGCGCGCTCGTCTTTTGCTTGCGGGCGGATCGCATCTAAAAAGAATTCAACCGCCGTTCTACTGGTACGAACAGCGGCTTTGAGAAGCTCTGGGTTTTCGCGTGCCACATCGGCCGGATCCTTACCTTCGGGAAATAGTGGAACCTTTACCTCAAACCCCGCTGCAAAGGCCATCAGAGCGCTTTTAAGGCCACTACGCACGCCGGCCTGGTCTGCATCGAGTGCAAGTACTAAACGCTTAGAAAGCCGTCCTAGGAGCGATAGGTGCTCAACGGTTAGTGCGGTACCCGAGAGTGCAACGGTAAATGGTAAGCCGGACTGATGCGACAAAATTAAATCGAACTGGCCCTCTACTAATAAAATGCAGTCGAGCTTGCGGATAGGACCACGCGCTCGATCCAGGCCATAAAGCACCTTCGACTTTTTAAACAGTGCAGTCTCGGGCGAGTTTACATACTTAGCAGGTTCGACATCGTCTTTCTGGCCCGGGACCTTCTCAAAAAACCTGCCAGACACAGCGATAGGCTGCCCTGCATTGTCGAAGATAGGAAAGATAATCCTGCCCCGAAAGCGGTCAAACACTTCCCCCTGTTTTTTTTCTGAACGCACGGCAAAGCCTGCATCAACCATTTCGTCTTTAATAAACCCCTGCCCTGCCAAGTGTTTAGAAAGCTCTTCCCACATGGCGGGCGCGTAGCCAAGGCGCCACGCAGTAGTAGTTTCCGGCAAGACGCCCCGAGTATGCAAATACGCCTGCACATCTTTGCGCTCAGCAAGCTGCCCTTCAAAAAACTTAACGGCACCCTCGGTTACCTGTCGCAGACGTTCCTCTTTGTCTTTGTTCTCGGTCGACTGGGTAAAGCGCTGTTCGAGTGTAACCCCCGCTTTTTCTGCAAGCTGGCGAAGCACGGTGGGGAAGTCGGTCCCCTCTAGCTTTTGTACGAAACTAAAAATATCACCACGTTCGCCACACCCAAAGCACATGTAGGTGCCGCGCTCAGGGCTTATGTGGAAGCTCGGCGTCTTTTCTTTATGGAAAGGACAGCGCGCCGTGTAGTTGCGACCTGCTTTTTTAAGCTGGATGTACTGCCCCGCTATGTCGACGATAGAAAGGCGGTCTTTAATCTTTTCTACATCACTAGAAGACATATTTACCTTTAGTGTACTGCTTCACGCACCTCGCTTCGACTTGACTCTACTCAATTAAAGCGGTATGGTTTTTGAAGATAAAACGGAGGGACTTCAAAATGAACATCCATCTGAGAGAACTGTACACTCTCTCGAGGCCGGCCGACCACAACCCGAACCAGCTCGCCTTTCAGAAGGAGTGCCTGCGGGAGCACTCGCTGTCGCACGATCGCAGAGACAACAGGTGGTATTGGCGCCTCGGTGCCCTGCTCACCGTCGGAGGCATCTGCAGCATCGGCGGCATGATATACGAGATCAGCAAATACCAGTAAGCGAGCCTCGGCTCGCAACGCCAAACGGCGCGGGGAATGTATCCCCCGCGCCGTTTTTCTTTTATCTATGTAGTTTTTACTGCGCTGCTTCGGACTTCTCTACTACCGGTAGCTCTACCGGGCGCGGAGTGTGTTTAGCAATCAGGTCTGCCTTAGGCGATCCCTTAAAGCCGGTACCAGCTGGGATCAGGCGGCCAATGATCACGTTCTCCTTAAGACCCTCGAGGCGGTCGATAGCGCCACCGATAGAAGCCTTAATGAGCATGCGGGTCGTGTTTTGGAACGACGCTGCCGAGAGGAAGCTTGCGCGCGAGAGCGAGACATCGAGAATACCCATGACGAGCCCGTCTCCCTTTGCTGCATCGCCACCTGCTTCTTGAACGTTCTGGTTAATGAGAGAGAGCTCATTATTGGCAACCACATCGCCAACTGAACACTCTGTTCCGCCCGAGCTCGTGATCTTAACGCGGCTGAACATCTGGCGAACGATTACTTCAAGGTGCTTGATCGAGATGTTGGCGCCCTGGAGCTCGTAGATTTTAACAATTTCAGAGATGATGTAGTCGAGTGTCTTTTCTTTGCCACCGTATTTGAAGAGCTCCTGGAGATCGGCTGAGCCATCGGTCAGGAACTGACCCTTCACTACCTTGTCGCCGATCTTAACGAGCGGCACGCGGCGGAAGTGGACGGTGTACTCGATAGTGTCTTTGCCCTTCTTACCTGCCTTTAGGTGCTCAACGTCTGGAGCAATCGTGATGATCTTTTCTTTACCGTCGTCTTTCATGTCGATAACTTCGCCACCAACCGTCGAGAGTACTGCCGGGTTGCGTGGTGCGCGGCGCTCAAAGATTTCCTCAACGCGAGGGAGACCCTGCGTAATGTCGCCGCCAACCGATGCGGCGCCTCCTGCGTGGAAGGTACGCATAGTGAGCTGGGTACCCGGCTCGCCGATAGCCTGTGCAGCAACGGTGCCGACAGCTTCGCCGAGAGCAACCGGCTTCATGGTGCCGAGGTCTGCGCCGTAACACTTGGCACAGAGACCCTTAAACGACTTACATGCGACTGGAGAGCGAACATATACAGAAGCGAGACCGAGTTCTTCAATGCGTCGTGCGTCTGCATGCGTAATGAAGTGGCCTTTCTTGTATTCTGTCTTGCCGTTTACCTCAATGTCTGAGGCCAAGAAGCGTCCGCCAATATTCTGTGCAAGGAATGTGCCGATACCTGATGCTGACTCGCGTGTAATCGTAAGACCTTCTTTCGTACTACAGTCATCTTCTGAAATAACAACGTCCTGCGCAACATCGAAGAGACGACGTGTGAGGTACCCTGCTTTTGCGGTGTTGAGTGCGGTGTCAGAGAGACCTTTACGTGAGCCGTGGGTCGTAATGAAGTACTCGATCGGAGAGAGACCCTCTTTCATCGACTTCGTAATTGGGAACTCGATTGCCTCGCCTGTTGGAGACGCGATGAGACCTTTCATACCGGCCATCTGGGTAACCTGGGCTACTGAACCGCGGGCGCCAGATTTAAGCATGTCTGAAACTGGGCCGTTAAGCGTCAAGGTACCTGGCATCAGTTTTTCAACATCTGACTTAGCACCGTGCCAGATCTCGATGTTCATGCGGTAGCGTTCCTCTTCTGAAAGGAGACCTTCCTGCCAGTGCTTCATGATTTCGTCTGACTTCAGCTGTGCAGCGGCAACAATGCCATCTTTTTCTTTCGGAATGCGGATGTCGTCGAGCGACCAGGTAATACCTGACTGAGTTACGTAGCGGAAGCCAAAGGTCTTAATGCGGTCCAAGATTTCCGGAACCTTTTCGAGACCGTAGCGGGTAATAAGGTCATCTACGAGTTTCGAGAGGCTCTTTTTGTCGATTGCGTGGTTTACGTATGGGTAGTCACTTGGGAACACTGTGTTAAAGAGAAGGCGGCCAACGGTGGTCTCAAAGAGCTGACCTCCGTACTGCGCGTACTTATCTTTTTCTGACGGCATGACTTTAATTTTTGCCTGGAAGCCCACCACGCCGTGGTCGTATGCAAGAATTGCGGCGTTTGGTGAGTGGAATGCCCTGCCCTCGCCCTTCATACCTTCAACCTCTTTGGTCATCCAGTATGAGCCGAGCAAGATGTCGAGGAGCTTGGTAGCAACTACCGGCTCTCCCGAACCAGGCTTCAAGATGTTGCGGTGTGCAGCCATGATCTCGCGTGCTTCGGTCTGAGCTTCTTGTGAAAGCGGCACGTGTACGGCCATCTGGTCGCCGTCGAAGTCTGCGTTAAATGCTGGACATACGAGCGGGTGGAGCTGGATAGCGTTGCCTTCAATAAGAACCGGCTGGAAGGCCTGGATACCAAGGCGGTGGAGCGTAGGTGCGCGGTTGAGGAGCACATATTTGTCTTTGATGATCTCTTCGAGGATTGCCCACACTTCCGGTACACCTTCGTCGATAAGACGGCCGGCGCCACGGATGTTATAGGCAAGTTCTTTTTCAAGCAGTTTGCCGATCACGAATGGGCGGAAGAGTTCGAGTGCCATATGTTTTGGCAGACCGCATTGGTTGAGTTTAAGTTCAGGACCAACGACGATAACCGAGCGGCCCGAGTAGTCGACACGCTTACCAAGGAGGTTCTGGCGGAAGAGACCGTGCTTGCCCTTAAGGTTGTCAGAAAGCGACTTGAGCGGACGGGTGCGAGCTTGGGTTGTTGCAGAGTATGCAGCACCACCGTGGCGGATTGAGTTGTCGATGAGGGCATCAACAGCCTCCTGCAAGATGCGCTTCTCGTTGCGGAGAATAACGTCCGGTGCAGCGATTTCAATAAGTTTCTTGAGGCGGTTGTTGCGGTTGATGACGCGGCGGTAGAGGTCGTTAACGTCTGACGTTGCATGGCGACCGCCATCAAGAGCAACCATAGGACGAAGTCCTGGCGGAATAACCGGAATGCGCGTGAGGAACATCCACTCTGGGCGAACATTTGCGCGCACCATAGAGCGAAGGGTCGAAAGGCGCTTGCCGAGCTTCTCGCGCTCTGCAGCACCAGCATCTTCAAGTGCTACTTCAGTGTCTTTGACCATCTGCTTAAGATCTAGGCCTTTGCAAAGCTCATGGATAGCCTCTGCACCGATACCTGCCTCAAACATTGCGCCGTATTTAATTGCATAGCGATGGTAGCGAGGTTCGTCCAAGACTGCACCCACTTCGATGCTTTCGATGTCGCGCTTAGCTTCGAGGAAGAGTTCTTTCATCTTCTCCTTAGACTTTTCGTCCTGGAGATTCTTCATCTTGGTCTTGTACTCAACTTCAAGTTCACCGGTGATGCGCTCTTTTTCAGACTTGTGCACCGTCGTAACGATGTAGCCTGCGAAGTAGACCACCTTTTCAAGCTCGCCGCCTGAAATACCAAGCACCATAGAGAGGCGTGAAGGGATTGCACGGAGGAACCATACGTGAGCTACCGGTACTGCAAGGTCCACATGGCCCATGCGCTCGCGGCGGACAATGGCGCGTGTGATTTCTACACCGCACTTCTCGCAGGTAATACCCTTGTAGCGGATGCCACGGTATTTACCGCAGTAACATTCGTAGTCTTTTTCGGGACCGAAGATCTTTTCATCGAAGAGTGAGTTCTTTTCTGGACGCTGGGTGCGGTAGTTGATTGTTTCTGGTTTGGTTACCTCGCCGTGTGACCATTCGAGGATGCGTTCAGGCGAAGCTGGGCGGATGCGTACGTTGTCGAAGTCTGCCACATCGGCGCCTGGAGTCTTGCGGAGTGCGGACACACGTTCACCGCCGCGCATAAGCTCGATGTCGAGCGCGAGGCCGCGGAGGGTGTGCAGAAGTACGTTAAATGATGCAGGTGCGTAGTGATGGGAAATGCGTTCGCCGCGAACAATCGCGTCGAAAGCGGCCGAGCGGCCCTGGATGTCGTCGGACTTAATCGTGAGCATCTCGCGGAGCGTGTATGCCGCGCCGTAACCAAGAAGTGCCCACACTTCCATCTCGCCGAAGCGCTGACCGCCGCCTTGTGCCTTACCGCCGAGAGGCTGCTGAGTAATAAGAGAGTATGGTCCGATAGAGCGCATGTGGATCTTGTCCTCTACCATGTGGTGGAGCTTCAAGATGTACATGTAACCAACTGAGACATCCTGATCAAACTTCTCGCCAGTGCGGCCATCGAAGAGCGTCATTTTGCCGTTTTCGTTGTGGCCGGCTTTCTTAAGTTCTGCGCGGATTTCAGTTTCTGTTGCACCAGCAAATGGCGGACAGATAGCCTGGTAGTTAAGAGAGTTTGCAGCAAGACCGAGGTGGAGCTCAAGAATCTGACCGAGGTTCATGCGGCTTGGCACGCCGAGCGGTGTAAGGATCACGTCTACCGGGCGACCATCTGCCATGTATGGCATGTCTTCTTCTGGCAAGATGCGGGAAATAACACCCTTGTTACCGTGACGGCCGGCGAGCTTGTCGCCTACTGATACGGCGCGGAGCTGAGCGATCTCAATGTGAATGCGCTTGATGATGCCAGACTCGAGGTTGTGGCCTGCTTCACGAGAAAATACTTTAACGCCAATGATGCGGCCGCGCTTGCCGTTCTCCATGCGGAGTGACGAGTCTTTAACATCGCGAGCCTTGTCGCCGAAGATAGAACGCAAGAGGCGCTCTTCAGGAGTAAGTTGGGTCTCGCCTTTTGGTGTGATCTTACCTACCAAGATGTCGCCAGGGCGAACCTCAGAACCCATGCGTACAACGCCGTCTTCGTCCAAGTTGCGGAGTTTTGTTTCAGATACGTTCGGGATGTCGTGAGTTGTTTCTTCCGGTCCGAGTTTGGTGTCGCGTACGTTGCAGACAAACTCCTCAATGTGAATTGAAGAGAACTTAGAGTTTTTAACCATGCGCTCAGAAATGATGATGGCGTCTTCGTAGTTGGCGCCAGACCAGCACATAAAGGCCACGAGACAGTTCTGACCAAGCGCGATCTGACCCTCGTCAGAGGTTGAGGTGTCAGCAAGAAGGTCACCCTTCTTTACTTTGTCACCGACAGAAACGGTTGGGCGCTGGTGGAGTGCAGTAAAGCCGTTGGTACGAACATAGTTAACGAGACTGTAGGTAGTTTCTTTACCCTTGGCATTTTTAACCTTAACGTGTTTGCCGTCGACAGCAGATACAACACCGTCTTCAAGCGAGTAGTGGAGGCGTCCGGTGTCTTTAGCGGCACGCTCTTCAATACCGGTTGCCACAAGCGGCGCTTCAGGGATGATACAAGGCGTAGACTGCTTCTGCATGTTCGAACCCATCAACGAGCGGTTTGCGTCGTCGTGCTCGAGGAACGGAATCATTGACGTTGCGATAGAAAATGGCTGCTCTGGTGCAACGTCTATATAGGTAACCTCTTTGCGTGGCACGCGGATCGGACCGCCGTGCTTACGAACCTCTACCTGGTCATCAGTAATAGTGCCATCCTCGGCTACAGACACGCCCGCATGCGCAATAGGCTCTGTTTCTTCTTCAGCAGCATTCAAGTAGACAACTTCTTTCGTTACTTTGCCGTCAACCACTTTAGCGTAGGGAGTTTCGATCATGCCGAACTCGTTGAGGCGGGCAAACTGTGCCAAACGCAAAATGAGACCAATGTTCGGACCTTCTGGGGTTTGGATAGGACAGAGGCGGCCGTAGTGCGATGGGTGCACATCGCGAACCTCAAAGCCGGCACGCTCGCGGGTAAGACCTCCCGGACCAAGGGCTGAAAGGGTGCGGAGGTGTTCGAGCTCGGTAAGCGCGTTCTCCTGCTGCGCAAACTGGCTTAGCTGGTTAGTAGTGAAAAACTCTTTAATGCGGGCCTGGAGTGGGCGCGGGTTAACGAACTGCACCGGCATCGTAGCCTCTGCGTCGATAGTCGACATGCGGTCCTGGATGTTGCGCTTCATGTGGGTAAGACCAACACGGAGGCGAGACTGGAGCATTTCGCCTACGTAGCGTACGCGGCGAGAGCCGAGGTGGTCGATGTTGTCCTCAACGGCATCCGGGTCATTCTCTAGGTTAATAACCTGGCGGAGTACCGTTACAACATCGTCGAGAGAAAGCGTCTTGCGTCCAAGCTCTTTTTCATCACGAGATTTGTTAAAACGCTGGTTAAAGCGGTAGCGGCCAACACGAGAAAGGTCGTAGCGCTCTTCGCTAAAGATAGAGTCTATATATTCGCGAGCGTTCGCACTGGTAGCTAGGTCGCCATCGCGGAGGCGCTTGTGGATTTCGATGTACGCTTCTTCTACCGTCTTAGCAGTATCTTTTTCGATAGCGCCTTCTACCCACTGCTTTTCCTCTGGAGAGTTCGAGAAGAGCGACTTCAAATCGCTGTCGTATTGTGCGCCAAGCACGCGGAGGAGCGAGATGGCTGGGAACTTGCGCTTACGATCAATGCGTACGGAGATTTCATTCTCTGCAGCGGCTTCGATCTCAATCCATGCGCCGCGGGCTGGGATGATCTTTGCGCCAAAGTGACGCTTGCCCTTAACCTCCTCAGCAGTAAAGAAGACACCGTATGAGCGGGCGAGCTGCGGCACAATAACGCGCTCAACACCGTTGATAACAAAGGTGCCGTGCGAAGTCATAATAGGAAAATCGGCAAGGAAGATTTCCTGCTCTTTCTCTGAGTTGTTTACCTTGTTCTTAAGGCGGACAATGGCACGCAGCGGGATATCAAGCGTCAGCTTTTGCGCTTTTGCGTAGTGTTCGTCGTATTTCGGCTCCCCCATCTCGATCTTTACGAATTCGAGGTCAAACTTCTTGCCCGAGTAGTCCTTAATAGGAGTGAATTCCTTAAAGGTCTCCTTAACACCTTGTTCAAGGATCCACTTATAGGAGTCGAGCTGTGCCTGTCCCAAGTTTGGGGTGGCTACACGTGGCTCACGATACCTGCCGAAAAACTTTTGCTGACGCATGGGGCTTTAATAATTACGCGGGGTTAATAATTGCCGAACCGAACAAAAGTAATCTAAAAATCGAACGCAACTAAGTTATCCACAGCCCTATAACACGAAAAAGTGCGGGGGCATATCGCTCCCTCGCTCGATTCTTCAAGCTCTCTTATTTGGTAGTTCCCTCTACCACTATGTTGTATCGAAACCCCGCTACTCGATACTCAATCTTAGCCCTGCCTTGGTTTCGCTAATGAGTATACGCCCTTTGAAGGGGGCGTCAAGCGGAACCACCCCTATTTATAGAGGTTTACTCGGTCTTTTACCCTTCCAGGCATCCATGAGGGCATGATTGCCCGAAAGAAAGACCTTAGGAACCCGGTAGGCCTTGCCTTTAACCTTAATCACCTCCGGGCGGGTGTAGACGTCGTGGGAAGCCACGCGAGACTCCTCAAGACTCTCAAAGCGACCGAGTACGCCTTTGATCTGCCTTGCAGCGGCATCGATAATGGCAAGCGCTGGCACTTCGCCACCAGTTAGGATGTACGGACCAACCGACACCTCTTCGGCCTTTAAAATCTGCTTAGCGCGAGCGTCTATGCCCTCGTAGCGACCACAGACGATAATAACGTCTTTGTTTTTAAGCAACGCCTTGGCGTAGGCATTAGTTAGAGCCTTACCACCTGCAGAAGTAATAAGTACTTTTGCTTTTGGCTTCCCCTTCTTAATCTTCTGCACGGCGCGGATTACCGGCTCGGCCTGCACCACCATGCCCGGACCTCCGCCGTAAGGGCGCTCATCTACCTTGCCCCATTTGTTAGTTACAAAATCGCGTAGTTGGTACGTTTTAACAGAAAACTTTTTTTCCTTTTGGCCACGGCCAAGAATAGACGCATTGGTATACGCTGAAATAGTCTCCGGGAAGAGTGTTATGACGTGAAAATTCATACAAAAACCGTGGCACTAAAGTACCACGGTTTTTGAGTCTTGTCAGTATTACTAACGGCTTAGAGTCTTAGGTCCTCCATCGCCTCGTCAACAGACTTCATTTGCTGAGAAGACTCAGGCGCAGAAGAAGAGCTCGATGAGGAAGAAGATGAACCGCCATCCCATGAACCCGCGCGGCTACCGCCAGCCGGTTCGTTGATCTTAAGATTTACGCGCGCGTTATGCTTCATGCCTACTACTCGAAGGAGTGTGCGGATTGCTTTAGCCGTGTTACCAGAGCGGCCGATCACCTTGCCCATATCGTCACCGTGGAGATCAAGCGTAAGAAGCACACCCATCTCATCGACGGTGCGGCCAATTTTGACGTCTTCCGGATGCTCTACGAGCCCTTTAACGACAAATTCCAAAAATTCCTGATCCTTTTCTGCCATGCTGTATATGAATAGTTATTAAAAGGCTAGACCTCTTAATATCTTATGAACTTACTGGTTAGGCCGCAACTGCGTTATCCCCCTCTGCTACTGTTGGAGCTTCTGCGGGAGCAGTTTCTGCTGCCGCGACTGGTGCCGCTGCTTCAGGAGCCGCTTCACCTTCTACTTTCGGAGGAGACTTGCGAGGAAGCACGTTTATTTTTTTGCCTTCGATAACTTTTTGAGAAACAAGGAGGTTGTGAACGGTGTCAGAAACGGTAGTGCCCATAGAGATCCAGTGCTTAATGCGATCTGCCTTAAGCTCAACACGGTCCGTGCGGGCGTCGTACGAGCCAAGCATCTCTTTGTAGTTGCCGGTCTTTGCGGCACGTTTTGCCTCAACCAAAATAACCCGGAAAGATGGGTCGTTTTTGCGGCCTACGCGCTGTAATCTGATCGTCTGCATGTGTGGCTAGCAGAGTAGCATATATGTGCTATAGTGGCAATAAGTGGCAACAGCTAGAGAGAAAGGACCGAAAAAACTCATCTCCGGAGTCATCCAGGTAAACCGCAGAGGGACGGGATATCTCGCATGGCCGGAAGATCCTGAAAAAGAGGATATTGAGGTTAAAACCGATCAACTCGGTGGCGCTTTAAACGGCGATACCGTTGAAGTAGAGCTTGCAGGGCTCTTCCCTCGCCCGCACGGCAAAGTACAGAAAGTCGTTACGCGCGCTAAAGAAGAATTTGTTGCAACGATTAAAGACCCTCGCACCGCGACCGCAGACGATCAGCGCTTTTATCGCCCCTTTTCTCTTGTAGAACCAAGTAACTACGCACCCGGCGAAAAGGTGTTGGTGCAGCTCGTGTCGTTTGACGGCAAGACGGATCCTAAGGGCATGATTGTGAAGCACCTCGGTAAAGCCGGCGAGCACAAGGTAGAGATGAACGCGATCGTGCTTGCTCATGGCTTTAGAACCGAGTTTCCTGAAGCAGCCGTACGCGAGGCTCGCGACCTGGAGGCCCGCCACTCTGAAATTATTGAAGAAGAGCTACAGAAACGCACCGACTTCCGCGGTACGCCCACGATGACGATCGACCCAGCCGACGCTAAAGATTTTGACGACGCCCTTTCGCTTGCTGCGCTTCCCAATGGCGAGTTTGAGGTTGGCGTACATATTGCCGACGCAACGCACTTTGTCGTGCCAGGCACAGCGCTCGACGACGAGGCCCAACGCCGCGGCACCAGCGTGTATCTTGTCGACTCGACCATACCGATGCTGCCTCACGAACTTTCTGCAGGCATTGCGTCCCTTAAACCAGACGAAGATCGCCTCGCCTTTTCTGCAATATTTAGAATGAATGAGAAAGCGCAGGTACTAGAAAGACGCTTTGAAAAGACAGTAATACGCTCGCAGAAGAGATTTACCTACGAAGAGGCGCAGGAAGTTTTGAATAAAGGCCAAGGGACGTTTATAGAAGAGCTGGGCCATATGCGCCAGCTTGCGAGGGTGATGCGCAAACAGCGCGAGCATGAGGGCGCCATAGACTTTGGCGACAACGAAGTAAAATTCAAACTCGATGAGAACGGCAAGGTCATAGACATTGTGCGCAAGACGCGCATTGAGACCATGCTGATGATTGAGGAGTTTATGCTCCTTGCTAACCGCGAGGTCGCAACACACATATCTAAACTTGCAGAAAAAGTGCCGGAGAAGAACATGGTGTTCCTCTACCGCATCCACGACGAACCAAAAGAAGACCGCATTGGAGAACTTGCCACCTTTGTTCGTGCTATCGGCTACGAATTTGGCAGCCAAAAGAAAAAGCCTACCGTAAAAGACATCGCAAAGCTTCTTAAAGATATCGAGGGCAAGCCTGAGGAGCATTTAATCCGCACTGCAACCCTGCGCTCGATGGCCAAGGCGATCTACTCGACCAAAAATATCGGACACTTTGGACTCGCCTTCCGTTACTACACGCACTTTACGTCGCCCATCCGTCGCTACCCCGACATGTTGGCGCACCGCATCCTTGCATCGCATCTAAGCGGCAAGCCTATAACGCGCAGTGAGTTCGGTAACCTAGAAAAAATGTGTATCGCTGCCTCAGCACGCGAGGCAGAAGCCGTTGATGCAGAGCGCGAGTCTATCCGCTACAAACAGGTTGAGTATATGGCTACGAAAATTGGCCAGGAGTTCGACGGGGTTATCTCCGGCGTCACCGACTGGGGACTTTATGTTGAAGAAAAGCTAAGTGCAGCAGAAGGCTTGGTGCGTATTCGCACGCTCGGCCAGGAGTTTTTTACCTATGCACCTAAAGCATACGCCATTGTAGGTGAGCGTACAAAGAAAAAATACGTCCTTGGTGACAAGGTACGTATTAAATTAGTAGGTGCGGACCTGTTGGCCCGCACCCTAGACTTTGAGTTGGCCCGTTAGTCCCGGAGTCCGAAATTGGTGATCTGATCCACCGGGATCTTCTTGCCGGATTCGAGGACGGGGCTGACCGCCGGCACACCACCAGCAACGAGGACATCGAACTGACTCACCAGCGTCTTGCTCGGCAAGTCGTCCCGCTCGACAGCTTCGGGCTTCTGCAGCGCATCGAGCTTATCGCCATTGAGCAGCCGACGAAGCCCCCAGACAAAGCCATTGCAGTCGCGACCGACCCAAAAGACATAGTCGCCGTGCTCCTCCTGGCCACCCTGAAATTCCGACTTATTGCCCAAGATAAATCCTCCGTTGAAAAATGTGCACTTCCGCCCTATACGGAATCCTTTTTACTTAACCACAAACAGGGCTATTTGGCTACCGCTGCCGCTTCTTCAAAATTGACTGAGAGAAGTTTGGACGCGCCGTCACTGCCCATGGTTACGCCGTAGAGTATGCCAGCGCGTGACATCGTTTCGCGGTTATGGCTTATCAATATAAGCTGCGACTTCTTAGCCAAGTTTTCAATCATGTCTCCATAGCGGCGCGAGTTGGCCTCGTCGAGCGCTGCATCAGTTTCGTCGAGTATGAGGAACGGCGGCGGATTTACTTGGCTCATTGCAAAGATTAGCGCAATCGAGGTAAGCGCACGCTCGCCCCCGGAGAGCATGTGGAGGCCTTTAACACGCTTGTGCGGTAGCGAAACAGTAATTTCTATACCCTCTTCTACTTCTTCCAAGTCCTCATCACGCTCCTCCTCTTCGCCGTCCCCCATTTCGCCTTCTTGCGCACCGGCGCCGCGCTTGAGCTTCTTCTCTTTAACAATCACCAGAGCCGCCGTGCCGCCGCCAAACATAAGCTTAAAGAACGAATCAAACTCTTTATTAATTTTATTGATACCGCTTACAAAGCGGGTCTCCAAAGTCTCGGTCAACTCCTCAATAAGCTGGTTCAGTTTATCTGCAGAAGACTCAAGGTCAGTAAGCTCGCGTGCCAAAAACTCGTCGCGCTCAACGGTTTCTTTATGCTCTTTCAAAATTTCGTTGGTATTACCAAGACCGGTCTCCTCGAGGCGTATCTTCATGCGCTCTAGCTTGCGACGGCGTTCTTCTTGTTTAATGCGTGGCTCGTCGGCTATGTCTGCGTTTGAAATGGGGTGGCCATCGGTGTCGCGCGGCGTATGCGAAGCGTAGTCTAAGACCGCGCGACCGATAAGCACAGAGGCTTCCGCAAGCTCGCTCTTAAACTGCTCATGCTCACGCGCAAGCATCTCTTCGCGAGCGCGAAAGCCCACCAACGTGGCCTCAAGTTCGCCGCGGCGCGCCATCGCAGCAAAAAGTTCGCGCTCGGCCTCGCGGCTGGCGTCCTTTTCGCTCTCTATCTTTCTGCGCAAGCTTTCGACTGCCTGTACTGCATGACTAGCGCGCACCTCAAGCTCTTTAAGCTCTGCTTCAAGCTTTTTCTTTTTTTCTTCAAGCTCGGCAACTGAGTGTCCTGGAGAACTTGGCCCGCTGCTTACATGGGCAATAAAATCACGCACGCGGGTGAGGAGTTTTGACACTCGGTCCCTTAAGTTAGTTGCGTCAAGACTTTCAAGATCATTCAACAGGGTTTCTGCAAAGTCGCGCACCTTAGATGCGGGCACCGTTGCACCGCTGTCTTGTGCCATGCGTGTATGAGCCGCAAGTTCGCCCTCAATGCGCCCCAGCTCACGACCAAGGGAGTCGCGCCTTGATGAAACCGTACGGCCCTCCTGTTCAAGTTGCATGAGCTCCTGCGCTTCTCCATCGTTCTTCTTCTTACCCACTTCAGCCCGCAGGTGAGCAACTTTAGCATCGAGCTTTTTACGTTCATCGGCAGGGCCTGCAATTTCTTCTTTTAAGGTCTCTTCAGCAATATGCAGGTACACACTTTCGCGCTTCAAATAATCTAGATACTTTTCAGAAAGTTCTTCGCGCAACACGCGAGACTCTTCTATCTTTTTGACCTGGCCTGACAAAAATTTAAGGTGTGGCACCAGCTCGCGACGCAGGGCCTCTACCTCGCGCATGTTTTCTGCCGTTTTTTCCAGCTTTCGCTCCGCTTCTTCGCGTTTATATAAATACTGAGTAAGACCAAGGGCGTCTTCGATCATCTCGCGACGCTCCTTGCTCGACGACGACAAAATGCGGTCTGCCTCGCCCTGCGAAATAATGTGATGCCCCGAGGCACCAATGTTGGCCTGTGCCAACAACTCTGCAATGTCGCGCAGACGCACCACCGAGCCATTCAGCAGGTAGTCGTTGCCACCATCGCGATACACCACGCGCTCGAGCGCCACTTCATCGAAGTCGAGATTAAGGGCGCGGTCGCTGTTGTCGAAAATAAGTTTAACGCCGGCACGGCTGCCGCGCGGCGTACTTGGACTGCCGTTCCATATAAGGTCTTCGCCCTTGCGGCCGCGCATCGACTTCATCGACTGCTCGCCGAGCACAAAGCGGAAGCTTTCTGCAATGTTAGATTTGCCAGAACCATTCGGCCCCACTACCGAGGTTATCGCTGAAGCAAATTCAAGCTGCGTCTTTTTTGCAAAAGACTTAAACCCCGAGAGCTCAATGCTCTTTAAGCGCATGACATCATTGTAACAAAAGAAAAGGCCCGGGCTAATATGCCCGGGGCCCTCAACCGCAGCGTTATAGTGGTGCGGGTTTATATATTCTTGCGTAATCGCTCGCGAACAGCCGTAGCCCTTTCACGCATCCTTTTCTGCGCGGGAGTCTCCTCCACAAGCAGCTGTGCAGCCTTGTCGGCCACACTGACGGCGCGACAAAACCCCGGACTCTTAATCATCCGGCGGGTGGGCAAAAAGTCCTGCACCTCGTCATACGCCTCATGTGCAGCACGGCGCTGTTCCTTTGAAGTAGCAATAACCCTCGTCACCAGGACACCTCCTTCTCACAAAAAAACAATTACCTCAACGATCTTACCATCCCTTTTCTTCAAGCGCATTACGGGCAGCATCTTGCTCGGCTTCTTGTTTAGACTTACCTGAACCCTGCGCGAGCAAGTTCTCTTTAACGTAAACGCCCACAATAAACTGCTTATCGTGGTCGGGACCGGTTTCGCGCACCACACTGTAGTGCGGCGTTACGCCCTCAATCTCCTGCGCTTTTTCCTGGAGCGTCGACTTAGGGTCGCGCCAAAGTTTTTTGCTTATTATTTCTTCAATTTTAGGGAAGAGGTGGCGCTCGATAAACTCTTTAGCCTTGTCGTAGCCTTGATCCAGATAAATGGCACCGATGAGCGCTTCAATAGCATTTGCGAGCAAAATGCCGCGCGCACGGCCCGTGTCTTTAGCCTCGCCTTTTGAAAGCAAGAGGTAGTCGTTCATACCAATGGTGCTCGCTACCTCAGAGAGAGTAACAGCGTTTACGAGCGCAGCGCGAAACGCGGTTAAGTCGCCTTCCGGCTTATCCGGAAATTTCTCATACAAAAAGTGCGTGACGATAAGTTCAAGCACTGCGTCGCCCAAAAACTCGAGGCGCTCGTTGTGCGTAGACACTTCTCCCCGGTGCTCGTTTAGGTACGAGCGGTGGGTAAATGCCTGTCGCAATAATTCGCCGTCTTTAAATGTTACTCCAATACCTTCTTCGAACGTCTTAAAGTTGCTCGTCATTTTTTCTTATTAGAGTCCTGTAGGGTGTGTAATCTCTGTACTGCCTTGGTCACAATGGGGAGCATGTCGTCATAAAAGTTAAGCTCAAGTGCATCCTGCACCTTAAACCACTTAGCGTCGTCGAGGCCTCCCTTTTGCTCGAGGGTGATCTCGGTAAACGGTGACTCTGCCAAAAAGTACGTAACGTGTTTGCGTTTCTTCCCGGTTTCCGGGTCGCTCGCCACATATTCGTTCTCGCCCACTTTCTCAACAATCTTTATGGTAAGTCCGAGTTCTTCTTTAATTTCGCGAATGGTGCCCTCTTCTACACTTTCGCTTGCTATCTCCGGAGCGTCGCCGATTTTTCCTTTCGAAAGGGTCCAGTGACCGAATATATCGTGGACAAGGGCCAAGTAGAGTTCGTTGTGCTGCTTGGCAAACACGATGGCGCCACCAAGACGCTGTACCGGCATCTGATCGTACGGAATATCCTTCTTCTTTTTAGAGACCTCGTCTTTGCCTGGCTCGCCAAGCTCTTTGTATACCGCTCCGAGTACGCCGTTTACAAAGCGACCGCTATTCTCGCCGCCAAAACTTTTAGCAAGCTCAATCGCTTCGTTAATAGCCACTTTGGCAGGAACTTTTTCCCGGTCGGAGAATAGGAGTTCGTAGAGTCCAAGACGCAGTACATTACGGTCAACGGGTGCGATGCGCTCAAGCGGCCACTCGGGCGCCGCTTTGCCAATAACTAAGTCGAGGTCGCTTGTACGTTCAAGAACTCCTTTAAGAAGATCCTCCATAAATGGCATATCACCCGCTGCAGGTGCAAACTCACTCACGTTGCGCTCCAGAGACTCTTTAGCAAGGTCGGGAGAACATTGACGTATATCCCACTCGAAGAGTGTTTGGAGAACAACCGAGCGTGAAAGGTGTCTGTTTGCCATTTGTTGAGGAACTCACTTTAAACTCGCACCGCCCGAGATAGACCCAAGAGCAAAACCAAAATTACCTAGTTCCGTGCTTCGCTCTTATTTCCCTCTTTCTTTGCACGCTTGATCTGCTTTGCAGCAGCCTTGCCTGCAATATCAACGACCACCCGGCCCTTGTAGCGACCGCATGCTGGACACGCACGATGTGACACGCGAGCAGCTCCACATTCGCATGTGGCAAGAACCCGCGCCTTAAGCGCTAGGTGAGCCCGGTGTTGGCCGGTCTGGGACCGGTTATGTCGCATTCGTACGACCATGGCCCTACAGTAACAAAATAAGGCTAAAAAGCAAACCCCCGCCCGGTGGACACCGGGGACGGGGGCTCGAATAAAACAGGGGTGGCACTAGGCCGCCGCCAAAGTGAACTTGGGGCAGGATATGCGCATTAGCTCAATAATGATTGAACTGACGTCATCTTTGTCCTTGCACTCTCGCATACAGAGCACATCTCTGCTGGGAGAAGTTGGATCAGGGTTGAATTTGCAGCGGTCTTTGCAGCCGCCTTTTTTCTTTTGTCCTTTCGGACCTGATGAGGCACTCATGCTGTCAATCGCTCCCTGGGGGCTTGTTGTTGCAGTACAGGCACTCCTACTACTAGTAGACGATGGTACTCCTATTTTGTTGCTATATCAATGTGACAAAATGAACGACGGTGCATATCGCAAAGGCCATATATTTCTAGGGCTTTTTTATGAGCTTTGGTCCCGTAGCCTTTATGAACTTCAAACCCATAGTCAGGATACTTAAGCGCCAGCTTATGCATCAAACGGTCACGCTTCACTTTGGCAGCAATCGAGGCAAGCGATATTAACGGCTCTGTTTCGTCGCCTTTAATGATCGTTGTCTGATCGACAAAATGTTTGGGTGCGCGCAATGCCCCATCAAGTAGCACCGTGGAGCGCATCGGCGGAGCCTCAAGTGCGCGCAACCCGCGAGCCATAGCCGCACGCACGGCGGGCACAATGCCATAGGTGTCTATAAATTTGGCTGAGGAAAATTGTACAGAATATCGTAGCCCGTGCGTTTCGAGTATACGAAGCTTCTCGAACCAGATCTCCCGCCCGAGTTCGGTCATCTGCTTACTGTCGCGCACCCCATCAAGAAGTGTAAGGTCAAACCGCGCGGGCACCATAACAACGCCTACTGCAACAGGGCCTGCAAGTGGCCCGCGTCCGGCTTCGTCTATCCCCACAATGACGCGACTCATGACAATCAGTATACTGACTCTATGTCCGCCCGCTTTACTCCCCTCCACATCCACTCACACTTCTCACTCCTCAAGTCGCTACCAAAGATCCCCGACATTGTAGAAGCGGCAAAGGAGGCGGGCTGCGAGGCACTTGCCCTTACCGACATCGACAACCTCTACGGCGCCATTGAGTTTTATAAAGAATGTAAGAGTGCGGGTATTAAGCCCATCATTGGCGTAGACGTACATGTGGGCGAAGGCAAGCGCCTGCTCTTGTATGCAGAAAATTTTGAAGGCTACCAAAACTTGTTGGCACTGGTTACCAAAGCGCACTTTGAGACACCCGAGAAGCCGACAGTAACCCCCACGATGCTGGGCGAACACGCCGCCGGCGTTATCTTGCTCGACCCACTCGACAAAAGTGTAGCGCTGCAGGAAGTGTATTACTTAAAGCCGGAAGACCGCCGCGCCTGGGAAACGCTCTGTGCGATCGGCACGGGTGCGCCGCAAGATGACGGTGATATTAATGCAGAAGAAAAAGACTACTCTTTTTTAAACGCTAAGCAGATGGCGGCAAAGTTCTCTGCAGAGGCGCTGGCAAAAACGCTGGAGCTTGGAGCGCGCTGCAATGTCGAGCTTCCACTTGGTAGCTGGGTGTTCCCCGCGTACCCAATCCCCAAAGACTCAACGCCGTCTGACGAGCTGCGTAAACTCATCGAAGCAGGCATTAAGAGTCGTGGTCTAGAGAACGACCCCACTGCTCGCGAGCGCATCGAGTACGAATATAAAATTATTACCGACAAAGGATACGCACCATACTTTTTAACCGTGGCCGACCTGCTTGCCTTTGCCCGCAGAAATAAAATCCTTACGACCATTAGAGGTTCAGTTGCCGGCTCGCTCATTACCTATGTGACCGGCATTACGAACGTAAACCCGCTCAATTACAAACTCCCCTTCGAGCGCTTCTTAAACCCAGAGCGTCCCTCCGCTCCCGATATCGACATGGACTACGCCGACACAAGGCGCGATGAGGTGATTGAGTATGCTCGCAAAACATACGGTGCCGACCACGTGGCGCAAATTGGTACCTTCGGCACCATGCTTGCGCGCGGCGTTGTGCGCGATGTAGCCCGCGCGCTTGGCTACCCGTACGGCCTTGGCGATCGTATTGCTAAAGAAGTGCCGTTTGGCTCACAAGGCTTCCCGATGACGCTTGAACGCGCTCTTAAAGACAATACCGAGTTAGCCGCCATGTACAAAAACGAGCGCGAGGTAAAAGAAATTATTGACCTCGGCCAGAAGATAGAAGGCAATGCGCGCCACATTTCGGTACACGCAGCCGGCGTGGTTATCTCCCCAGGACCCTTAGTTACCTACGCCCCGCTTCAGCTTGACCCAAAAGGCGGCAAGATTATTACGCAGTACGACATGTACTCGATAGAAGAGGCGGGCCTGCTTAAGTTCGACTTCCTCGGTATTAGAAACCTTTCAATCCTCGCGAATGCGGTTGAGCTCGTAGAAACGACGCGCGGTGTTACGGTCGACATCGAAAATGTGCCTCTCGACGATACCAAAACATTTGAGATGCTGGCGCGTGGCGAAACCGAAGGCACCTTCCAGCTGAACGGCGCCGGCATGACACGCTACCTTAAAGAGCTTAAGCCCTCGTCGATCCACGACATCAACGCCATGGTGGCACTCTTCCGCCCAGGCCCGATGGAAACCATTCCTCAATATATTGAGCGCAAGCATAACCCAGCACTCATTCAGTATCTCGACCCACGTATGAAAGAGTTCCTCGACTTTTCGTACGGAGTGCTTGTGTATCAGGACGACGTTCTTTTGACCGCTATTAAACTTGCCGGCTACAGCTGGCTCGAGGCCGACAAACTGCGCAAAGCCATGGGTAAGAAAATTCCTGAGGTTATGGCCGCAGAAAAAGAGAAGCTGATTAAAGGTTTTATCGAGTTCGGTAAGCTTAAACCCCAGCTCGCAGAAAAACTGTGGAGCCTCATTGAGCCCTTTGCCGCGTACGGATTTAACAAAGCGCACGCTGCAAGCTATGGAAAAGTGGCGTACCAGACCGCGTACATGAAGGCCAACTATCCAGCTGAGTACATGACGGCACTACTTACCGCAGAAGCCGGCGACATCGACACGGTGGGTATTTACGTCGCTGAGTGTAAGCGGTTAGGCATCCCGGTACTTGCGCCAAACGTTAATGAAAGTTTTGGCGACTTTACTGCACTCATTAGCGCGCAAACTGGCCGCACAGAGAAAGCTGCCAAGCTTGCCGGCAATGTGGAAATAGATTCGATCCGCTTCGGCCTGTACTCTATTAAAAACTTTGGCCGAGGTATTGCCGATGAACTAATTGCCGAGCGTAAAGCGGGAGGCCGCTTTACGTCGCTCTCAGATTTTTTAAGCCGTATTAAATCGCAGGGGTTAAACAAAAAAGGCCTCGAGTCGCTGATACAGTGCGGAGCGCTCGACAGCTTTGGGGAGCGCGGCCAAATGCTCGCACACCTAGAATTGTTGTTGCAATACCATCGCGACGCTGCTGCAGACTCTGGCCACGACTCACTTTTTGCTGGCATGCACGAAATGGCAGAACTTAAACTCCCCCCAGCGCCAGAAGCGCCGATGGCGTCGCGTTTGGCTTGGGAAAAAGAACTGCTTGGCCTCTATGTCTCCGGCCACCCACTCGATAGGTTTAAGGAACAGTTGAGTAAGAGGCCAATGACCCTTACCGAACTCAAAACAAAAATGACACCGGGCATGACGGTGGTTGCGGCAGGAATGATTGAAGATATCCGCACCATACTGACCCGCGGCGGCGACCAAATGGCCTTTGTAAAAATCGCTGACTTTGACGGCACTATTGAAGCGGCAGTATTCCCCCGCACCTATGCCGAACACAAAGCTATCTTGGTGCCAGAGAACGTGATCGCTCTTAAGGGCAAGCTCTCCGAGCGCAACGGCGAACTCTCGATGGTTGCGGATAAGCTAAAAGCGTTGTAGAGTATTTTCAGACTAGAAGGAAGGGAGGAGTAATGACCCCTGAGATCCGAAATCTCGCCGCAAACGCGGTCCGAGAAATCAAACGCAACTACCCCCCTGAGTTGAGTCTGAACCTCAAGGCACTCGCTGCGAAGTTGGGCGGCGAGCCCCTGTGGGACCCTGTCGGCTATTTTGCCAGAGGCGACCGTGCATTCAGAGACAGCGCCCTCTTCTCCTGCCAAGTCATCGCTGACATGCAGTAGACCCTGACCCCGCCGCGCATATTGCGCGAGCGGGGTTTCTCTTTTGCTAAAAATTTTTAACGCGGTAGTATGTGCTTTATATATGGAAGAGAATGATCATAAGAAGATCGGTCCGGAACTGGAACTTTTTTACATAGACCAAACGGTGGGCAAAGGCTTGCCGATGTTTCTTCCTAAGGGCGCAATCATTAAACGAGAGTTGGAGAATTTTGTTATTGAAGAGGAGACGAAGCGCGGCTACCTGCATGTTGAAACTCCCGACCTTGCCCGCCTCGAGCTCTACGAAAAGTCTGGACACTATCCACACTACAAAGACTCGATGTACGCCCCTATCGAGATAGACGACGAGAAATTCATGCTCCGCCCAATGACCTGCCCGCACCACTTCCAGATGTTCCTCTCGCGTCCACACAGCTATCGCGAGGCACCTATGCGCATAGCTGAACTCGCCCAGCTTTACCGCTACGAACAGTCTGGCGAACTTATGGGTTTGATCCGCACCCGCACCTTCTGTCTTGCAGACGCTCATATTATTTGTGCCTCCGAAGAGCAAGCTGCACAAGAGATAAGTGGCGCACTAGATCTTATCGAGCATGCCAACGGCGTATTTGGCCTGAAGCTTGGTACCGACTACCGCTATCGCCTCTCGCTCGGCGACCGCACTAATACCGAAAAGTATTATAAAAATGACGAAGCGTGGGAGAAAGGCGAATCGCTTTTGCGCGAACTTATGCAAAAGCGCGGCTGTGAATTTGAAGAAGCTAAAGACGAAGCCGCGTTTTATGGCCCCAAAATCGACGTGCAGATGAAGAACGTCAATGGCAAAGAAGACACCGCCTTTACCGTGCAGTATGACTTCTGCATGCCAGACCGCTTTGACCTGACCTATATCGGCGAAGATGGTAAACCGAAACGCGCGTTCGTCGTACACCGCTCATCTATCGGCTCTCTTGGTCGCACGATGGCCTTCTTGATTGAAAAATATGGCGGAGCCTTCCCTCTTTGGCTTTCACCTGTTCAAGCACAGATCATCCCGATTGCAGAACCGCACCAAGCGTTTGCCAAAGAAGTTCAGGCCACTCTCCGCGCTGCTGGCATCCGTGCCGATATAGATCTAAGCAAAGAATCTTTGGGCAGAAAGATTCGTGAAGCTAAGACGCAGAAAATCCCCTACACGCTGGTTATCGGCGATGCCGAAGTATCTGCACAGACTGCCTCACTTGAAGGCCGTGAAGGAAAAATCGGCGCACTGTCTGTTGAAGACATAGCCTCTAAACTAAAGGAAGAAATTAAAGCGCGAGCATAACAAAACAAAAACCCCGGCCTAGGCCGGGGTTTTTGCTGTTTTGGTTTGAGTGCTCGCACCCGCTTCTTAATTAGTGACTGTTGTGACCATGGCCACCGCGATGAATCTGAGAGAGGACAAACTCGTCAGTAGCATCGGTTGTCACATTGTGAGCAGTAGTGTGGAGTATCGGCTTATGAGCTGCCGGGCCATCTACTATTGCGCGAACGATCTCTGTCAAAGATGCCATGTCTACAACCTGCGCTGAAGCGACATCTGATTCGTTAGAACCAAAGAGGAAGCTCTTAAGGCGGCGGGCAATAGCGTAGTGCACCTTTTTAACTGCGATCAAGTATGCGGCAACGAGTGTCCAGAGAACCAAGAAGCTCCAATAGATTGCCGTTGCTACAGGGCCCATCTCAAGACCAGTGTACGGTACAGAAGAAAGGGTGACATACGGTGGGATGTAGGTCGGAACCTCATCAACGTAGACCGTTACTGAGCAGCGAATATCATCGTTATTATCTTCGCCGTAGAATGTGCCCGAGTAAGTCGTGGTGCGGTCTGGATATACTGTTTCAGAACCCTCTTCATCTACTGAACCGATACCATTGTTGATGTAACCGTCTTCAGCATTTTCAGATTCCCACTCGATGCGAACTGATTCGCCGCGGCGGATAGAGCTCTTCGATGCGTCAATATTGCACCAAAGGTCTTCGCTATCGTCCTCATCTTCCTCATCAACCGTTACCTCTTCAGTACAGGTAACCTTTTCGTCATCAGAGTTCCAGACTTCGAGCTTAAACTCCTTGTCTGCTTTGATATTAGTGAATTCCTTTGAAGAGTCTTTGCTTACCGTGCTGCCGTTGAGTTTAACAACATCAGCATTTTCAGTAGACCAGTAGACCGTAACATCATCACCCTTGTTGATATCGTACTCAGAGAGTGAGAGATCACACTCAGGGGCATCTGAATTTGAAGGAGTCTCAACCTCTACCGTCTCGGTGCAGGTTACCTTTTTGCTGCCGTTCCAAGCTTCAAGTGTAAAGGTCTTGTCGCTCTGAAGATTAGTGAATTCCTTTGAAGAGTCTTTGCTTACTGCCGTGCCGTTAAGCTTAACAGTGTCAGCATTGTCAGTTGACCACGTTACAGTAACATCATCACCCTTCTCAACAGTGTAGTCAGAGAGCGAGAGGTCACACTCAGGAGCGTGCTCTACCGGCTGCTCGGCTACTTCTACTGTTTTGACACAGGTAACTTCGGTGCTACCAGTCTTTGCCTTAATAGTGTAGGTCGTATCATGCTTCAAGTTGCTGAAGGTCTGTGAGCCTGACTTAGCAACTGAGTTGCCGTTAAGTGTAACGGTGTCAGAGTTCTTCGAAGTCCAGGTAACTTTTACTGAACCGTTGTAACCAACGCTGTACGTAGAGAGAGCGATCGTACATTCAGGAGCCTTAGGAGTTTCCTGCTTTTTAACCTTTACGGTTTCTTTGCAGGTAACGGTTTTACCGTCATCGCCTTTTACCGTGAGGGTATAGGTCTTGTCCTTCGTGAGGTTTTCGTCAGTGCGGGAAACATTGAAGGCATACTTTCCTTCGTTCTTCGGCACATCACCCCAGCCAGAGAGATTTGCAGTGTCTGCTTTAGAGTTGGTGGTCTTCCACGTAATCGTAACGCTACCGCCGTACTCTACTGTTTTCTTGTCGAGCTTAAGCACGCAAGAAGCAGGCTTTGGCTTTGACGCAGTGTATGAACTACCGCCATTCTGAATACCGCCATTGTTTCCGTATGAGTAGTCTGAGTAAGAGCCGCTTGCGTACGTGCTGCCACCTCCAGAGTAGGAGTAGTCAGAGTACGAACCACCAGTAGAGCCGGTAGAACCCGAGTACGAATAGTCTGAGTAAGAGCCTCCAGAAGAGTAGTCTGCTGCATTAACTACTGGTGAGGTAACAAGAATAGTTACCGCAACTGCAGTAATGACGAGTGAAAGTGTGCCTGTAATAATATTTTTCATAGCTGGTTTCCCGAACCTAATAAATGGCTTAACAATGCCATCATAACATATTCTTATAATTTTGTCAACTCCCTCATGAGAGTCTGGCTAGAAACCTCTTAGAGACTTCTAATCAGAAAATAACGAGTAAGACTCGATAGAACCGTCGTTTGTTCGGAAAAGAACTAATTCTTATCTCTCACTTCACTTGGTAGAAGTGGAAAAAAATTGGTAGGAGCGACTGACCTGAGTCGGTCGCTCCTTACCACGTTGCTTGAAAGATCAGCAGTTGGGATTCGTGGGACTGTACCACCGGACGAAATACCGGTTTTGGCGCGCGTCGTAGACCGTGTGCTCCTTGCACCCGGGCGGCGGCGGGATGTAGCCCGGCTTGTCGCCGCGGTAGCCGTTCCACTTGCCGGTCATCGTTGCCGTGCCGTGCATCTTGTCGAGCAGGCCCTTGAGCGTGTTGTTCTCCGTCTGCGTGAGACGGTTGTTATTGCCGGCGGACGCCGAGCCGACACTTGTGGCTCCGAGTGCTGCCACGAGGGCCGCAGTCAGCAGAAGATACTTCATGACAGTCTCCATCAATTGGCGCGCTCGATCAGGCGACCGAGCTCATCGCTTTCTTCAGGTGTCAGTTCTTCTCCCCACGTAGATGCGGGGTATTCTGGTACCACGACGATGACTTCCGGTGTCGTGGGAAACGCAGGCGTCGCCGGAGTTTCAAGTTCCGGAAACAGCACTGGCATATCACCGCACAAGTCGAGAATCGTCTGCAGAAGCCAGTCTGGCTTCTCAGCGAGATAATCGAGCGTGCCATCGTCACTCACGAACCGCAGATGATCGAGCCAGGGTTCGGAGCAGATCCGTTCGATATCGACCACAGTGATGTGACCTTCTTCGGGTTCTGCAGGAACTTCAGGCTCTACCAAGACAGGCACTTCCGGCTCTGCAGGGATTTCCGGTTCTGCCGGAACCGCAGGTTCTTCGAACCTGGACTCCAGAAACTCCTTAATCCCGGCGATAGCCGTTACGAGAGACTCGTTGGCACTCATGATCGCCGCAGAAACGCCCGCGACGATCGCGTCGGTGTTGTCCACCGTGGCGACCTTCTTCTCCTCTCCTGTTGAGATCGGAGCTTTGAAGTCGCCGGTCGTGCGTGAGGGCGGAATGACGCGTGAGAGTGCGAAGATTGTTACCACAACCATCGCCACACCCACGACAGCCACAAACAACCAGGCTAGACGCCTAGGCGTCTGGGCTGGAGCAACAGTCACTTCAGGCTTTCTTGCAACCCCCGGAGCAGGGCTTGTGCCGCTGACCGGGGGAACTGAGGGCGGGCGACGAAATCATCGACCACCTTGCGGAGGTCGGTGACACCGGTGCCGATTTTTTGAACGTCGGCGCCAATGGTGTCGAGTGTGCCTTCCATGCCCCCAACTCGGGCGTCGAGACCGTCGACACGCTTGTTGGTCTTGTCGAGGTTTTCCTTGAGCACGTGGCCGATACCGTCGCCGAGCTCCTTCATGACCTCGTCGAGATCTTCTGGGTTGCTCGTTGCCGCCTTACGGCGGGCAGTCGGAGCCTTGGTCATAGCTGATATCCTTCTCCTCGTTGCTGATTACGTATTTCAACTTACTTCGCAAGTTCATCCCTGTCGGGTACTCACGGTCTCAATTACAGAGACATATCCGCCCGCCAAGGTTAATTGGCGAGAGAATATGTTCCTACAAGCTCTGAGGTAACGACGAAACGGCTGGACTTTGAGGTAAATGAGTCGCAGGTCACAAGCACGAGGTGTTTTCCACGCTGAGCGAGTTGTATCACATCCTCGCTTGCATTCGCAACGCGTACGCTCACTACCTTGTAGCGATACTCCGCAGTAGCAGAAAATACGCTGATCGTCTCCCCTTTCTTGAGGTTCTGAATGTTGTTAAAGGCCTTGTAGTTCTTGTTGTGTACAACCGGGATACGTGAGCTGTGGCCGAAGATAAGCACGGTACCATCCTCGCCAAGCTGTGCCGTAGTTGGGTAACGTACTGCACCCGTAAGCAACGCCGTATCAAGCGCCGCAATGTTTGTAGAGGCTGGGTTAGAGACAGTTGCGTTAACCCCGACGGCTGGTGCAGCAATAC
>JAGOUZ010000010.1 GCA_018060985.1 Minisyncoccota bacterium
ACGCAGATGCCGCACGAGCCGTTTTTCTGCAGATGCGACACCCACGTACGCGTGAACTCCGGATTGTAATCCGCATCCGGCCGACCCCGTCCGTTGAAGCAGAGGTAGTCGATAGTGTCGCGACACTGCGCGAGCGTTCTGGCGGCAGGTTCGGGAGACCATTCCGCCCACTCGATTTCCGAGTCCGGTAGGTTGACGATGACGCCGACGTCCTTGGCGAGCGACATTTTCTGATTCTTCATGGCGTCGAGCCTGCCGATGTGAGGCCAGCCATCGAAAAACAGAGTATTGCAGGTCGGCAGAGCCTTAAGGTTACCGGTCATTTCCTTGGAGCCGATGTCGCTGGGATCGCCCATATAGACGGCGCGATGTGCCGCAACGCGCGGGAATGCATCACCCCGTACGACGGCATGCACTCCAACCATATAGTCGTAATGCTCTGGCACTTGCATACCAGGCTGGAACACTTGGCGGACCTCCTCCATGCTGTCGAGCAGGATGCCAATAAACGGTTTCTTCCGCATGTAGGAATCTCCTGTTGCTGCGGTAACTATACCGTTACATATAATACCACTAAATTCTCGTATGTCTAGGCTATGGTCTAAAGCTGACACAAATTTTTGCGTGCTACCATGTCGCCATGGAGGGAGTCCCGCTTTCAGTCATTGGCACTATTGCGATACTTACTATTTTTCTTGGATTCGTTTCTGCGGTTAAGCTTGGTGTCGAGGATGAGTTCACCCGCATGCGGCTCATCATGACGGGCTTTTTTTGTTTTATCGTCGCTACACTCACCCTTTCGTATTACGAGTTCTTCTTTTTAACTCTGCCCTTTACCATTCCTGCAGGAGCTTTTGGTGTACTGATAGGCTATCTGATTGGTGTGCAGGCCGACCGGGCCAAGCTCGCGACCCAAGGTGCAGCGCGCTACGTAAAACACTTCTCTCATATCCATTTAAAAGACGTAGAGCAAGGCAACTGGTGGGCCGTTATTAACTTTTATTCGGTCATGGGCGCACTTCTCCTTATTAACCTAGTCGGCCTGACCACCGTTATCTTTCATAACCTGCAGCCGCTCACGCTTGCTACGAGCGCCTTCGGCGCATTTTTAATCGGCAGCATTGTTCCCTACCTGATCCACCTGTGGAGTATCAAAATCAGACAAAACAAGAGCAAGAATACAAGAGAGTAGTGAAATATTTTTCGCGCTTTCTTCCGTGCCTCACTGCTAGGCGATTCTTTAATTAAAAGCGGCACGCCGCCTGCAGTGTATTCGTCATAGCGGTAGCGCGCGATAGCCAAGAAGTGCGGTACCTGCCACAAAAATAAAATGATAAAGAGTCCCCACGCATATATATCGAGCACCTGCGCCGCGGCCGCGTAGCCTACCAAGGGCGGTGTGGCTCCGGCAACTGCGCCTACGTAGAGCGCATATCCGCTTTTAGGTTTTAGCGGCGTGTACAAAAACACATAGACAAAAAATCCCGCTAACGCCGCAGCAAGTGCGAGTACATGCGCCTGCATCAGGAGCGCAATGCCTGCAACCAAAAGTGCGGAGGCGTATATAGCGCCCTGCAGGGGCGATACTTTGCCCGTGGCTGTCGCGCGGTTTTTAGTGCGCTCCATGCGAGTGTCGAGATTGCGGTCAGCAACGTTGTTAAACACGCAAGCACTCGCCACCACAAAGGCGAGCCCGCTCGCCATGACAAAAAAGGTCTGCCAATCGAACACTTCAGGCGAAGCAAACACGTATGCAGCCATAGCTACCATCACATTCATCAAGGCCAGACGAGGCTTCGTCAGGTAATAATACGTTCTAATCATCTTGACCTTGTGGGGTTATCTCACCCGAGGGATATATTTCTGAAAGATCGCTTTGCCCGTGCTCTATATTGCCCATAATCCACAGCGAGCCTCCAACAATGACAATCACAATAAAGGCCGCGAAGGCAAAGGCAATGCTATTCCATCGTGGCCTTTCTTCCTGCCCCAGATGCAGAAAGAAAATAAGTTGAATAAGAAACTGTGCGACTGCAAGGAATACTAATAGTGGCACCATGAGTTCATGCGGCGGCATAGCATGGTCGCTTTTCATATGGAAATGCATGAGACCAAAAGCAACAACGGTCAAAAGTATCGAGAGTATAAAGCCAGTGAGATATGCGTGAAATGATTTCATAGCTAGAGTGCGAGCCCGCCAAACAAGTACACGAACGTAAAGATGCAGATCCAGATAACGTCGAGGAAGTGCCAGAAGAGGCTGAGTATAGTGAGTTTACGCAACGCTCCCGAGGTAATGCCATTAAACCAGATATGCGCGCCAACGACGCACATCCAGATGGCGCCAATGGCTACATGGAGACCGTGAGTACCTACTAAGGTAAAGAAGGCGGACAGAAACGCACTGGTAGCGGGCCCTTCCCCTACCGCAATCAAATGCGTAAATTCGTACACTTCCATCCCCAAAAAAGCGAGGCCCAAAATGAGCGTCGCAGCCAGAAGTCGTAGAGACTGCTGCTTTTTATGTGCTCTGGCTGCTATGACCGCGAGGCCCATAGTAAAGCTGGAGGTTAAAAGCAGCATCGTTTCCACAAATACAAACGGCAGGTTAAAAAGGTCGTAGGCAGTTGGTCCGCCAAAGGTCGCGCCCTGCAAGACGGCATACGTTGCAAAAAGCGCAGCAAAAAGTACACAGTCACTCATCAGGTAGACCCAGAAGCCAAACGATACGTTGTCGTTAGTGTGATCTTTCATAATCAAATGATTGCACAACAAGCAGAGTAACGATTGCAATAAAACAAAGTGGCAGTAACCACCACATATGCCATATGGCAGCAAAGCCAAATACACCGCTTACAGCGGCCACATAAAGGCCAACGGGAGTGTTTTTGGGCATCTCTATATGATGGTCTGGCTTAGAAAACAAATTCTCCCCTCTCTCTTTTGCAAACCAAAAAGCGTCACGCTCTTTAATGTGCGGTATTGAGGGGAAGTTATGCTCGGGCGGCGGCGAAGAGGTGGCCCACTCGAGCGTACGACCTCCCCACGGGTCATTGCCTGCAACATTTTCTTTACGCTGTATATAACTTACTACCATTTGTGCTACCTGGAATATAACTCCTAAGGCAATAATACAGGCGCCTACGGCCGCGACGATGAGGAGCGGGCGGTATATGTCATCTGTCTGGCTGAGGCGGCGCGTCATGCCCATAAGCCCCAACATGTAGAGCGGGATAAACGCAAGGAGGAAGCCGATAATCCAGCTCCAAAACGCATAGGTACCGAGCCGTTCGTTTAGTTTGTATCCAAATATTTTTGGCCACCAATATACAAGCCCCGCAAAAAATCCAAAGAGTACCCCGCCTATGATCATGTTATGGAAGTGTGCAACCAAAAATAGACTGTTGTGGAATTGGAAGTCCACGCCCGGTATCGCCATGAGTACGCCGGTCATGCCGCCGAGTACGAACGTCGTTAAAAACCCCATAAACCACAGCATCGGCGTGGCAAAAACAATCCGACCTCTAAACATCGTAAAGAGCCAGTTAAATACTTTAACGCCCGTGGGTATCGCGATAGCCATAGTCATGATCCCAAAGAACGCGTTGACGTTGGCCGAAGCACCCATAGTAAAGAAGTGGTGTGCCCATACGACAAACGAAAGTACGACAATACTCAGCGTGGCAACTACCATAGAGATGTAGCCGAAAAGCCGCTTATGCGAAAACACCGAGACAATTTCTGAAAAGATGCCGAACGCAGGCAAAATAAGAATGTACACCTCTGGGTGGCCCCATGCCCAAATAAGATTGATGTACATCATGGCGGAGCCACCCAGGTCGGTCGTAAAGAAGTGCATGCCAAAAATGCGATCGAGTGCCAAGAGTCCTAGCGTGACGGTCAAAATTGGGAAGGCAAAAATAACGAGAATCATCGAGCCGAGGCTGGTCCACACAAATATCGGCATACGCAGCAGGGTCATGCCTGGCGCGCGCATTTTTATAATCGTAACCAGGAAGTTAATGCCGGAAATAAGGGTGCCAACGCCTGCAACTTGGAGTGCCCATATCCAGTAATCGACTCCTACACCTGGACTGTACTGAAGACCTGAAAGAGGCGGATATGCAAGCCAGCCGGTTGCCGCAAACTCCCCCACCACGAGCGACATATTAACGAGCATGGCACCAGCAACGGTAAACCAAAAGCTCATAGAGTTGAGGAATGGATACGCCACGTCTCTACTGCCAATTTGGAGTGGCAGAATAAAGTTAAGCAGGCCAAACATAAACGGCATCGCGACAAAAAAGATCATGATGATGCCATGCGCCGTAAACACTTGCGAGTAGTGGTTGGGGTCGAGGTATCCCACCTGATCTCCTACGGCGAGTAACTGCTGGGCACGCATCATAAATGCGTCTGCCGCCCCACGCAGGAGCATAATACCCGCAAGCAGCAGGTACATGATCCCAATCTTTTTATGGTCTACTGACGTAATCCATTCGCGCCAGAGCCACCCCCACTTTTTGAAGTACGTTAAGGCAAGAATAACGGCAATAGCGCCGCCCACTACCATGATTTGAGCACCGGTTTCTACCGGGCCGTGGATAAATGCATCAAGTGTTAATCGTCCAAACATAATTAGTGTGAGTGTAGAGAGGAACTGCCTTCGAAAGCGTTCCCATTTTGACCTGAAGCTTGAGAGGGCAGCTCTTCGGAGGCGTGTTCGTGTCCAAACTGTGCTACAACCATATCAAACAAACCTGCCTCTACAGGACTATAGTACAGCGGAGTTTCCGGAACTCCTGGTGCAGCAAGGTCTTCGTACTCCACATAAGAAAGATTAGCTACGGATGTATGTACCTCGTGGACCCACGACTCAAACTGCTCTGGCGGTACCGCCATAACGCTAAAGGTCATATCGTCAAACCCCTCGCCGCTGTAGTTAGCTGAGCGCCCCATAAACGTACCATCTTCGTTAGCAATTAAGTTAAGACGGTTCACCATCCCGGTCATGGCGTATATCTGCCCGCCAAGCTCTGGTATCCAAAACGAGTTCATCGGTGCATCGGCGGTTATATCAAAGCGAACCGGCTTATCTACTGGCAAAACCAGAAGATTCACCGTGGCTATACCCTGCTCGGGGTAGATAAAGAGCCACTTCCAATCTAACGCAACCACTTGCACGACAAGAGGAGGTTCAACCCCAATGGGCTTCGGCGGATGGAGCTCGTGCGTGCTCGTCCAGGTGATGGCGCCTAATATAAGAACGATCTCAAGCGGTATCGCCCACCAGATAAGCTCTTCCATTTTGCTGTGCTCCCAATTGGGCTGGTATACGGCCTTTTTGTTGCCGGCACGATACCGCCATGCAAAGAAGAACAAGAGGAATAGAACGGGTACGATAACGATAAGCATAAAAAGCGTCGCTTGGATCATAAGACCGAGCTCTGCAGAGGCTATCGCCCCCTTTGGCACTAGCAGCAAAAAGTTGCTGAAAAAATCCATTGCCCTAATGATACCGCGAGTTTTGGGAGTTGACAGGGATGGTCTTTTGCTATTTCCTTGGCCCTAGTACAACCAAGATCTTCAAGGAGGGATACCATGGATACCCGTGTACGGTTACTGATTGTGGACGGCAGCAGCGAAGACAAAAGGCGCGAAAGGTCTCTGCGCAAGAATATCGAGAGGATACGCCTCACGGCCGTACGACTTGGCGCAGATGTCCATGTGGTTCGTTTGTGCAAGCAGCCGTTCGACTTGGGCAGGAGCGCTTCCCGCGGGTCCAAGTACATACCCGACGCTCTCTTGCCCCTCAAGAAGGAAGTTGAGGAGGCGGAGGTACTCGTGTGCACCAGCGCAATCCAGTGGATCGGGAGCGCGCTCTGGTTCAAGTACTTCCTCGACCAAGTCCTCTCTCCTATGGAAGAGGGAGGACTTGAGGATGGCTTCGAGAACTACGGTAAGGTCGCACTCATATCGCTCATCTGTGATGACGATGGCGGAGCGGCCCTTGCTTCGCAGATGATGCACACGCTCAACCACATGGGGTTCGATATCCCTGCCTGGGGTAGCCAATACATGAACATTAAGATCCCCCGCGGCAAAACAGAGAACAACTGGCAGCGGCATCCGGAAATGATGGTGCCGCGCGCGCTGTGGCTTGCGGAGATTCTACGGGAAGCTCCCACCTATCAACGCATGGTTCTTCAGGCAGAATCTGTTGGACTTCCGAAGCCCTAGCAAAAAGCCCTCGCGTACGCGCGAGGGCTTTCTACTTTCTATATCTTCCTCGTTAGCAGCTCAGCGCAGCCAAACACTGCTCTTTAGCACCTGCTGGGAGTGTTGCACATGCCCCACACTGCTGCGCCTTAACGCTTGCACTTCCAGAAGCATTTACCGAGCCGCCGGGCACCTGCACCGATGCATCAATGCCGGCACTAGCACTAACGTCCATAAATTTAACTGTGGCTGGTAGGGTAAATTTAGAAGAGTCTACATTCCATGCCTGGCAACCAAACTTGGTGTTCGGATCGAGGGCTGCCGACTGTCCGTCTGACATAAGTTCTGCCTCGTTAGTAACTTTGGTCTTGATACCCTGTGGCATAGCAGGGCCCCACATATAGTTGTAGCCACCGGTACGGATAAACGATGCCTCGGTCGAGATCGGACTCATAACCTTAAAGTCGCCACGGAGTTCCTTACCACCCGCCGTCATATAAATCGTGCCAGAAGAAACATTTTCCCCGCCGTCATTGTACGAGAAAGTGCACGTAACACTCTGCCCAAGCGCAATGATCTGTGCAAAGGTGCTGCCTACTGATGCGCTCTCATTTTCATTTTCGGTCAGTTCAGTACTTTCGTCCTCCATATGTGCACCGCCCGTAATGTTAGCGACAATCTCCGGATTCATCGCTACATACGTGCCACCACCCACTACTGCGAGCGCTGCAACAATGCCTATAATTAAATTTGTACTCATAGTGTTGTAATCAATAATAAATGCACTTATACAGTTTTACCGCGCTCGTCTAACCCACGCAACTAACGGTTTTTACTGGTCGAGAGGTTTGCCCACCACTCCGACGGCGGCGTCTTAAACATTTCTTCGCCGAGTTTCTTGGCGCTTGGGAGCGTAATACTTGATAGCTTGTGTGCAATGCCATCTTTTGGACGGCCCTTAAGCCAGCCTGGCGCCTCTTTGTTACCCTGCCATTCGTACTCGCGCAAAAGAAGCACCTGATCGAGCAGGTCTGCGTGCTTGGCAACAATAGATTCTTTGCTCTTACGCTCGTGGTACTCCTCGGCGATATCAAGAATTTCTTTATGTGGCAGGTTACCCAGCTGCTCTTTCATCACCTCTTCGTCAAAAATTTTTATATAGCGTTTGTGGACCCAGTTGTGGTCGCCTGTGCGAGCCTCACCCACGTCATGTAGCAGACACATCATCACCACTTTATAGGGATCCACCTTTTCTTCTTTCGCCAAAAACCAACCAATAAGCGCCACGCGATAACTGTGCGAGGCGATGGTGTCGGTAACGTCATCTACCAAAAGCGTTTGACGGTGAATGCGCGGCAAACGGCGCATGGTGCCCACTTCGTAGAAAAAATTTACAATCTTGCGGTAGTTACTTTTGCTTTTCATGTCCGCAGGATATCACAGCGGCTCCTGTGGACCCAGCGAGAATCGGACTCGCGCCTCGGCAATGCGAATGCCGCGTAATACCACTTTACTATGGGCCCAAGAGAGAAACATATGGTGGTCAGAAGCCTTGTCGGGGTGCCGAGAATTGAACTCGGATTTTACGAACCCGAATCGTACGTAATACCGTTATACCACACCCCGACAGGGCTCCCGACGTGCGTAACGAAATCATACTATCTCACTTTTTCCCCAATAACAAAGACGCAGTAATGCGGAAAACCTCCCGCAGGGGAGGTTTTACTGTCGTCTGTGGACCCAACCGGGATCGAACCGGTCACCTCCTCATTGCAAATGAGGCGCTCTACCAGATGAGCTATGGGCCCAAGTGAGGAACGTAATAAATGCTAGCATTTATTACTTCCGAATGCAGGGCCTACAAGCTATGCTTATGGGCCCTTACGTACCAGAAGGTACGGTACCTAATATAGCCGAAATTTTGAATTATGGACAGCCGTCCGTAACCTGCAGCCTGTTACTACTAATATAGACATTCTTTAAGGTACCCCCGTTCTCGAGCGTGGCACAAATCTGAAAGTTGAGGGTAGTCGGGGTAGCGCCGCCGCCAGCAGGTTGAGTCAACGTATATTCGCACGTGCGCGGAGTAACTTTGGAGCAGGTTTGAGTACTTCCACTTGGGTCAGTGAATTTGGAGAGCATCGAGCAGTTAGTAAGCACGGCATTAAACACGCACCCTCCACCACCAAGCGACACCCCCGAGCCCGGTATATCACTGGCAAAGACCTCACGCAGGATTTGTTGCAGCTCTCCTACCCGCTGCGTATCCCGAGAACTCGAACGAGCACTAGAGAGGGATGCGAGTACGATACTGGCCAAAATGCCAATGATCGCAATGACCACTAGGAGCTCTATAAGAGTAAAGCCGCGCGCACTCATTTCTTTATTACAGACTGGTCATTCCCCAAAGCACCCAGTGTGGTTCTGTTTGCGAACCATACGCGCCAATATTCCAGCCGTTGTCGTTAATGAGAAGTTTGTAGTAGTAATTCGGCTTAAAGGTTACCGGAGACGTACCGCCCGTGTTGGTGTTATGGCTCGAGTCGGTAAAATACGCCGACCAGTGCTTGTTGTCGATTGTCTCGGTCGAAAATTCTGCCATCAGGTATGTCTGCTGACCATTCCAGCTATTTGGAGTAACCCAATCTGGACACGTAGTGGTGTAGGTCGCATCGGTATAGCATAAAAGTGAAAGAATCCATGGCTGAGACACAAAGGGCGAGTTCTCGTCCTTTGCGATAGTGATATGGCTAATAGTGCCATCTCCTAACCCCGACCCCTGACCAAGCTCAATATACTTTTGCGAAGACCCGCCGCTAAAACAGGTAGACCAATCTGGTGCACACAGATTAGATTCGTCCGATTGCGAGGCCATTACAAATGGCTGCGGAACAAAAGTCACGACTACGTTAAACGTGGTTGACGCACTGTTGTTGGCTGCGTCTGTTGCGATGCAATTCACCGGTGTCGTGCCAATTGGGAAAAGCGTTCCGCTTGCAGGTGCACACACCACTGTAGCTGTGCCGCTATTGTCGGTGGCAGTTGGCGCAGTATAGGTAACCACCGCTCCGCTTCCATCTGTGGCATTTGCGGTGACTTCTGCATGCGGCTCGATAACCGGCGCCGTGGTGTCAGTTGGAGGCGGGGGCGTTGTGTCTTTGTATACTGAAACGGAAGAACCGTCTGTGGTAGCGCATTTTGGAATAATTAGTATCTTCTCTGAAGCGCAAATATAGACGTTCTTTGCTTTGTCTATCAATGTGATCAGGTAGCCCACCTTGCCTGATTTGTCCTTAGAGTTAACCGTGTAGGAAGCATCCCACGCGTTTTCTCCCACATTCTTTGCTTTGGCAAAAAGCTCGCGACTCTCCACAAGCACCACGGGCCTAACTGCTTCATTTGCAGTAACAGAAATAGTAACCGTATCGCCTGCTTTAGCTTTTGCAGGGTCAGCTCCGTTGCTCTGGATATGGAGCTGGGTAATTTTTGGCGGAGTCTTATCTGATGTAGCAAATGCAAAACTTGGCACCAGTAACACAGCGGCAATAACAGCTATACGGGTTAGTTTATTCATAGCTGTATCATATCAATCTTTGCAGCCAGGATGAAATCATTTTCTGATAGCCCATGGATAGCGTGCGTAGTAAGCTCTATAGCTACCCTGCCCCAGCCAATATTTAGGTCTGGATGATGAGCTTCTTGCTCGGCAATCTCACCCACTTTGTTAGCAAATGCCATAGCATCTACAAAATTTTTAAATTGAAACTCCCGAACCAGCAAATGTGCGTCATCTATGAGCATCCAATCGGGCTCAAGCTCCTTCAACATCTGCTGGGCTTCGGTAGGAGTCATCGCTTCTATCCCCCCTTCGCAGGGAATGCAGCGTTTTTTAGCAAGTTCACTCATCGGCGGTTTTGGGCCAAGTTAATAATATGATCGGTAAAGTCTGACAGTTTGCTCCCCACTGCACGTATCGCCTTTGGCATGAGCGACTCTTCGGTCATACCCACCGCCGCTGCGTTGTTGATCTCTAAAAAGTAGATGCCTCGGCGCGAGATAATAAAGTCGCTACGTGAGTAGTGGCTTACTTCAAGTGCTTCGTGCACTGCTTTTGCTATCCGTTCTAATTCTAGCTTCTCGCCCTCAGTAAAGTGGCCGGGCACACGTTCGGTTGTGCCGCCACTGTACTTTGCATCGTAACTAAAGAATTTATGCTCTTTCGGTGGGATAATCTCTACCGGCATAAGCGCATAGGCGCGCTCGTCTCTAAAGTGTTCGATTACTCCAACCGTTGCCTCGCGACCACGTATATACTCTTCAATCAAAATCTGCGGAGATACTGCAAACGCGCGCTCAAGCCCTGCAAGGAGCGTATAAAAGTCTTCGGCCACAGTCATCCCTACTGAGGAGCCACCGATGACCGGTTTAATCATCATAGGCAAGGGCAGTTTGCGGAATATGCGTCTAGCCAGCTCTTCGAAATCTTGAGCTCCGCCTCGCGGGTAGTTGATGATCCTGCCCATAGGAACTTTTACTCCCAGTTTTGAAACAGCGTCTTTGGTCTGCTGCTTATTAAAGACAAGCTTAGACACGCTAGAGGTCGAGCCAGTGTACGGAATATTTACGGCATCAAGTACCTGGTGCAGGTCGCCATCTTCTCCATACTCACCATGTATGATGTTATACACGACGTCCACACCGCGAAGCGCCCTTTCGGGAGTTACCGGGGCACCGTAGGAGTGCCATGCGCCCGTTTTATCTACAAACAAATCGCGCGCGTCGTATTTTTCTTTATCGAGCGCGTTTAAAATTGCCGCACCGCTTTTAAGCGACACTTCATACTCGCTACTTGGGCCACCGCGAAGAACGCCGACGACGGTTCTCATGCGAGTATTGTAACACCCGTTTTTACTGAATAGTTGGCTCGGACCAGCCGGGATTCTTTAAATTGCCCCGAGTTGTCTTGCGGTGATAACCGATTGCAAAGCGGTGCGCTTCGGCATTGGCAAGCAAAATGTCGCGCTCGCGTCCCTTTATAAGGTCGCGGTCGCCCCGGATGTCGCGGGGACGATGCTTCTCGTCCTTAACGACGCCCACTATGGGTATCTCAACTCCGTACTGCTTAAGTATTGCGTGAGCGGCGTTTATCTGAGCCGTAGAACCGTCTACCGCAATAATGCGCGGCATGGGCCACTCATCGTGCCCAAGTCTGCGCGTCAAAATTTCTTTAAGACCGCCCACATCGTCGCCAGGCTTTGCAGAACGGATTTTGAACTTTCGGTACTCATTTTTTTGCGCCACGCCTTCCTCTACAACGGTCATCACCCCAACGTTGCCCGAGCCGCGCAGGTGCGCCACGTCATACGCCTCGATGCGATTAGTGCTGAGGGCGATTTTGGGCGCACGATACTCTTCTTTAATAAGTGAGATATCTTGGATATGGTTTAGTGCAAACATTTGGCTGCGTAGTCGGGTTGCCGCTTCAAACTTCTCCTCCTTAGCAGCGAGCTTCATTTCGCGCTCGAGCTCTTTTATAAGCTGCTTCTTTTTACCCTGGAATAGCAAAACGATGTGGCGAATTATCCTTCTATACTCTGTTTTAGAAATTGCGCCAGAACATACGCCGGGACACAAACCGATGTGCGCATTAAAACAAGACTTGGGCTTCTTAGCCGTTACCGGCATACGTGTACCCTTACCCACCTGAATTAACTCTTCGGCTGGAATACACGTATCGCGATACGGAAAAATCTTGCGGATCAGCTTCATCGCTTCGCGCAACTGCAGTCCATGTGGAAAAGGGCCGAAGGTATACAGGGGGTGGGCAGCATCGTGATCTGCCTGTAACTCTCGACCACGTACCACTAACACACGCGGAAAGTTCTCTTTCGTAATCACTACATAGTTCCAGCTTTTATCGTCTTTAAGATCAGTATTGTGCTTGGGTTTGTAGTTGTGTATGAGGTTTGCCTCCAAGATAAGAGCTTCCAAAACAGAGTCTGTCTCGCGCCAGTCTATCGAGTGAGCCTTTTCGAGCATTGCTACTAACAGCGGCCCGCGCGTTGCCATAAGGTCATTGGCAAAGTAACTACGTACTCGGTCGCGGAGGCTGGTTGCCTTGCCAATATAAAGCACCTTTTTTTGCTTATCCAAAAAGAAGTACACCCCCGGCGCGTCGGGCATCTTTTTATGTACTTTTTTGAACTGCTCCAGAGTCATATTTGACAGTATATCATATTAGTGCTATTTTGTTAGCCAATTCGATCTTCGCGTTCATTCAAAGCGCATAGGGAGCACGTTCCATGAGCATGAATCGTCGAGCGTTCATCGAGGGCACCATTGCCAAGGTCCCCGACATGAAAAAGCGGTCGGAAAGTGGAATCAGAAGAATGCGCCAATTCCTCAGGCAGTCGAACTGGAAAAAGCTCAGACTGCTGCGCAGCGAGCTCGAGAAATTCCTCGAGCAACAGCGCTCCGCCCCCCAATGAATAAGGCCCGCCGGATTACCGGCGGGCCCTTAACTTTTCTACTCCTGAGTGTCAGGTAATTTTCGCGAGCTCGGCCATGCCAATGATCAGCGCAGCCCACGGGCTGGATGCAGGAACGGCATGACTGAGCGCAACCCAGTCCACCCACTGCTCGGAAGAAGAAGCCAGCAGTTGGTTAAACAGCTGATTTTCTTCTGCCGAGCCAGTTTGAATGTACTTGATCAGTTCGTACTGCCCGGCAGGGTCGATTTTGTACCCTTGGGCGAGCATCCCGAGAACCCGGGGTGCAATGTGGTCGTGATCCGTAAAGCTGACCAGGTCGAAGACCGCGATCAGTTTCGGATATAGCTCTTTCTGGACACCAGTGGCTCCCCGAACCGTGTCTTCGTAACGAGAACGCAAGCCCTGACCAAGTTGGGCCAGCGCAGTATCTCCGTCCTTTCTCATTCCTAACCTCTCGCGTTACAAAGATCGTCTTTCCCTAAGGATTTAGTATACACCTACCTCCCTTTTAATACCCTCTTTAAGTACTTACCGGTGTAGGACGTTTTATGATTTGCCACATCTTCGGGTGTGCCCTTGGCAACAAGCTTGCCGCCGCCCACACCGCCCTCTGGCCCAAAGTCGAGGAGCCAATCGGCATTTTTAATAATGTCCATGTTGTGCTCAATCAGTACGACAGAGTTGCCCGCATTTACCAGCCGATTCAAAATATCAATAAGTTTCTGTACGTCTTCGTAGTGCAAGCCTACGGTAGGTTCGTCCAATAGATAAATAGTTTTTTGGAGATGCGGCTTATACAGCTCGGCAGAAATTTTAACGCGCTGCGCTTCGCCACCCGAGAGTGTCGTTGCAGACTGCCCAAGCTTTAGATAGCCAAGACCTACTTCCTGCAAGGTTTTAAGGCGATCATGAATGGCTGGAATATCTTGGAAGAACGCAATTGCCTCTTCAATACTCATCTCGAGCACGTCGTAAATGCTCTTCTTTTTGTACTTAACTTCAAGCGTTTCCTTCATAAAGCGTTTGCCGTTGCAGATATCGCAGGTCACATATACCGTTGGCAGAAACGACATTTCTACCGCGATAACACCGTTGCCCTCACACGCTTCGCAACGACCGCCGTTGCGCGTCTGAGGCACGTTAAATGAAAACCGGCTCGACTTCCATCCACGAGCGCGGGCTTCGGTAGTCTCTGCAAATAGATCGCGCACAAAGGTAAAGGCGCCCGTGTAGGTTGCAGGGTTAGAGCGTGGCGTACGGCCGATCGGCGACTGATCGATGAGAATAGCGCGCGACACATGTTCGGTCCCCTCAAACTTTGCCGCATTGTAGACCTTGTTGGTCCTATAGCGCTTGTCGAAGCGGGCGCGAAGGTTTTCATACAAAATATCGTAGAGGAAGGTCGATTTTCCCGAGCCAGAGACGCCGGTTATAGCAACCAGCCGTTGAAGAGGAATTTCCACCGACAAATTGTCGATGTTAAAGGCTTTGCCTCCGCTGATTTTTATTGAGCCTTTATCTTTTTCTCTGCGCTCGTCGGGTATCGGAACCATCTTTTCGCCACGAAGGTACGCAAGTGTTACCGAGCCGCTGTCATTTTTCTTGGCTGTAAGGAGTTTTTCCAAATAGTCGGCAACGATAACTTCTCCGCCATGAACTCCTGCACCCGGACCGATGTCTACCAAAAAGTCGCCAGCATAAATAGTATCCTCATCGTGCTCTACCACAATAATAGTGTTGCCTAGGTCGCGCAGGTTAACCAGGGTTTGAATTAGTCGCTCATTGTCGCGTTGATGGAGACCAATAGTCGGTTCGTCGAGCACATACAGTGCGCCCACGAGGCCTGAGCCCAGCTGAGACGCAAGCCTAATGCGCTGTGCTTCGCCGCCAGAGAGTGTGTTGGCGCGGCGGTCGAGGGTCAGATAGTCGAGACCCACGTCGAGCATAAATTTAAGTCGCGAAGAAATTTCTTTAATGACGGTCTTTGAAATCTCCAGATCTTTCTTAGAAAGTTCTAGTTCTTCAAAAAAATCATAGGCTTTCTTGATAGAGAGCGTGGTGGTATCGACAATGTTTATCTTGTCGCCCAGCCACACGTTAAGCGCCTCTGGGCGCAAGCGCGCACCCTTACACACTTCGCA